>NZ_FUKR01000048.1 GCF_900163835.1 Mycetocola reblochoni REB411 | reverse complement strand
GTCTACGACGCAGACAACCCGATCGGAATCTCCACCACTCCACGGGACGTCACCGGGCGCCGCGGGTGATGGACGATGCTGTGTCGCGCCAACCGCAATGCTTCTCCCGGCGACGCTTGGCGTCGGATGCGACGTCCCTGCCCGTGTGCCCAGTGGCGTCTGGAACGCCCGCCATCGAACCGGCGGGCCCGAGCTCGCGACGCTGATGGGGTACGGGGCTCGCAACGGCATCTCCTGGGTTGTGGGCACGTAGGTAATAGATCGATGATCTGGGCTTTTTCTGCTTTTTGCCGCTGTGCTTCGTTGTGATGGGTGAGATGCACCGTGCTGGTGGTCGGACAGGGCCCGATCGATGCTGCCAGGTCCTCCCTGGCCACGGATCGCGCGACGGTTCGGTTCAGATCTCGGGTTGAGACCTGGGATGATTGATGTATGTCTCTCGACTCCCTGGAAACCGAGCCTGCAATCGCGGAATCGCTCTTTGCTGAGCAGATCGAGCCGGCACGCACATTCACTCATCAGTTGGCACAGCATGGCGAGGAGCTGGGGCTCATCGGTCCGTTGGAGCTCCCTCGCCTGTGGACGCGGCACATTCTTAATTCAGTGCTTGTGGCTCCTCTTTTGGTCACCGGTGCCCGTGTCGGTGATGTGGGAACGGGTGCCGGTCTTCCGGGATTGGTTCTTGCTATCGCCAGGCCAGACGTCGAGTTTTTCTTGATCGAGCCGATGGAGCGACGGGTTGACTGGTTGCTTTCTCAGCAACGTCTTCTTGGATTGGACAACGTCACTGTTCTGCGCGGTCGTGCTGAGGACATGGACGGTATCGACGATCTTGATCAGGTGACGGCTCGTGCCGTCAGCGCCTTGTCGAAGTTGCTCCCATTGACCGCTCCGTTGCTCCGTGATGGCGGCGAACTCGTGCTCATGAAGGGTGCGAATGCGGCGAAGGAGATCGTCGCCGCGGAGAAAGTCGCTCGCAAGCTAAAGGTCACTGATTTGCGCGTTGAGGTGCTGGGCGAGGGAGTCGTCGAAGAGACCACTCGCGTCGTGCGTGGGTGCGTTCGCTCCGCATAGGAAGATCGGCGGTTCGCGTTTCACGTGAAACGCGAGAGTCGGTGTTACTGACCCGTCGTCGACCCGCTCCTCTTGGCTATCGTTATGGCGCCCCGCGAGCCCGAGTCGATCGGAGCGCGGCAGGGGTGGGAACTCTGTGGTGCCGCGATGGCGCGGTTAGCTGACCAACGAGCGAGCAGACTGGTTCGCGGGCTGTCTGGGGGTGTTTCGCTTCTCCTCCCCGTTGATATGGCATTGATTGAGTCGCCTCTCTTCGCGCTTGGCGTCGCCGTGTCGGTTGATTCGTCTGACGCCGCGCTTTGGTGGAGCTCCCACGTGCACATCCAGAACTGTGTGAACGTGTCACGTGTGGGTTCCTCGACGGCATCATCTCAACGGGCGAGGCTCGGCTGGAACCCAGGGCGACAACGCTTCCACGTGCCTGTGTCGTATGTGCCACGTCGGCGGCAGGGATGCTCACGCTTGCCGCGGTGTGAAGTTCAGGGACCGACGGACGCTCCGCCTGCTGCCGGTTGACGGTCGCCGTGTGCGGACGTGCTGCGCGTCGACTTCTTGGCGGAGTCGACGTTTCACGTGAAACCACGAGTTACGCCCAGCAGCGCGGCGCGGTCAATGAGGCGGCTATGGGGTCCGTGCGGTCGGTGCCGCGCCGGTGCCGGCGGGCTCTTTGTGCAGTGATTTGGCGGTAGCGGGCGTTGCGACCGGCGGACCCTTTCCCTCTCCCTCTCCCCTGCGCGCCGGTGAGCCAAGCGGAGAGCGCGACGAAGCTACATGGGTCGGCGCCATAGACGTGGCTATCGGTCGAGTGAACACGTGATGGACCGGCGAGCGTCCGGCGTTCCGGCATTCCGACGTCCTGGCTCAGCGGATCATGTGCTCGATCACTGCGAAGAAGTTGTCCGGCAGTTGGCCCGATAGTGCACCACGAGTGCAGCTACACAGGGGTTGCTAGGTGCAACTGGATCATCGGGGGACGCTCGCCGGGCCGGGCCGGGCCGGAGTGCACAAGTGGCGTCCGTCATGGATATCACGGGGTGATGGAGCCCGGGTCTCGTGGGACCGTATTTCTGGGTGCTCAAGGGCACTCGTATCGACGCCCGTTCTGCTCGTTGGGATCCTGTGCCGTGATTTGGGGAGGTCCTCGCTGCTGCGCCGTGGCGTCGACGCTGAACGGCTGACTGCCCCGTGCTCCACGCAATCCCATGCGTGCTCGCGAGGAGACTGCCCGCGGTCGTGACCCGCAAGTGGATCATGACGAGGCGTGCCACATCGTGCCCTGAGTGGACGTGGTGTGCGTCATGTCACTCCGGTACCGCCAGCGTCGCTGGTCGCGGGACCTGACACACGCGAGTGTTCGGCGGAGACGAGCAGTTCGCGGTGGGTGAGAAGTTGCTCCGGACGTGAACGAGACGCGCAGCGAACTGGGCCACCTCGGCCGGGTTGATGCGCGGTCGAGGCATTGACCTGAATCTGGAGCCGAGCGATGAGTTAAGGCTCGCGGCTGAGGTCGTTGCCGATGCCCATCCCGGCGACTCCGTTCCGGATCTTCAGGGTGCGGCGTCGCGACAACCGACGGACAGAGGAGCCAGTGCGAACACCCCCATCCCCCGCAACCTTGGGCAACAGAGTCCAGACCCTGATCGTGTGGGGCAGCTATCTTCGGCTGACGGTGGTGCGGTCCGGGGCGAGCCCTGCTGCTCCTGTCAGCGATATGAGCGCGTAAACGCGAGCCGCGTACCTGGTTCTTCCCGCGGCGCGGCGTCGACTGAGGCGACCGCGCAGTCGGCCTGATCGATACGACGATGACGGCGCGTCCGGTCGCCGACGACCAGTTCTTCACAACGATGCACCGTTGGGGAACGGGACCCAATGAACCGTGATCGCGGGGTGTCGCAAAGCTGATCGGGTACGGTTGTGGTGTGACGGAATCAACGAGAGTTTCACGTGAAACACACGGACGCGGTGGCGCGGCACGTGTCTAGTTCCGCATTCGATAGCTCCACTCCCCTGGCTCGAGAGATCGCCGACCTGACCAGTCGGCGCGCGTTCGTCGCATCCCAGGACGTTCCGCGACCAGAGAAGACCCGCGTCCTCACCGTGTCCAATCAGAAGGGCGGAGTCGGGAAGACGACCACGACGGTCAATGTTGCTGCCGCTCTCGCGCATTACGGGCTCAAGGTTCTGGTCATCGACCTGGATCCGCAGGGCAATGCCTCGACGGCGATGGGGGTTGAGCACCACTCTGAGACGCCCAGCATCTACGATGTGCTGATCGACGACTTCCCGCTCGCCGATGTCGTTCAAAAGAGTCCCGAAGGCGACACTCTCTACTGCGCACCGTCGACGCTGCACCTCGCGGGCGCCGAGATCGAGCTCGTCTCCCAAGTTGCACGTGAACACCGATTGCGCACAGCGCTGCAGGACTATCTCGACTCGATCGCGGAGCCGTACAACTACGTGTTCATCGACTGCCCGCCGTCGCTCGGGCTGTTGACGATCAACGCCTTTGTCGCGGCGAACGAGGTCTTCATTCCGATTCAGGCCGAGTACTACGCGCTCGAGGGCCTCAGCCAGCTGCTCAACTCGATCAGCCTTATCCAGAAGCACCTCAACCCGAGGCTGCGTCTGACGACGATCTTGTTGACGATGTACGACGGCCGAACCAACCTCGCGCAGCAGGTTGCCGCAGATGTACGCCAACACTTCGCCGATCATGTTCTCGAGACGGTGATCCCCCGGGCTGTTCGAATATCCGAAGCTCCGAGCTTCGGGCAGACGGTCATCACCCATGATCCGAGCTCCTCCGGCGCGGTCTCCTACCTCGAAGCAGCCGGCGAGATCGCTCGTCGAGCACTCACAACCCCCGGTGGGTCGAATGAACACGAAAGCGCAGGTCTGTGATGGCAAGCAAGCGAACGGGTCTCGGGCGTGGGATCGGTGCCCTGATCCCGACTCAGTCATCCGGGGACGATTCCTCGCGGCCAGTCGACGTGTTCTTCCCCGACAGCACGGCCATTTCGGGCGTGGAAGCAGCCTCAGCGCGGCCAAAAGATGAAAACGCTGATCTTTTGGCAATTCCGGGTGCTCTCCTGAGGGAGATTCCGCTCGCTGACGTCGTTCCAAACGCTGTGCAACCCCGCCACACCTTTGACGAGGCCGCGTTGTCCGAGCTGGTGCACTCGATCAGCGAGTTCGGCGTCCTGCAACCGATCGTCGTTCGTCCGCTGCGTGATTCGAGCGGTAAGTACGAGCTGATCATGGGTGAGCGGCGATTCCGTGCCTCTAAGCTCGCCGGACGGGACAGCATCCCGGCGATCGTGAAGAACACTGCCGATGAGGACATGCTTCGCGACGCTCTTCTCGAAAACCTCCACCGTGCGGACCTCAATCCGCTCGAGGAGGCGAGCGCCTATCAGCAGCTTCTCAGTGACTTCGGCATCACACAGGAGCAGCTCGCCACACGGATCGGGCGGTCGCGTCCGCAGATCTCGAACACGCTCCGTCTGTTGAGGCTGCCGGAGACCATTCAGCGTCGCGTCGCCGCCGGCGTGTTGTCGGCGGGCCACGCCCGAGCGATCCTGTCGTTGCGTGACGAGAGCGAGATGCAACGCCTCGCAGACAAGATCGTCAACGAGGACCTCTCCGTTCGGGCGGCCGAGGCGGCCGCGGCCGTCATCAGCGCAGCCGCGCAGGGCGCGAAGAAGCCACTCCGGCCGGTGTCCGGCGCGCGTCACGAGCAGCTCGACCAACTCGCCACTCGGCTCGGCGATCGACTGGACACACAGGTGAAGGTTGCGCTGACGGCGCGAAAAGGGCAGATCAAGATCGATTTCGCCACGATCGGCGACTTGAATCGCATCCTCAAGGAGCTCGGAGAGAGCGGGTTCGGAGAGTAGCGGCTGCGCGCTGCGGGCACGGAAGACGGACCGAGCAGGCCGCTCCGGCTGAGTGGAGATAGGGAGCAGCCGGTGGGCGGCTAGCGTGAGGCATGTGGGGATCACGCAAAACGGCTTTGGCCGTTGCCGTTCGCGCTGGCGCTGCGGTTGCGGTTGGCCGTTGCCGCTGCGGTTGCGGTTGGCCGTTGCCGTTGCCGTTGCCGTTGGCGTTGCCGTTGCCGTTGCCGTTGGCGTTGCCGTTGGCGTTGCCGTTGGCGCTGGTGCTCCTGTGGGCGCGGGGAGCGGGGCGCAAAGAATAGACATCAGCGGTGGGCTGCGTCCGCGCGGCGATCAGCCCTGACCCGTCGCCAGGCGATGGGGCGCGGAGCGCGAGGCTCAGCCGCGGCGGAGCGCGGCCCGAGCGAGGTCGGCGTAGAGATCGGCCTCGGCGATCCCCGCCGCGCGGATGGCGAGAGGCATGAGGGAGGTCTCTGTGGTCCCGGGAAGCATGTTCGCCTCCAGGAACCAGGGAGTACCGGCGTCGTCGACGATCATGTCGATGCGCGACAGCTCGCGCATGCCCAGGAGATCGTGGATCCGTACCGCCGCGTCTGCGGCACGGTCGAGGACGTCGTCGTCGCAGCGGGCGGGTGTGTAGAAGACGGTCTCCCCCGCGTTGTAGCGTGCCTCGAAACTGTACAGACCGGTCACCGGAGCCACCTCGACCGGGGGCAACGCCACCGGCCCATCGCCCGTGTCGACGACGGTGATCGCAAGCTCCGTCCCGCTGATGTGCCGTTCGATGAGGGCATTGTCCGAATAGGTGTACGCGTCGACCATCGCCCGGGGAAGGAACGCCTCGTCCGTGACGATCGTGATCCCCTGGGCTGAGCCGCCATGCTCGGGCTTGACCACAGCCGGAACGCCGAAGCCGCTTCCCACGGCCGCCAGGACCTGATTGGCGCCGAGCTCACGGAACGACGCGCGGGACAGGGTCACCCACTCCGGTGTCGCCAGGCCCGCGCGAGCGACGATCGCCTTCGCCGTCGGCTTCGACCATGCCAGCGCCGCGGCGCCGGCCGGGGTCCCGACGTAGGACACGCCACTGAGGTCGAGGAGCGCCTGGAGGGTGCCGTCCTCCCCGCTGGCGCCGTGCAGCGAGACCCAGTAGACGTCAGGTCGCTGATCGGGCGAGGCGGTCAGCAGCTCACCGCTCGGCTCCTCGAGGCGCGCGGAGTGGCCGGCGCGCTGCAGAAGCTCGGTGACGCGTCGCCCGCTGCGGAGGGACACGTCGCGTTCGTGCGAGATACCGCCCGCGAGGACGACCACGGTAAGCGGGCGCTCCGTCGAGGCGGCGTCAGGATCGGAGGCGGCATCCGTCGCGGGCGTCGCGGAAACGGGGTCGGGCGTGACGACGGAGTTCTCGGTCCTGTCGCCGGGGGAAGTCGTGCTCGTCATGGTGTCCTGCTGCTTTCGAGAGTCAGTTGATGTCCGGCGGGGGTGCGCTGTAGTCGCGGCGTGACGACGGGTGATCGAGCGGCCCGGTCCCGGCGAAGGTGTCGAGCAGGTCCTGCTCGCCGTTGATGACGGTGCTCAGCCGGCGGATGCCGACGCGGATCTGCTCGGGCGTGGGATAGCAGAAAGACAGGCGCATGTTGCGCCCGCCCTGGCCGTCCGCGTAGAAGGCCGTGCCGGGCGTATAGGCCACGAGCTCGCGAACGGCACGCGGCAACATGGCCTTCGAGTCGAGGCCCTCGGGCAGGGTCAGCCACACGTAGAAGCCACCCGCCGGGTCCGTCCAGCTGAGCTCGGGGAGGTACTCGGCGAGGGCACTGAGCATCGTCTCCTTGCGCTCGCGGTACACCCCGCGGAAGGTGTCGATCTGGCCGCGCCAGTCCGCCTGCTCCAGATACTCGGAGATCACCAGCTGGCTGAAGGAGCTCGGGCTGAGAACCGCCGCCTCATTGGCGAGGATCAGCTTCTCCCTGATCGCGTGGGGCGCGAGCGCCCAGCCGACACGGAACCCGGGGGCGAGGGTCTTGGAGAACGTGCCGAGGTAGACGACGCCCTCCTCCTCCTGGGCGCGGAGGGCGTCCGGGCCCTTCTTGCCGAAGTAGAGCAGGCCGTAGGGGTTGTCCTCGAGGACGAGGATGTTGTTCTCCCTCGCGATCCGCAGGATCTCGGGGCGGCGCTCCTCGGAGAGCGTCACTCCGGCGGGGTTGTGGAAGGTGGGGATCGTGTACAGGAACTTGATCCGCTTGCCCGCCGCCTTCAGACGCGCGATGTGCTCGCTCAGCGCCTCGGGGATCAGCCCGTGCTCGTCCATGGGAACATGCTCGACCTGCGCCTGGTAGCTCTTGAAGATCACCATCGCGGTGACGTAGCTGGGGCCTTCGGACAGCACGACGTCGCCCGGGTCGATGAACAGCTTGGAGAAGAGCTCGAGCGCGTGCTGAGAGCCGGTGGTGATGACCACGTCGCCGGGGCTGCCGGAGATGCCTTCCAGCGCCATGACCTCCATGATCTGCTCACGCAGTCGCTCATGTCCCTGACCGGACCCGTACTGGAGCGCGACGGGACCGCGCTCGCGCATGACCTTCTCGAGCGTGCCGTTGAGGATGTCCTGTGGGAGGGCGGAGACGTAGGGCATGCCGCCGGCGAGCGAGACCACTTCCGGTCGGCTTGCGACGGCGAACAGCGCTCGGACCTCACTGGCGGCCAGTCCCGATGTGCGCTCTGCGTAGTTGAAGTACCACGGGTCGAGATTGTTTCCCGTGGACGCCTGTGATCCCTGATCTGTCACTGTTCCACCGTTCTTGCGTCGTTTCTCCATGCTACTCACCTGGGAGGGGCCGCCCAACCGTGGCAGTCCGGGCCGCGAGGAGCGGTGGGGCCGCGCCGCACGCGAGACAGACGAGAACGGGCCGCCCCGAAGGGCGGCCCGTTCCACGTGAAACATCGTCAGCCGATGAAGGCGGCGAGGTCGGCCTCGAGTGCGGCCTTCGGCTTGGCGCCGATGATCGACTGGACGACCTCTCCCCCCTGGAACACCTTGAGCGCGGGGATCGAGGTGATCTGGTACTGCGCGGCGAGCTGCGGGTTCTCGTCGACGTTGACCTTCACGACCTCGAGCTTGTCACCGTGCTCGTCGGCGATCTGGTCGAGGATCGGCGAGACCATGCGGCACGGGCCGCACCAGGCGGCCCAGAAATCGACGACGACGGGCTTGCTCGCCTCGAGGACGTCGGACTGGAAGGTCTGTGTCGTGACATCGCGAGTGGACATGGGAACTCCTTTACTGGGTGAAGACGGTGGGGTCAGGACTGGGCACGGAGGAGGCGCGAGTCCTCGCCCGCCCGCTCAGCCAGGTAGTGCTCCGCATCGAGGGCGGCGACGGTCCCGCTCGCGGCAGCGGTCACTGCCTGCCGGTACTGGGGATCGATGACGTCGCCCGCGCCGAACACGCCGGCGAGGTTGGTGCGGGAGGATCGGCCGTCGACGGCGATCGTGCCGTCGCTCGTCAACTCGAGCTGACCGTGAACGAGGTGCGTCCTCGGGTCGTTGCCGATGGCGACGAACAGGCCGCCCACGGCGAGCTCGCTCTCGGTGCCGTCGACAGTGGAACGGAGAGTGAGGGCCTCGACCGCGGACTCGCCGGTGATGCCGACCACCTCGTTGTTCCAGACGAACTCGATCTTGTCGTTGTCGAACGCGCGGTCCTGCATGATCTTCGAGGCGCGCAGGCTGTCCCTGCGGTGCACGACATAGACCTTCTCTGCGAAGCGGGTGAGGAAGGTGGCCTCCTCCATTGCGGAGTCGCCGCCGCCGACGACTGCGATGGTCTTCCCCTTGAAGAAGAAGCCGTCGCAGGTCGCGCACCAGCTCACGCCGCGGCCGGACAGGCGCTCCTCGTCCTCGATGCCGATCTTGCGGTAGGCGGAGCCCGTGGCGACGATGACGGTCGCCGCCTCGTAGTCGCCCGAGTACGAGGTCTTCACGGTCTTCACGTCCCCGTCGAGGCTCACCTCGGTCACGTCATCGAGGATGATCTCGGTGCCGAAACGCCTGGCCTGCTCCTCGAGCTTCATCATGAGCTCGGGACCCTGCACGCCCTCGGGGAAGCCGGGGAAGTTCTCGACCTCGGTCGTGTTCATCAGCTCGCCGCCCGCCTCGACGCTGGAGGCGATCAGCACGGGCTCCAGATTGGCGCGCGCCGCGTAGATCGCAGCGGTGTAGCCGGCCGGTCCTGAGCCGATGATGACCAGATTGCGCACGTTGTGCTCCTTCGGAACTGGGGTCTGGGAAGTGGAACCCATCCTAGCCGCCGGCTATTCCGTCGCCCGGAGCGCCGGCCCGCTGCTGGCGTCCCCCCGTCGCGGTTGCGCCGCTGGCGTTCGGCGGCTGCCGCGTCTCTCCGGCGGAGCGGGGCTGCCGAGCCTCGTCGGCTGAGGCCCGGCCGTCGAGCATGCGGGTGAGCTCGCGGACGGCAGCGGTCCCCGCCCGATTGGCGCCGACCGTTGACTGAGACGGCCCGAAGCCGACCAGATGGATGCGCGGCTCGGCGGCGACCCGCGTCCCGACGACCGGGATACCCCCCTCATCGGAGCGCAGCGCGAGCGGGGCGAGGTGCGCGAGGTCGGGCCGGAACCCGGTCGCCCAGATCACGACGTCGAGGCTCGTCGACGAGCCGTCCTGCTCGACCACTCCGGTCGGGGTAAAAGAGGTGAACAGGGGGCGACGATCGAGCGCACCCCGTGCCTGCGCCGACCGGGCCGCATCGGACCACAGCAGCCCCGTGTACGAGACGATGCTGCGCGACGGCCGACCCGCCTCGACGTCGGCCGCGACGCGTCGGGTCACATCGACCCCGGCGACCTCTGGCAGGAACGGGCCCTCGCGGAACACGGGCGGGCGGCGGGTGTACCAGCGCGTCGTCGCGACGCGGGAGACCTCGTCGAGCAGCTGCACGGCGGTGATCCCTCCGCCCACGATCCCGACCCGTCGCCCGGCGAAGGCGGTCGCGGACACGTAGTCCCTGGCATGCAGCACGGTGCCGCGGAACAGGTCCTGCCCGGGGACGACGGGGACCACCGGTGCATTCCACGTCCCCGTGGCGTTGATGACGGCGCGCACGACCGCGGCGCCCCGGTCTGTGCGCACGCGGAGCAGGCCATCGGCGGCCGTGTCGACCCTCTCGACGGCGAGCACCCGCACCGGCCGGCCGATCGGGACGCCGAGCTCCCGCTCGAAGTCGCGGAAGTATGCCGGAACGGCGATGCGACTGGGCTCGTCGGGTGACGACGCGGGGACGGGCATGCCCGGCAGTGCGAAGATGCCGTTGACGGTGCCCATCGTCAGTGACTCCCAGCGGTGCTGCCAGGCGCCGCCCGCGGCGTCATTGGCATCGACGACGGCGAAGCTTGGTTCCGCGGTTCCCGACCCGACGGCACCCGCCGAGGGGGCGGGCCGGTCCGTCGCGTCGTTCCTCGCACCGAAAAGCGACACGGGCCGGTACCCCGCGCTCGACAGCCGCGCGGCGGCGGCGAGACCGGCCTGCCCCGCGCCGATCACGAGCACGTCCGCGGTTGGTGCAGTCCGCTCCATGGGCACCTCCGTGGTGGGGAAACCCGCGCCGTCCGCGGTGTATTCCTCCGCGAGGATGCCTCGCCCCTCCTCAGCGTCCGAGGCGACGCCTGACCAGCTGGATGGCGGAGGACAGCTCGGGCACCCGCATCAGCTTGAGCCCGAGGATGTAGGTCGGCACCATGACGATCCCCGCCACCGTCATCGTGACCACCGCGGAGGGGATGCTCGACAGCCCGAAGCCCCCGGGGAAGTAGCCGCCGAGGACGGCGACCGCTCCCCCTCCCACGAACACCGCGGGCAGGACGGCGATCGTGAAGACGACGAGGGTCTGCACGACGCGGTTGAGGTCGAGACCGTGCAGCCTGCGGCGCAGCAGGGCACCAGCCAGGAGCGTCTGGAAGAGGATCGACACGGACATCGACAGGGCGAGCCCCGCGCCACGGAACTCCTCGGGGAGGGCGAAGCAGCCCACCGCGAGCAGCACGAACAGGGCCGTCTGTCCGACCGTGAACAGGAACGGCGTCCTCGTGTCGCCGAGCGCGTAGAAGGTGCGCTGGAAGATGAACAGCACGCAGAACGGCACGAGGCTGAGCAGGTACAGCACGATGAGGCTCGCCATGTTCAGCACGCTGCCGTAGTCGCTGTCGGTGAACACGCGGGCGAACGGCGGCGCCACGACGAGGAAGAACGCCGTCGCGACCATCACCAGCAGCACGATCTGCCGGATCGCGCGCGACACGTCGAGCTTCAGCTCCTCCGTCCGCTGCTCCCGCACGTGCTCGGCCATGCGCGTGAAGTACGCGGTCGCGACCGAGAGCGTGATGACCGAGTGCGGCAGCATGAACACCAGCCAGGCGTTCTGCAGGGCGAACACGCCGGGGTAGGTGCTCGGCACGCTGCTGGCGACGATCGACTGGACGAGCCCGCCGAGGGTGGTGACCAGGATCATGAGGAACGACCAGCCGGCGAGCTTGCCCGTCTCGCGGAACCCTACGCCGCGCCAGCCGAAGTCGAAGCGGAACCTCAGCCCGACGCGACGCCAGAACAGCAGGAGCACGAGTGCCTGGGCGACGACGCCGAGGGTGGCGCTTCCGGCGAGGACGGCGATCATCGGGGTGGTCCACTCGTGCAGCTGCCACGTGCCCGCGGCGTCGGCACCGAACACGAGCATGAACACGCCGAGGCCCGCGATCGCGATGACGTTGTTGATGACCGGCGCCCAGGTGAACGGGCCGAACAGCTTGTGGGCGTTGAGGATCTCACCGATCACGGTGTAGAGGCCGTAGAACAGCAGCTGAGGGATGCACCAGTACGCCATCGTGATGGCCAGGCCCCGCTGGGCGGGCGGCATGCTCGCCCCGTAGAGCGTCGTCAGCACCGGGGCGAGAACCATTGCGACGGCCGTGGCCGCACCGAGAACCACGAAGGCGATGGTGAGGAGCTTGTTGATGTACGCCTGCCCGCGGTCCGCCTGGACGAGGGCGCGCACGATCTGCGGCACGAGGATGGCGCTGATGACCCCGCCGGCGATGATCGTGTACAGCGTGTTGGGCAGCTGGTTGGCGACGGCGAAGGCGTTGCCGCCGAAGCTGGTGACGCCGATGGCCTGGGTGAGCAGGATCGCCTTGAGGAAGCCGAGCAGCCTCGACGCGATGGTTCCCGAGGCGAGGAAGGCGCTGGCGCGCCCGATCGACGGGTTTCCGGGTTCTTTAGCCACGTGGGGTCTCTCCGGGGGTGCTGTCGGTGCTGGTCTCGTCGGTGCCGGTGCCGGTGCCGGTGCTGATTGTGGTCTCGTCCGTGCTGGCGTCGTCCCCGGGGGCCTGCGCCGCGGCGGCGACGGGCCGCGCCGCACGACGGCGGCGCACCGTGCGGATCAGCCCGCCGACGAACAGCAGACCGACGAGCGAGCCGAGGACGAGGATACCGATCCCCTCCCAGTCCGCGCGGACGTTCAACATGACCTCCGTCGGCTCGCCGACCGCGACGCCCGACTCGGTCGACAGCTGGACGGAGAGGACCACGTCGCCGTTTCCGAGCCGTGCCTTCACGCCCAGGGGCAGCGAGCTGTGCGCTCCCGCCGCGATCGTCGTCGTCGTCTCCGGGTCGACCGTGAGCCGGGGGTTGTCCGGCGTCGCACTGAGGGTGATGGTCACCGGGTAGGCGAGGTCGTTGCGCACGGTGAACGGCAGGGACGCCTGACCGGAGATGACGTTGATCTGGCTCACCGTGACGAGTGTGACCGCGCCGAGGGTGTCCTTCGTCTGGGTCTCGTGCGCCGCAACCGCCGCGGCCCAGCCCTCGGGGTCGTCGCGCCAGCCGTCGGCGAGCAGTGCGAGCAGCTGGGCGCGTTCGCGGCCGAGCATCTCGTCGGCGTCGGCGGGGTCGAGCGCGCTGGAGAAGGCGGTGAGCCGGTCCTGGCCGGCCAGGAGCTCCGCCGCCGGAGCGACCACGTCCGCATCGAACGAGCCCTCGGTCAGCGTGGCCGCGGCCCGCTCGTCCTCGGCGAGGGAGGTGATGCCCTCGAGGGTCACGCCGTCGGTGCCGGCGAGCTCGTCGACCGCGTCGCCGAAGGCGCTCGTGTTGTCGACCCAGGAGCGCTCCGCCGTGAGCAGGAGGGGTGCCGGTTCCGCGGAGGGGTCGGCCGGCGCGGAGGCGATGACGCCGAGCACCTGGGAAAGCTCGTTGACCGCCTCGTCCCTCGCCTGGGCGCTGGGCGCCGCGGCGGCGGCCATGAGGTGAGCGGACAGCGCCGCGTCCGACACCAGCGTCCCGGCGTCGCCGACCCGGGCGGCGGCCGACGCCGACGCGCCCTCGGCGGGGGAGATCTGGGCCGAGGACACGATCGTGTCGACGTCGCCCTCGGGTCCGGAGAACACGGACAGCCCCGACGCCGTCACCGTGCCGGAGCTCGGCCAGACCACGGAGCTCGTCGCGTAGTCCCAGTCGAGCAGCTGCTCGCGGCTGGGCAGGTCCTCGGCGTCCGGCTCGGGGGCCGGCTCCTCGCTCGGCGTTGCGCTCGGCGTGGCGGAGGACTCCCCCGCCGCCCGCCCTGCGGGGCTGGGGTCGAGGGTGGGGATGAGGCCGGGGTCGGCGTCGACGAAGTTGGCCGGGTCGATCGCGTACTCGAAGGAGCCCGGCTCAGGGAGCGACTCCAGGGCGCTGCCGTTCTCGGCCGCCGCGGCGACGGTCAGGGCGGCGTCGGCGTCCCCGTACTGCAGGGGGAACACCTCGTTGTCGATGTCGGCGAGGCGCTCGAGCCAGTCGACCGCCGCGTCGGGCGCCGTGCTGCCGAGCACGCGGATAGAGACGATGATGCGCGGGTCGATGCCGATCGCCACATCCCTGTTCTCGAGGGCGTCCAGCTGTCGGCTCAGCGTGCCGTTCACCGCGGTGTATCGTGCGAGGTCGTCGGCGGGGATCGTGCCCACTCCGTCCGCGGGGACGGTGACGGGGGCGGCGACGACGACGCGCTGCTCCGGTTGCGCGGCGTCCTCGTCTGGGCGCCAGACGAAGCTGGAGCGCTCGAAGACGGAGACGTCGTCTGCCGCGTAGTGCACGGTCATCCGGTAGCTTCCCGCTGCGGGGAGCGTCTGGGCCAGCTGCAGCGCCTCCGGGTCGATGGAGACCGTCGTGATCGTCTCCCGCTCCCCCGGGCGCAGCTCCTCGGCGGTGGTCTGGCCGAGCCACTTCGGGGTGGACGACTCGTCCGCGCCGGTGAGCCAGTCGTCCAGCTGCGCGCGGTCCTGCAGCTGGCGCGAGCTGTAGCTGAGTGACACCGTGCCCGCGGGGACGGTCGTCGTCCCGGTGTTCTCGACGGTGATGCGGACGGGGACCGCCTCGTCCGGCCCGACGACGCCCCGGTCGGCGGGGACGGCGGTCACCTCGACCGACGTCCCGGCACTCCTGGTCGCGGACAGGGCACCCGTGGCCGGCGCCGCGGCAGCCGGCAGCGCGGCCGTTCCGGCGCCGAGCAGCGTCACCAGCGAGAGCGCTGCCGCCGCAGCGGTCCGCGCGAAGCCAGGGGAACGGTGATCAGTCATAGGGGTGGGAGGCCGGGCTCGGACCGGCGTCCCCCGATTGTATGGCTCATCGCTGTGACAGGACCCCGTCCCGGCCGGAGTGGCTGCGATCCCTGTCCGTCCGCGGCGCTCGCCTCCGGCTCGGCGGGCCGCAGACGGTGCGGCCGTGCGCCTCGTCGGCGGAGGGCTCAGAGACCGATGCGGCCGATCATCGACCAGACCGCTCGCGTCAGGTCGGGGTGCAGCTCGGCGATGTCACGCAGAACCGACAGCTCGATCCGGTCGACGGTGGCGCGGTGCTCCTCCGCGTCCTCGATGTGCGAGGCGGCGGCCAGACGCGCCAGGGCGAACTCGGCCGCGAGGCCGCGGGAGTGCAGCTGCTCGTCGACGAGCGCCCTGACGACGATCTCGTCGATGCCGGGCAGCTCGGGAAGGAACTCCGCCGGGTCCTCGCCGTCGCGGGCGCGGTGCTCGACGATGGCCGAGAGCTCCAGGCGTGCGTCGGCCCTACGGGCTGACAGGGTCCGGATCTGCGGCATCACCCCAGGGTACGTCACGTCGCGGGGGCTGGCGAGGCCGGGGTCGGCCCGTCGCCGATACGGCCATGCAGTTGAATGGTCGGGTGCACACGACCGTTCCCGCAGAGCTCATCGACCGCATCCGCCACGACCTCGACCGGGCCGGGTACACCGTCCCCGCGGTGGCCGAGCTCTGGGGCGAGGAGGCGGAGGCCGCCCTGCACCGCTCGCAGCGGCTCTCCGCCGTTCGTCGCCTGCGCGGTGCTCCGTCGACGCCGCTGGTCACGCTCGCCCGGCTCTTCGTGCTGGGCGAGACGGTGGCGCGGGAGGCGGCAGAGGCGGCGTTCCCCGCGAGCGGGCTGGACGCGCTGGAGCGCTCGGGCCTCCTCGGCAGCGCTCAACTCGGCAGTGCTCAACTCGGCACCGATTCGCCCGGCGATGGCGACGTGGACCTGCGTGACGGCGTGCGCGCGCTCATCGACCTGCGGCCGTACAGCTTCATCGACGCCAGGGGCGCCGGAAGCTGGTGGATCGCCTCCGACCTCGGCGAGATGGTGCTCGGCCGGGCGCTCGACGAGGACCACGTGCTCGGGATCGGCGGCGCGACGACGACGCTCATCGGCCTCATGCTCCCCCGCCCCGTCGGCAGGGCGCTCGACATCGGCACCGGCTGCGGTGTGCAGGCCATGCACGCCTCGCGCCTGGCCGACGTGGTCGTCGCGACGGACATCTCCGAGCGGGCGCTCCGCTTCGCGCGGTTCAACGCCGCCCTCAACGGCATCGACGGCATCGAGTTCCGGCATGGCAGCATGTACGAGCCGGTCGCCGGCGAGCGCTTCGACCTGATCGTCACCAACCCGCCGTTCGTGATCACCCCGCGGACGGCCGACGTCCCCGCGTACGAGTACCGGGACGGCGGCCTCGTCGGCGACGGGATCGTCGAGCTGGTCGTGCGCGGCGCGGTCGAGCACCTGGCGCCGGGCGGCATGCTGCAGATGCTCGGCAACTGGGAGTACACCGCGGCGGAGGCCGGCATGGACCGTCTCGCGTCCTGGGCGGTCGGGGTGGAGCACTGGGTCATCGAACGGGAGCTGCAGGACCCGGCCGAGTACGCCGAGACCTGGATCAGGGACGGCGGCACGCACGAGGGCACCCGCGCGTTCGACGGCCTCTACGACGCGTGGCTCGACGACTTCGAGCGCAGGGGCGTGCGCCGGATCGGCCTGGGCTACGTGCTGCTGCGCCGGCCGAGCGACGACGGGCCGAACCGACGGGTCCCCCTGCGCCGGACCGAGCGGCTGCACACCGCGCTGACGAGCGTGCCCGCCGGCCTCGGGTCGCACCTGTCCGACGCGCTCGCCGGCTGGGACGCGCAGAACACGCTCGACGACGACGCCCTCCGTGCCACCCGGCTCCGCGTCGCCCCCGACGTGACGGAGGAGCGCCACTACTGGCCCGGCGCGGAGGACCCCACCGTCATGGCGCTCCGCCAGGGCGCCGGCTTCGGCCGCGCGGTGCCGCTGGACACCGGACTGGCCGCGTTCGTCGGCGCCTGCGACGGCGAGCTCGCGGTCGGCGTGATCGTGGACGCGCTCGCCGAGCTGCTCGACGCCGACGCGGCAGCGCTCGAGGGCTCGCTGCTGCCCCGTGTGCGCGAGCTCATGGCGGACGCGATCCTCGTGATCGCCTGACGGTCCGTCACGCCCGCCGTGTCCGGCCGCCCGCGGGACGGGGTAGTTGACCGGACTGCTTCGGTGAAACACCACCCATCTGTCATTCGAGATTGGCTCTCACCCAGACCTGCATTGCCTCTCGAACGACCTCGGCGTTGTTCTCGCCGCCGTAGTTCGCCGCGAACCGGGGATCGGCCACGTACAACTCGGAGAGACCCGTATACCCCTCACGGTCGGGTTCTCTGCCTCCCCAAAACTCGGCAACCCACTGATGATGGTCCGCGACCAATCGTTGGAATCGCGAGCTTCGTGGGTCCTCGCCGTCCTCGGCCGCGGCCCGCAACGCTGCGTTGACGTCGCGGCTCCTCTGGCTGTCGGATTCGCGTTGTTCGTCAGTCATGCCGGCGAGGCGCACAGTGCTGCGTTCCCACGCTTCGTCACCCCAGCGGGCGCGTACTTCGGACTCGAACTGACTCTGGTCGGTGCCTGCGAAGACGTCCTCGATAGACAGGGAACTGCCCTCCTTCACCGCGTCGAGGGTGTTCCGGACGAGGGTGATCTGTTCGATGGTTCGGTCTCGACGATCCTCAAGCAGCCCGAGATGTGTTTCGATCGCGTCAGCGAGAGAGGTCTTCTCATCGAGCGCACCGTGAATGGTTGCGAGAGGGAGGTCGAGCGCGCGCAGCGACAGTATTCGGTAGAGCCGCGAGATCTCCGCGTCCCCGTAGAAGCGGTATCCGTTGCTCGCGACCCGCGAGGGGAGGAGAAGGCCAATCTGCTCGTAGTGCCGGAGCGTTCGGCTGGTGAGCCCTGTCGCCTTCGCAAGGTCTCTGATCGGCCACTCGGTCACGGCGCGTTCCTCAGTCCTCGTTGCACGTTGGGGCGGCTGTTCCCTCGGGCAGCTCGAAGTGACCCGTGATCTGATCGCTCGCCCAGGCCCGCGCAGCAGCGTCATCCGCGACACGAGGAGCGGTCAGAGTGACCGTGTTCCCATCCGTGTCCGTGAACGTGACATCGCTCGTGAACCACGGAGTGTCCGTCGGCCCCGCAACCTCCGCGCCCGCCGACCGGAGGCGATCAGCGACGTCCCCGAGGTCGACGTTGCCCGCCGCAAACGATGCGGAAACGGATCCGCGCACCGCGACGCCCTGCGTCATGAGGATGTCCTGATGCCTTTCCCTACGCAGATGCACGAGCGACGGCACACCGCTCGGCCCCGGGATGGTCGCAAGAGTGACGAACCCTGCCGCGGCGTAGAGTGCCTCCGACGCCGGGAGGTCACTGACCACGACGTTCACGAACATCGGCATCACATAGATCGATCGGTCAATCGCCGGCCCGTCGTTCTCAGTCATGAACATCACACTGTCGGTTGACGTCACGACAGAGTCAAGCGGTCGCTGAAATCCACACCCGGTGTTTGGGAGTCACGAGCCTGAGGCGCAGGCAGCGTCAGCAATGACATGTCCAACAGTCCCTAGCCCTGAGCGGCGAGCGCGAAGGGCAGGACCCCCGCGGCCCCCGCGCGGCGCAGCTCCCGCGCGGCGACGGTCATCGTCCACCTGCTGTCGACCAGGTCGTCGACGAGCAGCACCGGAGCGCCCGGCTGCTCCGCCGCCAGGGCCTCCAGCCGGGCGGCGAGCTCCCGCCCGACCCGCAGTGTGCCCCACACGGCCGCCAGCCGGAAGACGCTATTGCCGCCCGGCTCGACGCCGGGGGCACCGCTCCGGTCGAGCTCGCCGAGGACGGGCAGCCGGCCGATGCCGGCGAGCTGCTCGGCGAGCGACCGCACGAGCAGGGGCCGACGCAGCGAGGGGACCGAGACCACGGCCGCCGGCCGCCGCGACCAGTCCCACTCGGCGAGGACGCGAACGCAGGCCTGGGCGATCCGCGGCGGCACCGGGCCGTCGGCGGCGTCGGCCGCGAACAGCTCCCGCAGCGGGCCTCCCCAGCCCAGGTCGGTGAGCCTGGCCAGCGCCCTGCCCGGCTCCGCCCGCTCGCCCTCGGCGATGCGGCTGCCGAGCGGCGCACCCGACTCGTCGCGGACGCCGAGCCGGTCGACGCCGTTCGCCCACTGGGCGCGCGGAGCGATCTCGACGCCGACCCTGTCGAGGCTCGACCGGGCGGCCCCGTCGGCCTCGGCGCTCACCTCGCGGGGGTACCAGGCCCCGGCGCAGACGTCGCAGCGCCCGCACGCCGCGGCGGTGGGGTCGTCGAGCTGGCGCTGCAAGAACTCCATGCGGCACATCGTCCCGCGCTGGTACTCCAGCATCGCCTCCTGCTCGGCGACGCGCTCCCTGGCGATGCGTCCGTAGCGCTCGGCGTCGTAGCTCCACGGCCGATCCGTGCGGACCCAGCCGGAGCCGACCCGGTCGACCGCGCCCTCGACGTCGAGCACCTTGAGCAGCATCGTCAGCGCGCTGCGCTTCAGCGAGGAGCGCGACTCGAGTGCCACCACGGACAGCGGCTCGTCGCCGAGGGCGTCGAGCACGCGCGTGGTGCGCTGCTCGTCCGGCATCGAGGCCGTGGCGAAGTAGTGCCAGATCTCGGGGTCCTCCCGCCCGGGCAGCAGCAGCACGTCGGCGGTGCCGCCGCCCCTGCCCGCACGGCCCACCTGCTGGTAGTACGACACGGGAGAGGAGGGCGACCCCAGGTGGATCACGAAGCCGAGGTCCGGCTTGTCGAAGCCCATGCCGAGCGCACTCGTCGCCACGAGCGCCCGCACCCTGTTCTGCTTGAGCTCGTCCTCGAGGCGCACCCGGTCATCCGGGTCGGTGCGTCCCGTGTAGGCCTCGACGTGGTGACCGGCCGCGCGCAGCGCCGCCGCCGTGTCCTCCGCCGCCGACACGGTCAGGGTGTAGATGATGCCGCTTCCCCCCAGCGAGCCGATGTGCTGGACGAGCCAGCCGAGGCGGCGCTCGGCATCCGGCAGGGTGAGCACGCCGAGCCGCAGCGAGTCGCGGGCCAGCGAGCCGCGGATCGTCGTCACCGCTCCCCCGCCGGAGAGCTGCTCGGCGACGTCGTCGACGACACGGCCGTTCGCCGTCGCGGTCGTCGCGAGGACGGGGACGCCGGAGGGGAGCCGCTCGATGAGCTCACGGATGCGCCGGTAGTCCGGGCGGAAGTCGTGGCCCCAGTCGGAGATGCAGTGCGCCTCGTCGACGACGAGCATGCCCATGCGCGCGACCAGCTCGGGCAGCTGCTCGTCGCGGAATCGCGGGTTGTTGAGCCGTTCCGGCGAGACGAGCAGCACGTCGACCTCGTCGGCGGCCAGCTGGGCGCTGATGTCGGCCCACTCGTGCGCCGTCGCCGAGTTGATGGCGGCGGCCCGCACACCGGCCCGCGCCGCCGCCTGGACCTGGTCGCGCATGAGAGCGAGCAGCGGCGAGATGAGCAGCGTCGGACCGGCGCCCCTGCTCCGCAGCAGGCGCGTGGCGACGAAGTACACCGCCGACTTGCCCCATCCGGTGCGCTGGACCACGAGCGCACGCTCGCGACGGGCGACGAGCGCCTCGATCGCCTCGAACTGGCCGGGGTGGAAGCCGGCGCTCCCCGTGGCCGTCAGCTCACGCAGCACCGCGAGCGCCTCGGCGCGGAGCCCGCCCTCCTGATCGTCGACGGTCGGGGCGGGGTGCTCGTTCATGCTCTCGAGCCTAGGCGGAGCCGCCGACCGTGCTTGCCAGCAGGATGAGGATCCACAGGCCGATGCCGACCGCCGCGATCACGGCGGAGACCCGCAGCACGCGGCCGAGCCAGCGCGGACGGCGAGGGCCGAGGACGATGGCGGCCACGGCGGAGAGGACGAGGACGACGACGGCGATGAGACCGATGCCCGCGGCGTACTCGCCCACCGTGGCGAGGATCGGCGTGATCGGCCAATCGGGGTCGAGGAGGGAGGAGGTCGGGGGGCGCACTCCCCCATGCTGGCGGGACATCCTGGGAGAAAGCGGCGGCGCGGCCGGTATCGTGAGAGTTCCGCCACCCCCGACCAGGAGCATGCCGACCCCGTGAGCCCCAGCCCGGCCGACCCGACCCCCTACGAGGTTCTCGGCGTTCCCCGCGACGTCGACGACGACGCGCTCAAGTCCGCCTACCGTCGCGCCCTGCGTCGCAGCCACCCGGACACCGGGGGCAGCGATGCCCAGTTCACCGCCGTCCAGCGGGCCTGGGCGGTCATCGGGGACCCGGAGCTGCGCCGCCGCTACGACGGTGGCACGGGCCAGGCGTCACCGAGTGGCACGGCGCGCTTCACGGGGACCGAGGCGGGGGCGACCGCGGCCCCCGGTGGCTACGGTCCCGCCGCGGGGGGCACGGGGGCGGGCGCGTCCGGTCGCTCCGGGTCGGTGAGGGCACGGTCCTACGGACACCCCGGCGGCCTCTCCCGCGAGCGGTACCTCGCGGCCCTGCGCGAGTGGGTCGGACTCGGCGACCCCATCCCCGACCCCTACGACCCCGCGCTCGTGCACAGCGCTCCCCCCGCCGTCCGGCGGCTGCTCGCCGAGGCGCTGGCCGAGGAGTCGACGGCCCGGATCGTCAGCGGACTCGGCATCGGCTTCACCGTCTGGAACGACGTGGCCGTCGACAGGGAGCTGGAGAAGATCGACCACGTCGTGCTCGGCCCCGCCGGACTGTTCGCGCTCAACTCGCAGGACTTCGGCGCGGGAGTGAGCCTGTCACGCGGCGAGCTCGTCGGCGACGCCGTCGGCGACGAGAAGCCCCTGCGCACCCTCACCAGGGCGAGCAGGGCGCTCGGCCGGAGCGTCGGCGTCCGCTTCACCGGCTCGCTCATCGTCGTTCCCGACGACGCGCTGGAGCTGCCGCTCGACCTGATCGCGCGCGGGCGGGGCGCCGGCTCCGGTGTGCTGCGCTCCTCCGCGCTGCCCATGGTTCTGCGCAACGGCGTCCGCCCGGGCGAGCGGCTGAGCATCGAGGACGCCTTCGACGTCCGCACCCGACTCCAGAACGGTCTGCGCCTGCTCTAGCCGCGCGCCGTGCTGCGCGCCGGCGCGGCAGCCGGTAGAACGGAGGGCATGAGCGCTCACGACGGCATCGAGATCGAACGCAAGTACGATGTCGGCGAGGACGCGGTCGTTCCCTCCCTCACCGGGGTGGCGGGGGTCGCCTCCGTCCGCGACGGGGGGACGGCGCTGCTCGACGCGATCTATCTCGACACGGAGGGACGCGAGCTGCTCCCGCAGCGCGTCGTCGTGCGCCGCCGCGTCGGCGGACACGACGCCGGATGGCACATCAAGTCGGCCGAGGGCGACGTCAGGCACGAGCAGCAGTGGCCCCTCGGCGACGCCGACAGGGAGCCGGAGGAGCTGCGCGCGCGCATCGCGACCCGGCTGCGTGAGCCGGCCGCACCGCTCGTGCCGCTTGCGAGACTCGTGACGACGCGGACGACACTGATCCTGCTCGACGCGGAGGGCGGAGCCGTCGCCGAGGTCGCCGACGACCGGGTCACCGCCGTCGAGGACGCCACCGGCGAGGAGCGCAGCTGGCGCGAGTGGGAGGTCGAGCTGCTCGACGCCGCCCCCGAGGGTGCCGACGCGGATGGCGGGCTGCTCGACGCGGTGCAGACGGAGCTGCTCGCCGCGGGTGCGCGGCCGTCCTCGTCCGTGGCGAAGATCGCCAGGGCGCTGGGCCTCGGCTGACATTCCACGTCAGGCATGCGTTCGCCGCGACGGCGGTGCGCCCGCGCGGCGTGGCCGTGCCGCGCGGCGTCCGATGGTCGACACGGTGCGCGGGCGACCGCTAGGCTGACCGCGAAAGACACGGGGTGCCCCGCCGGGGGCTGAGAACACACCCGAGAACCTGATCTCGTTAGCACGAGCGGAGGAATGTCGCGATGAACAGTCGTACCCCGTCCACCCTGCCCGCCCTCGCCGGGAGGCGCCTCGACGAGCTGAGGGCGAGCGCCCCGCTCGTCCAGGCGATCACCAACACGGTCGTGTCGACCGTCACGGCGAACTCGCTGCTCGCACTCGGCGCCTCCCCCGCCATGGTCGACGCCCCGGGCGAGGCAGGAGCCTTCGCCCCGATCGCCGACGCCCTCCTGATCAACCTCGGCACGCCGCAGGAGAACACGGTCGCGGCGATGCACGAAGCCGCCGAGTCGGCGGGCCGGGCGGGGACGCCGTGGGTGCTCGACCCCGTCGCCGTCGGAGCGCTCCCGCTCCGCACCACGGCGGCCGGGCTACTCGTCGCCGCGCGGCCGACCGTCGTGAGGGGCAACGCCTCGGAGATCATCGCCGTCGCCGGGGCCGGCTCAGGCGGACGCGGCACGGACAGCACGGCGACCGTCGCCGACGCGGAGGACGCCGCACGGGAACTCGCCGTCCGGACCGGGGGCGTCGTCGCCGTGTCCGGAGCGGTCGACCTGATCACCGACGGCACCCGCACCGCGCGCGTCCACAACGGCCACATCCTGTTGACGAGGGTCACCGGCGGCGGCTGCGTGCTCGGCGCGGTGATGGCCGCGTTCACCGCCGGAGGGGGCGACCCGTTCGAGGCCGTCATCGCGGCCACCGTGGTGTACGGCCTCGCCGCCGAGCGCGCCGCGGCGCTGGCGCCGCGCCCCGGAAGCTTCTCCGTCGCGCTCCTGGACAGCCTCGACGCCGTCACCGCCGGTCTCGTCGAGCAGAAGGCGATCATCCGATGACGCGGCGCTCGGGCCCTCCCGCGCGCATCGACCCGGCGGCGCTCGCCGGCTACCTCGTCACCGATACCGGCCTGTGCGGTGCACGGGGCGTGGTCGACACGGTGGCGCTCGCCGTCGAGGGGGGCATCGGCACGGTGCAGCTGCGGGAGAAGACCGCCTCGGCGCGTGAGGCCTACGCCCTGCTCCTCCGGCTCGCCGAGGTGGTCGCCGGGCGGGCGGTCCTGCTCGTCGACGACAGGGTCGACCTGTTCCTCGCCGCGCGCGCCGCCGGCGCCCGCGTCGACGGCGTCCACCTCGGCCAGGACGACCTTCCGGCGCTCGCCGCCCGCGCCCTCATCGGACCGGACGCCGTGCTCGGCATCAGCGCGGCCACCCCTGACCAGGTCGCTACCGCGAGCATTCCGGAGGTCGACTACCTGGGTATCGGCGCGATCCGCGCGACGACGACGAAGCCCGACCATCCCACACCGCTCGGCATCGACGGCTTCGCCCGCCTCGCCGCCGCGAGCACCCACCCCTCCGTCGCGATCGGGGGGATCGGGCTGGATGACGTCGCGCCCCTGCGAGCCGCGGGCGCGGCCGGTGTGGCCGTCGTCTCACTCATCTGCGCCGCCGAGGACCCGGCGCGCGTCGCCAGGGCAGTGGTCGGCTCCCGCCCCGACGCCGCCGGGCGCGGCCGATGAGCGCGCCGGGGGTCTCCGCCGTCCTGTCCATCGCCGGAACCGACCCGAGCGGCGGGGCGGGGATCCAGGCGGACCTGAAGAGCATCGCGGCCCACGGCGGGTACGGGATGGCCGTCGTCACCGCCCTCGTCGCGCAGAACACCACTGGCGTGCGCGAGGTCCACCTCCCCCCGGTCGACTTTCTTCGCGCCCAGCTCGACGCCGTGTCCGACGATGTGCGCCTCGACGCCGTCAAGATCGGAATGCTCGGCACCGCGTCCGTCGTCGCCGAGGTCGCCGACTGGCTGCGCACGTCCGCGGTCGGCGTCCCCGTCGTGCTCGACCCGGTGATGGTGGCCACGAGCGGCGACCGTCTGCTCGAGGCCGACGCCGAGTCCGCGGTGAGGGCGCTGCTCACCCTGGCGACCGTTGTCACGCCGAACCTGCCCGAGCTCGGCATCCTCGCCGCGGAGCCGCCCGCCGCGGACTGGCCGTCCGCGCTCGCTCAGGCCGGACGCGTGGCACGGGCTCACGGCGTGACCGTGCTCGTCAAGGGAGGGCACCTCGAGTCCGGGTCGAGTCCGGACGCGCTCGTCTCCGTGCGCGCGGACGCCCCGGACGGGGTCGACGTCGTCGAGCTGCCGGCCGAGCGCGTCCGCACCCGGAACAGCCACGGCACCGGCTGCTCGCTCTCGAGTGCGCTCGCCACGCTCATCGCGTCCGGCGAGACCGTCGCCGTCGCCGCGGCCCTGGCCAAGGAGTGGCTCTCGGAGGCGCTGCGCCGTTCGGAGGAGCTCGACGTCGGGCGGGGTCGCGGTCCGGTCAACCACTTCGCTGGCTCGCTCGGCACCCTCTCGCCCGCCGCACGGCTGCGGGCCGGGGGCGGTGTGCGCGAGCCGGTCACGTCCTCGTGGTGGCGGGACACCGAGACGGTGCGGCGTCAGACCGAGCGGGGTGCGTTCGTCCGCGCCCTCGCCGACGGCTCCCTGGCCCCCGAGCGCTTCGACGCCTACCTGGCGCAGGACGCGATCTACCTCGACGGCTACGCGGACGTCCTCGCCGCCGCGGCGCTGACGGCCCCCGACGATCAGGAGCGGGCATTCTGGGCTGACGCCGCCGTGCAGTGCCGTGACGCCGAGATGCAGCTCCACCTCTCCCGGCTGTCCGGCCGGGCCGCGGCGCGGCCGTGGCCGACCACGGTCGCCTACCTCGACCACCTGCGCACCGCCGTCGCCACGGGAAGCCACCTCCGCGTCAGCGCCGCCGTGCTGCCGTGCTACTGGGTGTACCGCGACATCGGGCTGCTGCTGCACGAGGCGAGGCATCCGGCTCACCCCTACGACGACTGGCTGGCCACGTACGGGGACGCCGGGTTCGACGAGGCGACGGAGCGGGCCATCGGCTACGCCGAGCGCGCCGCGGCGGCCGACCCGGACGGGGTGCCCGCGGCGGGTTCCGCCTTCTACCGCTCCACGGCGCTCGAGCGCGACTTCTTCGCCGCCCCGGTCGAGCGTGACCTCCGCGAGCTGGGCGTGCCGCCGGCGCGGTAGGCCGACACGCTGGGCTCGTCGGCCAGCCAGAAGCGCCAGGGGTAGTCCGCACCCTCCGCCTCGGGGTTCACACCGACGCGCGGACCGCGGAGGACGCTCAGCCCGCGGCCGGCCGGTCCCTCCGGATCGAGGGCGATCGTCAGCCGGGCGCCGCCGAGCGCCGGCGTTCCGTCGAGCTCGCGGGACGCGATGCCGAGAGCCTGGGCGAGGTTGCCCGGACCCCTGGCCAGGTTGACCTCGGTCGAGGAGTCGCCGCGCCGGAGCCGCACGGCCTCCAGGCCGGAGACGACGGCCGCCGAGCGGATGAGCACACCGCTCGCGCTGCCCTCGGGCGAGCAGACCAGGTTGAGCGCGTGATGGATGCCGTAGTTGAGGTACACGTACCAGTGCCCCGGAGGACCCCACATGCTCGCGTTCCGGGCGGTCATCCCCATGCGGGAGTGTGAGCAGGCGTCAACCGGTCCCGGCATGCCCTTGCCGTGGTACGCCTCCACCTCGGTCACGCGGAGGCTGACGTCGCCGAGCCGGTCGTCGTGCCGCGTGATCACGGCCCCGAGCAGCTGCGGCGCGCAGTCGAGGGCGGGGAGCTGGACGAGCTCGGCGGCGGTGGGCATCCCCCCATCTTGCCGCCCCTGACGCGGCCCGACCAGTGCCCGCTGCCGTTAGCATGTGGTCACGAGGAAGGGACCGCCCGTGACGTTCACGCCCGATGCCGACATCAGCTCGTCGAAGGTCAGGCGCCGCCGCAGCGGTGCACGGACGGGAGGCATCGCCGCGGGCGGGGGCGTCCTGGGCGTCATCGTCCTCGTGCTCGTCGGTCAGGCGTTCGGCATCGACCTCAGCGCCCTGCTCGGCGCCTCCTCGGGGCTGGGGTCGTCGATCGAGGGGCGGACGGGCACCATCAGCGAGCAGGACCTCGGCAGCGAGTGCCGCACCGGTCAGGACGCCAACGACAGCGCGGACTGCCGTATGAGCGCCGCGTACGTCTCGCTGGACGACTTCTGGTCGCGCGCCTACGCCGAGGTCGGCGACGGCGCGTACCACTCCCCCGACTTCCTGCTCTTCTCCGACGGCACCTCGACCGCCTGCGGGTACGCCTCCAGCGCGGTCGGGCCGTTCTACTGCCCCGGTGACGAGGCGATCTACATCGACACCGCCTTCTTCGGCCAGCTCAGCTCCCAGCTCGGGGCGGAGGGCGGTCCCCTGGCCGAGCTGTACATCGCCGCGCACGAGTGGGGTCACCACATCCAGCACCTGGCCGGCACCTTCGACCGCGCCGACCGCTCCGGCACGGGCCCCTCCTCCGACTCGGTCCGGCTCGAACTGCAGGCGGACTGCTTCGCGGGCGCCTGGGTGGGCGGCGCGGCACAGACCTCGGACGCGAGCGGCGGTGCCCTGCTGGAGCCGCCGAGCCGCGCGCAGATCGCCTCGGCGCTCGACGCGGCCGCCGCCGTCGGGGACGACCACATCCAGCAGGCGTCCGGGGGGATCGACCAGGACAGCTGGACGCACGGTTCCAGCCAGCAGCGGCAGAGCTGGTTCACCGCGGGGCTCGAGGGCGGCGTGATCGCCTGCGACACCTTCGCGGTCGCCAGCCCCTAGCCGAGCGAGGACAGCAGCGTCACCTGAACCGCCGTCCCGGCCAGGATGCTCAGCGCGGCGTTGCGTCGCCACAGCTGCAGGGCGACGGTGACGCAGAGCGAGGCGGCCGTGACGGCGCCCTCGCTGAGCGAGGAGATCCCGAGGCCGCCGACGCTGTACATGACCAGGATGATCATGATGCCAAGCGGGAGCTGCTCGGACAGCTCCCTGACCAGCGCGGCGCGACGGAGCTGCCCGACAACGAGGAACGGCGCCGCCCGCAGCGTCCAGGTGATCGCGGCCGAGATCGCGACCGCAGAGACGAGGTACCACGGATCGGTCACGATGAGCTCCCTCCCCGGCGCCGCCGCAGCAGCAGGCGTGCGATCGTCGCGGCGGCGAACAGGCTCGTGCCGACAAGCAGCATGTTGTCCGGCGTGAGCAGCATCGCGACGGCGCCGCAGACGATCGCGAGTACGGGCGTCGGGATGTCGTGCCTGGCCCGGAACGCCTCGATGGACAGGACGGTGAACAGTGCGGTCAGGGCGAAGCCGACGCCGGGCAGCTGGACGGGGAGCGCGGCACCGGCCAGAGCCCCCGCGGTGGCCCCCGCGACCCAGAGCACGTGGAGGATGACCTGGATCCAGATGATCCGCGCCGTTCCGAGCCGGCGCGGTGCCGCACCGGCGGTGATCGCGTAGGCCTCGTCGGTGAGCGCGAAGGTGCTGTAGACGCGCGCCGGCGTTCCCCTCACCTCGTGGAGGGGGAAGGAGAGCGCGTAGAACACGTGCCGGGAGTTGACCAGCAGTGCGGTCACGGCGATCTGCGACAGCGGCGCCGCGACGGCGACGAGGCCGACGAGCAGGAACTCGAGCGAGCCGGCGTACACGACGCTCGCGAACACGGTGGCCCACCACCAGTCCAGACCGCTCTGGGTCACCAGGACGCCGAAGGCCAGGCCGATCGGCAGCATCGCCAGCCCCGCTCCCCTGGCGTCGACGACGGCGTCGCGGAAGGGGCTGCCCGTCGTCTCCGCGGCCAGCGGGACGCCCGTCGGCAGGGTGAGAGGCGCCGTTGCGGGCGGTTCGGGTGGCATGGTGAAATGCTAGGAAAAGATCGGAGCAATGTGGTGACATTCTCGGGGCCCATGACCGGCGTATCGCGCACTGTTGTTCCACTCGACGCCATCGATCACAGCATTTTGTTGCTTCTGGCCGAGGACGGCCGCATGTCCAACGTCGAGCTGGCCCGTCGTGTCGGCCTGACGCCGCCGCCGTGCCTGCGCCGGGTGCGCCGCCTGGAGCGGGCGGGGATCATCGCCGGGTACACGGCGACCGTCGACTGGGCGGCGGCGGGGCGAGGCTTCGAGGTGATGGTCGCGGTCGACATCGGGATGAACGACCGCGCCACGATGGAGGACTTCGAGCGCTCGGTCGTCGAGATGGACGAGGTCATCGAGATGCGGCGCATGTTCGGCCGTCCCGACTACTACATCCGGGTCGCGGTGGCGGACGGCGAGGCCTACGACCGCTTCCTCACCGACCGGCTGTCGCGCCTGTCGGCGATCACCCGGATCGACTCCCACCTGACGATGAACGCACTCAAGCAGAACGGCCTGCGCCCGGCCGGGGTCGAGTCGCGTCCGGCCGGCGACGGGTAGCGCGCCCCATGTGGAGCGTCGCCACGTCGGACGGCGGGATCCCGATGATGGGGTGACCGCTCGTTCCGAGCGGCGGTTTCACCGTCCACCCGTCCCCGTACTCGACTTCCGGCGCGTCTGGTCCCCGTGCGGCGCCGTCCCTGGAGGACCCATGCCCGCACCCCGTCCGTTCCTGATGCCCGCTCACCGTTCCCCCCGCGGGCGACGTCGCGCCGCTCGCACCGTCGCGCGGGTTCTTGTCGCCGTGCTCGTCGGCATGATCGGCGTCTCCCTGGTCCCCGTGATCACGGCACCGGCCGTCGCGGCGACGGACACGGGCATCGATGTCCGCGGGGTGACCCTCGCGGCCGCGCCGGACGCCGCCGTCGACGAGGCCGGTCGTGTCCTGCCGGGAGGGCTGCTGCGTCTCGGGTTCGACTGGAGCGCAGACGACGCGGTCGCCTCGGACGACACGCTGCGGATCCGCGTACCCGAGCCGCTGCGGGCGTTCGGCGGGGGCTTCCCCATCGGCGACGACAACGGCGCGGTCCTCGCCGCCTGCGAGCGGGCGGAGGACGAGCCGGCGGTGATCGACTGCGTGTTCCGCAGCTACCTCGACCAGCACCGCGCGGTGTCCGGCACGATGACCCTCGACGTGCAACTCGACCCCGCCGCCCCTGCCGGCATGGACGAGACCTCGGCGGCGCTCGAGTGGACGATCGCGGGCGAGCGCGTCGCGACGCCGTGGCCGGGAGGGGGCGTCGGCGATCCGGGGGCCGCCGGCGCACTCACGGAGACGCCGATGCGCACCGCGGTGGCCAACGCCGACGGCACCACCACCTGGACCACCACGATCCCCGACCCCTCGACCAGCCACGAGATCCGATTCCCCTCCGGTTCCGAGCCCGTGAGCCGGTCGGTCAGCTGCGACGGAGAGGAGCTGATCGCGGGCGTCGAGGCGGACGGGAACCGGGTCCGGACACCCGCCCTGCCCGACTGCGCGCGCCTCAGCCTCGTCGACAGCCACCTCACGCCGCTGGGCACCACCGTCGTCGCCGACAACAGTCGCGTCCTCCTCGACGGCGTGGACCTCGAGGCGGAGCTGCCGCGCCAGCCGGAGATGGAGGGGCACGGGTCGGGCCGCTTCATCCCGCTGCCGTCGACGCCGACGCCCACCGCTCCGCCGACGTACTCGTTCACCGTGACCCCGCCCCCGGGCGGTGACGGCTCGGCTGCGCCGGCGACGCCGTCAGAGTCGCCTGCGCCGCCCGCGTCCTCAGCGCCGTCCGAGGCGTCGGCGGTGCCCACGCCGTCGACGCCGGGTGCACCGGCCACACCCTCGCCAGCCCCGTCGCCGGCGTCGGCCTCACCGGCGACGCCGGCACCAGCCGCAGCGTCCCCGTCGTCCTCCGCGTCCGTCGTGGCCGCGGCGGTGCCGGCCGAGCGGATGCCCGACCTTTCCGCCGCCGGCCACACCGCCGGCCACACCGCCGGCCACACCGCCGGCCACACCGCCGGCTCGTCCGCCGGCTCCGTCTCCCCCGCCTCCACGCCGATGCGGGGCGAAACGGCCCTTGGCGACGGTGAGGCTGCCGCTGCCGCTGCCGCTGCCGCTGCCGCTGCCGGCGACAGCGGCTCCGCGGAGGTGCCAGCACTCGCGCGGACGGGGGCGGACGACCGACCGCCGCTGGCCCTGCTCGGCGGCGGACTCCTGGCGACCGGCGCGGTCCTCGCGGGTGTTCTCGCCCGGCGGCGGCCGTCGGCGGCCGACGCGTCCGACTGATCGGGGCACGAGCGGGAGTCCGCACGGACGCGGAACCGGTGGTTGGATGGAGACCATGACCTCAGCTCGTCGCCCCGACCCCGAACAGCACATCGACGATCTCTCCCGATTCGTCGCGGCGTCCCCCAGCTCGTACCACGCCGCCGCCGAGACCGCCCGTCGGCTTGACGAAGCCGGATACACCCGCCTCGACGAGCGCGAGCCCTGGGGCGACACCAGCGGTGACCACTACGTCATCAGGGACGGCGCGATCATCGCCTGGCGGCAGCCGGCCGGCGCGGACGCGGGCATCCCGTTCCGCATCCTCGGGGCGCACACCGACTCCCCCGGGTTCAAGCTCAAGCCCCAGCCCACCCTCGAGCGCTCCGGCTGGGCGCAGGCCGGGGTGGAGGTCTACGGCGGCCCGCTGCTGAACTCCTGGCTCGACCGCGAGCTCGAACTCGCCGGACGTGTCGTCGCGGTGGACGGCAGCGAGCACCTCGTGCGCACCGGGCCCCTGCTGCGCATCCCCCAGCTCGCCATCCACCTGGACCGCGAGGTCAACTCCGGCCTCACGCTCGACCGGCAGCGCCACACCGCGCCGGTGTTCGGACTGGGCGACGCGGGCGACCTGCTCGCACTGCTCGCCGCGAGCGCAGGGCTCGCCGCGACGGACGTCGCCGGCCACGACGTGCTCGTCGCCGACACGCAGCCGGCGCGGCGCTTCGGAGCCGACGGCCAGCTCTTCGCCTCCGGCCGCCTCGACAACCTCGCCTCCGTCCACGCCGCCGTGACCGCGCTGCTCGCCGCCCCCGCGAGCGCGGAGCACGTCAGCGTCCTCGCCGCGTTCGATCACGAGGAGCTCGGCTCCGCCAGCAGGTCGGGGGCGTCGGGCCCGTTCCTCTCCGACATCCTGGCCCGGATCACCGCGGGGCTCGGCGGGACGGCCGACGACGCGGCGCGCGCGATCGCCGGTTCCTGGTGCCTCTCCGCCGACGCCGGGCACGGCGTCCACCCCAACTACCCGGAGCGCCACGACCCCGAGGTCAGGCCGATGCTCGGCGGCGGCCCCCTGCTCAAGATCAACGGCAACCAGCGCTACGCCAGCGACGCGCACGGCGCCGCACTCTGGGCGGCACTGTGCCGCGGCGCCGGGATCACCGGACAGGACTTCGTCTCCAACAACACCGTGCCCTGCGGTTCAACGATCGGGCCGCTGACCGCCACCCGCCTGGGGATCAGGACGGTCGACGTCGGTATCCCGCTGCTGTCGATGCACTCCGCGCGCGAGCTCTGCCACGTCGACGACCCCGCCGCGCTGTCCGCCGCCGTCGCGGTCTTCTTCGCCGGGGCGGAGCACGAGGCCGCCCGCGCCTGAGGCCTCGGCGTCACGCCCGGAGGGTCACGCGCCGGAGCCCCGCCGCAGGAGGACACTCCTCGGCGACCAGACACGCCTGGGCGACCAGACATGCCCCGGCGACCGCTCGGTCGCCGGGGCATCGTGGTCAGTGGGCGGCCGAGCCCTCCGACCGTCCGCTCAGCCGCAGAGGTTCGCGTCGGCGGTGCTCGCCTCCGCCTCGACGGCCTCCTCCGAGGCGACCGGCGTGGTGATCTCGTCGATGTCGTCGCCGATGACGAGCGTGACACCGCTGGCGTTCGCGTCGACGACGGGCTCCAGGTCGTAGCCCATCTTCTTCACCAGTGCTTCTGCCGTCGCACGCGCCTCCGCAGTGTCGGTGATGAGCAGCTGGGTCTTCTCGCTGACCGCCGCGTCACCGACCCCGCCGGAGACGAAGCCGGCCTCGGTCAGCTCGGTCGAGGTGGACGTGGCCAGACCCTGGGTCATCGTCCCGTTGAGCACGAGGACCGGCGTCGTGGTCGCGACGCTCGGCTCATCGCTCGGCGTTGCGGAGGCGCTCGGGTCCGCGGTCGCGGAGTCGTCCGCCCCCTCCTCGCCCTCGATCTTCAGCGGGGCGTCGGCGGCGATGTTGGTGAAGATCGCCTGCGCCGCCTCCGTGGGGACGACGCGGTTCGGGTCGGTGGGGGCGGCGGCCGCCGGCATCGCGACGAAGGTGATGTCCGAGTTCTTCACGGAGGCGACCCGCGCCGCGAGCGAGCTCAGGTTGCCGATCGAGCCGAGCCCGCTGTCGACGGTGAGGGACTTCGTGATCGCGTCGAGCAGGTTGACCAGCCGGTCGGGGCGCGTGAGCACCTCGGCGCTGGTGATCTTCTGCATGAGCGCCGCCATGACCTTCTGCTGGTTGCCGAGCCGGGCCAGGTCGCTTCCGTCGCCGACCGCGTGACGGGTCCGGGCGAGGGACAGCGCCTGCTCGCCGTCGAGGACCTGCTCACCCGCGGGCAGGTCGAGCCCCGCGTAGCTGTCCTGCATGGCCTCGGGCAGGCAGATCGGCAGGCCGTCGATGGCCTGCACCATCGTCTTGAACCCGACGAAGTCGATCGAGATGAAGTGCTCGATGTTGACGCCGGTGAGGTCCTGCACGGCCGCGACCGAGCAGCTCTCGCCGTACATGAGCGCCGAGTTGATCATGCCGTAGCCGCCGGCGTACGCGCCCGAGCCGGTGTCCTCGCAGGCGGGGAGTTGGGTCAGCGTGTCCCTGGGGATCTGCAGCACGTCGATCCTGGCGTCGTCCTTGGCGATGTGAACGAGCATCAGGGCGTCGCTGCGGCGTCCGCCGTCGTCGTCACCGTAGGCGGCGTTGTCCGCGTCGCGGCTGTCCGAGCCGATGACGAGGATGTCGAGCGCGTCATGGGACTGCTTCTCGTCCGCCTCCTTCGGCAGCGCGGTGCCCGCCGTGAGGGGCGCGGTCTGCAGGTTTCCCTGGAGCTTGAGCGCGACCGAGCCGACTCCGATGCCGAGCGCGACCACGAGCCCCCCGGCCGTCCAGGCCACGATCCGCGGCCAGAGCCGCCGTTTGCGGGCGTGCCGGGCACCGCCGGAGTGGCGTTGGGTTCGAGGCACGGGTCTCACTTTCATCGGGTGGGGGCGGCACCGGGGCGGGACAACCCGGACGATCATGCTGCTCTCCCGTGGGAATCGCCTGATCGTGGAATCTGCCGACGCTCAGAATCTTAGGCTGATAGTCCCGTCGGAGGCGACGTGGACGTCGAGGTCACGGTAGTTCTCCAGTCGGGGCAGTCCGTCGGCCTCGGGCCCTCCCCCGTCACCGATCGCGACGGCCCGCATCCCCGCGGAGCGGGCCGCGGCCAGGCCGGCGGGGGCGTCCTCGAACACGATCGCGTCCTCCGGGTCGACCCCGAGCAGGCGGGCGGCGCGCAGGTACCCCTCCGGGTCGGGCTTGCCCTCCGCCACCTGCTCTGCCGTGACGACGACGTCGGGGACGGGCAGCCCCGCGGCGCGCATCCGGGCGCGCATGAGCGGTTCCGTCGCACTCGTGACCAGCGCCACCGAGCCGGGGGGCAGCATCGCGAGGACCTCCCCTGCGCCGGGAAGCGCGACGACGCCGTCGAGCTCCGTGGTCTCCCGCTCGGCCAGTCCGGCTGCCAGCGCCTCGTGGTCGGCCGCCGGGGGGAAGAAGCGCCGGATCGAGTCGATCGCGCGCACACCGTGGATGTGCGGAAGGACGGTGTCCGCGTCGATCCCCTCCGCCCGGCAGAGGTCCTTCCAGAGTCGCTCGACGACGGGGGTGGAGTCGAGCACGGTGCCGTCCATGTCGAACAGCAGCGCGCGGGCGCGCATCAGGCGGTCCCCGTGCCGTGTCCGACGGCGACGGCGGCGTCGATCGCCGCGATCACCTCGGGGTCGTCTGGCTGGGTCTTCGGGCGGAAGCGGCGGACCCCGCCGTCGCGGTCGACGACGAACTTCTCGAAGTTCCAGCTCACGCGCCCGGCCTTGCCGTTCCCGTCGGGGGTCGTGGTCAGCTCCGCGTAGAGCGGGTGCCGGGAGCGCCCGTTCACCTTCGTCTTCTCCATGAGGGGAAAGGTGACGCCGTAGCTCGTCGAGCAGAACTCCTGGATCTTCTCCGCCGAGCCGGGCTCCTGGCCGGCGAACTGGTTGCAGGGGAAGCCGACGACGGTGAGGCCGCGGTCGGCGTAGTCGCGCTGCAGCTGCTCGAGCTTGCCGTACTGCGGGGTGAGGCCGCAGCGCGAGGCGACGTTGACGACGAGCACGGGTCCGTCGGACAACTCGCCGAGGGTCGTCGCACGGCCGTCGATGGTGATCAGGGGGATGTCGAAGACGCTCACACGCGGCAGTCTACGCGCGCGGGCGCCGCCCGCGGCGGGCGGGATCCGGCAGGCGCGCCCCGCCCGATCGATACGATGGTCCCCATGCAAGAAGTGAGGATGGCCGACGCCCTCGGTCGTGTGCAGGCGCTCGCCGAGTCCCCGATCGTGGCCCGCGTGGCGGCGGCCTTCGCGGAGGCGGGGCACGAGCTCGCGCTCGTCGGCGGGCCGGTGCGGGACGCCATCCTCGGACGCAGCGTGCACGACCTCGACTTCACGACCGACGCCCGCCCCGACCAGATCCTCGCCGTCCTCGAGCCGATCAGCGCCGCGCACTGGGACATCGGCCGCGAGTTCGGCACCATCGGTGCCCGGGTGCGCGTCGGCGACCTCGTCGACACCGTCGAGGTGACGACCTACCGCGCGGACAGCTACGACGGCGTGACCCGCAAGCCGGTCGTGGCCTTCGGGGACAGCCTGAAGGGCGACCTGCGGCGCAGGGACTTCACCGTGAACGCCATGGCGCTGCGCGTGCCCGAGGTCGAGCTCGTCGACCCGGCCGGCGGCATCGAGGACCTGCTCGCGGGAGTGCTGCGCACGCCCGTCGAGCCGGAGCACAGCTTCGGCGACGATCCGCTGCGGATGATGCGCGCGGTCCGTTTCGCCTCGCAGCTCGGCTTCGAGGTCGAGGGCGCCACCCTCGACGCCATCGCCGAGCGGGCGGGCAGTCTCGAGATCGTCAGCGCCGAGCGCGTGCAGGACGAGCTGAACAAGCTGCTGCGCACCGACTCACCGCGTCGCGGGCTGCGCCTCATGGTCGACACGGGTCTCGCGGCCCTCGTGCTCCCCGAGATCCCCGCGCTGCGCCTCGAGGTCGACGAGCACCACCACCACAAGGACGTCTACGAGCACTCCCTGACGGTCCTCGACCAGGCGATCGACTACGAGCACTCGCGCCACCCCGGCGCGGAGCCCGACCTCGTCCTGCGCCTGGCCGCCCTGCTGCACGACATCGGCAAGCCGGCGACGCGGCGCCTGGAGCCCGGCGGCGCGGTGACGTTCTACCACCACGACGTCGTGGGGGCGAAACTGGCGAAGAAGCGCCTGCTCGCGCTCAAGTACGACCGGCAGACCATCGCCAGCGTGTACCGGCTGATCGAGCTGCACCTGCGGTTCTTCGGCTACACCGATGCCGTCTGGAGCGACTCCGCGGTCCGCCGCTACGTGCGCGACGCCGGTGACGAGCTCGAGCGTCTGCACATCCTCGTGCGCGCCGACGTCACCACGCGCAACAGGCGGAAGGCCGATCGGCTCGGTTTCGCCTACGACGACCTCGAGCACCGCATCGCCGTGCTCGCCGAGGAGGAGGAGCTCAACGCCGTCCGCCCCGACCTCGACGGCAACCGCATCCAGGAGGTGCTCGGTCTTCGGCCCGGCCGTGAGGTGGGCGAGGCGTACCGTTGGCTGCTCGAGCTCCGGCTCGACGAGGGCCCGCTCGGCGAGGAGGAGGCGGAGCGCCGTCTGCGCGCCTGGTGGGCGGAGCGCGCCGCACGCTCGGACGTTCCGTCCGGGGGCGACGGGCAGGGCTGAGGCCCTCACCGGTCCGGGTACTGTCGCCGTGGCGGGTCCGCCGCGGCCGCCCGGTCACCATGGCCCCTAGAGGGAGTCGGCGTCCCCGTCCGACGCGGCGCCACGACCGCGCTCACCGTGACGTTCCCGCGTGCGCGGGTGCACGTAGGGACCGTCCCGATGGGCAGCGGGATCGGTGGCACCGGAGGAACGGTCCGTCGCGGCCGCATCGTCCGCCCCACCGTCGTTCCCCGGCTCGTCCCCCCGGTGGTCGGGTTCCTCGCGCCGCCGCATCCGCCGCAGCCGAGCCTCGGCCCAGCCGAAGGTGAGGTGGGCTCGTCCCCACGCGCCGCCGCCGCTGCCGTCCGTCATCGTCGCTCCCTCGTCAGCGCCAGGCGCTCGGGCCCGTCCCGCCCGGCCGGTACTGGTCCATGGGCACGTCGCCGCGCTGCCAGGCGTTCAGGACAGGCGTCACGATCCGCCAGCCCTCCTCGACCGCGTGCGCCCCCAGGCTGAGCGTCGTGTCGCCGGAGAGCACGCCCTCCAGCAACTGCGCCGCCGCGCTGCCCGAACCTCTGAGCGGGGCCGTCGCGAACGATCGGGCCTCCAGCGTGTACGGATCGGGGCCACCGGACATGCCGAGCGTGATCTGGACCTCGGCGGGGTCCAGCCCGATCCGCACGGTCGACGGCGTCCGCGCCGGGTTGAGCCCACGCGGCACGCGGGGCGGGTCCTTCAGCGTGATGAGGATCTCGTGCCTGGCGCTCAGCGCCCGCCCGGCGCGCAGAACGATGGGGACGCCGGCCCAGCGCCAGGTGTCGACCTGGACGTTCACCTCGGCCAGCGTCTCGGTGTCCGCGGCCCCCGAGGCGGTGAACGCCGGGAACGGCACCTTGTCGATCGTGCCGCCGAGGTAGCGCGCCCGTCGCGACGCGCCCGGCCCGTCGCCGGCGACGCTCGTCGCGCGGAGCACCTGCAGCAGGCCGCCGCGGAGCTCGTCGGCACCGAGGCTCGACGGCGGCTCCATGAGCAGGACGCCGAGCAGGTGGAGCAGCTCCGTCTGGACGACACCGGCGAGCGGCCCGCACTCGTCCGGCGACTGGGCGCGCGGCTCCTCGCGGACGATCTCGATCCGGGCGATGTTGCCCGCGCCGAGCAGGGGCTCGAACAGGCGGTTCCCGAAGCGCAGGCCGAGCAGGCTCGTCAGCATGTCCGTGCTCAGTCCCGGGTCGATCCGGTGGGTCCTGCTGTCGGGCAGGGTGGTCTGGAGCGCGCGGTTCAGGGCGCGCGCCGTGCGCAGCGTCGTCCCGAACGGACCCGACAGGGAGAGGGTGAGACCCGAGGGGACGCCGTGCTCGCGGAGCGCGGCGAGCACGGCCAGGGTGTCGGCGTGCGGGGTGTCCAGGTGCAGGGCGACCCGTCCGCCCGTCGCGGCGAGCATGGTCCGCACGCCGGCGGCCGTCCGCGGGTCGGCGACCACCCAGCGGGCCCCCGTCGTCGTCCTCCGGGTCACCGACCTGCTGTAGCCGGCCGCCTCGAGTGCGGAGCGCAGCTCCGCCTGCCAGCGCGCGTCGTCGATGAGGTCGGGGCCGACCCCGATGATGCGGATCGACCGCCCCGGGTCGGCGGAGAGCAGCTCGGCCGCGCCGGTCAGCAGCGGGGCGGAGGGGCTCGGTACGCCGAGCAGCGCGAGGGTGGTCAGCGGCGTCGCCATAGCGTCAAGAGTAGACGCTGTGACCGCCGACACCCCCGGCCAGGGCGGGGGTTAATCGGAAGCCCGGAGGATCAGCCGCGCGCGCCGAGGATGAATCGGGCGAGCCGTCCGCGTGGCGGTCGCGGCCGCGCCGGCTCCGCCGCCGCGTCGCTGGCGAGCACCTCCGGGTCTGCGGGGACGTTCCAGGTCTTGATGATCGCCCACGCCGCGGCGACGATCGGGACCGCCAGCACCGCACCGATGATCCCTGCCAGCACGGTGCCGCCGGTCAGCGCGACGAGGACGACGAGCGGGTGCAGCTTCAGCGACTGGGCCATGACCACGGGCTGAAGCAGGTTCCCCTCCAGCTGGTTGACGGCGACGACCGCGGCCACGACGATCAGTGCGACGACGAGCCCCTGGTCGACGAGCGCGACGAGCGCCGCGAGCGTTCCGGCCAGCGTCGCCCCGACGATCGGGATGAACGCGCCGACGAAGACGACCACGGTGAGCGGGATCGCGAGCGGCACCTGCATGATCAGCAGCACCGCGCCGATGCCGATCGCGTCGACGAGGGCGATCGTCGCCGTCCCCCTGACGTAACCGCCGAGCACGCGCTGCGTGGTCTGGCCCACCCGGACGCCGCGGGCGTAGCGCTCGCCGCTGAACGGGGTGAGGATGAACGCCCAGATCCGGTCGCCGTCCTTGAGGAAGTAGAACAGGATGACCAGGGTCAGCAGGAAGCCGGTGATCACGCTCGCGACGGCGGACACGCCCGCGATGGCCCCCGAGCCGAACTGGCTGCTGGTGAGGAAGTCCCCGACGGCGCTCTTCATGCTCTCCAGTTGGTCGTTGCTGATGGAGAACGGCAGGTGCTGGAGCGCGTCGTTGATCTGCGCGACGCCGTTGCTCGCCGACTCGACCAGGTCGTCCCACTGGTTCGAGACGGTCGAGGAGATCAGCCAGACGACGCCGCCGAAGATGAGCGCACCGGCGATCAGGGTGATCCAGGTTGCGAGCATCTTCGGCACCTTCTTGGCCGCGAGCCAGCGGACCACCGGCGAGATTGCGGCGGAGAGGATGAGTGCGATGAGGACGGGGATGACCACGACCTTCAGCTGGACGAGCGCGACCACCAGCAGGGCGGCCAGACCGATCACCACCAGGATCTGCAGGCTCCGCATCGCCAGCCAGCCCAGCTGGTCGGTGAGGAGCGCGGTGAGCCGGCCGCGGCCGGTCGAGGGTGTCTGTGCCGGTGTCGCCATGGGTGAAGGTTAGCCCGTCCGGCGTGGCGGACGATACCCGTCGGCGTGTGACGCGGTCGCTGGTCCGCGCGCCCCGATCCCGTTTAGGCTGACGATGGCGTCGCCGGACGGCGGCGTCTACCGGCAACAAGGGAGTCCGTGCCATGACGCAGTCGCGTGTCCGCTTCGACCAGGGGGTCCCCGACACCCACGCGCCCTACCGCGCCGCAGCCGATCGCTACACCGGCACCGAGTACCGCCGCCTCGGCGACAGCGGGCTGCTGCTGCCGCCGCTCTCGCTCGGCTTCTGGTACAACTTCGGCGACGACCGCCCCTTCCAGACCCAGCGCGAGATCCTCCGCTACGCCTTCGACCACGGGGTCAACCACTGGGACCTGGCCAACAACTACGGTCCGCCGTACGGCTCGGCGGAGGAGAACCTCGGCCGGCACCTGCGCAAGGACTTCGCGCCGTACCGCGACGAGCTCACGATCACGACGAAGGCCGGCTGGGACATGTGGCCGGGGCCGTTCGGACAGCTCGGCTCGCGCGGGTACCTGCTCTCCAGCCTGGACGCCTCGCTGCAGCGGCTCGGCCTCGACCACGTCGACATCTTCTACTCGCACCGCTTCGACGAGGACACCCCGCTGGAGGAGACGATCGGGGCTCTCGACACGGCCGTCCGGCAGGGCAAGACCCGCTACGTCGGGATCTCGTCCTACTCGGCGGAGCGCACCGAGCAGGCGCTCGACATCGCGGACAGGCTGGGCACCCCCCTGGTCATCCACCAGCCGGCGTACTCGCTGCTGAACCGCTGGATCGAGGGCGGACTGGACGAGGTGCTCGTCCGTCGCGGCCGCGGGGCGATCGCGTTCACAGCGCTCGCGCAGGGCCTGCTGACCGACCGCTATCTCGGAGACGCCCCCGCGGAGTCGGCCGGTTCGCCGCGGTCGCGTCACGTCGACGAGGAGCTGCGTCGCCGGCTGCGCGGACTGGCCGTCATCGCCGCGGGCCGGGGGCAGTCGCTGGCGCAGATGGCGCTGGCCTGGGTGCTGCACAACCCCGCCGTCGTGTCGACGCTCATCGGGGTCTCGTCGGTCACGCAGCTGAAGGAGAACCTCGCGGCGCTCGACAACCTCGAGTTCAGCCAGGAGGAGCTGACGGCGATCGACGAGTTCGCCGGCGACGCGGGCGTGAACTTCTGGGCGGTGTCGGCGGACGCCTGAGCCGTGGCGTCCGCTGGGGCGGCGTTCCCGTCGCCTCAGCGGGCGAGCCAGTGCAGCGCCGCGGTTCGCAGCGCCGCGACGCCGATGCCGAGCGTGGGCTCGATGACCGGCGCGAAGAACGGCGAGTGGTTGGACGGCTGCTCGGCCACGATGCGGGCGATGTCCTCCTCGTCCCTCGCCCCGGCGAACAGCGAGGGGTCGGCCCCGCCGAGGATCCAGTAGACCAGTGGGGCGCCTGACGCCGTGGCGAAGCCGCCGACGTCTTCGCTCCCGGTGACCGGCCCCGGCTCGATGACCCTGATGCCGGGCACGCCCGCGGCGAGGGCGGCCGCGGTCGCCCTGGCCCCCTCCCCGTCGTTGACCAGAGGGGGGAAGGAGTGGGTCGAGGTGAACTCCGGCTCGCGCTCGGCCCCCGATGCGGCGCACTCGGCGCGGACGATGCGCTCGATCGCCGTGAGGATGCGGTCGCGCACCTGCGGCGTGAACGTCCGGATGCCGACGGTGAGCTCGGCCGTGTCGGGGATGATGTTGGGTGCCGTCCCTGCGTGGACGGAGCCGACGGTGAGCACGGCGGTCTCTGCTCCGGCGACCTCTCGCGAGACGATCGTCTGCAGCCGGAGGATCACCGCGGCGGCGAGGACGACCGGATCGATCGTCGTCTCCGGGCGTGATCCGTGGCCTCCCCTGCCGTACAGCCGGATGGTCAGGGCGTCGGAGCCGGCGAACGCCGGTCCCGGCTGCACGCCGAGCACGCCGGCCGGCAGTGGGGCGACGTGCTGGCCGAGGACAACGTCGGGGGTGCCGAAGCGCTCGAACAGCCCGTCGGCGACCATTGCGGCGGCACCGGTGCCGAGCTCCTCGGCCGGCTGGAAGACGGCGAGCGCCCTGCCGCTCCAAGCGGTGTCGGCGGCGAGCTCGGCGACGGCGCCGAGCAGGGCGGCGGTGTGCATGTCGTGGCCGCAGGCATGCATGACGGGCACCTCACGGCCGTCGGGCGTGACCGTCGTCACCGTGCTCCGGTAGGGCAGCCCGGTCTGCTCGGCCACCGGGAGCGCGTCCATGTCGGCGCGGAGCAGCACGGTCGGTCCGTCTCCGCGGTCGAGGACCCCGACGACCCCCGTCCCTCCGACGCCCGTGTCCACGGTGCAGCCCACTGCGCGCAGCCGCTCGGCGACGATGCCGGCCGTGCGCGTCTCGGCGAGGCTGAGCTCGGGGTGCGCGTGCAGGTCCGTGTAGAGGTCGGTGAGGGGCGGGAGCTCGGTTGCGGGCGTCATGGCCCCATCCTGGTCCTCGACCGCGGCTCGCGGTAGACCGCTCCGTGAGGCCGTCGCTGTGCACTCCCCCGCTCCCGAGCGCGGGCAGAACACCTCGGCCCGCGTCGGCCCGGCCGGACGCCCGTTCGATGTTTGCAGTGGCGTGGTCTAGCATCGTGGGGGTCCGAACCCCGTCTCGGGCCGCGGAGCACCCCGGACACCCGACCGGGCTGCGTCGGCCCAGGAAGAGCAGCATGCGTACTCGCCCCCTCGTCATCACCGCCGTCGTCGCCGTCGGCGCCCTCGCCCTCGCCGGGTGCTCCTCCCCCGCGCCGAGCAGCACCCAGAACCCCGACGGCACCACGACGGTGACCGTCCGGCTGTGGGACGAGACGGTCGCGGCCTCCTACGAGGAGTCGTTCGCCGCGTTCGAGAAGGCCAACAGCGACATCGACGTCGAGGTCTCCGTCGTCCCGTGGGACGAGTACTGGACGCAGCTGCGCACCGACGTGGCCGGGTCCACCGCGGCGGACGTGTTCTGGGTGAACTCGTCCAGCTACGCGGGCTACGCGGACAGCAACAACCTCGTCAACATCGACGAGGCGCTCGGGTCGAACGCGCGCGGCGCCTGGGAGTCCAGCGTCGTCGATCAGTTCACCAGGGACGACGTCCTCTGGGGTGTCCCGCAGGTGTACGACGCCGGCATTGCGACGTACTACAACGCCGACCTCCTCGAGGAGGCCGGCGTGGACCCGGAGTCCCTCGGCTCCCTGGTCTGGAGCCCCGACGAGGACGACGACACCTTCCTCGACGTGGCCAAGAAGCTCACCGTCGACGAGTCGGGCACGCGCGGCGACGAGAAGGGCTTCTCCGGCGACAAGCTGGCGCAGTACGGCACCAACATCGGCAACGACCTGCAGGCGATCCTGCTGCCCTACATCGGCTCGAACGGCGGCTCCTTCGAGGACGGCGAGCAGTTCTCCTTCGCCGAGCCCGCCTCCGCCCAGGCGTTCCAGTACCTCGTCGACGCGGTCAACGACGCGCACGTCGCGCCCCCGGGTGCGGAGACGAACGCGGACGGCGACTTCAGCCGCGACGCCTTCATCGACGGCAAGCTCGCCCTGTTCCAGTCGGGCGTCTACAACCTGAAGAACGTCGCCGACGGCGCCGACTTCGACTGGGGCGTCGTGCCGATGGCCTCCGGCCCGAAAGGCCGCGTCTCGGTCACCAACGGCATCGTCGCCGCGGGCAACGCCCAGAGCGAGAAGCAGGACCAGATCAAGCGCGTGCTGAGCTGGATGGGCAGCGAGGAGGGCAACGCCTACCTCGGCACGTCCGGCAGCGCGGTTCCCGCCGTCACCGCGGCGGAGGACGCCTTCACCTCGTACTGGTCCGGCGAGGACGTCGACGTCACGCCGTTCTTCGACTCGGTGAACGGTGCGACCCCGATCCCCGCACCCTCCAGCTCGCACTACGAGGACGGCGCGGCCGTGTTCGAGCCCATCTTCGACCAGATGTTCGAGGGTGATCGCGAGGTCGGCGAGGCGCTGACCCAGGCGCAGGACCTCGCGAACGTCGCGGTCACCGACGGCTGAGTCGGGCGCGGGCTCCCCGCGGGGCCGGCGCTGATCAGACGGCCGGAGCGGTCCCGTCGAACGGCGTCACGGTCGCCCAGTTGCCCTGGTCGTCGCCGACGAGGTAGAGCACGAGCGGGGTGTCGGTGTCGAGCGGGTCGCTCCAGTCGCCGCTGCCGCACGTCTCGGGCGTGGAGACGACGCGGATCCGGCTGCCGGCCTCGGCGTCGCCCTTGAGCGTCTCGTCGACGGTGACGGTCCAGGCCGCGGCATCGACCCCGAGCATCCGCTCGTCGCCGTCGCGCTCGTCGACGGTGCCGATGACGACGAGCTGGGAGGCGTCGGTGCGCTGCTGCTCGCTGGAGAGCTCCGGCCAGCTCGCGCACTCCTCCGCTCCGCCCGGTGCGCAGGCGCTCGTGCCGAGCACGCCGAGGAGAACGAGGACGGCGGCGGGGCCGCGCGCGGGTCGTCGGGCCATGGGGGTTCCTCTCGGGAACGACGGACGGAACGGGATTACAGCCTACGGTCTCGGGGCCAGGGCGGTGCGGATCGCGCCGTCGACCGCGGAGCGCCTGACGCGGCGGTCGTAGCGATCGGGATCGGCGGTGCTCAGTGTGTTCAGGCCCTCGACGGTGGCGGACAGCGCGAGCGCCCTCTCCTCGCACTCCCGCTCCCCCAGCTCGGGGAGCGCCCGGCCGATGAGGGCGGCGCACCGGCCGAGGAACGCGTGGTTGCCCTGCCTGTGCCGTTCGGCGAGCACGGGGTCGGACAGCGAGGCGGCCAGGAACCCGAGCCACACCCTGGCGTCCTCGTTGCGGTCGGTTCCGTCGTCCTCCCCCGGTCCGGCGTCGACGCTGCGCAGCAGGAACAGCCGCAGCACGTCCGCGGGCCCGCGCGTTCCGTCGTCGAGGGCGTCCGCGTGGCTCGTGCCACGGCTGTGCAGCAGTTCGCGCGCGTGCAGGAGCAGGGCACGCTTGTCGGCGAAGGCGTGCAGGACGAGGCCGGTGGTGCATCCGGCCTCGGCGGCGACGGCGCGCAGCGTGAGCCCGGAGACCCCGTCCCTGGCCAGGACGGTCCAGGTGGCGGCGGACAGGCGTTCGCGCCGGTCGTCGTCTCTCGTGCGGGTCATGCTGCCGGGCTCCTCTCTGGGGGTCGGCGGGAACGGAGGCCCGCGGGGCTGGTTCCCGCACGCGGCTCTCGGGGGTGCTGTGCTGGTCGCCGTGTCCGGGGTCTGAGCACAGCGTAACAAGTGTTACCGTAACGTTTGTTACGACGAGAGGACCCGATTCATGACGACCCCACTCCGCATCGACAGCGTCGCCTGGGATGACCCGGACGCGACATCGCTGCGCGCCGCCCAGCGGGCCGAGCTCGACTCCCGCTACGGCAACGACGACCACGAGTACGGCGCGGCCCCGACGGCCGACTCGGTCAGCGTCTTCCTCGTCGCCCGCGCGGCGGACGGCTCAGCGCTCGGCTGCGGTGGGCTGCGACCGCTCGGCGACGGGGTGGTCGAGCTCAAGCGGATGTACGTGGTGCCCGAGTCCCGCGGCAGGGGCGTCGCCGTCGCCGTGCTCAGGGCGCTCGAATCGGCCGCACGGGCGGAGGGGGCGACGCGGATGCTGCTCGAGGCCGGCGACAGGCAGCCGGAGGCGATCCGGCTGTACGAGCGGGAGGGCTACCGGCGGATCGAGCGCTTCGGCGCCTACGCGGACGACCCGCACTCGATCTGCTTCGAGCGTGTGCTCTCCCCCGCTGAGCCCAGTATCGCCGCCCCGCCCCCGGTCCAGGGCTCTGCGGGGTAGGCGTCGCTGACCGCGGCACACGGAGCCGCGCCGGTGGACGACGAGGGCCCCGACCGTCATCCGGTCGGGGCACTCGGGGTTCTGTGCTCGGCGCTGCCGGGTCAGAAGGTGCTTGCCGAGCAGCTGACGCTCGTGGTGCCGCTCTGGCTGTCGACGACCTCGCCGTCGAGGATGAGCTCGCAGGTGACCTCCTGGTCACTGGTCTCGTAGTCGCCCGTGACGACGAGGGAGGCGGCGTCGTAGCCCTCGAGGGTGGCGGTCTCGGACCACTCCTCCGCGGTGATGTCGGTGGACGAGCTGCTGCCCCCGGTGCTGTAGCTGACGCTCGCGTCGCCCGAGTTGACCGAGGCGCGGAACTCGAGCTCGTACACGGCCTCCGACTGCTCGGTGTACTCGTCTGTGTAGTTGTTGGCGGTGGAGATCGCGGTTGCGAAGACGATCGCGGAGATGATGATCACGATGATCGAGATCAGCACGCCGACGCCACCGGTGATGATGCCGGTCAGCGACATGCCCTTCGCCTGGCGCTTGCGGAGCGCGACGATTCCGAGGACGAGCGCCACGATCCCGAGCGGTGCGGCCAGCAGCGGGAACCAGCACAGCACGACGGAGAGGATTCCGAGGACGAGGGCGGTGATCGCGAGGCCATTCCCCTGGCCCTGAGGGGCGGACGGTCCCTGCGGTGCCACGGGCGGCGCCGGCGGCACGGGCGGGACGGCGGGTCCGTCGGTGGGAGGCGTGGGTGTCTGGTCGGACATGGAGATGGTCCCTTGCGTCGTGTCAGTGGTGACAGTCCAGAAGTCTAAGGGAACTCACAGGCATACGTGCCTGGCGTTTTCTGCACGCCGATCGGCCCATGGCTCGCTTAAGGCTGTGGCCTCCGATAGGGTTGCAGGGTTGCCCCCGTGCATCCTGCACACCGGCGACGATGCAACAACCCTCCTGCTGCAGAAATCCTGCAGCCGTTAAGTCCGAAGGAGGTGGGTTAGTGACGCATCAGTACGAACTCATGGTGATTCTGGACCCCGAGATTGACGAGCGCACCGTTGCTCCCAGTCTCGACAAGTTCCTCAACGTCATCCGCAACGACGGTGGCACGATCGACAACGTCGACATCTGGGGCCGCCGCCGTCTCGCCTACGAGATCAACAAGAAGAGCGAGGGCATCTACGCCGTCGTCGACTTCACCGCGACCAGCGAGGCGACGAACGAGCTCGACCGTCAGCTGAAGCTGTCCGAGGCCGTCATGCGCACGAAGGTGCTGCGTGCCGAAGAGGCGATCGCCCAGGTCGAGGCCGAGGCCAAGCGTCAGGACGCCAAGGCAGCCCGCAAGGCTGCCTCCGTCAAGAAGGACGCCTAGTCCCGATGGCCGGCGAAACCGTCATCACCGTCGTGGGGAACCTCACGGCCGACCCTGAGCTGCGCTACACGCAGTCCGGACTGGCCGTGGCGAACTTCACCATCGCCTCGACCCCTCGCACCTTCGACCGTCAGTCGAACGAGTGGAAGGACGGCGAGGCGCTCTTCCTGCGCGCCAGTGTGTGGCGCGAGTTCGCCGAGAACGTCGCCGGCTCGCTGACGAAGGGCCAGCGCGTGATCGCGCAGGGTCGTCTGCGTCAGCGCTCCTACGACACCAAGGAGGGCGAGAAGCGCACCGTCATCGAGCTCGAGGTCGACGAGATCGGCCCGAGCCTCCGCTACGCGACCGCGCAGGTCACCCGCACCAGTGGCGGGGGCGGCGGCGGAAACCGCGGTCAGGGGCAGGTCCAGCAGCAGCAGTACCCGTCGAACGACGAGCCGTGGGCCGCGTCCGGTCCCGCCGTCTCCGGCGGCGGTGCTGGCGGCTGGAACACGCCGGGATCGTTCGGCGACGACACCCCCTTCTGATTCCCGTCCCGCATGCCGGGACACACATCTTTCTTATCGATAAGGAAAAACTATGGCTGGAAAGTCAAGCGGCACGAGCCGCAAGCCCCGCGGGAAGGGCGCCAAGGTCGTCGCTCCCGCGAAGGCGATCCGCGTCGGCGTCATCGACTACAAGGACGTCGCGACCCTCCGCAAGTTCGTCTCTGAGCGCGGCAAGATCCGTGCGCGCCGCATCACCGGCGTCTCCGTCCAGGAGCAGCGTCTCATCGCACGTGCCGTCAAGAACGCGCGTGAGATGGCGCTCCTCCCCTACGCCGGCTCCGGCCGCTAAGGAGTAACGAATCATGTCGAAGCTCATTCTCACGCACGAGGTCGATGGCCTCGGAACCCCCGGCGACGTCGTCGAGGTCAAGAACGGTTACGCCCGCAACTACCTGGTCCCCCAGGGCTTCGCGGTCGTCTGGTCGCGTGGCGGTCAGAAGCAGGTCGAGCAGATCAAGGCCGCGCGCAGCGCTCGTGCCCTGGCCTCGCTCGAGGACGCTCAGGCGTTCAAGGCCTCGCTCGAGGGCACCGCGGTCAAGCTCGCCGTCAAGGCCGGCAACGAGGGTCGTCTGTTCGGCTCGGTCAAGCCCGCGCAGATCGCTGACGCGGTCGCCGAGGCCGGCCTCGGCCAGATCGACAAGCGCAAGGTCCAGATCGTCAACCCGATCAAGGTCGTGGGCAGCCACGAGGCGACCGTCCGTCTGCACGAGGACGTTCTCGCCACCATCACGCTCCAGGTCGTCGCGGCCAAGTAGCGCCACCCGCGTCTCGCGGTGACAGAAGGGGGAGGGCTTCGGCCCTCCCCCTTCGTCGTGCGCGGACACCGCTGGTGCGCGGACACCGCTGGTGCGCGGACGCCGCTGGTGCACGGTGGCCGCTCGTCCGCGGGCGTGCGCGGGCGAATGCAGCGGTCCGGGCTGGGCGCGCAGCCGACTCGGGCGCGTGCCGGCGGTCGGCCCGCCTTGAGGGCTGTTCACGCCGCCTCACCGTCCTGTCCGCGCGTGCGAATGTGACGATGCCGAGCGCCGGGTGAACGGGCCACGACGGGGATGGCGCGAGGCTGGCTGACACCCCGTTTCGGGGGGTGTTTTCCCCAGAGAAGTACACATAGCGCAACGTCAAGCCCGATGCTTCAACCCTTACTTGAGGTCGGTTTTTCCCCACAGGGTGTGGAGCAAGGAAATCCCTGGTCAGATCAATAAAGTGAAATGTTACTCCCCATGCTGTCCACAGGTTTTTTCCCTGGTTGTTCACAAGGGCGACGGCGTTGCGCCCACGTTTTCCACCGCATTGTCCACAGGTCTGATTTGGCCTGGATCGCCGGGGCTCCCTAGGGTGAATCGACCGTGCCGAACCGGTTCCGTCCGGCACCTCGGCCCTCCGGCTCGACGACGTTCGAGTGTCGGTGGCTGCTGCTCTACTGAAACCGTTCAGTGCCGTGGCATCCACTGGGACGTTCGGACCAATCCCGTGTCGGCCAGTGGGTGTCGGCTAGCGGGTTACGGCCGACCGGCCACTGGGCCCGGTTTCCTTCGGGCCGGCGGTTCGTGATCAGAAAGAAGGCGTCCGGTGTCACTTGCTCAGATCGGCTCCATGCCCACCGAGGAGCCGCGTCACGACCGGACGCCGCCGCATGACCTCCTCGCCGAGCAGTCGGCGCTCGGAGGCATGCTCCTGTCCAAGGATGCCGTGGCCGACGTGGTCGAGACGGTCAGGGGCCAGGACTTCTACATCCCCAAGCACGAGATCGTGTTCGACGCCCTGCTGTCGTTGTACGCCAGGGGCGAGCCGACCGACGTCATCGCTGTCACCGACGAGCTGGTCAAGACCGGCGACCTCAGCCGTGCCGGTGGCGCCGACTACCTGCACACCCTCACCTCGCTCGTGCCGACGGCGGCGAATGCGGGCTACTACGCGAGCATCGTCGCCGAGCGTGCCCTCCTGCGCCGGCTGGTCGAGGCCGGGACGCGGATCGTTCAGATGGGCTACTCGGGCGAGGGGGAGGTCCTCGACCTGGTGAACAACGCCCAGGCAGAGATCTACAGCGTCGCCGGCGGGGTCGAGACCGAGGACTACGTCCCGCTGAGCGACGCGGTCGGCGTTGCCATGAGCGAGATCGAGGCCGCGGAGGGCGCCGACGGCGGAATGGCCGGAACGCCGACAGGCTTCGCCGAGATGGACGACCTCACCAACGGCTTCCACGGAGGGCAGCTGATCATCGTCGCCGCCCGTCCGGCGATGGGAAAGTCCACCCTCGCCCTCGACTTCGCGCGGTCGGCGGCGATCGCCCACAACATGCCCGCGATCTTCTTCTCGCTCGAGATGGGTAGGAGCGAGATCGCCATGCGCCTGCTGTCGGCCGAGGCCAGCGTCCCGCTGCAGTCGATGCGCAAGGGCGAGATGGACGACCGCGACTGGACGAAGGTCGCGTCCACGCGGGGCAAGATCAACGACGCGCCGCTGTACATCGACGACAGCCCCAACATGACGCTCGTCGAGATCCGTGCCAAATGCCGTCGGCTCAAGCAGAAGGTCGGGCTCAAGCTCGTCGTCATCGACTACCTGCAGCTGATGACCAGCGGCAAGCGGGTCGAGAGCAGGCAGCAGGAGGTCTCCGAGTTCTCCCGTGCGCTGAAGCTGCTCGCTAAGGAGCTGCAGGTCCCGGTCATCGCGCTGTCCCAGCTGAACCGTGCGTCCGAGCAGCGCGCCGACAAGATGCCGGCGGTCAGCGACCTGCGCGAGTCCGGCTCGCTCGAGCAGGACGCCGATATGGTCATCCTGCTGCACAGGGAGAGCGTGTACGAGAAGGACAGCCCGCGCGCGGGCGAGGCCGACCTGATCGTGGCCAAGCACCGCAACGGCCCGACACGGACCGTGACCGTCGCGTTCCACGGCCACTACTCGCGCTTCGCGGACCTCGCTCCGGGGATCTGACACCGTCGGGTTTCGGCCGCCCCGGGCGGATCGCTGTCGCGACCGTGCGGTCGGGCGTGCGGTGCGCGGCACGTAGACTGGGGTGACCCCGCACCAGATGAGAGAGGGCCAACTGTGCCAGGCACGACGTCCACAACGACGGGAGCGTTCCCGTACTGGGGCCCGCTCGCCCTCCGCGGCGTGCTCAGCTTCGCAGCCGGCATGGCCGTGACGTTCTCGACGGACCACTCCGAGTCCCGCGGCATGCTCATCTTTGGCGTCTTCGCCATCGTGAGCGCCCTCGCCGTCGGCCCGTGGAGCGCCCGGGTGCTTGAACGGCCGTGGAGCGTCTACAGCATCGTGCAGGCTGCAATCACGCTGGTGGCAGGTATCGCGGCTCTGGTGCTCGTGTCGTCGGAGGTGCGCGTTTGGCTGCTTCTCGTCGCGGTCTGGGCGGGTGCCAGCGGCATCGTCGAGCTCATCGGAGGGCTCCGAGCCCGCGGGCGCCAGCCGTTCTCCAAGGAGTGGGTCTTCACCGCGGTGCTGACAATGGTGCTCGCGGTCGTCTTCGTTCTCGTCCCGGCGGACTTCTTCGTGCAGTACGGCGGCACGGAGAACGTGCCCGGTGCGCAGACCGCCTCGGTGCTGACGCTCGGCGCCTTCGGCGCGTACGCGGCGATCGTCGGCGTGTACCTCGTCATCGCCGCACTCAGCTACAAGTGGGGGACCGAGTCGACCGTGCGCGACGCTGCCCCCGCCGATCAGGAGGTCGCCCGGTGAGCACCGAGCCCCGCAAGCCCAGCCGCCGCGAGATCCTCAAGCCGGTCGAGCTGATCGTGATCTCCGCCATCCTTGGCGTTTTCACTGGCCTGATCACGCTCATGTCGACCCGCGACGTGATCTTCGCGCTGATCGCCTTCGGCATCGCCTTCATCGTGTCGCTGGTGGGGATCGCGATGTTCGCGCTCTCGGTCAAGCCCGATGACCTCGAGCGCAACGACATCAGGCTGCAGGACGGCGACGAGGACAACAAGCCCGGAACGGGCGGAGGCCGCGGACACTGATCGGTGGCCGTTGAGCGACGGCCCGTGATCTGTGGCCGTCGATCTGCGGCAACTGCGCCGTGATCCCCGTGCAGTGACCGTCACGCTGCGGAGCGGCTGCCCGGCGGGGACGGCGCCCCGCCGGGCATTCCTCAGGGGAGCAGGTCGACGAGCGAGTCGGACAGCCCGACGTAGCCGGCAGGGGTGAGGGCGAGTAGGCGCGCCTTCGCAGCGTCACCGATGTCCAGCCCCGACACGAACTCGGCGAGCTCGGCAGCGCCGATCCGCTTGCCCCGTGTCAGATCCTTGAGGAGCGCGTAGGGATCGCTGATCTGGGAACGACCCGCGACGACCTCGGCCCTGATGACGGTCTGGATCGCCTCGCCGAGGATCTCCCAGTTGGAATCGAGGTCGGCGGCGAGCACCGCGCGGTCGAGATCGATCTCGCCGAGGCCCCGACGCAGGTTGTCGAGGGCGAGCAGTGAGTGCCCCAGCGCGACCCCGATGTTCCGCTGCGTCGTCGAGTCCGTCAGATCACGCTGCAGCCGACTGGTGACCAGCGTCGCCGCGAGCGAGTCGAGGAGCGCGCTGGACAGCTCGAGGTTCGCCTCGGCGTTCTCGAAGCGGATGGGGTTGATCTTGTGCGGCATCGTCGACGAACCGGTCGCCCCGGCCTGCGGGATCTGCCGGAAGTAGCCGAGCGAGATGTACGTCCACGCGTCGGTGGCGAGGTTGTGCAGCACCCGGTTGGCGTGCGAGATGCGGCTGTAGAGCTCGGCCTGCCAGTCGTGTGACTCGATCTGCGTGGTGAGCGGGTTCCACACCAGACCGAGGGACTCGACGAACTCGCGGGACACCCCGGTCCAGTCGACGTCGGGGTCCGCGACCAGGTGGGCCGCGAACGTCCCCGTCGCACCCGAGAACTTGCCGAGGTACTCGGTGCCGTCGACCTGGGCGGCGATGCGCTCCAGCCGCCACGCGGTGACCGCGAGCTCGCGGCCCATCGTCGTCGGCGTGGCCGGCTGCCCGTGGGTGCGCGAGAGCATCGCATCGCCCCGGTACTCGTGCGCGCTCTCCCTGAGGGCGCTCACCACGCTGCGAAGCGCCGGCAGCCAGACGCTCTGGACCGCGCTGGACACGGTGAGAGCGTACGAGAGGTTGTTGATGTCCTCGCTCGTGCAGGTGATGTGCGTGAGCTCCGCGATGTGACCGAGGTCGAGGGACTCCAGACGGTCCCTGACGAGGTACTCGACCGCCTTGACGTCGTGGCGGGTGACCGCCTCCTTCTCGGCCAGCCAGGCGATCTCCGACTCGCCGAAGTCGACGTAGAGCGCGCGCAGGGCGTGCTGCTGCTCGTCGGTCAGCGGCGACGATCCGAACATGGAGTGCTCGGTGAGGTAGATGATCCACTCGACCTCGACCTGGACCCTCGCCCTGTTGAGGCCGGCCTCGGACAGGTAATCGCCGAGGGGTCCGACGGCGGTGCGGTACCGGCCGTCCAGCGGGCTCAGCGGCTGCGGAGGAAGTGAGGTCATCGGTTGGCTCCCTAGTGGATGACTGGTGTGGTCAGCGAACGGCCGGCGTGATCAGGTGATCGCCGGCCTGATCTGGCGGAACAGCTGCGCCGACGCTTCCTCAATCATGCCCAAAACCTGCTCGAACGCCGCATCGTCGCGGTAATAGGGGTCGGGGACGTCGCGGGATGCGGCCTGTGCAGGGTCGAAACTGAGCAGAGTGGCGACCTTGCTCCTGTCCGACTCGCTCGGCGCCCAGTCGCGCAGCGCCCGCTCGTGACTGCTGTCGAGCGCGACGACGAGGTCGAGATCGGGGAACCAGGCCGGATCGAACTGCTGGGCGCGCCGCCCGAGGAGCGGGTACCCGTGACGGGTCAGCGCCTCGAGCGTGCGGTGGTCGGGAGGCTCTCCGACGTGCCAGTCCCCGATGCCAGCCGACCGGACCGCGACGTGATCCTGGAGCCCCGCCGTGCTGACCTGATGCTGGAAGATCGCCTCGGCCATGGGGGAGCGGCAGATGTTCCCCGCGCAGACAAAAGCGATGCCGAAGCGATCGTTCTGGGCCAGGCGTGGGGGCAGCATGCCACCCATTGTGATGGACGCGGCGTGACCGCGCCACGCCGTGCTGCCGAAACCCTCCCCGAGGGGGAGACGCGGCCCGTCGTGCACAATGCGCCGTGCACGGCGTCCGCACCGCCCTGTCGGGTGCAGTCTGCGACGCGTGGACAGCGACGACGGCAGGCAGCACGAGGGGGTACGGGATGGGGACGATCGGCGGACACAGCGGCGCGGGAAAGGACGCGGGGAGTGGAGTACTGGGGTCGGGATCTGCCGGGGGGAGCGCCGTTCCTGTCGGCCGTGTCGGACGGGGGTGCGGCGACGGAGCTGGTCGACCGCGTCCGCTCGATCGATCTGGGTCCGCGGATCCTCGATCTGGCCGCACCCTGGCACTCGCCGGCGGCGGCGGCCTGTGCGGCGCGTCTCGTCGAGATCGGCGACAGTCATCGCCGCGTCGTCGCCCTGCTGGACGCCGCGGTTCTCGTCGCGGGCTGACGACGCGGGGGAGGTCCGAGTGAGCGAGGACCCGAGTCCGGTGGTCACGAGCGGTTTCATCTCGGTCGACACCGACCGGCTCTTCACCGCGGCCGCGGCCGTGTGGGATCGTGCCGAGCAACTGCAGTCCTGCCTGGACGACTGCGGACGGCACGACGGTCTCGGCGGAGAGGGCTTCGTCCAGGCGCGGGGAGCGCTCGCGGTGCTCGTGGAGGACTGCGTGCGCCTGGCCCGGACGCTCCGGCAGGCGGCCGAGCGCAGCGAGGAGGGCGAGACCGCCATCAGCGCGGGACTGAGCGCTGCCGGGCCAGGCTTCGCTCCGGTCGCGTCGGGCTATGCCGAGCCCGTCGGAGCGGCCGCGTTCGTCGTCCTGGCGACCGAGCGAGTCGTGGGCGCCAGAGCCGACCCCCGCTCCGCTCGGCGATATGCAGCTATTGCTGCGCGGCTCTCCGGGGCGGGGGAGGGGCCGGTCTCCGCTCGGGCGGGGGATCCCGAGCCGGTCAGGGCCCCGGCGACGTTGGCCGCCCACCTGGAGCGCATCCCCGACGGCGGCCCGCAGCTGCGCATCGACAGGTATCCGGGCTCCCGCGGGGGATCGGACACGGTCGTCGCCTACATCTCCGGAACACGGGACGACCCCGACGGGTCCGAACCCTTCGACCTCTCGAGCAACCTCGCGGGGGTGTCCGGCCGGGTCGGCGCCTCGCAGCGGGCGGTGGAGCAGGCGCTGTCCGACGCGGGGGTCGCGGAGGGGGATCGTGTGCACCTCGTCGGCTACAGCCAGGGTGCGCTCATCGCCTCGCGCATCGCGGCGGACGGGCGTTTCCCCGTCGAATCCACCACGGGCTTCGGCTCACCCGGCGACGGCATCGTGCCCGGCCGGGGTGTGGCGGCTCTCACCGTGCGCCACTCGGACGATCCCGTGCCTGTCCTGTCCGGCGGTGAGCCGAGTGGCCACGACCCTGGCCGCGTCGTCGTCACGGCACCGAGCGGTGCCGGGGCGGCCGCCGCCGTCGGCGCCGCGGGGCACGCACGGGAACGCTACCTGCGGACCGCCTCGGCGGCCGACCGGGCGGCCGACCCGCGAGTGGTCGGCCACGTCTCCGCGATCGTGCCGCCCGGAGCGGTAGGCGAGAGCCGGGGATACCGGCTCACCGAGCACACGGAGCTCAGTCGTCGCGGGCGGTCCGGAGCACCGAGTTCAGGAGGGCGTTGAAGACCGAGATCAGGAGCGCCCCCAGGACACCCCACCAGAATCCGTCCACGACGAGGCCGAAGCCGAACCACGACGTCACCCCCGCGGTGATCAGCAGGAGCAGCCCGTTGACGAGGAACGAGATCAGTCCGAGCGTGAGCACGTAGAGGGGGAAGGCGACGATCCGGATCACCGTGCCGATGACGGCGTTCACCACCGCGAACACGAGCGCGACCACCGCGTAGCTGAGCAGCTCCGGCCCGACACCGTCGGCGAAGGCGCGGACGCTGACGCCCGCGAGCAGCAGGGTGGTCAGCCAGATGGCGACGGCGTTGGTGACGATGCGGAGCAGGAAACCGGTCATGACGCCATACTCACACGGCCGCAATATTCTCGGGGCCGAATCGGGCGGCCGTAGACTCGACGGGTGACATCAACGACTCGGACCCAGGTGCGGCTGCGGCCGGAGATCGCCGGGCTTCCCGCGTACCGGCAGGGCCGCCCGGCCGCGAGCGACGCGCTCAAACTGTCGAGCAATGAGAACCCCTTCCCGCCCCTTCCCGGCGTGGTCGAGGCCGCTGTCGGGGACGGAGCCATCAACCGCTACCCCGACGCCACGGCCGCCAGGCTTCGCGCCGCGCTCGCGGCCCGCTTCGACGTCGACGTCGACGAGGTGCACGTCGGAGCGGGCTCGGTCTCGCTGATCGCCCAGCTCCTCCTCGCCGTCGCAGGAGCGGGCGACGAGGTCGTCTACCCGTGGCGCTCCTTCGAGGCGTACCCCTCGCTCGTGACCGTGACCGGTGCGACGAGCGTCCAGGTGCCCCTCACCGCCGACCACCGGCACGACCTCGACGCCATGGCCGACGCCATCGGTGACCGCACGAGGGCCGTCATCGTCTGCTCGCCCAACAATCCGACCGGGTCGATCGTCACCGAGACGGAGCTGCGTTCGTTCCTCGACCGTGTCCCGGAGTCCGTGCTCGTCATCCTCGACGAGGCGTATCGCGAGTTCGTCGTCGACCCGTCCATCGCCGACGGGGCGAGCATCGTCAGGGAGCACCCGAACGTCGTCCTGCTGCGGACCTTCAGCAAGGCCTACGGCCTCGCGGGTCTGCGCGTCGGCTATGCGATCGGCGACAGGGCCCTCCTCGACGCCGCCAGGTCGACCGCGATCCCGCTCGCCGTCACCGGTCTCGCCGAGAACGCCGCCCTGGAGTCGCTCGCGCGGGACGACGAGATGCTCGAGCGCGTCTCCGTGCTCGTCGGGCGCCGGTCCGAACAGCTCGACGCGGTCCGCGCCGCGGGGCTGCGCGTGCCCGAGCCGCACGGCAACTTCCTCTGGCTCGACGCGGGGGAGCAGACCGGGGCCGTCGCCGGAGTGCTCGAACGGCACGGGATCATCGGACGGGCGTTCCCCGGCTCCGGGGTCCGCATCAGCATCGGGGAGCAGGAGGCGACGGCGCGCCTGACCGCCGCCGCCGCAGAGATCGTCGCCCTCCTGGAGCCGGGACACCCGCTCCTGGGCGGCCCGTCACGGAAGGGTTAGCCTAAGACGATGGCATCAGCACCGCACGAGATCGCCGCCGACACCGTCCGTTTCCTCGACGAGAACGGTCGCTTCGCCCCCACCGCGAGCGCGGAGCCCTACCTGGAGCGCCTCGACGCGCTCGGCGACGACGACCACACGACTTTCCTGCGCGACATGCGCTTCTCCCGCGCCCTCGACACCGAGGCGACCAACCTGCAGCGGCAGGGCCAGATGGCGCTCTGGCCGCCGTCCAGGGGCCAGGAGGGCGCACAGGTCGGCTCCGGCAGGGCCGCGAGGGCGCAGGACCACATCTTCCCGTCGTACCGGGAGCACATCGTCCCGGTGATCAGGGGCGTCGACCCGATCGACATCGTCCGGCTGATGAAGGGCCTGAGCAACGGGGGCTGGGACCCGACCGACCCGTCCAACGGCAACACGCACCTCTACACCCTCGTCCTCGCGGCGCAGACGCTTCACGCCACCGGCTACGCGATGGGGATCGGTCTGGACGGCGCGTGCGCCACGGGCGACGTCGACCGCGACGAGGCCGTGCTCGTCTACTTCGGCGACGGGTCCACCTCGGAGGGGGACGCGAGCGAGTCGCTCGTCTTCGCCGCCAGCTACCAGACGCCCCAGGTGTTCTTCCTGCAGAACAACCACTGGGCCATCTCGGTGCCCGTCGAGCGGCAGTCGCGGGTGCCGCTGGTCAACCGGCCGGGCGGCTTCGGCATCCCCGGTGTGCAGATCGACGGCAACGACGTGCTCGCCTCCTACGCGGTCACCGCGCATCACCTGGACGAGGCCCGCTCCGGGCTCGGGCCGGCGTACATCGAGGCACTGACCTACCGGATGGGCGCGCACACGACCAGTGACGACCCCACCAAGTACCGGCTCAACGACGAGGTCGACTACTGGAGCACCAGGGACCCGATCGCCCGCTTCGACGCCTACCTCCTCGCGAAGGGCGCGGACGAGGCGCTGCTGGCCCGGGCCGACGCCGACGCGGCCGACTTCGCCTCCGACGTCCGCCGCCGCGCCCTCGCCCTCCAGCCCCCGGGGAGGGAGGAGATCTTCGACCACGTGTACGCGCAAGACCACCCCCGCATCGACGAGCAGAGCGCGTGGCTCGACGACTACGAGCGCCAGATGGAGGCCGAGTGATGAGCACCACGTCCCGTACCGAGCCCTCCGTCCCGGCCGCGTCCGACGCGGTGGGCGGCTCGTCCGTCCCGTCGGCGCCCGAGACCCCCTCCGGTGCCGTCGACGAGCCCCGCACGGCGACGCTGACGATGGCGAAGGCCATCAACTCCGGACTGCGCCAGGCGATGCTCGCCGACGAGCGCGTCCTGCTCATGGGCGAGGACATCGGCCCGCTCGGCGGGGTCTTCCGTGTGACCGAGGGACTGCACGCGGAGTTCGGTGCCGAGCGCGTCCGCGACACCCCCCTGGCCGAGTCCGGCATCGTCGGCACGGCCATCGGGATGGCGATGCGCGGCTACCGTCCGGTGTGCGAGATCCAGTTCGACGGCTTCATCTTCCCCGCCTTCAACCAGATCACCACGCAGCTGTCGCGGATGATCGCCCGGCACCGCGGTGCCATCGACATGCCGGTCGTGATCCGGGTGCCGTACGGCGGCAGGATCGGCGCGGTCGAGCACCACCAGGAGAGCCCCGAGGCCTACTTCGCTCACACGCCCGGCCTGCGGCTGGTGAGCCCCTCGACGCCGAACGACGCCTACTGGATGATCCAGGAGGCCATCGCCTCGCCCGACCCGGTTCTGTTCTTCGAGCCGAAGAGCCGGTACTGGCCGAAGGGCGAGGTGGACCTCGGCGGTTCCGCGGCGCCACTGCACAGCGCACGGGTGGTCCGCCGGGGCGACGACGTCACCCTGCTCGGTCACGGGGCGATGGTCTCGACCCTGCTGCAGGCGGCGGAGATCGCCGCCGCGGAGGGCATTAGCGCCGAGGTGGTCGACCTGCGGTCGCTGTCACCGGTCGACTTCGAGCCGATCCTGGAGAGCGTTCGCCGGACGGGCCGACTCGTCCTGGCGCAGGAGGCCAACGGCAACGTCTCGCTCGGCTCGGAGATCGCCGCGACGATCACGGAGAAGGCCTTCTACTCGCTGGAGGCGCCCGTGCTGCGGGTCTCCGGCTTCGACGCCCCGTTCCCCGCGGCGAAGCTGGAGGGGTTCTTCGTCCCCGACGCGGACAGGGTCCTCGAGGCCATCGACCGCTCCCTCGCCTACTAGCTCGGCCCACCCGCAGGAGTCTTCATGTCTGAACAGTTCTTCACCCTCCCCGACGTCGGCGAGGGCCTGACCGAGGCCGAGATCGTCTCGTGGAGGGTCGCCGCGGGGGACACGGTCGAGGTCAACCAGGTCATCGTCGAGATCGAGACCGCCAAGTCGCTCGTCGAGCTCCCGTCCCCCTACGCCGGTGTCGTCGGCGCCCTCCTCGTCGAGGAGGGCACGACGGTCGACGTCGGCACCGCGATCGTCCGGATCGACGGGGAGGGCGACGACGACGGCGACGGCGCCCCCGTCTCCGACTCGCTCGTCACCGAGCCGGTCGAGGTGACCGCGGGCGTCGAGACCGACCCCGACGAGGATGCGGGCTCCGGCGCCGTCCTCGTCGGTTACGGCTCGGAGGGCACGGCCGGCTCGCGGCGCAGGGGCCGCACCCGCGCCGAGCGTCGCGACGGCGCGTCCGGCGACCAGCCGGCCGCGCGCGCCGCCGCCCCCGCTGCGGCTCCGGTGCAGCGTTCGGCGCCCTCGCGTCCGGCGCCGCGCTCCGTGCCGGCGGCCGCCGCCGTCCCCGTCATCGCCAAGCCCCCGATCCGGAAGCTGGCCAAGGACCTCGGCGTCGACCTGACCACGGTCGTCGGCACGGGCCTCGTCGGAGAGATCACCCGCGACGACGTCGTCCGCGAGGCGAGCCAGGCCAGCGTCTTCCGCAACATCGAGACGCCGGCGTGGAAGGACGAGCGCGAGGAGCGCATCCCGGTGAAGGGCGTGCGCAAGATGACCGCGAGCGCCATGGTCCGTTCCGCGTACGAGGCACCGCACGTGAGCCTGTTCGTCGACGTCGACGCCACCCGCACGATGGAGTTCGTCAAGCGGCTCAAGGCCTCGACCGACTTCGCCGGCGTCAAGGTTTCGCCGCTTCTGGTCGTGGCCAAGGCGATCATCTGGGCCGTGCGCCGCAACCCGATGGTGAACGCCGCGTGGACGGACGAAGAGATCATCGTCAGGCACTTCGTCAACCTCGGCGTCGCCGCCGCGACCCCGCGCGGGCTCATCGTGCCGAACGTCAAGGAGGCGCAGTCGATGACCCTGCTCGAGCTGGCGCAGGCGCTCGAGCGGCTGACCCTGACGGCCCGCGACGGCAAGACCCCGCCGCAGGACATGCAGGGCGGGACGATCACGATCACCAACATCGGTGTGTTCGGGATGGACACGGGCACGCCGATCCTCAACCCCGGCGAGGTCGGCATCGTCGCGCTGGGCACGATCAAGCAGAAGCCGTGGGTGTTCGAGGGCGAGGTGCGGCCGCGCTTCGTGACGACCCTCGGCGCCTCCTTCGACCACCGTGTCGTCGACGGGGACGTGGCCAGCCGCTTCCTCGCCGACGTGGCCAGCATCCTCGAGGAGCCGGCGCTGCTGCTCGACTGATCCGGCCGATCCGTCCGGCCTGCATTCAGCCCGCGGCATGGTGGCGGGCGTAGCGTGGGGGTTCCCCGATCTCGACGAGAGGTGACGTGATGACGTCTGCCCACCCGTTCGCCGACCGCCCCTGGCTGGCCGCGTACCCCGAGGGTGTCCCTCACGACATCGACGAGGTGACGGAGACCCTTCCCGAGATGCTCGCGGCGAGCGTGCGCCGCTTCGGACGCCGCCCGGCGCTGGAGTTCTTCGGGGCGCAGACCAGCTATCGCGAGCTCGACGACGCGGTCGCCCGTGTTGCGTCCGCTCTGCGGTCGCGCGGCGTGCGCCGGGGCGACCGTGTCGCTCTCGTGCTGCCGAACTGCCCCCAGCACGTCATCGCCTTCTACGCCGCGATCCGCCTCGGCGCGATCGTCGTCGAGCACAACCCGCTCTATACGCCGCGCGAGCTGCGGCACCAGTTCGAAGACCACGGCGCGTCGGTCGCGATCGTGTGGGACGCCGTCGCCGACGTCGTCGCCGAGTTCCCCGCCGACATCCGGCCGGGGCACATCATCGCGGTCGACATGACCCGCGCGATGCCGAGGGGGACGCGCCTGGCGCTCCGACTGCCGATCCGGCGTGCCAGGGAGGCGAGGGCGAAGCTGACGTCCGCTCCGACCCGTCGAGGCGTGGAGGCGTGGGAGCGGCTGCTCGGCGCGCGCCGTCTGCCGCGCCGCGTGGCGGGACCCGCGGTGGGCGACCCCGCGCTGTTGCTCTACACCAGCGGAACGACGGGCACGCCGAAGGCCGCCGTGCTCACGCACCGCAACCTCAGGGCCAACGCGGCGCAGGGGAGGGCGTGGGTTCCGGAGCTGCGCGAGGGCGACGAGACGTTCTACGGGCTGCTGCCGATGTTCCACGCCTACGGCATGACGCTCTGCGGCACCTTCGCGATGAGCATCGGCGCCAAGCTGGTGCTGTTCCCCACGGTCGACGTCGACCTGGTCGTGGCGGCGGCGAAGAAGAGCCCGCCGACGTTCCTGCCCGCGGTGCCTCCGGTGTACGACCGCCTCGCCCGCGCCGCGCACGAGGGCCGGCTCGACCTCGGGGGCGTCCGTTTCGCGATCTCGGGTGCGATGACGTTGACCACGGCGACGATCAACCGGTGGGAGGAGGCCAGCGGGGGGCTCCTCGTCGAGGGCTACGGCATGACCGAGACCTCGCCGGTCGCGCTCGGCAACCCGATGGGTCCGGCGCGGCGCCCGGGCACGGTGGGGGTGCCGTTCCCCGGGACGGACATCCGGGTCGTCGATCCGGACGACCCGAGCGTGGACAGGGCGCCCGGCGAGGAGGGCGAGCTGCTGATCCGTGGACCGCAGGTTTTCGCCGGCTACTGGCACCGCCCGGACGAGACCGCGGAGACGCTCCTCGCCGACGGCTGGGTGCGAACGGGCGACATCGTGACGGTGTCGGACGACGGCTTCGTCACGGTCGTCGACCGGATCAAGGAGCTCATCATCACCGGGGGCTTCAACGTCGCGCCGAGCGAGGTGGAGGAGGTCCTGCGGACCCACCCGGACGTGGCCGACGCGGCCGTTGTCGCGCTGCCCCGACCGCAGGGCGGCGAGATGGTCGCGGCCGCGGTGGTGCTTGAGGACGGCGCCGTCGCGACGGCCGCCGCACTGAGGGACTTCTGCCGGACCCGACTCGCGGCCTACAAGGTTCCGCGTCGCATCGAGGTCGTCGACGAGCTGCCCCGCTCGCTCATCGGCAAGGTGCTGCGGCGCGAGGTGCGAGCCCGCCTGCTCGGCGTCGCCGCGGACTGAGCGCGCGTCAGGAGCGCACCCTGCTCCGCCGCGTCCTCCGGCGCGGGCGGCTGCGCGGCGTCGTGGAGGGGGAGGGGACGGCCGTCGTCGCGACGGGCCGGGACAGGGCGGCGTCGAGGGCCTCCTCGGCTTCCTGGCGGCTCGGGTGCGTGCCGAGGTCCTCGGCGGTGGGGCCGCGCAGCTCGTAGCCGGCGCCGGTCACGGTGATGTACCCGGCGAACTCGTCGTGGAGGGTCGCCGCGTAGACGTCGTCGGCGGACTGGCGCCAGCGGACGACGGGGGTGGACAGGGGAAGTGTGGGTCGTGCGTTGATGATCATGTCGTTTCTTTCGCCGCGCACGACGGTCGTCGGCGCACGCGGGCTCGTGTCCCGGCAACGGGCGTGCCTCGTGCCGGAGTGTTCAGGTGTTCGGGCGGAATGCCGGGGGACCGGGACGGACGGGAGAGGTCTGTACGCATCGGTCGCTCCGGAGTGAGCGAACCTCACGACGATAGCACGGACCCTGCCCGAGGGGAAGGGTCAGCCGGCGTCGCCGCGAACGTGATGGCGTCCGATCGGCAGCACGAGCGTCATCCCCGACACGGGGTCGTCGATGACGCGGCTGTCCAGCCCGAAGACGCGCCGGACCGTGTCCTCGGTGATGACCTCGTGCGGTGTCCCCGCTGCGTGCACGCCGCCCTCGTGCAGCGCGATCAGGTGGTCGGCGTAGCGGGCGGCCAGGTTGAGCTCGTGCAGCACGATGACGATCGTCGTCCCGCTCGAGCGGTTGAGCTCGGTGAGCAGATCGAGCACCTCCACCTGGTGGTTGAGGTCCAGGAAGGTCGTGGGCTCGTCGAGCAGTAGGACCTCGGTCTGCTGCGCGAGCGCCATCGCGATCCACACGCGCTGACGCTGACCCCCGGACAGCTCGTCGACGGGGCGGTCGGCGAGCTCGGCGATCTCCGTGGCCTCCAGTGCCGCCGCGACGATCGCGTCGTCCTCGGGGCTCCAGCGGGTGAACAGCCCCTGGTGAGGGTGACGTCCCCGACCGACGAGGTCGGTGACGGTGATGCCCTCCGGAGCGATCGGCGACTGGGGCAGGAGCCCGAGGGTGCGGGCGACGGCCTTCGCCTGCATCGAGTGGATGGGTGCGCCGTCGAGCAGCACACGCCCTGCGCTGGGGCGCAGAAGCCGGGCGAGCGCGCGCAGCAGCGTGGACTTGCCCGAGGCGTTCGCACCGACGATGACGGTGATGCGGCCGGGCGGGACGGTCAGGTCCAGGTCGTCGACGATGGTCCTGGCTCCGTAGCCGAGGCTGAGCGACTCCGCGGCGAGCGTGTGGTTCTCGGTCACAGTGAGCCTCCCTGGCGGTTGCTGCGGATGATGAGGTAGATCAGGTAGGGGGCGCCGAGCACGCCGGTGACCACGCCGACGGGGAAGCGCGTCCCGAGCAGGAACTGCCCGGCGAAGTCGGCGACGAGCACGAGCAGCGCGCCCACCAGCGCGGCGGGCAGCAGCGGCGAGCCGTGCGGGCCGACGATCCGGGCTGCGATCGGGCCGGACAGGAACGCGACGAAGGCGATGGGTCCTGCGGCGGCCGTCGCGAAGGAGATCAGGCCGACCGCGCAGACGACGACGATCAGCCGGGTCCTGTCGACGCGGACGCCGAGCGCGGCGGCGGTGTCGTCGCCGAGCCGGGTGGTGGTCAGGTTGCCTGACTGGGCCAGCAGCAGGGGTGTGAGCACGGCGGTCGCGACGAGCACGGGCACGACGCCGGACCAGCTCGCGCCGTTCAGGCTGCCCGTCAGCCAGCGGGTCGCGGCCTGCAGGTCCCACTCGGCCGCCTGCGAGAGCACGTACGCCGTCGCGCTGTCGAGCATGGCGGCGACGCCGATCCCGATGAGGATGAGCCGCGTGCCGGCGACCCCGCCACGGTGCGCGAGCGCGTACACGAGCAGGGCCACGGCGAGCCCGGAGACGATGGCGAACACGGAGACCGCTGCGGACGACAGGTGAAGCGTGACGATCGCGAACGCCGCGGCCGCGCTGGCCCCCGAGGAGATGCCGATGATGTCGGGGCTCGCCAGCGGGTTGCGGAGCATCGTCTGGAAGGACACCCCCGCCAGGCCGAAGCTGAACCCGGCGAGCACGGCCAGCGCGGTCCGGGGCAGGCGGAGCCGGCCGACGGTGAAGGAGGCGCCGGGCACGTCGTGCCCGAGGACCACGTCGACGACCTGCGCGGGTGAGTACACCGTCTGCCCGACCATCAGGCTGACCGCGGCGACGACGGCGATCGCGACCGCCAGGCCCGCGATGACGATCCGCCTCCGCCTGGCGCCGCCGCGGCGGGTGCGGACGACGGCCGCGAGCGTGGCCTCGTGTGCGCCACCGCTCGGCAGGGTGGAGGCCTGTGCCGCTCCTGCACTGTTCACAGTTCCCTCACCTTCTGGCGGCGCACGATGGCGATGAACACCGGTGCCCCGATGAGCGCGGTGATGATGCCGACGTCGACCTCGGACGGCCGTGCCACGACGCGGCCGATGACGTCCGCGGCGACGAGGAGCACGGCCCCGCCGAGCGCGGAGAACGGCAGCAGCCAGCGGTGGTCGATGCCGACGAGCAGCCGGAACAGGTGCGGCACGACGAGACCGACGAAGCCGATCGGCCCGGTCAGCGCCGTGCTCGCCCCGCAGAGGACGACCGCGCCGAGCGCGGCGGCCGCCCGGGCCACGGCGACGCGCTCGCCGAGTCCCGCCGCCAGCTCGTCGCCGAGCGCGAGCGAGTTCAGCGAACGGGCGGAGAGCAGGCAGATGGCCGTCCCGGCGATGAGGAAGGGCAGCACGACGGCGATCGAATCGCTGGTGGCGCCGCCGACCCCGCCGATCTGCCAGGAACGCACGTTGCCGGCGATGTCGTTGCGCGGCAGGACGACGGCGCTGATGAACGAGGCCAGCGCCGCGGTCGTGGCCGCGCCGGCGAGCGCGAGCTTGAGCGGCGTGGCGCCTCCGCGGCCGAGCGAGCCGACGACGTAGACGAACACCGCGGCCGCGCCGGCCCCGGCGATGGCGATCCAGATGGTCGCGGTGGCGGAGGAGACGCCGACGAACGCCAGCCCGCAGACGACGGCGAGGGTCGCGCCCATGTTGACGCCGAGGATCCCTGGATCGGCGAGCGGGTTGCGGGTGACGCCCTGCATGACCGCTCCGGCCAGCCCGAGCGCGGCGCCGGCGAGGACGGCGAGCAGTGTGCGGGGGATCCGGGTCGCGACGGCGGCCTGGTCGAAGCCGTCGGTGCCGCCGCCGAGGGCGGCGAGGATGTCGTCGAGGGCGACCTGGCGTGAGCCGATGCTGACGGAGGCGACGCAGAGCGCCACCAGTGTCCCCAGCGCGACGGCGAGCCAGAGCGCGCGAAGCCGCCTCGGGCGACGAACGACGTCGACGCCCGAGGCGGCTGGTGCGGTGCGGGGGAGGGTCACTCCGAGCGGGCGGCGGCCTCGCCGAGCAGCCCGACGTAGTCGTCGAGGATCCAGGAGATCGACAGCGGCGTCGGGTTCGCCGCGGTGCCGAGCGGCTGGTCGCCGGGCAGGCTGACGATCGCCCCGTTGGCGACGGCGGGCATCTGGGAGAGCAGCGGGTCGCCCTCGAGGGTCTCGACGAGCTCCTCGTCGCCGTAGGTGACGATGATGTCGACGTCGGAGAAGGAGTCGGCCTGCTCGGCGCTCGTGGTCAGGGCGAACTTGTCCGTCTCGGCCGAGGCGCTCGCGATGCTCTCCGGCGTCTTCAGGCCGAGGTCCTCGAAGAACATCGCCCTGGTGTCGTGGGTGGTGTAGAAGCTGACCTCGCTGAGGTCGCTCGTGTCGACGTGGGTGAGGAACATCGCGGTCGACTCGCCGAGCTCGGGGTGCTCCGCTGCGGCTGCGGCGATCTCGGTCTCCAGGTCGCCGATCAGCGCCTCGCCCTCGTCGGCCAGGCCGAGCGCGCGGCTGTTGAACTCGATCATCTCGCGCCACGGGGTGCCCCAGGCGGTCTCGGGGTAGGCGACGACCGGCGCGATCTCGCTCAGGGTGTCGTAGTCCTCCTGCGTCAGGCCCGAGTAGGCGGCGAGGATCACGTCGGGGTTGGTGTCGGCCACGCCCTCGAAGTCGATGCCGTCGGTCTCGTCGAACAGGACGGGGGTGTCGGCGCCGAGCTCGTCGAGCTTCTCGTCGACCCAGGGCAGCAGGCCATCGCCGTCATCGTCGCCGAAGTTGGCCGCGGCCATGCCGACGGGGACGACGCCGAGTGCGAGGGGGACCTCGTGGTTGGCCCACGCGACGGTCGCGACGCGCTCGGGCTTGGTCTCGATCGTCGTCGTGCCGAGCGCGTGCTCGATGGTGACGGGGGTCCAGTCGCCGCTTCCGGAGGTGGCGGTGGCGTCGGCGTCGCCCGTGCCGGACGAGCAGGAGGCGAGGCCGGCGACGAGGAGCGCGGCGGCGGGGAGGGCGAGCAGGCGGGAGGCGCGAGCCATGGTGTCCTTTCGGGGGCGCGGCACGGGCCGGCGCGGGGAGAGGGGAGGGCCGTCGGCGCGTTCGGGGGACCCGTCGTCGCACGACTGATAAGGATTGCCTAAGCAAAGGTAGATGAGCGCTAGGGGCATTGCAATCACGCAGAGCAGACACTCTTCTTCGCGGATCGGACAGTCGCGGCCGGTGGAGCGCGACCGCGCGTGACCATGCACGGCCCGGCGCCGGGGCACGGTGCCCCGGCTGCGCGCCGCGGCGCCGCGCGGTCCCGCTCACCCGCCGGTGCGGAACCTGCCGGGGCTCGTCCCCGTCACGCGGCGGAACGCGGTGCTGAAGGCGCTCGCCGAGGCGTAGCCGACCTGCTCGGCGACGTCGTCGAGCGACTCGCCCCTGGTGAGCGCGGCGATGGCGTGCTGGGCCTTCGCCGTCGCCACCCACTGGCTGAAGCCGACGCCCGTCTCAGCGAGGAAGCTGCGCGTGATCGTCCGGGACGACACCCCGAGCAGCGACGACCACTCGGCGAGGGTCGTGGTGTCGGACGGGCTGTCCTGACAGCGGTCCGCGATCGGCCGGAGCAGGGGGGACTGCGGCAGTTCGAGCAGCAGACGGCGGGGGGAGGGGCGCATGACGTCGAGCACCATCTCCTCGGTCAGCGCCCGCGAGGCGTCGGCCAGCCCGTTCTCGCCGAGGCGTTCCAGCAGCAGCCGGAGCAGAGGGGTCAGCTCGATGCCGACCGCCTCGGCGGCCAGCGCGGGTGTGGCGGAGACGGAGAACTGATGGGCCCGGTACGTGCTGCCGGCCGGCATCCGCCCGGAGTGCGGTGTCCCCGCGGGGATCCACAGGCCCATCGACCGCGTGATCGTCCAGCGCCTGCGGCCGACGGTGGCGCTGGACGCGCCGTTCTCGTGCCAGATCAGCTCGTGCGTCGGGTGGGAGTGCTCCTGCCAGACGGTGTCCTGCTCGACGCGCTCGCTCATGCTCTGGATCACGAACGGCACGGGGAAGGCGCCGGCCGCGTAGCGGGGCAGTGCTCGGGCGTCGACGAGGCCGGGCGAGGGCGGCGAGGGGCGGGGGCTCACGCTCCCAGGCTAGGCGTCGCGGGCGCGGCTGGTCGCCGTTCGTGCGCAAATACGCCGTGGGGTGCACCTGTGGGGTAACGAAAACGCAACGATGGCATCCTTGTGCGCAAATCCATGCTGATCGGGGGTTTCGACGTACTCCCTCCCGAAAGGCTCGACGTTCATGACCCACGGGGAGTGCACGGGGCACGACGGGCGGCACCGAGCCGCGTTAGCCTGGTTGGCGGCCCCTCGGGGTGCAAATCCAGTCCGCGATCGCATTACCACGGCCCGTTTCGTGGGGGTGCGGCGTACGGTCGGAGGCGTTGGCGGCGGTCCCATGACCGCCCCCGGGATCACCCGAATCGCGTGGCACGGCGTAGAAGGATCCGCGTGTCACCCGCTTGATGGATGGGGATCCGGCACGACGTCATCGGCCCGGTCGTGAGAACAGATGAGCGCACTGCCGGACCCGACCGGCGCGCGTGGAGAGAACGTGTCAGGCATTGACGAAACACGGACGGTCGCCGTCCGAGCCCAGAATGTGTACAAGGTCTTCGGCCGCAAGCCGAAGGAGGCGGTCCGCCGCCTCCAGGCCGGCGAGAGCCGCGAGCAGGTGGCGTCGCTCGGCACCGCGGCCGTGATCGACGCCAGCTTCGATGTGCACCAGGGCGAGATCTTCGTGGTCATGGGGCTGTCCGGCTCCGGAAAGTCCACCCTCATTCGCATGCTGAACGGCCTGTGGGACAGCACCGCCGGCAGCGTCTCGGTGTTCGGCACCGAGATCGTCGGCATCTCCGACGCGGAGCTGCGCGAGGTCCGCCGCACGAACGTGTCGATGGTGTTCCAGCACTTCGCGCTGCTGCCGCACCGCACGGTGCTGGACAACGCCGCCTACGCCCTCGAGATCCAGGGCGTCGGAGCGGCCGAACGGCGCGAGCGCGCGCAGCGCATCGTCGAGCGCGTCGGCCTGAAGGGCTGGGAGGACAAGCTCCCCGGCGAGCTCTCCGGCGGAATGCAGCAGCGCGTCGGCCTGGCCCGTGCGCTCGCCGCCGACACCGACATCCTGCTCATGGACGAGGCATTCAGCGCGCTCGACCCGCTGATCCGGCGCGAGATGCAGGAGCAGCTGATCGAGCTCCAGCAGGAGCTCGGCAAGACGATCATCTTCATCACCCACGACCTCAACGAGGCGATGTTCCTCGGTGACCGGATCGCCGTCATGCGCGACGGCCGGATCGTCCAGGTCGGCACGCCCGACGACATCCTCACGGACCCGGCCAACGACTACGTCGCCCAGTTCGTCCAGGACGTCGACCGTGCCCGCGTGCTCACCGCCTCCGGCGTCATGGAGCCCGTGCGCTCGGTCGTCCAGGTCAGCGCGGGCCCCCGCGGCGCGCTGCGTGTCATGCGCGATCTGCAGACCTCCGCCGTGTTCGTGGTCGGCCACGGCCGCAAGCTCGTCGGTGTCGCCTTCGACCGCGACGTGCTCCAGCAGGTGCGGTCCGGCGAGAACGACCTGATGAAGGTCGTCCGCAACGACCCCGCCACGGTCACGGCGGACCAGCACCTCAGCGAGCTCTTCGAGTACTCGGCCGACTCCAGCCTGCCCATCGCCGTCGTCGACGACAACGCCCGCCTCATCGGCGTCGTCCCCCGCGTCACGCTGCTCGCGGCGCTGGCCAACCAGCCGTCGAACACGAGCGAGCTGCCCGTCGTCGAGCCCCCGGTCACCGTCCCGGTCGACCTGATCACGCAGACGCTGCGCGACACGGGGGGCCCCACCGACGATGAGCTGGCCGCGAGCGAAGGGAGCAAGTGATGGAGTTCCGTATCCCCCTCGGCGACTGGGCCGAAGAGGCCGTCGCCTGGATCACCGCCACCCTCGGCGGGCTGTTCGACGTCATCCGTGCGATCGCCGCCGGCATCTACGATGCCGTCGACGTCGTGCTGGCGTCGCCGCCGTTCTGGGTGATCATCATCATCGCCGTCGTGCTCGCCTTCATCGCGCGTGGCTGGGTGTTCGCGCTCGGCTCGGCGATCGGCCTGCTCGTCATCGTCGGCGTCGACCAGTGGGACAACGCGATGGACACCCTCGCGCTCGTCCTCGTCGCCAGTGCGATCGCGATCCTGATCAGCATCCCGCTCGGCATACTCGCCGCCCGGTCGGACACGGCGTCGAAGATCATCAAGCCGATCCTCGACTTCCTGCAGACCATGCCCGCCTTCGTCTACCTGATCCCCGCGCTCATCCTGTTCCGGGTCGGTGTGGTCCCCGGCATCGTCGCGACCATCATCTTTGCCATGGCGCCCGGCGTCCGGCTCACCGAGCTCGGCATCCGTGGTGTCGACAGGGAGGTCGTCGAGGCCGGCCAGGCGTTCGGCGCCACCCCCGGCCGCATCCTGCGTCAGATCCAGCTGCCGCTGGCGATGCCGTCGATCATGGCTGGCGTCAACCAGGTGATCATGCTCTCGCTGTCGATGGTCGTCATCGCCGGAATGGTCGGTGCGGGCGGTCTCGGAGGCGAGGTCGTCGCCGCGCTGAACCGGATCGACGTGGGCCTGGGCTTCGAGGCCGGACTCTCCGTGGTGATCATCGCGATCTTCCTCGACCGGCTCTCCGCCTCGCTCGGCGGCCGTAAGCGTCGTGTGCGCGCCGCGTCCCCGTCGCGTGCGAGCGATGACGCGGACTCGGCCGCGGACAAGGCCGCCGCGTCGATCGTCAAGACCCCCCACTAGCCGACACGGCCCCGTGCCGTGATCACCGTGCCGCCCATCGGTACCCGCATCACAATCCCCACGACCCGCCTCGCGGCGGGAAGAAAGGAAACATCAGCAATGAAGTCATTCACCAAGATCGCCCTGAGCGGCGTCGCCGTCGCCGGACTGCTCGGCGTCGCCGGCTGCTCCTCCTCCGGGTCGTCCGACGAGACGCTCGAGAACGGCGACGCGAAGGACGTCACCATCGCCGTGTTCAACGGCTGGGACGAGGGCATCGCCGCGAGCGAGCTCTGGAAGGCCGTGCTCGAGGGCGAGGGCTACGAGGTCGAGCTCGAGTACGCCGACCCCGCACCCGTCTACCAGGGCCTGTCGGACAACGACTACGACCTGACCCTCGACACCTGGCTGCCGGTCACCCACAAGAGCTACATCGACCAGTACGGTGACAAGATCACCGACCTCGGCGCGTGGAACGAGGAGGCCAAGCTGACCATCGCGGTCAACGAGGACGCCCCGATCGACTCGCTCGACGAGCTCGCCGACAACGCCGACCTGTTCGGCAACCAGCTGGTCGGCATCGAGCCGGGCGCCGGCCTGACCGAGGTGACCACCGACAAGGTGATCCCGGAGTACGGCCTCGAGGACATGGACTACCTGACCTCCTCCACCCCGGCGATGCTCACCGAGCTGAAGGCCGCCACTGACAAGGGCGACAACGTCGCTGTGACGCTGTGGCGCCCGCACTGGGCCTACGACGCGTTCCCGATCAAGGACCTCGAGGACCCGAAGGGCGCGCTCGGCGGCGCCGAGGGCATCCACTCCTTCGGCTCGAACGAGTTCGAGGAGAAGTACCCGACCCTGACCGGCTGGCTGCAGAACTTCTCGATGGACAACGAGCACCTCTACTCGCTGGAGAACGTGATGTTCAACGAGAACGACACCGACGACTACGGTCCCATCGTCGAGCAGTGGATCGCCGACAACCAGGAGTACGTCGACGGGCTGACCAAGTAACAGCGGCATTCCGTCGGAACGGGCCGGGAGCACACGCTCCCGGCCCGTTCTGCGCGCCGGGAGGCGGGAACGGCGTCCTCGTCCTCACGCGGCAGCCCGGCGGTGAGGAGAAGCGGGCCGGCAGCCATGACCCGATTTTGACAACCGTTATCAATAACCTACGATGGGGACATGCAGAATCGTCGCCTCCTGGCCCTCGGGGCCCTCCCGCTCACCGCGATCGTCATCACCGGCTGCTCGTCGGCCGACAGCGGCGGAGGCGACCAGAGCCCCGGCGCTGACGGCGTGCTGACCGTCGTGGCGTCGACCAACGTCTACGGCGACATCGCCAGCTCCGTCCTCGGCGACACCGCCGAGGTCACCAGCATCATCGACTCCTCCGCCCAGGACCCGCACGAGTACGAGGCGACCGCGCAGGACCAGCTCGCCATCAGCAAGGCCGACATCATCATCGAGAACGGCGGCGGCTTCGACCCGTTCATCGACAGCCTGATCAGCGCCTCCGGCAACGACACGGCCGTGGTGCTCAACGCCTCCGAGCTCTCCGGGCTCATGCCCGGTGCCGAGGAGCACAGCCACGACCACGAGGGGGAGGACGCGGACGCCGCGGAGACCACCGAGACGGAGGACGCCCACGACCACGCCGAGGAGGGCGAGGACGAGCACGAGGGCCACGACCACATCGAGGGCTTCAACGAGCACGTCTGGTACAGCTTCGACGCGGTCGACAACCTCGCGCACGAGCTCGTCCACGCCGCCGGCGACGTCGACGAGAGCATCGCCGACGCCGCCCACGAGGGTTACGAGGCGTTCGCCGCGAAGCTCGCCACGCTCGGGGAGACCGCGGACGGCCTGAGTTCCGTCGCCGACGGCAGGGACAGCCTCGCCACCGAGCCCGTCCCGGGCTACCTGCTCGAGCGCGTCGGCCTGCACGACGTCACGCCCGCCGACTTCAGCGAGGCCGTCGAGGAGGGCGATGACGTCCCTCCGCTGGCGCTGCAGCAGACGCTCGACCTCGTCGACTCGGGTGACCTCGCGCTCGTCGCCACCAACACGCAGTCTGGGGGCGCCGAGGCCGACCAGGTCGTGTCCGAGGCGGAGAAGGCCGGCCTGCCGGTCGTCCCGTTCTCCGAGACCCTGCCGGAGGGCGCCGGATATATTGAGTGGATGACCGACAACCTGAGCGCGCTCGACGACGCGCTGCAGAAGTGAGCGGCACCGCCGCTGCGAGCGCACCCGTCCTCCAGGTGGAGGGCGGGTCGCTCCGTTTCGGGCAGCGTGTGCTCTGGGACGAGCTCGACCTCAGCGTGGCACGGGGTGAGTTCCTCGCCGTCCTCGGGGCGAACGGCTCGGGCAAGACCAGCCTGCTCAAGGCCATCCTCGGCCAGCTGGCGCTCAGTGAGGGGCAGATCCGGGTGTCCGGCCGCCCGGTGCGCCGGGGAGACCGCTCGATCGGCTACATCCCCCAGCAGCGCCTCATCCCCGCCGGGACGCCGCTGCGGGCGCGCGACCTGATCGGTCTCGGCATCGACGGGCACCGCTTCGGGCTGCCGCTGCCCTCACGGGGCAAGCGCGAGCGCGTCGACGCCCTCCTCGGCGAGGTCGGTGCGACGTCCTACGCCGACGAGCCGGTCGGCTCCCTCTCCGGGGGCGAGCAGCAGCGTCTTCGCGTCGGGCAGTCGCTCGCGTCGGACCCCGTGATGCTGCTGTGTGACGAGCCGCTGATCAGCCTCGACCTCAACCACCAGCGCGCCGTGAGCGAGCTCATCGACCGGCGCAGGCGCGACGACGGCACGGCGGTCGTGTTCGTCACCCACGACATCAACCCGATCCTGCCGATGGTCGACCGGGTGCTCTACCTCGCCGACGGTCGCTTCCTCACCGGGACACCCGACGAGGTGCTGCGCAGCGAGGTCCTCACCGCGCTGTACAAGACGCCGATCGAGGTGATCCGCGCCGCCGGCCAGGTGATCGTCGTCGGCGTGCCCGACCAGCACGGCCACCACGGTCCGGCAGGGCACGAGCACGGGACGGAGGCCACGGCATGACCGCCCTCGCGTTCGACCCCTCCGACCTCTGGGCGCGCCTGTTCAGCTTCGAGAACTACGGCGAGATCCTCGCGCTCGTGCAGAACTCGATCCTCGCCGCCGCGGTGCTCGGCGTCGTCGGCGGCCTGATCGGCGTGTTCGTCATGCAGCGGGACATGGCCTTCGCCGTGCACGGGATCAGCGAGCTCTCCTTCGCCGGTGCCGCCGCCGCACTGCTGTTCGGCGTGAACGTCGTCGTCGGCTCCGTGGTGGGGTCGCTGATCGCCGCCCTTCTGATCGGCGGGCTCGGTGCGAAAGCGAGGGACCGCAACTCGATCACGGGTGTGCTCATGCCGTTCGGGCTGGGGCTCGGCATCCTCTGCCTGGCGCTCTACCCCGGACGCAGCGGTAACCAGTTCGGACTGCTGACGGGGCAGATCGTCTCCGTCGACTCGCCCCAGCTGGGCGCGCTCGTCGTGATCTCCGCGCTCGTGCTCGTCGTGCTGATGCTGATCTGGCGGCCGCTGAGCTTCGACAGCCTCGACTCGGACGTGGCGGCGGCGCGCGGCGTGCCCTCGGGGGTGCTGTCGGTCGTGTTCATGGTGCTGCTCGGCCTGACCGTCGCGGTGTCGGTGCAGATCATCGGTGCCCTGCTCGTGCTCTCCCTCGTGGTCACGCCGGCCGCGGCGGCCTTGCGCGTCTCCGCGTCGCCGGTGATGGTGCCGCTGCTCAGCGTGACGTTCGGCGTCGTCTCCGCGGTGGGGGGCATCCTGCTCGCCCTCGGCGGTTCGTTGCCGATCAGCCCGTACATCACCACGATCTCGTTCCTGATCTACCTGGTCTGCCGTGTGGCCGGCCGCCGTCGCGTGTCGCGGAGGGTGCACGCCTGAGGCAGGCGCGACCTGACGGGGGAGTGCCCGGGCCTGCGCGGGGGTTGTTCTCCTGTCCCGCTCACGTGGGGGTTCGCGGTGGGCGCAGGCGCTGTCCTGGGGTTTCCCGCGGCCAGGCGGTACCCTGAACGGTGGAGAGGGGACCCCTGATGGCCGTGGCGAAACGGAACACCTGGCAGCGTGAGGCGGTGCGGACCGCGCTCGACGACGCCGAGGGGTTCATCAGCGCCCAGTCGCTGCACGCCCGGCTCCGTGACGAGGGGTCGTCGATCGGTCTGGCCACGGTCTACCGCGCGCTCACCTCGCTCAGCGGGGACGGCGAGGCCGACTCGCTCCAGTCGCCGGACGGGGAGAACCTCTATCGCGCCTGCGTGAGCAGCGGTCACCACCACCACCTCATCTGCCGGAACTGCGGTCTCACCGTCGAGATCGAGGCGGACGAGGTCGAGGCGTGGGCGTCGCGTGTGGCGTCGGCCCAGGGCTTCACGCAGGCCAGGCACGTGGTCGACATCTTCGGCCTCTGCGCGAACTGCACCGCCGCCGTTGCGGACGGCTCCGCGGATCCCGCGGGGGACGCCTCCGCCTGACCCGCCGGTCCTTGTCGTCCCGCGGCCCGCGTCGCCGACTGCGGCACGCTGCGCGGGCGGACGGTCGTTTCACCTCCAGGCGTTGACAGCACCGGCCCGGCAGCGATAGACATAGGCAGATTGACAACGCTGTCAAATGTGCGGGGACGTCGAGCTCCGCTTCGATCCGGAGAGTGACAATGACGTCTGAGACCGACACCACGCCACCCGCGCGCCGCCGGCGCCGCGGCGCGCGAGCCACCACCGCCCTCATCGTCAGCGGGGCCGTCCTCGTCGGCGGCGGCAACCTGCCCGCCGCGGCGGCGCCGACCGCGGGGGAGGCGTTCGCGACCTCCTTCGAGAGCGGTGACGCGGCCACCCTCGTCAGCACACCGTGGACCGACCCGGTCAACGTCGTCGGCTCCAGCGGCTACCGGCCCGGAAGCGCGCTCGGCCTCGTCGAGGAGGTCACCGCGACGGCGGAGAACAGCCCCAACGAGGCGGCCATCAACCTGACCAGCACCGACCCGAGCACCAAATGGCTCGCCTTCGAGCGCACGGCGGACATCGTCTACTCCTTCAGCGAGACCGTCCACATCGCGCGGTACACGCTGACCGCGGGCAACGACGCCCCCGAGCGCGACCCCAAGGACATCGTCGTCGAGGGGCGAAGCGGAGACGGCGCCTGGACCGCACTCGACACGCGGACGGGCCTGAGCTTCCCCCAGCGCGGCGCCGAGCTCAGCTTCGAGCTGGACGAGCCGGCCGACGTCGACCAGCTGCGGCTGCGCATCACCGCGAACAACGGCGGCGGCATCACCCAGCTGTCCAGCTGGGACGTGCTCGACGGCAGCGACGAGCCCGCACCGGACGCGCCCATGACGACGGAGATCGGCTCAGGGCCCGGATCGAGCCCGACGGCGGCCATCCGGAAGGGCTTCACCGGCGTGCAGTCACTGCGCTACGCGGGCAGCCATCGCGGCGACGGCGCGGCATCGGCGAGCAACGTCCTCATCGAGGACGTCGACACGCGGATCGCCGCCGACAGCGAGCTCAGCTACCGCATCTTCCCCGAGCTGGACAGCGACGACCTCCAGTACCCGGCCACCTATGCGGCGGTCGACCTGCTGCTCGACGACGGCACGACAGCCTCGGCAGGCGATCTGCTGCGCGACGAGCACGGCGGGGGCATCGGAGCCCGCCAGCAGGGCGAGAGCAAGATCCTCTACGGCAACCAGTGGAACGCGGTCACCGTCGACCTCTCGCCGCTGGCCGGGCGCACCATCGACAAGGTGCTGCTCAGCTACGACAACCCGTCAGGCCAGTCCTCCACCGAGTTCCAGGGCTGGGTCGACGACATCGAGGTCACGCCGGACACCGAGCCCATCGACGGCTCCAGCCTGGTCAACTACGTGGACACCCGCAGGGGCACCAACTCCAGCGGAGCGTTCTCGCGCGGCAACAACATCCCGGCGGCGGCCGTCCCGAACGGCTTCAACTTCTACACGCCGATGACCAACGCGACCAGCGACACCTGGCTCTACAACTACGCCAGCGCGAACAACGCGGACAACCTCACCGAGCTGCAGGCGATCGGCATCTCCCACGAGCCGAGCCCGTGGATGGGCGACCGCAACCAGCTGGCCATCATGCCGGCGCTCGCCGGCACGACCGAGCTCGCACCGGCGAAGCGCGCGCTCGCGTTCCGCCACGACAACGAGATCGCCAGGCCTGACCTGTACAGCGTGCGCTTCGAGAACGGCGTGGCCGCCGAGGTCGCGCCGGCCGACCACTCGGCGATCATGCGGTTCCAGTTCCCCGAGGGCGCCGAGTCGGGCACCGTCGTCGTCGACCGCACGCTCGGCGATGCCAAGCTGAGCGTCGGCGAGGACGGCGTCGTCAGCGGCTGGGTCGACGCGGGCAGCGGGCTGTCCGTCGGCCGCTCCCGGATGTTCGTGTCCGGGCAGCTGGACGCGCCCGTCACCGGCGTCACGACCGACGCCGCCAGGGACAGCGCCAGGGCCGCCACCGTGTCGCTGTCCGGCGACCGGATCGTCGAGCTCCGCATCGCCACCTCGTTCATCTCGCAGGAGCAGGCGGCGGCCAACCGCGATCTGGAGGTCACCGGCCGCGGCTTCGACGACGTCAGGGGCGACGCCGAACGCGCCTGGAACGAGCGCCTCGGCGTCATCAGCGTGGAGGGCGCAGGGGACGACCAGCGCACCACGCTGTACTCCAGTCTGTACCGGCTGAACATGTACCCGAACTCGCAGTTCGAGAACACCGGCACCGCGGCCGAGCCGCGTTACCAGTACGCCAGCCCCGTCGCCGAACGGAGCGGGACCGCGACGGACACGACGACGAATGCCCCGATCCGCGACGGCAAGATCTACGTCAACAACGGCTTCTGGGACACCTACCGGACCGCATGGCCCGCCTACTCGGCGCTGTACCCCGACCTCGCGCCCGAGCTGATCGACGGCTTCGTCCAGCAGTACCGCGACGGCGGCTGGATCGCGCGCTGGTCCTCGCCCGGGTACGCCGACCTCATGACGGGGACGAGCTCCGACGTGGCCTTCGCCGACGCCTACATGAAGAACGTTCCCATCGCCGAGGCGCTGGACACCTACGACGCGGCGCTGAAGAACGCGACGGTCCCGACCACGGTGAAGGGCGTTGGGCGCAAGGGCCTCGACACCTCGATGTACCTCGGCTACACCCCGGCGCAGACGCACGAGAGCGTGTCGTGGGGGCTCGAGGGCTTCATCAACGACTTCGGCATCGGCCAGATGGCCGCGGGCCTGGCCGCGGACGACCGCACGCCGGCCGGCAGGGTCGATCAGCTCGTCGAGGAGTCGGAGTACTTCCTCGACCGGGCGCAGCACTACGTGCACATGTTCAACGAGGAGACCGGCTTCTTCCAGGCCCGGAACGCGGACGGCGAGTTCGCCACCCCCGCAGCCGACTTCGACCCGGGCGACTGGGGCGGCTCGTACACCGAGACGAACGGCTGGAACTTCGCGTTCCACGCGCCGTTCGACGTCGACGGCCTCGCCGCGCTCTACGGCGGCAGCGAGGGCCTGACGGCGAAGCTCGCCGAGTTCTACGGCGAGCAGGAGCGGGCGGACAAGCCCGGTGGATACGGCGGCGTCATCCACGAGATGGTCGAGGCGAGGGACGTGCGGATGGGGCAGCTCGGCATGAGCAACCAGGTCTCGCACCACATCCCGTACATCTCCGCGGCCGCGGGCGACCCCTCGACGACGCAGTCCGTGGTCAGGGAGATCACCCGGCGCCTCTTCGTCGGCAGCGAGATCGGCCAGGGGTACCCCGGTGACGAGGACAACGGCGAGATGAGCTCCTGGTACGTGTTCTCCGCCCTCGGCTTCTACCCGCTGAGCATGGGGACCGACAGCTACACGATCGGCTCGCCGCTGTTCGACTCGGCCACCATCCACCGCGAGGGCAGGCCCGACTTCACGATCACGGCGGAGGGCAACAGCGTCGACAACGTCTACATCCAGTCGGCATCGCTCAACGGCGAGCCGCTGGAGGCCCCGTCGCTGTCTCAGGACGCCATCGACGAGGGCGGGACGCTCGCGTTCCGGATGGGGGCGTCGCCGACCGCGTGGGGCGAGTCCAGCTCGGACGAGCCGGTCCGCCAGCCGCGCGTCGACGTCGCCGGCGGCGAGCTGAGCACGGTGCGGAGCGAGGACACCGCGGACGTGGCCGCTCTGACCGACGACTCGGCCGTCACGACCACGGTGTTCGACACCGCGTCGCCGACCGTCTCGGTCCGCTCCCGGCAGGGGGCCGTCCAGCTGAGCGGCTACACCTTGACCGCGTCCGGCTCGGCGGCCGCGCCGTCGTCGTGGACGCTGGAGGGCTCGGCCGACGGCAGCAGCTGGACGCGTCTGGACAGCCGGAGCGGGGAGGAGTTCCGCTGGTCGGGGCAGAACCGCCCGTTCCAGATCGCCGAGTTCGGCGCGTACAGCCACTACCGGCTCGTCGTGTCGGAGAGCTCCACGGGGGAGGCCGTGTCGCTGGCCGAGCTCGAGCTCCTCGCCGACGCCGACGTCGTGGACAGCGCCTTCACCGTCACGGCGGGGGAGGAGATCACCGTGCAGCCGGGCGTCGAGGTCACCGAGCAGCTGGCCGCCATCACCGGCGAGTCGGAGTCGGCGGACGACTACACCGTCACGGTCGACGCCGGAGACGGCTCCGAGCCGGTCCCCGCGGCGCTGACCCGCGGCGCACTGGGCGCCTTCACCGTCACGGCCCCGCTGAGCTACGAGCGGGCTGGGGTGTACTCCGCGGTCGTCACCGCCACGGACGGCTCGACGACGGAGAGCGCCACCGTGCCGATCCGCGTCGAGCGTCAGGTGGTCGACTCGCTCACCGACGCCTTCGACTCCGTGTGCATCGCCGAGGAGGGCGTCGCGGGCGACTGCGACGGCCAGAACACGGCGTACGAGCGGCCCGACCTGGCCGCGGACGGCTTCGTCCAGGACGGCACCACGCCGATCGCGGTCCCCGGCACGGAGCTGAGCTTCACGCTGCCCCGGGTGGAGCCGGGCGAGCCGGACAACGCGACCGGTCGCGGCCAGGTCATCCCGCTGACCGTCGCCGAGGGAACCACGTCGATCTCGCTGATCGGCACGGCGACCGAGAGGGCGCAGGACGAGGTCGGCACGCTGACCTTCTCCGACGGCTCGACGGCGGAGATCCCGATCGCCTTCGGCGACTGGACGGCCAACAGGACGAGCCTGTACGCGGACAACATCCTCGTGGCGACCTCCGAGCACCGCAGGGTCGGTGCGGACCGGCTGAACGGCACGGCCGCGGGGATCTACTCGACCGCCCCGGTCGAGCTCCCGTCCGACCGCACCCTCGTGTCGCTGACGCTTCCCGTCCAGGACGGGTCGCCGACGACGGAGGGCAGGATCCACGTGTTCGCGCTCGCCTCCGACGGCGGGGTGTCGGTGAGCGAGCCGTGGCGACTGGACGGCGCCGAGCAGGCGGAGGCCGTCGCAGGGACCGAGTTCTCGACCGTCCTCGCCGAGATCGGCGACCGCGCCCCCGCGGCGGATGCCGGGTACACGGCGACCGTCAACTGGGGTGACGGCGCGGCCGTCGCCGAGGCCGCCGTCGACACGGAGGCGCCGCGGGCGATCCGCGCCTCGCACGTCTTCGCCGAGGCGGGGACGTACACGGCCACGGTCGTCGCGGACGACGGGGTGCGCACGGCAGCGGCCACGGTCGACGTCGTGGTCGCCGAGCCGCAGGCCGAGTTCGATCCGACGCTCAGCCTCGGTGTGGACGGTGCGGTCGCGCCCGGTGCCCGCGTCGGGGTCAGCGGCGAGGGCTTCGCGCCGGGCGAGGACGTCGAGTTCCGCTTCGACGGCGGCTCGACCGGGCTCGTGGCGGACGCCGACGGCCGCATCTCGACCGAGATCACGGTCAGGGAGGACGCGGCCGACGGCGAGTACGAGGTGCTCGCGATCGGCGCCGAGTCGGCGGTCCCTGCCAGGGCGATCCTCACCGTGGACGGCGAGGGCTCGACCGAGCCGCCCGTCGAGTCGGAGGCGAGCCTCGTGCTCGCAGCCGGCAGCGTCTCGCCGGGCGAGACCGTGGCCTTCACCGGCGACGGGTTCGCGGCGGGCGAAGCGGTGGCGCTCGTTCTCCACTCGACCCCGGTCGAGCTGCTCGACGTCGAGGCCAGCGGCGACGGCATCGTCTCGGGCGAGTTCGTCGTCCCGGCCGATACCGAGCTCGGCGAGCACACGGTCGTGGCGACCGGCGGGGAGTCAGGGGCCGAGGCGTCGGCACCGCTGACCGTTTCCGCACCGGTCGACCCGACGCCGCCCGGCGGCTCGTCGGGCGGCTCGGCCACGCCGACGCCGGGTGCCGCCGGTTCCGGTTCCGATTCCGACGGTGAGTGGTCGGGGATCCTCTCCGACACCGGTGCCGACGGCTCGGCGGCGCTCCGGCTGGCCGGGATCGCCGGGGGGCTGCTGCTCGCCGGGGCGGCTGTGGTGCTGTGGCTGCGGCGGCGACGACGCTGATACCGAGCGCCGGTGCCAGCTCGAAGTCGTCGAAGCC
>NZ_FUKR01000049.1 GCF_900163835.1 Mycetocola reblochoni REB411 | reverse complement strand
GGGCGACCATCTTCTGCGTTTTCTTGGCGGTCTCTCGGCGGAGGTCCTCGGTGGCGTGGACGAGCATCGCCTTGAGCGTCACCATCGCCCCGGTGCGCTCCTTCACCTGGCTATGTCAACCCCACTTGGCCCCGGGGTGACGGCCAGGAATGGACCCACCTTGCGCGAGACCAGCGGCATGAGCGGTTATCGGCTGGCGGTCGAAGCGAGCAGCGGGCAAGGATGGGTCTCTGGACCCGAGAACCACCCAGGAGGGGTTCACCATGAGCGAGCAAGGCACCGGCCCATGGGCCACACAGCGTTTGGTCATCCGCAAGGGCCGAGCCAGTGATGCCGAGGAGATCTGGCCCTGGCGCGAAGACGATGAGCTCAATCGGTGGCTGACCGCCATCCCCACCTCGCCAGAGCAGAACAAGGAACGGTGGGTCGCCGGGCTCGACAGCAACTACGTCGCCGAGATGGCCGGCACGATCGTGGCGACGGGCAAGATCGCACCGGAACAGGCATGGGCGCAGTCCGAGGTTGCCGACCAGGTCGACGGCGCACAGGTTGAGATCGGGTGGGTCGTGGCACCGGGCCATCAGGGCCGAGGGATCGGCACCGAGTTCGCCAGGGCCCTGCTGGACATCTCGTTCGCCTCGGGAGCTCGTCGGGTGACGGCCTACTGCTTCGCCGACAACGCCGCCTCAGCGCGCATCATGGAGAAGATCGGCATGCGCCGCGAGGCCCACTTCCGCACCGATTCCCTGCATCGTTCAGGACGGTGGCTCGACTCCTATGTATACGCAATCCTGGACACCGATCCCCGCTGATCGCGTCAGAAGTGCGCGTTCAATTGGAAGCGGCGTCCCAGCAGGCCAGCGCACCTTGCCCGCCCGAGAAGGTGACGCCCGGAATTGCGAAGTCGCGGGTGATTTCGCCAAAGCCAAGGTGTGCGTGGAGCGCCAGGGAGGCTTGGTTGAGGGCGTTGGCGAAGTACCAGACCTGTCGAACGCCTCGCCTTCGTAGCTAGATGAGTCGAGCGCGAGTCAGCAGCCGTCCCACGCCTCGACGACGTACGGCTGGGTCCACCACAACACCGGTGAGGTACCAGCCCGAGGGGGCATTGCAGTCGGCTGGCAGCTGCAGCCAACTCGCCTTCCCATAGCCCACGAGGTCCGAGCCAGAACGAGCCACAAGGACGAGCTGGCGATCATCCTCGAGCGCTCGTTGGAAGGCACCGATCCAGCGATCCATTGGCTCATCCTCGCGGGCTGCCGCCAATGTCGCGCATGCGCGGACGTCCTCGTTGGCCAAGGTGCTGACCAGCACGGGCAGCGGATCGAGGTCTCCGCTGTCGTCAGTGAACTCCGCGAACTCGGGCATGGGCACCACCGTATGCGGCAGATCCGGTAATGCATCACCGCTGGCGACAGGTCGAATTCCTCACGGAGTGGTGAGCCGCGTGAGCGTGGTGTGGAGGTTCCAGAAGGCCTCGGGTGGGAGTGGGTGTCCGTTGAGGCTGCTGTCGAGGTAGGGCAGGTGGCACACCCATCCCGGCAGGTATGTAGACCTCGGGTCGATGATTCCCGCGTGGTCCAGGGTCAGACGCGCATGGTCGGCGGTGTCGGGTTGGATCATCATGCAGATCTCGGAGGTCTGCTCCCCGGGGAAGTCCCAGCTCATGGCGAACTGTTCGAGGGGTTGTACCCGGTGGACGCGGCTGGAAGACACGTATCCCTCGCCGTGGTCGATCTTGAGCACGTCCCCGACAGTGAGGCAGCCGCCGACGTGGCGCCCGAGCCACTGCGGCAGGAGTGTCGGGTTGGTGATGTGTGCCCACAAACCCTCTGGAGCCGTGGCGACGACCCACTCCACATGTAGGGACTGGGTGGTGGAGGTGGCGGTCACGAGCGGCATGGTTACTGGTCCTGGAGGGAGGTGTAGCGCAGTACGTAGGCGTCGTGGACCTGGTCGAAGGAACCCCAGAGGTCCTGCCACTGGTTGCGCTCGACGCCGGCCATGAGCTGGTCCAGGTGGATGTGCCAGCCTGCGGCATGTCCGGTGTCCGAGGCGGGGGGCTGGAGCCCGGCGTGTACCAGCTCCAGCAGGGTGCCGTCGTCGCATGGTGAGAGGGTGACGCTGACCCGCGAGGCGGATTCTTCCGGCGCGCTCCAGGTCGCTACGAGCTGACGCGGCGGCGTGCACGAGAGGACGATCCCCTCGACGCGGCTGTCAGGGTCGGATGCGTCGAACACCAGCTCGTAGTGGCCGCCTTTGACCAGGTCGACGCTGAGTGCTCCGAGCCACCGTGCGGCGCGTTCGGGGTTGGTGATCGCATCCCAAAGGTCTTCGGGAGTGGTCTTGATGACGCGCGTATGCGTGATCGTGCTCTGTCCGCCGGATCGGGCGATGGTGCCCATCTGGTGTTCCATGCTCAGGCTCCTTTGCTGAATGGGTGTCGGTTGCTGGACAGCCGGTCGGTGTGGCGTCGGCCCCGGGCCACCTCTGTTTCCAAGGCGTCGAGGTGCTGGTCCCAGAAGGCTCGGTAGGGGACCAGCCAGGTGTCGACTGCTGCAAGGGCGTCGGGGTTGATCGCGTAGATCCTCTGTCTGCCTTGGGTCTCGACGATCAGGAGTCCGGATTCGGCCATGAGTCGTAGGTGCTTCGAGACGGCTTCCCGGCTGATGTCGAGAGAGGCGCCCAGTTCACCTGCAGGCCGGGGTCCCATCCGGAGCTCGTCAAGCAGTGCTCGCCGGGCGGGATGCGCCAAAGCATCGAAGGTGTCGACCATGCAAATATGGAACCAATTGGTTCCATATACGTCAAGACGTAACGCGCGCAATTCGGCAGATCAGCCCTGTCACGCACTTTGCCGGTCGCGGCATGTGCGCATGATCGTCCTCAGCTTCGGCGTTCCATCTCGACGAACTCGTAGGTGCTGCCGTTGGTTGGCTGTAGGTAGGAGCGGACGGTGGTGAAGCCGGCTGCCTTGTAGACCCTGATGGCTCGTTGGTTGAAGGCGGCGACGCTGAGGCGGATGCGGACTACGCCGGTGGCGGCTGCGACATGGGCCAGTCCGCTCCGGAGGAAGGCCAGCCCTCGCCCGCCGCCGGTGAGGTCGGGGTGCAGCCCGAGACTGATCTCCTGGACAGTTTCGTCGCCGCTCGGTTCGGCGGTGAAGAAGCCGACGAGGTCACCGCCGTGGTGGACCTGCCAGAAGTGTGAGGGCCACTGGTCGGGGCTGATGAACTCCTCGTAGTCGTCACGATCGGCGGTGGTGTCGTAGAAGTCGTAGGGGGCTGGGTACTTCCAGGTGTCTGCGATGACGTGTGCCGACTCCACGGTCATCGGTATGAAAGTCAGTTGCTGTGCCCACTCGTCGGGATCTGTGCCGGAAGCCATGCATGCCAGTCTCCCGTCCGTTGGGGTGATCCGGCAACGAATTTGGATCCTCCGCAACGCGCGCCATTCGGCAGATGATCAATGTCACGCGCCTGTGGTGGGGGTGTGGTGGCGGGCGCGGGTGTGGGCGAGGCGGTAGGAGTTGGTGCCGGTTTCGATGATGGTGGCGTTGTAGGTGAGTCGGTCGACGATCGCTGCGCACAGGCGGGGGTCGGTGAAGGTGTCGGTCCAGGCGGAGAAGGACTGGTTGGACGCGATCGCGATGGCGTTCTTCTCCTCGCGTTCGGTGAGGACCTGGAACAGCAGTTCGGCCCCGCGCCGGTCGAGTTCCACGTAGCCGAGTTCATCAATAACGAGGAGGTCGACACGGCCGTAGCGGTTGATGGTCTTGGTGAGTTGTTTCTCGTCGGCGGCTTCGACGAGTTCGTTCACGAGCCGGGTGGCGAGGGTGTAGCGGACGCGGTAGCCCTGTTCGGCGGCGGCGGTGCCGAGCGCGATGAGCAGGTGGGATTTGCCGGTGCCGGAGTCCCCGATCAGGCACAGGGGGTCGCCGCGGCGGATCCAGTCGCCGGTGGCGAGCTCGTTGATGGTGGCGGGGTTGATGTTGGGGTTTGCGGTGAAGTCGAAGTCGACGAGCCACTTCTCGCGGGGGAAGCCGGCGCTCTTGATGCGGCGCAGGGTGGAGCTGCGGTCGCGGTCGTCGACCTCGGCCAGGAGAAGTTCGGCGAGGAAGCCTTGGTAGGTGAGTTGTTCCTTCGTGGCGGCCGCGACGGCGTCATCGACCACGGCGCGGATCGTGGGCAGCCGGAGCCGGCGGCAGGCCTGGTCGATCGCGGCTTGGGCGGCTTGCTCGGTGAGGCTGTGACGGCGGCGAAGACCGCCCTGGCGGTGGCTGGTGCTGATGGTCATGGGGTTCCTGTCTGGATGTGGTGGACCTCGGCGCTGGCCGGGGCGGGGTCGGGTTGGCGACGACGCAGGAGTTCGTCGTAGGCGGTGACAGTGGGCAGGGGGCGAGTGTCCTCGGGCAGGTGCGCGATGACCTGGTGCGGGTCGGTGGGACGTCGTGGTGGCAGGTTCACGACCGTCCCGCCCCTGGTCGGGCTGGCTGGGGCGGGTGTGTGGCCGGTGGCGTGGCGGCGGGCTTCGACGGCGACGACGTCGGGGCTGATCGCGCCGACCGACAGGGCTGAGGTGATGCCAGCGATCACGGCATCGGCCGGGAGGGATCGGTGGAGCAGGAGCACGTCGATCAACGCTTGGGTGCCGGCGACGTCGCCGCTGGTCTTGCGGGCCGCGGCCCAGAACGCGTCGTGGGCTGCGGTGAATGCCCCGGCGGCGCGGGCCTGCGCCAGGGCGGTGGAGCCGGGGAACGCGCCGGGCTTGTGGCGTAGGACCTCGAGGTAGTGGTCCAACTCGACCCGGGTCACGCCACGGGTGCCGAGGCGAGGGTGGGTGGCGAGGACGGTGCGGCCCTCGAACACGACCACGCACGAGGCCCGCAGGGACACGCGGACGCGTTGCCCGATCAGGTGCGCGGGGACGGAGTACTTGACCATGCGGACGGTGATCAGGGCGGAGCGATCGACGCGGGGGTGGAGGATCAGGCCGGGGTCGAAGTCGTCGGCCGACAACGGTGCCAGGTGGGGCAGCTCGGCGTGGTAGTCCTGCCCGATCGTGTTGGCGTGGCCGGTGATGCGGCGGGTGTTGTCGTCGTGCTCCCAGGCGCGGATCTTGTCGTTGAGTTCGTCGAGGGTGGCGACTTCGGGCATGGGGGTGAGGTGGTTGCGGCGGAACCATCCGACCTCGCCCTCGACGCCGCCTTTCTCGTGGGCGCCGTCGATGCCGGGCTGGCAGTAGAACGCGTCGAAGCCGTAGTGGGAGCGGAACAGCACCCAGCGTTCGTTCTCGTCGCGTAGCCGGTCGCCGCCGTGGATGACCTGGACGACGGCGGAGGTGAGGTTGTCGTAGCGGATGTGGCGGGTGGGGATGCCGCCCAGGGCGTGGAAGGCCTCGATGTGTCCTTCGAGGAAGGCCTCCTGTCCGCCGGTCGGGTAGACGCGGTGGATGGCCTTGCCGGAGTGGGACAGGCGGTAGACGAACATGTGGCACTTGGTCTTGACGCCGTCGAGGATGACGTAGACCTCGCCGAAGTCGACCTCGGCCTCGGCGCCGGGGGCGTGGTCCTGCGGCACCATCGCTTCCACCCGGCGCATCACCGGTCAGGCCAATGGCTCCAGGGTGCCGAGCACCTCGTTGAAGGCCTCGGTGCTGGACGGGTGGGTCCAGATCCCGTCGCGCAGGTCGGAGACCTTGGCGCCCAGCCGGATGGCCAGGGCGACCATGTTGACCAGCTCCTGGGAGTCGATGGAGAAGATCGTCGCGCCGAGGATCTCTTGGCTGTCGGCGTCGACGAACAGCTTGAACAGGCCGTGGGTCTCGCCGACGATCTTCGGCCGGGGCATGGCGGCGATCTTCGCCACCTCCTTCTTCGCCATCAGGACGTTGCGGCCGGACTTGCGGGCCTGGGTCTCGTCCATGCCCACCATCGACAGCGGCGGGGTGATGAAGGTGGTGTTCGGCACCGCCACGCGGTCGCTGCGGCGGCGCGTGCCCTGGCCCATCACCGCGTCCCACACGATGCGGTTGTCGTCCAGCGAGATGTAGGTGAACTGCGGGCCGCCGTTGACGTCGCCCACCGTGTACACACCGGGGACGCTGGTCTGCAGCTGGTCGTCCACGACGACGAAGCCCCGCTCGTCCACCTCGATGCCGGCGGCCTCCAGTCCCAGCTCGCCGGTGACCGGCACGCGTCCGGCGGCCACCAGCACGGCCTCGGCCGCGAAATCGCCCTTGGTGGTGTGCACCACGGCGTGTGTGCCGTCGTCGTCCAGCGACGTGGGCCGCACGCCCTGCTCGATGGTGACGCCCATGTCGAGCAGGGTCTGCCTCACGGCCTCGGCCACGTCCCGGTCGACGCGGGGAAGGAACTCCTCGCCGCGGTCGAGGATGGTGACCTTGGAGCCGAAGTGGGTGAACATGCTAGCGAACTCCAGCCCAATGAAGCCGCCGCCCACGATCACCAGCCGTTCGGGCAGCGGGTCGATGTGCTGGATGGTGGTCGAGTCGAACACCCGCGGTGAGTCGAAGCCGGGCAGGTCGACGCGGCGCGAGGTCGCACCGGTGCCGATCACCACGGTCTCGCCGGTGAGCTCCACCTGGCCCTCGGCGGTGTCGACGACGACCGTCCGCGGGCCGGTGAACCGGGCGGTGCCGTCCACCAGGGTGACGCCCGGCTTCTCCAGCATCTGGTGGTTCGCGGCGTTGAGCGTGCCGATCAGCGCGTCGCGGCCGGCGACGGCGGTGCGGAAGAACTCCTGCGGGTCGTCGGAGTCGCGACGCTCCTCGGCCGAGACGACGAGGTCCTTGGTCGGCACGCAGCCGATGTTGATGCAGGTGCCGCCGTACATCTCGGGCGAGCGCTCCACCAGCGCCACGGTCTTGCCGGCGGCCGCGAAGCGCCCCGCCAGGGTCTTGCCTGCCTTGCCCCAGCCGATCACCAGCAGGTCAACGTCCATCACAATTCTCCTTCGCGTAGGCACGCTCTCGCTCGCAACGCTCGCAATCCACGAGGTGCGGGATTTGCCGGTGGGCATCCTTCCAGCGGCACCGCTGAGATGGAAAGCCAACTGCTGACATCGCTCTGCTGGTCGGAGCCACGGCAAGTTCAACCGGTCGTCGCAACACCGGCTTCTTCCAAGGATTGTAGTTGCTCTTCGAGGACCTCGGCCGGTGTTCTCCAGCCGAGGGTCTTGCGGGGGCGGCTGTTTAGGGTGTGGGCCACGGCTTCCAGATCTTCTGCTGTCCAGCGGGACAGGTCGGTGCCCTTGGGGAAGTACTGACGCAGCAGCCCGTTGGTGTTCTCGTTGCTGGGCCGCTGCCAGGGGCTGTGGGGGTCAGCGAAGTAGACCTTCGTGCCGGTCTCCAGGGCGAAGGTGGCGTGAGCGGATAGTTCCTTGCCGCGGTCCCAGGTGATGGTCTTGCGCAGCTGCTGCGGCAGAGCGGTGATCGACGCGGCGAGCGCGGTGTTCATCGCGACCGCACCGTAACCGCCCAGCGAGGGGCCGTTCTTGACCGGCGGCGTCTGGCCCCAGCCCTCCAAGCGAGGCAGATGGACCAGGATCGTGGCGCGGCTGTGGCGTTCGACCAAGGTGCCGATCGCGGAGCGGCCGGTGCCGATGATCAGGTCGCCTTCCCAGTGGCCGGGAACAGCCCGATCCGCGGCCTCCGCGGGCCGTTCGCTGATCACGACATCGGCGGTGACATGGCCATGGGGCTTGTTCCGCGAACGCTCACGCGGCGAGCGCAGAGCCCTGCCGGTGCGCAGGCAGGTCACCAGGTCCCGCTTCAGCGCCCCGCGGCCCTCGATGAACAGTGACTGGTAGATCGCCTCGTGACTGATCCGCATGGACTCATCATAACCGAACTCGATGCGCAGGCGGTGGCTGATCTGCTCCGGGCTCCAGGCCTTCGACCAGCGACGGTCGGCCCGGTGGGGCTTGTTCAACCCTTTCCAGACTGGCGTGTCTGGGCCGTTGACGGTGCGGCCGTCAGGGTGGGTGACCTTGCCGGCGAGCCGGTCCTGGACGTAGTCACGCAGCCGCGGGTTGGTCACCATCTTCGCTTCTTTGGGCCTCTTGGCGGCCTCGTGGGCTTTCCACTGGGCGACCATGGCTCGGTATTCGAGTTTCCCGCCTCGGGTAGCGGCGTTGCGGCGCAGCTCACGACTGATCGTGCCTGGATCACGGCCCAGAGCCTGGGCGATGGTGCGAACCCCCTTGCCCTGGGCCTTCAGGATGGCGATCTCCTCACGCTCGGCGAAGCTGAGATATCGCCCACTGGGTTCGACCAGACTGATCGGTGGCATGCCGCCAGCGTGGCGGAACCACCGCGAGGCCACCGGGATCGACACACCCACCACGAGCGCGGCCTCCGCCGTTGAGATCCCCGTCGCAATGAGACGCCAGAAGTCACGCTGCACCGTCCGAGACGGTTGCGGCCTGCCCGGAGAGAACATCGCCGGCCGCAAGGCCCTGTCCGCTCGCCACTGACGCCGCAACCCCTCGGGGACATCGCCAGTCCTCATGCACCAATGCTTGGTAGCCATCCTCCACACCTCTCACATCAAGGTGTTGCGACGACCAGTTGAATGCGCCCACAGAACGACACTCAGAGTGTGCTGAGGCCGTGCGCAGCAACGCGCGCACATGGGTCTGTCCGTTCCTTTGTGTATGGGGCTTCGGCTTAGTTGATTCCTAGGCGGT
>NZ_FUKR01000070.1 GCF_900163835.1 Mycetocola reblochoni REB411 | reverse complement strand
GGCGGCGGGCTCGGCTGCGGGGGTCTGCATGGGTGAATCGTAGGGCCGGTCGGTGTCCGGCGGGTGTCGCGCGGGTGATGCGGGCCCCGATCGTTCGCCCTGGGTGAAACTTGAGTCGATGTGGCTCAACATTGAGTGAACGAGCTTGACAGTGGCGATGCGGCTTCTAAACTTGAGTCATACGCACTCAACTTGATCGGATCGGATCGGATCGGGTGCCCACCAACTCACCGGCGCAGAGCCGGCGACCACGACCAGCAGAAGTCAGAAGGAGACTCACATGGCACGAGCAGTAGGAATCGACCTCGGAACCACGAACTCCGTCGTCAGCGTCCTCGAGGGCGGCGAGCCCACCGTCATCGCCAACGCCGAAGGCCTGCGGACCACCCCGTCCGTCGTCGCGTTCACCAAGGACGGGGAGGTGCTCGTCGGTGAGACCGCCAAGCGCCAGGCCGTCACCAACGTCGACCGCACCCTCGCCTCCGTCAAGCGGCACATGGGCACCGACTGGAGCTTCGACGTCGACGGCAAGAAGTACACCCCCCAGGAGATCTCGGCGCGCATCCTCGGCAAGCTGAAGCGCGACGCCGAGCAGTACCTCGGCGACACCGTCACCGACGCCGTCATCACCGTCCCCGCCTACTTCAACGACGCCGAGCGCCAGGCCACCAAGGAGGCCGGTGAGATCGCGGGCCTCAACGTGCTCCGCATCATCAACGAGCCGACCGCTGCCGCGCTGGCCTACGGCCTCGACAAGGGCAAGGAGGACGAGCTCATCCTCGTCTTCGACCTCGGAGGCGGAACGTTCGACGTGTCCCTGCTCGAGGTGGGCAAGGACGACGACTTCTCCACGATCCAGGTCCGCGCGACCGCCGGCGACAACCGCCTCGGCGGCGACGACTGGGACCAGCGCATCGTCGACTGGCTGATCACGCGGTTCAAGGAGTCCACCGGCGTCGACGTCTCCAACGACAAGATCGCCAAGCAGCGCCTCAAGGAGGCCGCGGAGCAGGCCAAGAAGGAGCTCAGCTCCTCGACGTCGACCTCGATCCAGCTGCCGTACCTGTCGCTGACCGAGAACGGCCCGGCCAACCTCGACGAGACGCTCTCCCGCGCCAAGTTCGAGGAGCTCACCGCCGACCTGCTCGAGCGGACCAAGAAGCCCTTCCAGGACGTCATCCGTGAGGCCGGCATCAAGGTCTCCGACATCGCCCACGTGGTGCTCGTCGGTGGCTCGACCCGGATGCCCGCCGTCGCCGAGCTGGTCAAGAAGGAGGCAGGCAAGGAGGCCAACAAGGGCGTCAACCCCGACGAGGTCGTCGCCATCGGTGCCGCACTCCAGGCCGGTGTCCTCAAGGGCGAGCGCAAGGACGTCCTGCTCATCGACGTCACCCCGCTGAGCCTCGGCATCGAGACCAAGGGCGGCATCATGACCAAGCTCATCGAGCGCAACACGGCCATCCCGACCAAGCGGAGCGAGACCTTCACCACCGCAGAGGACAACCAGCCCTCCGTGCAGATCCAGGTCTTCCAGGGCGAGCGCGAGTTCACCCGCGACAACAAGAACCTCGGCACCTTCGAGCTGACCGGCATCGCGCCGGCCCCGCGCGGCGTGCCGCAGGTCGAGGTCACCTTCGACATCGACGCCAACGGCATCGTCCAGGTGTCCGCGAAGGACAAGGGCACCGGCACCGAGCAGAAGATCACCATCTCCGGCGGGTCCGCGCTGTCCAAGGACGACATCGATCGCATGGTCAAGGAGGCCGAGGACAACGCCGCCGAGGACAAGAAGCGCCGCGAGCAGGCCGAGACCCGCAACGCCGCCGAGCAGCTGGCGTACTCCACCGACAAGCTGATCAAGGACAACGAGGACAAGCTCCCCGAGGACGTCAAGACCAGCGTGCAGGCGGACGTCGACGCGCTCAAGAGCGCGCTCGCCGGTGAGGACGAGGACGCCGTGAAGACCGCGTTCGACGCCCTCAGCGCCAGCCAGGGCAAGCTGGGCGAGGCCATCTACGCTCAGGCCCAGGCCGAGGGCCAGGCGACCGCAGAGGGCGAGCCCGCCGCCGACACCTCCTCCGACGAGGACGTGGTTGACGCCGAGGTCGTCGAGGACGAGGACGAGAAGGACACCAAGTAACCATGACCACCGAGAACCAGAATCCCGAGGACGGCAACGGCCCCGACGAGGGCGAGGTTCGGTCAGCAGCGCAGGGGCCGGAGGCGAACGCTTCCGGCCCCGCGCCGCAGGACCGGGACGCCGACGCCGGCCAGGAGCACGGCGCCGAGGACCCCGACGGTCTCAGCGACGAGGAGCTCGCGGTGCTGTCCGGCCAGGCCAGCGCCGAGGAGCTCGCCGCCGAGCGGCTGGCCGACCTCCAGCGGGTCACCGCCGAGTACGCCAACTACCGCAAGCGCACCGAGGCGGGCCGCAAGGCCGAGCACGAGCGCACCGTCGGTGACGTGCTCGGTTCCCTCCTGCCGGTGCTCGACGACCTCGACCGGGCCGAGAAGCACGACGACCTCGTCGAGGGAAGCGCCTTCGCCACCATCGCGCAGAAGCTGCGCGCGGCGACCGAACGGCTCGGCCTCAGCTCCTTCGGGGCCGTCGGCGACGAGTTCGACCACAACATCCACGAGGCCGTGTTCCAGCAGCCCACGCCCGGAGCGGACGGCTCGACGGTGCTCGACGTCGTCGAGACCGGCTACCGCGTGGGCGACACCCTCATCCGGGCGGCCAAGGTCGTCGTCCAGGTACCCGCGGAGTAGGCGCGTATGGCAAGTCAGGATTGGTTCGAGAAGGACTTCTACAAGACCCTCGGGGTGTCCAAGGACGTCTCCGAGGCGGAGCTGAAGAAGACCTACCGCAAGCTGGCGCGTCAGTACCACCCCGACTCCAACCCCGGTGACGCGAAGGCCGAAGCGCGGTTCAAGGAGATCTCCGAGGCCTACTCGGTCCTCTCCGACAGCGCGCAGCGGGCCGAGTACGACCAGGTCAGGGCCATGGGCTCCGGCGCGCGCTTCACCGCGCCGGGCGGGTCCGGCGGTGGGTCGGGCGGCTTCGAGGACGTCTTCGGCGGCATGTTCGGCGGAGGCGGCCGCAACGCGCAGTACAGCTACCAGCAGAGCCAGTACGACGACCTGCTCGGCGGGCTGTTCGGCGGGGGCGGCGGGGGACGCTTCGGCCAGTCGAGCGGCGGCTACCGCGGCTTCGGCGGGCCGACCCCCGGCCAGGACGTCACCGCGTCGACGACCATCGACTTCGTCACCGCGGTCAAGGGAGACACCGTCACCCTGCAGACCGGGGAGGGGCGCACCATCAAGGTGAAGATCCCCGCGGGCGTCTCCGACGGGCAGAAGATCAAGCTGGCGGGCAAGGGCCACCCCTCGCCCGACGGCGGGGCCGCCGGCGACCTGGTCCTCCAGGTCAAGGTCAGGCCGCACCCGGTGTTCGAGCGCGACGGCAACAACCTGCGCGTGACGGTCCCCGTGACCTTCGCCGAGGCCGTGCTCGGGGCGACCATCGAGGTGCCGACCCTCGGCGGCGACCCCGTCCGGCTCAAGGTCGCCCCGGGAACCCCGTCCGGCAGGGTGCTGCGCGTCAAGGGCCGCGGCGTGACCACCAAGAAGGCGACGGGCGACCTGCTCGCCGAGGTCCAGGTGGCCGTGCCCTCGCACCTGAGCAGCGAGGCCACCGAGGCGCTCATGGAGTTCCAGAAGCTCGGCCCGCACGACAACCCGAGGGACGAGCTGCTGCAGCGCGCCCGCGGGTGACCGCGACCCGTCCGCGGCCGCACCCCCTGGCGGTCGCGGACGGAACAGCAGGAAGGAGGCGGGGGATGGACGAGAACTCACCTGTCTTCGCCATCGCGACGGCGGCGGAGCTCAGCGGCCTGCACCCGCAGACGCTGCGGCAGTACGACCGTCTCGGGCTGGTGTCGCCGACGCGGACGCGCGGCCAGTCGCGCCGGTACTCGATGCACAACATCGCACAGCTGCGGGAGATTGCCGGGCTCAGGGCCGAGGGCGTCAACCTGGAGGGGATCGCCCGCATCCTGGCCCTCACCGAGCGGGTGTCCGGGCTGGAGCGGCAGGTCCGCAAACTGGAGCACAACCTCGCCAACGAGGTGATGACCCGCCGCGGGCGGCGCATCTTCGCCGCCGGCTCCCGCGGCGACGTCGTCTCGCTCACCAGCGGCCGCCGGACGCAGCGGCGGGCCGAACTGATGGTCTGGCGTCCGCAGTCGGAGGACTGAGCTCCCGACGCCGCGGCCCGCTCGCCACGGTGTCCCTGCTCGCCGCGGCCCCGTCCGACACCGGACTCTGCCCGGCCACACGCGCCGCTCGACTACCCTGGCCGAATGGCCGTACCCCCGTTTGACGTCACCGCGCTGCGCCGCCACCCGGACGTCGAGGCCCCCAACCTGCAGGCCTGGGACGCCACCGACCGCTACCTGCTCGACCTCGCGGCCGAGCGCGTGGCCGCCGACCCCTCGCTTCGCGCGCCCGGAGCCGTCACCGTCATCGGGGACCGGCACGGGGCGCTGAGCCTCGGCGCCCGGCTGCAGCTCGGCGCGGCCACCGTCCGCAGTCATCAGGACGGCCTGCTCGGCGAGCGGGCCATCGCCGCCAACGCGGCGCGCCTCGGAGTCGACGGCATCGAGCAGCTGCCGCTCGGCCGCGCGCTCGTCGACGGGGCCCGGCTGGTTCTGCTCCAGCTGCCGCGGGCGAACGCGGCCCTGGACGAGCAGGCGGCGCTCATCGCCGCGGGGGCCGCGAGCGACGTCGTCGTTCTCGCCGGCGGACGGGTCAAGCACATGAGCCGCACGCAGACGGGCGTGCTGTCCGAGCACTTCCGGATCGTCGACGCCACCCTCGCCCGGCAGAAATCACGGGTGCTCCTCGCATCCGGGCCCGTGCCCGGTGTCGGGCGGAGCTACCCGGAGCGCCGCGTCGACGCGGAACTCGGCATCGAGATCATCGCCCACGGCGCCGCCTTCAACGGCACGGGCCTCGACCTGGGGACGCGCGAGCTGCTCGGCCAGCTGCACCTGCTGCAGCGCACCGAGGGCAGGGCGGTCGACCTCGGCTGCGGCACCGGGGTGCTCGCCGTCGAGCTCGCCCGTCGCTTCCCGTCGCTCTCCGTGCTGGCGACCGACCAGTCGCTCGCCGCGGTCGACTCGGCGACGGCGACGGTCTCCGCGGCCGGCCTGCGCGATCGCGTCCGTGTGGTCAGGGACGACGGGCTGTCCGCCCAAGCGGACGACAGCGCCGAGCTCGTGCTCCTCAACCCGCCCTTCCACATCGGAGCGGCCGTGCACACGGGCCTCGCGGAGCGCCTCTTCGCCGACGCGTCGAGGGTGCTCGTCCCTGGCGGCGAGCTGTGGACGGTGTGGAACTCGCACCTGGGCTACCGCGGTGCGCTCGAGCGCCTCGTCGGGCCGACGGAGCAACTGCACCGCACGCCGAAGTTCACCGTGACCCGCTCGCTGGCACGGTGATCCGGGCTCGGCTGGTAGCCTCGTGGCGACCGGCTCCGGTCCCGACATCCCCGACGAAAGTGACGTCCCCATGCGCCTCCGACGTGGCCTCGTTGCCGCCGCAGCCCTCGTGACGATCGCCGCCCTCAGCGGCTGTTCCCCCGCGTCGGACTCCGCCCCCTCCGGCGCGGCCACCGCCACGACGGGGGCTGCCGTCGACCAGACGGCGCTGCTCGGCGACGACCCCGCCACGCTCAGCCCCTCCCTCGACGCGCCCGTGACCCTCGTCGAGTTCGCCGACTACCAGTGCCCGCCCTGCGGGATGGTGTCCGGCACGATGACGGACCTCGCGGAGAAGTACCCCGACGAGCTCACCGTCGTCATCCGCAACTTCCCGCTCGCCGAGATCCACGCCAACGCCACGGTCGCCGCGCACGCGGCCGAGGCCGCCCGGCTGCAGGGGTCCTTCCCCGAGATGTACAAGGCCCTGTTCACCGGCCAGGACGAGTGGAGCGACCTCGACCAGGCGGCGGCCGAGGGCGTCTTCGAGGGCTACGCCGAGGACATCGGCCTCGACGTCGACCGTTTCAACGCCGACAGGGCGGGCGACGAGATCGCCACGCTCGTCGACGCGGACCTCGCCGACGGTGCCGCGGTCGGCGTCGCGGGCACCCCGACGCTGTTCCTCGACGGGCAGCAGCTCGAGATCTCCAGCCTCGACGAGCTCACCCAGGCCGTCGAGTCGCGGATCACGCTCGACTGACGTCCCGCCGGCCCCGCCGGTCCCGCCGGTCCCGCCGTGCGGCCCCGCGTCGTCCCCTCGGGGGTGACGTCCGGCCTTGAACCGCCACGCCCGCACGCCTAGCGTGGGGCAGGCGGGTGACGTCCGTCCCCCGTGCCGCACGTCGAGGGGGACACCCGTGGGACGCATCACCGTTGGACGCGAGAACAGCACACCGATCGAGCTCTACTACGAGGACCAGGGCGAGGGACGGCCCGTGGTCCTCATCCACGGCTACCCGCTCGACGGGAGGAGCTGGGAGCGGCAGACGCGGGCACTGCTGTCCGCCGGCCACCGCGTGATCAGCTACGACCGCCGCGGCTTCGGCCGGTCCAGCCTGACGGGGACCGGCTACGACTACGACACCTTCGCCGCCGACCTCGACGTCCTGATCAGCACCCTCGACCTCCGCGACGTCACGCTGGTGGGCTTCTCGATGGGCACCGGCGAGCTGGCCAGGTACGTCGGCCGCTCCGGGCACGAGAGGATCTCAGGGCTGGCGTTCCTCGCCTCACTCGAGCCGTTCCTCGTGCAGCGCGACGATAACCCCGACGGCGTGCCCTCCGAGGTCTTCGAGGGGATCGAATCCGCCGCGCTCGCCGACCGCTTCGCCTGGTTCCGGCAGTTCTTCGCCGACTTCTACAACCTGGACGACACCCTCGGCACCCGGATCAGCCAGGAGGCCGTCGACGCCAACTGGGCGACCGCGATCGGCTCGGCGCCCGTCGCCGCATCCGCCGTCGTGGCCAGCTGGATCGAGGACTTCCGCGGCGACGTCGAGGCGGTCAGGGCGTCCGGCCTGCCCGTGCTCATCGTCCACGGCACCGCCGACAACATCCTCCCCATCGATGCGACCGGCCGGCGCTTCGCCGCGGCGCTGCCCGAGGCGCGCTACGTCGAGGTGGAGGGCGCGCCGCACGGCCTGCTCTGGACCCACGCTGAGGAGGTCAACCGGGCGCTGCTGGACTTCCTCCGGCGCTGAGGCACCGACGGGCGGAGCCTCAGAGCAGGCGCCGCGCGCTCGCCCAGGCGGTCAGCTCGTGGCGGGAGGACAGCTGCAGCTTGCGCAGCACGGCCGAGACGTGGCTCTCCACGGTCTTGACCGAGATGAACAGCTCGGTCGCGACTTCCCGGTACGCGTAGCCGCGGGCGATGAGCCGCATGACCTCGCGCTCCCTGGCGGAGAGCCGGTCCAGCTCAGCGGTGCTCTCCGCCTGCTCGCCCGCGGCCGCGCCGAAGGCGTCGATGACGAAGCCGGCGAGCCGGGGCGAGAACACCGCGTCCCCCGAGGCGACGAGCCGCACCGAGCGGCTGACCTCCTCGCCCGAGCTGGTCTTCGTCAGGTAGCCGCGCGCACCCGCGCGGATCACGCCGACGACGTCCTCCGCCGAGTCGGACACGCTCAGCGCAAGGAACCTCGTGCCCTGAGGGGAGCGGCGCACCACCTCGGCGCCGCCGCCGCCCCCGCCCCCGGGCAGGTGGACGTCGAGCAGCACCACGTCGGGGGCGAGTCGCGCGATCGCCTCGACGGCGGAGTCCACGTCGCTGGCCTCGCCAAGGACGTCGAGGTCCGCGTCGAGGTCGGATCGCAGCCCCGACCGGAAGATCGAGTGGTCGTCGACGATCAGAACGCTAGTCATGCTGCTCCTCCACGGTGATGCTGACCTCGGTCCCCTGGGGTGCCTCGCCGCGGCCGCGGCGGACCGTCGCCGTGCCGCCGACGCGCCGGATCCGGCCGATGATCGACTCGCGGACGCCGATCCGGTCGGCGGGGATGTCCCCCGGGTCGATGCCGGGGCCGCGATCCTTGACGAACACGTCCACCCGGCCCCTCCCCCTCTCCACGTAGACCGACACGTCGCCGCCCGCGTGCCTGGCGGCGTTGAGCAGCGCCTCGCGCGTGGCGGCGATGACGGCCGCGGCCGTGGCCTCGTCGAGCCCGTCCGCGTCGCCGCTGCTGACGACGTCGATCCGGACCGGGTGCTCCAGCTCGATGCGCGCGGCGTCCTCGGCGATGGCCGTGGCCAGGTCGCGCGCGGGGGCGGAGTCCGCGCCGAACAGCCAGTCGCGGAGCTCGCGTTCCTGCGCCCTGGCGATGCGGGCCACGTCGGTCCCCGGGCCCGCGCGACGCTGGATGAGCGCGAGGGACTGCAGCACGGAGTCGTGCAGGTGGGCGGCGATCTCCGCCCGTTCGCCGTCCCTCGCCCTCGCCGCGCGCTCGTCGATGAGCTCGGTCCACAGGATCACGAGGGTCGGCAGCACGAACAGCACCGCGCCGGTCGCGAGCATGAGCACGGCCAGGATGGCGGTCGGCGCCGCGGGCGATCCGAACAGCAGCCCGAGCGAACCCGCCACCAGGAGCCCTGCCGTGCCGAGCCGGACCAGCCGGCTGTAGCGTTCGCCGCGCGCGGGGTCGCCCCTGTCGACCATCAGGCTCCAGCACATCGTCGCCGCCGCGCAGGCCAGCGCGGGGACCAGGCCGGGGGCGATCGGTGCGGCGGGGAGCGCCGTGGCCTGCCGGGTCGCCGTGTCGCCGAGGGCGAGCACGACGCACGCGGCCGTCGCGCCCAGGCCGATGGCCGCGGTCGGCAGCACCGTGGCGGCCGGGGGGCGCCTGCCGTCGGCGGTCTGCACGGGGAGCGCGAGCCACAGCCAGAGGTACAGCAGTGCCCCGAACCCACCGACGAGGCTGAGCAGCGCCAGGGCGAGGCGGACCTGACGCACGGGGCGGCCCAGGTGCGCGGCGAGCCCGCTCGCGACGCCGGGCGTCCGTCCGGAGGGCCGGCGCAGCAGCGGAGCCCTGCCGGTGCCCGCGGGCGCGCTCGTGCGCGCGGCTCCGGGGGCGGGGGGTGTGCTCACCCGGCTATCCAACCACCCGGCGTGTGCCGTCGGGGGCCGCCCGGGGCGGAATCAGGGTCGGATCAGGGCGATCCCCGATGGGCTGCGCACGGCGGGCCGCCACGATGGACGCATGGACACACAGCACAGCCGCCGACGCGGCATCCGCTTCTTCGAGTGGCTGAGGGGGATCGGCATCCGCAGACAGGACGGCTGGTTCGGCGGCGTCTGCGGCGGCCTCGCCGCACGGTGGGGCATCGACCCGCTCATCGTGCGGGGCATCGTCGTCGTCGCCACCCTGCTCAGCCTGCCGATGCTTCTGCTCTACGCGCTCGCGTGGTTCCTGCTGCCGGCGGAGGACGGCGCGATCCACGCGGAGTCGATGCTGAACGGTGAGCTGGCACCGAGCCAGTTCGGCATCCTCCTCCTCCTGCTCGTCGCACTCGTGCCGGGCGGGCGCGGGGTCGGCTGGGGTCTGGTGAGCGCGGGCCCGTGGCAGTGGGGCTGGGGGGCCTGGCCGTGGTTCGCCGACGGGTGGGGCGCCTTCTGGACGGTCGCGCTGGTCGTCGCGGGCGTCTGGCTCGTCGTCGTGGCCGCACGATCACGCGGCGACCGCCCCGCGGACGGGGAGGATCGCCCCGGTGGCGCGGCCGCGCCGGGCACTCCGGCCGGCCCGACCGCCGCGGCTTCCGCCGCTTCCGGCGTCACCGCGGAAGCCGCCGACGCCGCAGCCGGTGCGGGCGGCAGCGACTCCGCGTCCGGTGCGGGGGCCCAGCCGGTCGACGATGCCGGGACCAGGCGGACGGACCCGGCCGCGGCCGAGGGGTCGTCCACGGCGGAGTGGAGCGCGTGGGCCGAGCAGCGCGACCAGTGGTCCGCGCAGTCGCACGCCGCGTCCGCGCCGCTCAGCGACGAGGAGCAGCGCCGCCGCTACCTGAATGAGCAGCGCCGGCATCGCCTCGAGACCGCCAGGCTCCGCAGGGAGGAGCGCCGTGCCAGGACCCGCCGGCTGCCCGCGGCGGTGAGCTGGCTCGTGGTCGGCGTCGCCCTTCTCGTCGGCGTGGGGGCCTGGGCGCTCCTGGCGCCGTCGCTCGGCGACGACGCGCTGCTGCCCTCGCTCGGGGCGACCCTCGCCGTGCTGTCGCTTGGGATCCTCGTGGCGGGTCTGCTGCGGCGCAGGTCGATCGGCCTCGCCGCCCTCAGTGTCCCGCTCGCCGTCACCGTCGCGAGCAGCCTGATCGTCCCCTGGCCCCAGCTCGATGCCGGGATGCTGCGCGTCGCCGACGACGCGACCTCCGCGTCCCAGGCCGCGGGCCAGATGGACGTGGTCCTCGACGGCGCGGATGAGCCGCGGCGGCTGCGCCTCGAGCAGGGTGCGGGCGAGGTGCGCATCCTGCTCAGGGACGGCGCGGGCGTCCGGCTCACCGTCGACTCGGCTGCGGCGGAGATCGTTCTGGTCGACGGTGCCGACGGCGAGACGCAGCGGGTCACCGGCGTGTTCGGCACCTGGAGCGGTGCGCTCGGCGCAAGCTCGGGCAGTGTCTCCGAGGTTCACCTCACGCTGGGTGCGGGTGAGGTCCGCGTGGTCAGGGAGGACGGCGACGCCACGGACGGCGTTCCGGGTGCGGCGGCCGTCGTCCCGGGTGCGATGACGAGGGAGGATGCACGATGAGCGCAGAGGCGAAGCCGGAGGACGGCACGGGCAGGACACCGGAGGGCGGCACAAACGCGACACCGCAGGACGTGGCGGCGGTACCGGAGGGTGGTGCGGAGACGACGACCCCGCCGGACGGAGCGGCGACGGTCCCGGTGACGGCCCCGGCGGGTGGCCCGGCGGGTGGCCCGGCGGCGACCCCGGGCGACCGGGCGGAGCCGGTCAGAGGTGCGGCTGCTCCCGCAGCGCCGCTGCGCCCCCGGCTGCGCGTCGGCGCGGTCGTCTGGGGCACCCTGACGCTGCTCCTGGCGCTCGCCGCCGTGGTCGTCGGCTCCGACCCCGACCGTCGTGACGCGCTCGCGGACGCGATCTGGACCCTCCCGCCCTCCGGCGCGGCGGCGGTTGCTCTCGCGACCGTCGGAGGCGTCATCGTCCTCGTCGCTCTGACCCGGTTGCTCGCGCGGGTGGGCGATCGTGACAGTCTTGACCGGTGACCTTCCTCTCCGAAGCCCCCGAGCAGACCGCTCAGGCGACTCCGACCCCCCGCTGGGCCGTCATCGTCTGGGACGACCCGGTCAACCTGATGAGCTACGTCTCCTACGTCTTCCGCAGCTACTTCGGCTACGGCAGGGACAGGGCGGAGGAGCTGATGATGCTGGTCCACACCACCGGGAGGGCCGCCGTCGCCGACGGCGCGCGCGAGGCGATGGAGGGCCACGTCGCGGCACTGCACGGCTACGGCCTCCAGGCGACGCTGGAGCCGCTGTCGTGAGCGCCGTCCCCGCGGGCTTCCGGACCACGGCCAGCGGCTACGCCATCGACCTGGACCGCCGCGAGGCGGAGGTCCTGGTGTCCCTCGCCTCCGACAGCGGTCGGCTCATCACGGCCAACCCCGAGTTCGTCTCGCTGCTCACCCCCGACGCGTACCCCGACGACCCGGACGCCTCCGACGAGTTCGCCCGCTACACCTCGGACGACCTCGGCAGGGCGCGCGTCGCGGAGCTCGCGCTTCTCCAGGCCGCGCCGCTCGACGGAGGCGACTTCCTCGTCACTGCGGCGGAGGCCGACGACGTGCTCCGTGGCCTCGGCTTCCTCCGGCTGCTGCTCAGCGACTCGGCGGGCGAGCCCGATGCGGAGTCGCCGGAGGACTCGAGCGCGGACGAGTCGCGTCCCATGCGGTCGGCGGTCTCGCAGTGGCTTGCCTGGCTGCAGGAGTCCCTCATCGCGGCCCTCGACGGCGGCGCCGCGGCCGACGAGTAGCAGGACCCACCATGCACATCCTCATCAGCACCGACCAGAACGTCTCCTCGCTCGGCGGCGTCCAGGTGTCCATCCGGCTGCAGCAGCGCTACCTGCGCGCCGCGGGGCACCGCGTCAGCGTCGTGGCGCCGCGCTCCTTCACCGGGGCGGAGCCGGATGCCGACGACATCCTCCTCCCCGCGGTCCCCATCACGGGCGACCGCGAGTACGCCGCGAGCTGGCCGGGCGCCTCGGCGGTCCGCCGTCTCGACCGCGAGCTGGCCGGGCGCCCGCCCGTCGACCTGGTGCACGTCCAGGGCGACTACTGGGGCGCCGTCCTCGGCTACCGCTTCGCGGCCCGTCACGGGATCCCCGCGGTGCTCACGGCGCACAACAACCTCGACTCCGGCATCCGGCAGGTGCTGCCGTTCCCCGGCGTCGCGATCAGGGGTCTCCTTCTCGCCCAGCGGGCTCTGCTGCGGCCCCGACGCAGCAGGGTGCGGGCGAGCGCGGCGGCGATCCTCAACGAGTACGCGCTGCGTTCCGCCGCGGTGACCGCGCCCTCGGGGCACTTCGCCCGGCTGCTGGAGCGGACGGGCGCGGCCTCCGGGGTCCAGGTGGTGTGGAACGGCGTCGACGATGCCGTGATCGACGAGATCCTCTCCGGCGCCCCCCGGCCGGGCGCGCGCGCGGAGAGTCGGCGCCCCGTCTTCCTCTGGACGGGACGGATGAGCCAGGAGAAGCGCTTCCTCGAGTTCCTCGACGCGGTCGCGGCCGCCGACCTGGACGCCGAGTACCGCGTGTACGGCCAGGGGCTGCTGCTGAGCCAGGGCAGGGAGCGCGTCGCGGCGATGGAGCGCGCGGGGTCCCGCTCGACCGTCCGCTTCCTCGGCAAGGTCGGCTACCGCGAGTCCCTTCAGAGGATCAGGGACGCCGACGCCCTCGTCCAGACGTCGATCGGTTTCGAGACGCAGGGGATGACGGTGTTCGAGGCGGCCGCCCTCGGGACGGCGAGCATCGTCAGCGACCCGAACATCGCGGCGGAGCTGCCCGACGGCGCCTGCACCCGCCCCGCCGACGGGAGCGTTTCCGCGCTCGCGGACGCGCTCGCCGAGGCGGAGGCGCGCATCCGATCCGGCCGGTGGCTGCGCGTCCCGGCGATGGCGTCGGAGCGGGTTCTGCAGAGCAGGCAGACGGAACGGATGCTCGAGGTCTACCGCTCGGCGCTCGCCGCCGACTGAGCGGGCCCGTCATGTCACGGTCCGATGTTTTCTCGGCCGTACGGGTTAATCACGGCGAGTTCCCGGACTAGGCTCAGCCTCAGCGGCCGACGTCCGGAGAGTCGATGGCGGGGTCGCATCAGCCGTCAGCCCCCTGCGAAAGACCGTGATGCTCGAATCCCGTACGCTCGCCCCCCTCCGAACCGGCAGATCGGCCGTCGTGCTCGCGCTCGCGCTGGTGCTCAGCCTTCTGGCCATGCTGTTGCCGTCGGTGAGCAGCCCCGCGGGTGCGGCGGAGCGTCCCGAGGGCGCGCTCAGCCTCACCAAGTCGGTCGACGAGCAGCAGAGCGCCACGCTCGTGCCCGGCGACGAGTTCGTCTACACCCTCGTGATCGGTTGCGACGACTACGACTGCGCCGACGTCGTCCTGACGGACGCCGTGCCGGCTGAGCTCGCCGGCTTCGAGCTGGAGAGCACCGCGGTGTCGCCTTCCCGACTGCCGGCGAGCGTCGACTGGGGCGCCTGCGCCGACGGCTCCCCGCTGACCGCCGACTGCGTGCTCACCGTCACGCCCCAGCAGGACCTCGGCGACGGCGACCTCGGCATCACCGCCGGAACCGAGTACCGCATCGACATCACGCTCAAGGTCCCGGACGACCTCGCGCCGGACTGGGAGTTCAACGGAGCGGACATCGTGAACTCGGCCTCGGCCACCGCCTCGAACGCCTCGCCCGTCGAGGACGACGCCGCTCTGGTCGTCGACGTCCCCGTCGCCGTCGACGTGGACGCGAGCAAGGACTGGCAGCCGGCCAGCCAGGGCTTCGCCCCCGGCGCCGCATCGACCATCACGGTCGGAGCGGCAAACGCCTCGAACATCCCCGTCGACAGCATCACGATCCAGGAGCCGTCCGACGCACCCGACGGCGCGACGGCGCTCGCCGACGACAACCCCTTCCGCCTCGTCGACCTGTCCGGTATCGGCGAGACGACGCTGCCCGAGGGCGCCGACGCGGTCCGCGTCGACGTCTACGTGTTCGACGAGGGCAGCGGCACCTGGTCGTGGCAGCAGGGGACCCCCGGCGCGACGGCCGCGCTCCCCGAGGGCGTCGATCCCTCGACGGTCGGCGGGGTCCGCATCAGCTACACGGGCGACTCCATCGTCCCCGGCGCGGCGGGATCGCTGCCGATCGCCGTGGAGCAGCGCGCCGAGGACAGGATCACCGGCGACTCCCTCGTCGGAGGGGCGGAGCTGACGAACACCGTCTCCGGCACGGTGGCCGCCGACGGGCAGGACCCCGTGACGGACGAGGCCTCGGCACCCTATGCGATCACCCCCCTCGACGTCGCCACCGGCGTGACCAAGTCCTTCGACCCCGCCGACATCCCCGCGGGCGGAAGCAGCACGGCCACGATCGAGGCCACGAACGCCTCCACCGTCCCCGTCGACAGGCTCACCGTCAGCGACACGGACTTCTTCACCGAGCAGTGGCGGTTCGCCGGCTTCGACAGCGCGCCGACCTTCCCCGCCGGGGCGACGGGCACCGCGACGATCGTCTGGCACCTGGCGGACGGCAGCACCGTCGAGCAGAGCTTCGCCGAGGGCGAGACCCCGGTCGCACCCGCGGGCGTCGTCAGCGGCTTCGACATCACCTTCACCGGCTCGATCGAGGCGGGGGCCTCGGCCACCGTGACGCCGACGGTCGACGTCGCGGTGGACGTGGTCAGCGCGGACGACCGCACCGTCACGCGGACGAACACGGCGGACGCCGAGGTGGAGAACGCGGCGGGAACGGCGACAGACACCGCGGACGCCCCGCTCGACGTGCGCTACCCCGAGATCGACATCGATCTGGACAAGACCATCCGCCCCGGCGGGGCGGTCCAGCCGGGCGGCAGCGTCGTCAGCGAGCTGGAGACGACCATCGCCACGGGCAGCGGCCTCGTCGACCCGACCCAGATCGTCGTCGAGGACTCCTGGGGCGAGGACAGGGGCAACAGCTTCTGGAACGCGTTCACCCCGACCGCGATCGCGCCGACCCAGATCCCCGCGGGAACCTCGATGACCGTCACCTACACGCTCGCCGACGGCAGCACCGTCGAGGGGCCCGTGGCTGACGCCAGGGACGGCGCCTGGGTGTTCAGCGCTGACATCGACCCCGCGCTCGCCGAGCAGATCGTCGGGATCAGCTACACCTTCACCAACGAGGACGGTTTCCCCAAGGGCACGACGGTCGCGCCCAACACCGAGTTCGAGGCCAGGGACACGCTCCGCGACGGCTCCGGCGACACCTCCGTGCCCAACGGCGGTCCGAGCTCCTACGAGAACTACGCCACGGCTCGGGGCAGCGGCGACGTCCCCGGGCTCGGCCCCATCGACAGCGACGTCGTGGACGACAGCGCGTCCGCACAGATCGAGTCCTTCGCCTGCGATGGCGGCGGGGAGTGCTCCATCGGTTCGTCCAAGCGCTGGGTCCAGCCCTCCGACGGCACGACCGACCTGGACTACCTCAGCTCGCTCTCCGGCGCGGACGCCAAGACCCGGCTCGGCTGGACCGTGCTCGGCGGTCTCGACCGCGTCGTCATCAGCGACCCGGCGGGGGAGGAGGCCTCGCCCGCCGACACGGTGTTCCAGGCGTTCGACCTGACCGCCGTGGACCCCATCGGCTTCGACGACGACCCCTACCTCCGCTGGGACGCCGTCGCCTCGGTCGAGCTGTACGACGGCGCGAGCGGCGCGTGGACGACCGTGCCCGCCCCGTCCGGCGGCTGGATGGACGACGCCGGCTTCGTCGGATATGAGCTCACGGCCGCGGAGTCCGCGTCCACGACCGGCGTCCGCCTGTCCGTCGTCCCCGACGACGAGGCCCGCGCCGCGAGCGACGACCCGGACGCACCGGCCGTGGGCAGTGGTGTGGCCGCGTCGACGGCGAACCCGATGCGACCGGTGCTGCTCAGCTGGCAGCTGCGCAGCGACGTCCGCGTCGAGCAGGACGGCCGCAGCCCCTGGGCGATCGCGGAGCGCCTGTTCAACGACTCCGAGGCCGGGACGGTGTGGAACACCGTGCGGGTGACCGGCGAGGTCGACGGCGAGCCCGTCGGCTCGCACACCTCGCGCGACAACATCGCGCTCATCGACCTGCCGCCCGCGGTCGCTCTCGACAAGAGCGTCGAGCCGGGCGTGCTGACCGTCCCCAACAACGAGGACGTCGCCGCCGAGGACTACCCCGGCGCCTCCTACACCCTCCGGAGCTGGAACGACGGGGCGGGGCAGGACCCGAACGGCGAGACGCTCCCGTCCTCCAACGCCGCGCAGATGCGCGTCACCGACCCCGCACCGTGCGGGGACGACCTGTCCGCCTGCGTGAGCTCGTCACCGGCGCAGCTCGACGGCGACGTGTTCGCCTCCGCCGTGTACGACCCCGCGACGAACCCGTTCGAATGGCAGGACGTGACGGGTCTGAGCTTCGACGTGGACGAGGAGCAGGTCTCGGTCGACGACAGCATCGTCACCCTCTGGCTTTTCGACGGCAGCACCGTGAGCCACAGCATCGCCGAGGTCAGGGCCGGAGCGGTGGACGCGTCCGTGCTTGCCCAGGTGGTCGGCATCGACGTGCTCTACTCGGGCATCGACGTCGCCGAGACCGGCGGCACCATCCGTGCGGGCGAGGACAACGCCGCCGTGCTGACGGTCGACACCCGCCTGCGCGTCACCACGCGTGACGGCGGCGAGCTGCTGCGCGGGGACGTGACCGTGGAGAACACGGCGTTCAGCGAGCTGACCAACGTGATCATCGCGGACGGCGGCACGATCCCCTTCGACGACGGCACCGCCTCCCTCGACCTGCGGACGGCGAAGCTCGTCGTCGGGGCGAGCAAGGCGTTCAGCGTGGACGGCATCGCCGAGGCCGACCGCGCCGATCCGTTCCGGGTCGAGCTGGGCGCGAGCTCGGAGGCCGGGGGCGAGCGCGAGACGGTCTCGACCGAGCGCGTGACGATCAGCGACGACGACGCGGCGTTCTGGAACCTCGCGATGCTCGCCGACGGTGACCTGACCGCGACGGTTCCGGCCGGGGCGGACAGGATCCGCGTCTCGGCGCTCGTCGACGGCGCATGGGTCGACGGCCCGTGGACGGCCGGCACCGGTGAGGTGACCGGGCTGGCACTGCCCTCCGGCGTCGAGCCGGGGACGGTGACCGGCCTGCGCGCAGAGTTCTCGCGGGCCGACGGCGGGCACTTCTCCGACGCCGTCCCCCCGACCGTGTGGGAGGCGGCGCTCGGCTTCTCCGCCGTGCTCCGCGATACGGCTCTCGACGGTTCGGCGATTCCGTGGGGCGCCGACGGCGACGCGGCCCTGAGCGACGAGGTGGACGTCCGCTCGGAGCGGCCGAGCTCCGACGGGTTCTTCGAGCCGGCGGAGGACTCCGCCGATGACAGCGCCGACCTCGTCAGGGGCGTCCGCGGTCTCCAGGTGCTGAAGTCGCAGCCGGGCACGAGCCACATCGGCGACGTGGGCGACTCCGCCCCCTGGACGCTCGAGTTCTACAACGACGGCCAGGTCCCGCTGACCGTGGACACGGTCGTCGACCGACTGCCGGAGTTCCTGCAGTGGGACGGGATCGACCCCGTCGTGACGACGAGCGGCGGCACGATGGGCACTGACGTCAGCACGTCCTTCGACGCGGACGACGCGGAGCTCAGCCTGAGCTGGCCGGAGGACGCCAGGACGCTGGCCCCGGGCGAGCATGTCACGATCAGCGTCGGGCTGATCCTGCTCCCCGGCCTCGCCCTGGACGAGTGGACGACGAACTCCTTCGTCGTCGACACGGCCGAGGCGCTCGACCGCTGCAGCAACGGCAACGGCTCCGGGGGGAACTCCGAGGGGACCATCTCCGGCCTGCCCGACGACCAGTGCGGGACGACGAACTACCAGCAGCCCCGCCCGGGCGGCTCCATCGCCGTCGCGAAGTACGTTGACGGTGACGTCCTCGGCGAGTACACCGATGGCGAGCAGAACGTGGTCAGCGACGGCGGGGCCTGCGTGACCGACGCCGACGGCTTCACCCGCTACCCCTGCGCGTCGAACACCGCCGTGGGTGCGACGGACGAGTGGAAGCTGCAGATCGTCAACTCCGGCTCCGACCCGTACCGGACGCTCACCATCGTGGATCCGCTCCCGCACGTCGGCGACAGGATGCTCGCCGGCGGCGCGGCGCGCGGCAGCGAGTTCCGGCCGGTCATCGACACCGACTTCCTTCCGACGGTGAGCGGTGCGGACGGCGCACGGATCGGCCTGGAGCTGACCACGAGCCCCGACGTCTGCGTCGGCGAGGGCAGCGGCTCGGCCTGGCGCGACGACCCGCGCTGCGAGACGACGGCCGAGTGGATCGCGCTGGATGATTTCACCGGGAATCCGGGCGAGATCACGGCGATCAGGGCGACGATCGACTTCACTACGACCGCCGAGGGGCAGCTCGGCTCCGGCGAGGCGGTGGACATCCACTACCGCTCGGTCAACGTGCCGGCGACCCAGGCCTACCCGGCGGGAGCCCCGGTCGAGGTGCCCGTCGACGACAGCACCCTCGCCTGGAACCAGTTCGGCGCAGTGGCTGAGGGGATCACGGGGAACAGCTACGAGAAGGCCCCGACGAGGGCGGGGGTCGTCCTGGCCTCGGGAGCGCTCACGGTGGAGAAGGAGCTCACCGGCGAGGGGGCGGCGGGTGCGCCGGATCTCTTCCAGGTGCAGCTCACCTGCACCGTCACCAGGGGGGTCGGTGACGAACGGGTCCCGCTGTCGCTGCCCGCGGACGGCCTGCTCACGCTGACGGCTGCGGACGGCCTGACGGCGAGCGTGGAGGGGCTTCCCCTCGGTGCGGAGTGCGTCGTGGCCGAGGCGGGGGAGCCTGGCAGCTACGGCGAGACGGAGCGGAGCGAGCCGCAGACGGTCAGCATCCTCACCCCTGGCGGCGTCGCGGATGCCACGAGGGTCACGGTGACCAACGACTACCGCCTCGGCTTCTTCGACATCGTCAAGGAGCGCGTCGGTGACGGGGTGGCCCAGTTCGGCGACGGGCCGTTCGCCGCGGCGTACCGATGCACGCTGCTCGGCGAGACCGTCGGCGTGGGCGAGGTGCTGCTGGACGAGGGCGCCGGGTTCCGATCGCGCATCGACGGCCTCCCGATCGGGGCCGCGTGCGAGGTCGAGGAGACGGAGCCGGGGATGGCCGTCGCGACCAGCTATTCGCCGGCCGACGCCACCGTGCTCGTGACCGAGGACGCCGAAGACCCCGCGACGGTCACCATCACCAACACCTTCGCCACCGGCAGCATCAGCGTCGACAAGGAGGCGGCCGCGGCCCAGGTCGCCGTCGGCGAGGACGCGGACTACACGATCACCGTGCGCAACACCGGCCAGCTGGACGCGGAGGACGTCGAGGTGCTCGACCTGCTCCCGGACGGCGCCGAGTTCGTCTCCGCCGACAACGGGGGCGTCCACTCGGGAGGCTCGGTCCGCTGGGTCATCGACGAGCTCCCCGTGGGCGCCGAGGTGGTGCTCGCGGTCACGATCCGCTTCTCGGAGCCCGGCACGCAGCGCAATCAGGCGGTCGTGACGACGCCGGACGGGCCGTGGATCCCCGTGGCCCCGACGGATCCGGATGACAGCGGAGTGGAGAGCACCGACGTCGACGTGACGCCGGCGCTGCCGACGACAGGGGCGGCGATCAGCGGGATCGTGATCGCGGCCGCGGCCGTGCTCATCATCGCCGGGCTGGCTCTCGTCCTCATCAGGCGCCGGCGCGGGCCGAGCGGTCCCGCCGGCGGTCTCGGCGGCGACCCCGACGACGGCGGCACCGGTGAGCCGGGTCCCGCCGACGGGGGACCGGACGGATCGGGGTCCGGCCCTGACGGCGACCCCGGGTCCGGCCGGTAACGCCTCCGCGGTCCGACGGCCCCTCCCGCATCGGGAGGGGCCGTCGGCGTTCCGCACCGCGGGTGGGCCCGCGTAGCATGGCGGCATGCTGAGCTTCGAGAGCCACGATCTGACCGATGCCGTCGCCGTGACCCTGATCGGCGAGTACCTGGACGAGCGCGAGTCGACGTTCCCCCCGGCCCAGGGCGAGTACCAACGTATCGCTGCGGACCCCGTGCACTTCTCGCCGGGGCGCGGGGCCTTCCTCGTCGTCTCGGACGACGGCGAGCTCCTCGGCTGCGGCGGCGTCCGTCTCATCGACGACGGCCCGCGCGGCGCCAGGGCCGAGGTCAAGCACGTGTTCACGCGCCCGGCCGCGCGTGGTCGGGGCGTCGCCCGTGCCCTCATGGTCGAGCTGGAGGAGCGTGCCCGTGGTCTCGGTGCGGCCGAGATCGTGCTCGACACGAATGACAGCCTCACGGCGGCCGGGCAGCTCTACCGCACGCTGGGCTTCGACCGGGTCGAGCCGTACAACGACAACCCGAACGCGACCGCCTGGTACGCCAAGCCGCTCGACGCGGACGCGGCAGCTCCCGCGGTGTAGCGGCCGGGGCCGCACGGTCACCCGTCGGCGTCTGCGTCCTCCAGGCGGCGGCTCGCCGTCGACATGTGCTCGTGCATGGCGCGCTCGGCGGCGTCGCCGTCGCCGGCCTCCACAGCCGCGAAGACGGTCCTGTGCTCGGCGAGGGCGTCCTCCGCCTGCGGCGTACTCCGCAGCCCGCGGTCGACCCAGACCCGCAGCAGTGAGCGGATGCTCTGCAGCAGGTCACGCAGGACGACGTTGCCGGAGCTGGACGCGAGCTGCAGGTGGAAGCGCGCGTCCGCCTCGATGAAGGCGGGCAGGTCGGCGGTGGTGTCTTCCATGGTCGCGAGGAACCCGCGCATGTTCTCGAGCTCCTCCTCGGTCACGTTCTCGGCGGCGAGGCGGGCGGCCTGGGCCTCGAGCCCGCTGCGCACCTGGGCGAGCTCCGCCGTCCGGCTCGCGGAGAGCATCAGCCCCCAGCTGAGCGTCGTCGGGAGAAGCTCGGAGGCGTTGTCCCTGAGGTAGGTTCCCGATCCGGGCCGGACGGTGACGATCCCGAGGATCTCGAGGGCGGCCAGCGCCTCGCGTACGGCGGAACGGCCGACGCCGAGCTCCTCCGCCAGTTGCCGTTCCGGGGGCAGCCGGCTGCCGGGGATCAGGTCGCCTCCGGTGAGCAGTGCGGTGAGCTGCTTGGCGACCTCGCTGACGGCCGTGCCGCGGGGGACCGCTTGGAGCTCGAGGCGAACCAGGGCGGGGTCGTCGTCGCGGAAGGCCGGCATCCTGCCAGCATAGCGACGGTGCGGGCGGCACCGGCTCGGAGCGGACGGACGTGCGGCACTCCGAGGCGGTGCGGCGCGGTCGTCGGCGGAGGTGCCGGAGGACCCGCGGCAATCAGTAATTGGTGAACCGGTTGCAGAGTGGTACCGTCTCTGCTGTATGTGATCGTCGAGCGGCGGCACCCCAGTCACGCCGCCGCACAGGACAAAGCCGTTCTAAGAAAAGAGACAGTGTGAGTTTCAACGCTGAAAAGACACCACCCCCCTCCGTCGAGAAGTCGGCGATCCGCAAGGTCGCCGTGCGGCTCGTGCCCTTCGTCGCCCTGATGTTCTTCATCAACTACCTCGACCGCAGCGCGATCGGCTTCGCCGGCCCGAACGGCATGGAGGCCGACCTCGCGCTGAGCGCCGCGCAGTTCGGCTTCGCCAGCGGCGTGTTCTTCATCGGGTACATCATCCTCGAGGTGCCCTCGAACATGGCCCTGCACAAGTTCGGCGCCCGCATCTGGCTGGCCAGGATCATGATCACCTGGGGAATCGTCGCCCTGCTGTTCACCTGGGTGCAGAACTTCGAGGGCCTTGTCGCCCTCCGCTTCCTGCTCGGGGTCGCCGAGGCCGGGTTCTTCCCCGGCGCGATCCTCTTCCTCAGCCTCTGGGTCCCCGCCAAGCACCGTGCCAAGATCCTCGCGCTGTTCTACCTGGCGCAGCCGCTGACCACGGTCATCGGCGCGCCCCTGGCCGGCTGGCTGATGACCCACGACGGCTTCTTCTTCGGCCTCGAGGGCTGGCGCTTCATGTTCTTCGGCGTCGCGATCCCCGCGATCCTCATCGGCGTGGTCGCCCTGTTCTACCTGAAGGACAAGCCGGCCGACGCGAAGTGGCTCACCACGGAGGAGCAGGAGTGGCTCACCACGGCGCTGGCGAAGGAGAACGCCGCGAAGTCCGGCACCGAGAAGACCTCGGGCCACGGCAAGGGCGGGCTGAAGGTCGCGTTCGGCAGCGGCCGCGTCTGGGTGCTCAGCTTCATCTACTTCGGCGCTGTCTACGGCCTCTACGCGCTCGCGTTCTTCCTTCCGACCATCATCGGCGGCTTCGAGGAGCAGTTCGGCCTCAGCATGGGCCTGGTCGAGAAGGGCCTCGTCACGGCGATCCCGTACCTGCCCGCCGCCGTCGTCCTCTACCTGTGGTCGCGCGACGTGACCAAGCGCGGCCTGAAGACCTGGCACATCGCCCTGCCGATGGTCGTCGGAGGCGTGAGCGTGCCGGTGGCCCTGCTCATGAACAACCCGATCGCCACGGTCGCCGTCATCACGGTCACGGCCTGCGCCATCTTCGCCGTGCTGCCCAACTTCTGGACGCTGCCGACCCAGTTCCTCAGCGGTGCCGCCGCCGCGGCAGGGATCGCGCTGATCAACACCCTCGGCAACCTCGCCGGCTTCTCCGCGCCGTACATCACGGGCGCGCTGAAGGACAGCACCGGCGGACTCGTCATCCCCATGTTCGTCGTCGGCGGCTTCATGCTGCTCTCAGCCCTGCTCATGGTGCTGCTGTCGCGCCGCAGCCACGTCCAGTCGACCCCCGGCCAGCTGGTCGAGCCGGCCGGCCACTGACACCCCCGCCCCCCACCCCGCCTACGGAGACATGAGATGACCCGCCTCTACAACGACCCCAACCAGTTCGCCGACGAGATGATCGACGGGTTTGTCGCGGCCAACCGGCGGCACGTCCGCCGTGTCCGCGGCGGGGTGGTCCGCTCCACCGCGAGCGCGCCGGGAACGGTCGCGCTGGTCACCGGGGGCGGCTCGGGCCACTACCCGGCGTTCGGCGGGCTGGTGGGCCAGGGGCTCGCGCACGGCGCTGCGCTGGGCAACCTGTTCGCCTCGCCGTCCTCCCAGCAGGTGCAGTCGGTCGCCCGAGCGGCCGACAACGGCGGAGGAATCCTGCTCAGCTACGGGAACTACGCCGGCGACGTGCTGCACTTCGGCAACGCCCAGAAGGTGCTGCGTGAGCAGGGGTACCGGGTCGAGACGGTCACCGTCACGGATGACATCTCCTCCGCCCCGCTCGCGGAGAAGCACAAGCGCCGCGGCATCGCCGGCGACCTCACCGTGTTCAAGTCGGCGGCCGCGGCGGCGGAGGAGGGCGCCACCCTCGACGAGGTCGTCCGCATCGCGGCGAAGGCGAACGAGCGCACCCGCTCCGTCGGCGTCGCGTTCTCCGGCTGCTCGCTGCCGGGTGCGGACGAGCCCCTGTTCACCGTGCCGGAGGGCCGCATGGCGGTCGGTATGGGCATCCACGGCGAGCCGGGCATCGACGAGACCGACGTCCCGACCGCCGACGGCCTCGCCGAGCTCTTCGTCGGCTCCCTCCTGGCCGAGCTGCCCGAGGGCATCGAGCGCCCGGAGGGGCAGCGCGTCGCCGTGCTGCTCAACGGGCTGGGGTCGGTCAAGTACGAGGAGCTCTTCGTCGTGTACCGGCGCGTCGAGCAGCTGCTGGACGAGGCGGGCATCACGATCGTCGAGCCCGAGGTCGGCGAGCTCGTCACGAGCTTCGACATGGCCGGGGCCTCGCTCACGCTGTTCTGGCTGGACGAGGAGCTCGAACGACTGTGGGCGGCGCCGGTCGACGCCCCGGCCTATACGAAGGGCTCCGTCGTTCCCGCCGCCCCGCTGAGCGCGGCCGTGCTGGCCGAGGCCGAGACCGAGACCATTCCCCCGGCCGATGAGGCCTCCCGTGCCGTCGCCCCGCTCGTCCACCGGGCTCTCGCGGCCGCCAGGGCCACGATCGATGCGACCGTCGACGAGCTCGGCCGGATCGACGCCGTCGCCGGGGACGGCGACCACGGCATCGGTATGCAGCGCGGCGTCACGGCGGGCGAGGCGGCCGCCGCGGCGGCCGCCGACGCGGGTGCCGGGGCGAAGACCGTGCTCGACCGGGCGGCCGACGCCTGGTCGGACAGGGCGGGCGGCACCTCCGGCGCCCTCTGGGGCGCGGCGCTCACCGCCGTCGGCTCGGCCCTCGGTGACGAGGGGGCCCCCGATGCGGCCGCCGTCGCGGAGGGAGTCCGTCGGGCGAGCGCGGCGATCGGCGAGTTCGGCGCCGTGCCGGGCGACAAGACCCTCGTCGACGCGCTCGTGCCGTTCAGTGAGACACTGAGCGACCGCGTCGCCGCGGGCGCCGCCCTGGTCGACGCCTGGGCGGAGGCAGCCGAGCGCAGCACCGCCGCCGCGGCGGACACCGCGACGCTGCTGCCCCGGATGGGTCGCGCCCGGCCCCACGCGGAGAAGAGCCTCGGCACCCCCGACGCCGGCGCCCACTCCTTCGCCCTCATCGTCACCGCGATCGCCGCGGTGCTGGCCGAGCGGTGAGCCCTGGCCCGTCGCACACACACGAAGGAGAGAAACGAATGGCTGAGAAGCTTCGTCTGGTGATCGGTTCGGATGATGCCGGTTTTGGGTACAAGGAGATCGTGAAGGGGATGGTGCAGGACGAGGGTCTTGTGGCGTCGCTGGTGGATGTGGGCGTGGATGCGGAGTCGCACACGGCGTATCCGAGTGTCGCGGTCGCGGCGGCGGAGAAGGTGGCCTCGGGTGAGGTGGATCGTGCGTTGATCTTCTGCGGGACGGGTCTGGGTGTGGCGATTGCGGCGAACAAGGTCGCGGGTGTGCGTGCGGTGACGGCGCATGATTCGTTCTCGGTGGAGCGTGCGGTGTTGAGCAATGATGCGCAGGTGTTGTGCATGGGTCAGCGTGTGGTCGGGATCGAGTTGGCGAAGCGTTTGGTGCGTGAGTGGTTGACGTATCGTTTTGATCCGTCGAGTGCGTCGGCGGAGAAGGTCGCGTTGATCGGTGAGTATGAGGCGGGTCATCCGATCGCTGTGGAGGGCGCACCCTCGTGCTGACCACCGCCTCCGCGCCGTCACCGGCCCCCGCGCTCGGCCTGAGCACCTACGCCTACTTCTGGCGATGCTCCGACCGGGTGCCCGAGCCGATGACCGTCGAGCAGATGCTCGACGACACCGCCGCCCACGGCGGCACCGTGTTCCAGATCTGCGACTACGCGCCCATCGACGAGGCCGGCCCCGAGCGGCTCGCGGCCATCCGTGCGCACGCGGAGTCGCTCGGCATCGTGCTCGAACTGGGCACGCGCGGCACAGAGCCCGAGCACCTGCGGCGCCAGCTTCGCATCGCCACCGCCCTCGGCGCGACACTGCTGCGGAGCATGTGGACGAACGGCGAGGACCGCCCGGACGCGGAGGAGTCGGAGCGCCGTCTCCGCCAGCTGCTGCCCGAGCTCGATGCGGCAGGCGTGAACCTCGCCCTGGAGACCTACGAGCAGGTCCCCAGCGCCGACCTGGTCGCGCTCGTCGACGCCGTCGGCCACCCGCGGGTGGGCATCTGCCTCGACCCGGCGAACACGGTCGCCAACCTCGAGCTCCCCGGCGACGTCGTCGCGCGCTGCGCCAGGCGCACGCTGAACTGGCACGTCAAGGACTTCGACTTCAGCCGCAACCCCGGCTGGGTCGGCTTCGTCTACACCGGCACGGCGCTCGGGCAGGGGCGCCTGGACTACGACCACGTGCGCGAGCTCGTGCGCCCCGCCGAGCGCGGTATCAGCCAGATCGTCGAGTTCTGGCTGCCGTGGGCCGACGACGTGCCCGAGGCCGACCAGCCGGAGACCACCGCTCGCCGTGAGGCCGAGTGGACCAGAACAACCATGGAATATCTAAGGAGCAAGAACAATGTCTGAGGTTGCCACCACCGCATCCGCCATCACCGTCGCCGTCATCGGCGCGGGGGGCAAGATGGGCACGCGCGTGTCCAACAACTTCGCCACGAGCGACTACAACGCCCTCTACGTCGAGGCCTCGCCCGCCGGCCAGGAGCGCATCCGCGAGGCGGGCCGCGAGCTGACCGACATCGACACGGCGGCCTCGACCGCCGACGTCGTCATCCTCGCCGTCCCCGACGTGATCCTCGGCAGCGTGAGCGAGCAGGTCGTCCCGCAGATGAAGACCGGCGCGATCATCCTCACGCTCGACCCCGCAGCCGCCTATGCGGGACTGCTCGCCAAGCGCGAGGACATCCACTACGCGGTGGCGCACCCGTGCCACCCCTCCGTGTTCCTCGAGCGCACGACGCCGGAGGAGTGGGCCGACACCTTCGGCGGCGTCGCCGCCCCCCAGGAGGTCGTCGCGGCGCTGGAGAACGGCGACGACGAGGTCAGGGCGATCGCCGAGGCGGTCATCTCGACGATGTACGCGCCCGTCATCGCCGTGCACTGGGTGACCGTCAAGCAGCTCGCGGTCCTCGAGCCGACCCTCGTGGAGACCATCGCCTGCATGGTCGGCGAGTTCCTCAAGGAGGCGCTCGACGAGACGGTGAACGGCGTCGGCGTGCCCTACGAGGCCGCCCGCGCGATGCTGTACGGCCACACCTGGATCGCGCTGACCAACGGGCTGCGCGGGTCGAACCCGTTCTCGGATGCCTGCCACATCGCGATGGGCTACGGCCGCGAGTCGATCGTGAAGGAGGACTGGAAGAAGGTCTTCGACGACAGCCAGCTCGACGAGATCATCGCCAAGATGCTGAAGATCGACGCCGTCAAGCGCTGACGGTTTGCAGCCCGCGGCGGGACGTCGCGGACGCGCAGGGCCGGTCCCGTCCCGGGGCCGGCCCTGCGTCGTCCGCGCGGGACCGGAACGCTCGTCCGCCCTCACGCCCGCCCGGAGCCCGCCCGTCGCCACGGTCGCCGTCTTCCCTGGGCGCCGCCGTCCCTTCTCGGTCCCCGGCCGTCTCCGCGGCCGCGGTCGGGGCGTGCGCCGTTAGACGGCGCCGATCGGCTCGCGCTTCTCCGCCTGGAACCGGTCCTCGCTGCGCCCGTAGGCCCAGTAACCGGACAGGGACAGCCGCGCCCGGTCGACGCCGCGAGAGGCGACGATCGCGCGGACGGCCTTCATCTGCTCGCGCTCGCCGTGCGCGAAGACCTGCACGTCACCGGTGGGCCAGTCCAGCTCGGCGAGGGCCTCGGCGACGGGGTGGACCGTGCCGGCGGGTGCGTCGCCCCTGAACAGCCAGCGCAGCTCGACACCGTCCGGGTGGCGCAGCGGCAGCCGATCGTCGGGGCCGCCGACCTCGATGAGGGCGACGCCCGTCGCATCGGCGTCCATCCGCTCGAGTGCCGCCGCGATCGCGGGAAGCGCGGACTCGTCCCCCGCGAGGAGGTGCGCGTCCGCCGCGGGGTCGGGGGAGTAGGCGCCGCCGGGGCTCGAGGCGACGAGCGTGTCGCCCGGACGTGCGGACGCCGCCCATGGACCGGCCACGCCCTCATCGCCGTGCACGACGAAGTCGATCGCCAGCTCCCCCGTCTCCGCGGAGTGGGAGCGCAGGGTGTAGGTGCGTCGGACAGGGAGCGCCTCGGGTCCCTCGGCCTCGCGGAGGGCGACCAGATCAACGGGGGGAGTCAGCGTCCGGCCGTCGACGGCGAAGTGCAGTTTCATGTACGCGTCGCTCGCCGCGAGCGAGCCGTAGACCTCGGCGGGCCCGCCGCTGAAGTGCACCCGCACGAGGTGGGGGCTGAGCCGTTCCGTCCTCGTGACGGTGAGCAGGTGCTGGCTCCCGGGTCGACGGGGGGAGGGGGAGGGCGTGGTCACGGGGGTCCTTTCGCGTCGGGCGCGTGCCGTCGCAGTCGGCGTCGGCGTGCGGTCGCAGCGTTCCAAGACTATCGATGCTCATCCCTCCGGTGGAGGGGCCGTCACCGTCATGGTGTTTGACCCGCTGGCTGCTGGGGGAATACTGGGAGCATGTCTGATCTCTATGGAACCCCTGCCCCCATCCCGCTGGCGTCCGACGCCCCGATCCGTGGCATCGGTTTCGGGACGGCCATCAAGCGCTACTTCACCAAGTACGCCACCTTCTCCGGCCGCGCCTCGCAGAGCGAGTACTGGTGGGTGGTCCTGTTCAACGCCCTCGTCGGCATCGCGCTCGGGATCCTCGCGACCATCGCGATGGTGATCGGCATGGCCGGCGCCGCCAGCTACTCGAGCTACGACGGCTACTCCTCTGCCGGACCGACGGGCTTCGGCCTGGTACTGCTCGTCCTCGTGGGCATCGCTGGACTGGCGTTCGTGCTCGGCACGATCATCCCGGGCATCGCGCTGTACGTCCGGCGCCTGCACGACGCGGACCTCAGTGGCCTCCTCGCGCTGCTGCTGCTCATCCCCTACGGCAACTCGATCGTCGCGATCGTCTTCGGGCTGCTGCCGTCGAAGCCCGAGGGCTCGCGCTACGACGTGAAGTACTGACCCTCCACAACCGGGAGGCCGCGTCCGCGGCCCCCCGGTGGTCAGCCGCAGGCCCCGGGACATCTCCGCGGGGTAGCGTTCAGGAGACCGACGTCAGTGGAACACATGCCGTCCACATCGAGCAGCACAACGAAGGGATCAGCAGTCATGACTGACACCAATCCGGCACCTCAGGCCGCCATCGCGGCGCCGCGGGACCCCGCGCGGTCCTATTGGCGCCTGGCGGTGTGGATCGCGATCGGAGCGGTCATCGCCTCGGCACTCGTCTGCGTGGTTTGGGTGCTCGTCGGCGACGACGGCAACGCGATCATCGGCAGGGCGTTCCTCACGATCCTGCTGCTGGCGGCGTTCGCCGGCGTCGCACTGTACGACGCGAGCGCGGCGGCACGGCGCAGGCAGTGGGAGTCCCTGCTCAGCCTCGGCGGCTGGGTGCTGATCCTCGCCCTGGCGATGATCAAGATCTGGATGCCGTTCCGCGACTCGTTCGACTACTACTTCGCGAGCGACTCCGCCTTCGTCCGCACCTTCCAGCTGATCGGCATCGTGCTCGTCATCCGCCTGGCGATCCTGCACGTGCAGCTCTTCTCCCGGCTGCTCACCAACCGCGCCGACCGTTTCGCGCGCATCGACGGCTTCATCACGATCGGACTCGTCGCCGTCCTCGCCGTGCTCCTGGTGATCCCGCTGGTCTTCACGGACTACGTCTTCCACAGCATCTACTACCGCGCGGCGGTCGCCGTGGCGATCCTCGCGACCGTGGGTACGGTGCTCGTCCCGCTGTTCCGGCTGCTCAGCAGCGCGGGGTCGACGAAGGAGCCCGCTCGGGCGGCCCAGGCCGCCCCGCAGCGGGGCTTCGACGCGCTCGGCGCGGGCTACTCCGCACCGACGGGGGACGACACCGGCAGCGGCGTCGCGACGCAGGTCCCCGCCGGGCAGGGTTCCGTCGTGGCCGGTCCCGCGCACACGACCCAGGCACAGGCGGGCGTCCCCGCGAGGGAGTCCGTGCCGAGTCACTCGCGCCAGCCGGGCGCACCCATCCCCCGCAACCTGCCGACCCGCTTCGGCTGGCCGCTGTTCGCGGACGGCCGCACCCCGTTGCCCGTGCTGCACAACGGCGCGCCCGACCTGGACGCGTACTACACCGGCCGGCTCAGCGCCTCGGCGCGCGTCATGACCGACGCCGAGTGGGACACGCTTCGCGTCACGTTCGAGCGGGCACAGTCCGCTCCCGCGTCGGCACCGGCGGCGGGAGCCGCGACGGGCGCAGCGACCGGGGCATCTCCCGTCGACGGGGGTGCGACGCACGCCGACGTCCCGCCGGTCGACCCGCCCGCGGAGCACGGCGGGACGGACGCGCCGAGCACGGGCGGGACGGGTTCCGCCACCGGCGACGCGCCGGGCAGCGACGCGGTCCAGGCGGGCGACGGGTCGTCTGCGGGCTCGGACTGATCCCCGGACCGACCGATCGACGGCGCCCCCGCTCCCCGTGGAGCGGGGGCGCCGTCGTCCGTCGCGGCGGTCCGGTGATCAGTCCGAGCC
>NZ_FUKR01000050.1 GCF_900163835.1 Mycetocola reblochoni REB411 | reverse complement strand
CCCGTCGTCGTGTTGGTGGTGGCTGCGGTTGGGCCGCCCGGGGGGGGGGGCGGCACAACCGTGTGGGGTGTTAGGAGATCGTCTCGATCGCGGCCAGCACCTTGGCCGAGAGGTCGGCCGAGAGCGGGGCGGAGCCGGCCGACTCGGCGGAGACCTTCTGGCCCTCGTCGCTGGCGATGTAGCCGAGGTACGCCTTGGCGAGCGCGCCCTGGTCGGCGTCGGCGTACTCCTGGCAGGCGATCGCGTAGCTGACCAGCACGAGCGGGTAGTGGCTCGGGTCGGTGGTCTGACGGTCCAGCTTGATCGCGATGTCGTTGTCCTCGCGGCCCTCGACCAGCGGGGAGCCCTCGACGACCGCGGCCGCGGCCTCGGCGGTGTAGCCGACGAACTCGTCGCCGACCTTGATCTTCGCCACACCGAGGTCACCGGCGCGCGAGGCGTCGGCGTAGCCGATGGTGCCGGTGCCGTTGGTGACGGCGTCGACGACACCGGAGGTGCCCTGGGCGCCCTCACCGCCGGAGAACGGGAAGGTGTCGCTGGGCTCCTCGCCCCAGGCGTCGGGCGCCGTGGAGTTGAGGTAGTCGGCGAAGTTCTTGGTCGTGCCCGAGTCGTCCGAGCGGTGCACGGCGGTGATCGAGGTGGAGGGCAGCGTCGCGTCGGGGTTCAGCGCGGCGATGGCCTCGTCGTCCCAGCTGGTGATGCTGCCGTTGAAGATGTTGGCGAGGGTCTCGGAGTCGAGGTTGAGCTCGTCGACGCCCTCGATGTTGAAGATGACGGCGATGGGGGAGATGTAGACCGGCAGGTCGATCGCCGTGGTGTCGGGGGCGCAGCTGCCGAAGGTGCCGGCGAGCTCGTCGTCGCTGAGGGCCGAGTCGGAGCCGGCGAAGGCGGCGGCGCCGCTGATGAAGCTCTCACGCCCGGCGCCGGAGCCCTGCGGGTCGTAGTTGATGGTCGCGTCGGGGTTCGCGGTCTGGAAGCCGGCGATCCAGGACTCCTGGGCGCTGCCCTGGCTGGAGGCGCCGATGCCGACGAGCGTTCCGGTCGCGCCGCTGCTGCTGGCGCTGTCGGTGGACGTGCCCGAGCCGGACTCGTTCGCTGCACAGGAGGTCAGGGCGAGGGCGGCGATTGCTGCGACGGCCGCGGCGCGGCCGAGCTTGATGGTGGTCAACTTCTGTCCATTCGTCATGAGGGTCGTAGCCGTGGTGCCGGCTCGGGTCTGACGCTATGCGCGAGGTGTGACGAGCTTCCATCAGCGTGGTGAACGGAAGGTGAACGGCGGGCGTCGGGCGCCGGGGTGCCACCGATGAGGGGCGTGAACCGAAGCGGCGCGACCGCGGTCGGCCGCGTCAGCGCCCCGGTTCAGGCCCGTGGTGGGTAGGTCTCGACGGCGACGATCCCCGCCCCGTCGGTCCGCGAGTCCAGGTGCACGACGGAGAAGGCGGAGGTGTCGAGGATCGCGGCGCTGGAGAGGTACGAGCCGCGCGGGCTGCCCGATGCGAGGGCGAGCTCGGCGAGGAACGCGGGGATCACCGGCCCGTGGCTGCACACGACGGCGTTCCGCGCCGTGCGCACCCGCGTCTCGGCGACGGCGGCGAGGTCGCCCTCGCCGTCCTCGTAGGCGTCCTGGCTCAGCACCGGCACGGCCTTGACCGCCGTGCGCGCTGCGGCGGACAGCGGCAGCACCGTCTGCTGGCAGCGCACCGCGTCGGAGGCGTTGATCCGCGCCACGCCGAAGGCGGACAGGGTCGGCACGATCGCCTCCGCCTGGGCCCTGCCCCTCGGGGTCAGCGGGCGGCCGGCGTCCGCTCCGTTCCAGCTGCCGGGCGACACCGCCTTGGCGTGCCGAAGCACCGACACGGAGTAGGTGGAGGATACCCCGGCGTCCAGCTGAGCCTGGAACGCCTCGACGATGTCCACGTCGTGGGCGTAGCTCAACAGCCGCTTGGCCTTCTCGATCCCGACCCAGCGCAGCCCGGAGATCTCGTCGTTCGGCCGGAAGTCCGTGTCGCGCAGCGTCCCCGCGCCGACCTCGGCCGCCCAGTAGTGGACGATCTTCGTTCGCCCGCTGGCGAGCGCGTACCGGGTGATGCCGAGGGGCTGCCCGAGGACGACGCTCAGACCGGTCTCCTCCTTGACCTCGCGGACGGCCGTCTGGGGGAGGGTCTCGCCAGGGTCGACCTTGCCCTTCGGCAGGGAGATGTCGTTGTGGCCCGGACGATCCACGAGGAGAACCTTGACGCTCCCCGAACCGCCGACGCGCCAGCAGACGGCCCCCGCCGCGTAGATCGCGAGCTCGCCGCTCACCGGCGGCTCCGCGGCCGGCGTCGCTTGGCGACCCTGGCCATGACGATGTCCTGCAGGTCGGCGAGCGGCTCGCCGTCCGGCCCCGTGCTGCGCCGCTGCCAGCCCTCGGTCGCGGTCAGATGCCAGGAGGAGGTGCCCTCGTCCATGGCCAGGTCGAACAGCTCCGCCACCTCCGTCAGGTGGGCGGGGTCGGTGAGCCGGACGAGCGCCTCGACGCGCCGGTCCAGGTTGCGGTGCATCATGTCGGCGCTGCCGATGAACACCTGGGGGTCGCCGTCCGCGACGAAGCTGAACAGGCGCGAGTGCTCCAGGTACCTGCCGAGGATGGAGCGCACCCGGATGTTCTCGCTCAGCCCGGGCACGCCGGCCTTGAGGCCGCAGATCCCCCTCACCCAGATGTCGATCGGGACCCCGGCATTCGAGGCGCGGTACAGCGCGTCGATGATGGCCTCGTCGACGATCGAGTTCAGCTTGATGCGGATGCCGCTCGGCCGGCCCTGCTCGGCGTTGAGCCGCTCCGTCTCGATGAGCTTGAGCAGTCCCTTGCGCAGCTGGCGCGGTGCGACGAGCAGCCGCTTGAACTTCTTCTCGATGGCGTAGCCGGAGAGCTCGTTGAAGAGCCGGGTCAGGTCGCGGCCGACGTGCGGGTCGGCGGTGAACAGGCCGAAGTCCTCGTAGATGCGGCTCGTCTTCGGGTTGTAGTTGCCCGTTCCGATGTGGCTGTAGCTGCGCAGCGTGCCCTGCTCCTCGCGGATCACCAGCGCGAGCTTGCAGTGCGTCTTCAGCCCGACGAGCCCGTAGACCACGTGGACGCCGGCCTTCTCCAGCTTGCGGGCCCAGGAGATGTTCGCCTCCTCGTCGAAGCGCGCCTTGATCTCGACGAGTGCGAGCACCTGTTTGCCCGCCTCGGCGGCGTCGATGAGCGCCTCGATGATGGGGGAGTCGCCGGAGGTCCGGTACAGCGTCTGCTTGATGGCCAAGACGTGTGGGTCGGCCGCCGCCTGCTCGAGGAAGGCCTGCACACTCGTGTTGAACGACTCGTAGGGGTGGTGGACGAGGACGTCCCTCGCGGAGATCGCGGCGAACAGGTTCGCCTTGCCGTTCGGCTCGGAGGGCTGGAACTGCAGCGCCGTCGTCGGGACGTGCTTGGGGTACTTCAGCTCGGGGCGGTCGATGCCGCCGAGGGAGAACAGCCCGCCGAGGTCGAGCGGCGAGGGCAGCCGGTACACCTCGTGCTCGGTGATGTCGAGCTCGCGGACGAGGAGGCTGAGCGTGACGTCGTCCATGTCCTCGGTGATCTCGAGGCGGATGGGCGGGCCGAAGCGGCGGCGAAGCAGCTCCTTCTCGAGCGCCTGGATGAGGTTCTCGCTCTCGTCCTCCTCGATCTCGACGTCCTCGTTGCGGGTGACGCGGAACACGTGGTGCTCCAGCACCTCCATCCCGGGGAACAGCGCGTCCAGGTGGGTCGCGATGAGGTCCTCCAGCGCGATGTACCTGATCGGCTCGGGGAAGGCGGCCGCGTCGACCGCGATGAAGCGCGGCAGCATCTGCGGGACCTTGAGCCTGGCGAAGTCCTGCCTGCCGGTGCGGGAGTTGCGTACGCGGACCGCGAGGTTGAGCGACAGCCCCGAGATGTACGGGAACGGGTGGGCGGGGTCGACCGCGAGCGGCATGAGGACGGGGAAGATGTTCTCGCTGAAGTACTCGCCCAGGTGCTCCTGGTCCTGCTCGGACAGTGAGTCCCAGCCGACGATGCTCACGCCCGCCTCGGACAGGGCGGGCCGGACGGAGTCGTTCCACGCGCGCGCGTGGCGGAGCTGAAGCTCGTGCGCCGCCGCCGAGATGTCTCGCAGCACGCCCGTCGGGCTGCGGCCGATGTTCGTCGGGACGGCGATGCCGGTGGAGATCCGGCGCTTGAGGCCGGCGACGCGGACCATGAAGAACTCGTCCAGGTTGCTGGCGAAGATGGCGAGGAAGTTGGCCCGCTCCAGGAGGGGCACCGCCGGGTCCTCCGCGAGCTCGAGCACGCGCTGGTTGAACGCCAGCCAGCTCAGCTCCCTGTCGTGGTATCGGTTGTCCGGGAGCTCGGGGGCGTCAGCCTCGACGATGGGGTCGAAGTCGTCGTCGTCGCCGCCGAGACCGCTGTCGAGCCTGATGATGTCCGCTGCCATGACCACATCATCCCACCCCGTGGTGTCAGGAGCGAGCCGTCGGGTTACCGTCGGTTGACGCGCGGGTGACGAGTTCCTCCGCCGGCGTGGTGGCGGGGACGAGCGAGTACTGGGTCTCCGTCGCGGCGATGGAGAAGCCGAGCCGGGAGTACAGCTCGACCGCCCGGGGGTTGTCGTCGTCGACGTACAGCTCGACCGTGCGGACGTCCGCGTCGGCGAGCCGGGCGAAGGCCACGGAGAACAGGGCCCTGGCGATGCCGTGACCGGCGAGCTCGGCGGCAACCCCCACGACGTAGACCTCCGCGCTGTCGGGGCTGTCCGGCTCGCGCTTGAGCCACAGGTAGCCGCAGAGCCGACCGTCCCACTCGGCCAGCAGGAGGTCCTCGGCGTCGAACCAGGGCTCGGCCATCCGGTCGGCGACATCGCGGGCAGTCAGCGCCCCCTGCTCCGCGTGGTCGCGGAAGATCTGCGCGTTCAGGGCGACCCAGGCATCGACGTCGTCCGTCGTGAAGGACCGGATGCGCAGCGGCGCGGGCGTCGGGGCGGTGGCGTCTACCTCGGGGACGGGGCTCAGCTCCATGCGGTGGAGCCTGCGCACCGCGGACAGGCCCCGGGATGCGGCGATCGCGGCGGCGGCGGGGTGGTCCCCGTGGGACCAGGCGGTCCGGAGCGGGACGGCGCCGAGCAGCCCGGGGAGGGCGGCGCTCGCGTAGCCCTGGCCTCGCCACTCCGGGTCCACGACCAGGTCGAGCTCACCGCCGCCGAGGACGGCGGCCCCCACGACGGGGGCGCCGGGCTGGTCTCCCGCGGCGCAGAGCAGCACGAGCGTCCTCGAGCCGCGAGCCAGTTCCAGCCGCGCCTGCTCGTTGAGCGCCGCGACGCCGTCGACGTGCTCCGCCCTGCTCAGGACGGTCCGCAGGGCCGCGGCGGTCGCGGGGTCAGCCGGGTCAGCCGTTGTCAGCTGCAGGCGCCGCATCGCTCTCCTCGTACACGTTGAAGCGGTAGCCGACGTTGCGCACCGTCCCGATCAGCTGGTCGAGGTCGCCCAGCTTGGCCCGCAGCCGACGGACGTGGACGTCGACGGTGCGCGTGCCGCCGAAGTAGTCGTAGCCCCAGACCTCGCTGAGCAGCTGCTCACGGGTGAAGACCCGCGAGGGGTGCCCGGCGAAGAACCTCAGCAGCTCGAACTCCTTGAAGGTCAGGTCGAGGGTGCGGCCGTGCACCTTCGCCGAGTAGCTGGCCTCGTCGATGACGACGCCGGAGGCCTGGATCGTGTTCTGGCCGTTCGCGGCCGCTCCCCGCCCCTCGGCGAGCCGGATCCGCGCGTCGACCTCGGCGGGGCCCGCGGTCGCCAGGACGACGTCGGCGACACCCCAGTCCGCGGTCACGGCGGTCAGCCCGCCCTCGGTGACGACGAGCAGCACGGGCGTGCGGCTGCCGGAGGCGCCGAGGACCTTGCACAGCGCCTTCGCCCCCGCCAGGTCCCTGCGGGCGTCGAGGATGACGACGTCGTGCTGCTCGACGTGGACCAGCTGCGCCGTCTCCGACGGTCGCACCGTCTGGGCGTGGCTGAGCAGCGCAAGGGATGGAAGAACGTCGTTGTCGTCAAGCTGTGGTGTCAGAATCAGCAGCTGTGCCACAAGGGTCCTCTCGGCTGGGGGAGTGTGCTCATCTTAGAACCTGTCCGAGTTCGCTTCACGTTCACCGGCCGGACGGCGCGGACCGCACGGCTAGAATTCCTGGTGTGAGTGAAGGTGCGAGTGAGGCAGGGACCCCCGTCGTTATCCACTGGAGAGGCGTGGTCGTCGTGTGGGCGCTCGCGCTCGCGATCGTCCTGATCGTCGCACTCGGGACGCCGCTCGCGCTTCGCTTCCCCGTGCTGTACGCGGGGGCGGCGATCATGGTCCCGATCGCCTTCTTCGTGCAGATGCTCGGCGGCTCCAGCCACGGCTACATCAACCGCGTCGCGGCGAGCCTGACCGGGGCCTTCGCGGTGTTCGTGGTCGGCGGCGGAGCGATCGCTGTCATCTCGGCGGTGCAGGGGTAGTCTGTGGACATGCTTGCTCTTGAACTCTTCTTCATCGGGCTGCTTGGACTCGCGAGCCTCGCCATCGTCTTCGTGTCGGGGGTCGTCGTGTACAACCTCTTCCGCGGTCAGCGCTAGGCGGCCGGGATGCCCATCGAGATCCCCACAGGACTCCCCTCCGAACTGGTCCCGCTGTCGTGGCTCGTCGGCGTCTGGGAGGGCACGGGCGTGGTCGACTACGCGATCGGCGACGACCGCGTCGGAACCGAGTTCGGCCAGCGGGTCACCTTCGCGCACGACGGGGGCGCGGTGCTCAGCTACCGCTCGGAGGTCTGGACGCTCGGAGAGGGCTCGGCCCCGCTCAGCAGTGAGATGGGCTACTGGCGGCTCGCCCGTCCGCGCGACGACTCGGACGCGGGCCCGGGGCTGCTCCCCCCGACGGCCGAGACCGAGCTGACCACGGCCGAGAGCGTCGAGGCGCTGCGCAACGACGACGGGGCCTTCGACATCGAGGTCAGCCTCGTTCACCCTCAGGGCGTCGCCGAGCTGTATCTCGGGCAGGTCAACGGCCCGCGAATCGATCTGGCCACGGACGCCGTCCTCCGCAGCGAGGGCGCCAAGGAGTACACGGCGGCGACCCGCCTGTACGGGCTGGTCGACGGCCACCTGCTCTGGGCGTGGGACATGGCGGCGCTCGGGCAGGAGCTGAAGAACCACGCCTCCGCCCGGCTCGCGAAGAGCGCATGAGCCGCTCGCCCTTCCTCGACAGGCAGGGCGCCGTCGCCTCGGACACGGCTACGGGGGCTCCGTTGCACTACGGCTCTCCACTGGCGGAGCAGCGCGCGCTCGAGGACGGCAGGGCGGTCGTCGACCGCTCCGACCTCGTCGTGGCGTCGATCGCCGGCGCCGACCGGCTGAGCTGGGTGAACTCGCTCAGCACGCAGCTGCTCACGGGGCTCGAACCGGAGGCGTCGACGGAGACGCTGTTCCTCGGGCCGACCGGGCGCATCGAGCACGCCGCACGGCTCGTCGACGACGGCGAGCGGCTCTGGCTCATCCTCGACGCCGGCGACGCGGAGGGGCTGCTCGCCTGGCTGCGCTCCATGGTGTTCATGCTCAGGGTCGAGGTCGAGGAGCGCCGTGACCTCGCCGTCATCGGCGCGTTCGACGGCCCGGCCGCGGCGGGGATCCGTCCCGTCGGCGGCTCGGGGACCGAGGTGCGCTGGCGTGACCCCTGGACCACCGTCGCCGTCGGAGGCCACCAGTACCACCAGGGGGAGCACCCCGCCGCCGAGTACGCGGCCGAGCTCGTCGTCGTCGACGCCGCCGAGCACGCGCGGCTGGCCGCCGACTCCCCGGTCGCCGGCCTGCTCGCCTGGGATGCGCTGCGGATCGCCGCCTGGCGCCCCGAGCACGGCCGCGACACGGACGAACGCAGTGTCCCGCACGAGCTGGACTGGCTGCGCAGCGCCGTTCACCTCACCAAGGGCTGCTATCGCGGCCAGGAGACGGTCGCCAAGGTCCACAACCTCGGGCATCCGCCGCGACGGCTGGTCTTCCTCGACCTGGACGGCTCCGACGGGGTGCTGCCCGCCCCCGGCTCCGACGTCGTCGTCGTCGACGAGGCGGGCGTCCGCAGCGTCATCGGCGCCGTCACCAGCTCGGCGCTGCACCACGACGCGGGGCCGGTCGCGCTCGCCGTGATCAAGCGGTCCGCGCCGGAGGGGGCCCCGCTCGTCGTCGCCGCCGAGGGCCTCGATCTCGCGGCCGCCCAGCGGGTCGTCGTGCCCGCAACCGCCGGTGCCACGGCGGACGTCCCCCGGCTGCCGAGGCTGGGTCGCCGCCGCTAAGCTGGGGGCATGTCAGAGCCCTACACCCTCATCCTGTTGCGTCACGGCAACAGCGACTGGAACCAGAAGAACCTGTTCACCGGATGGGTCGACGTCCGGCTCAGCGAGCAGGGCGTCGGCGAGGCCGCCAACGCCGGGACGCTCCTCGCCGAGTCGGGGCTCACCCCCGACATCCTCTACACCTCCCTGCTCAGCCGTGCCATCCAGACCGCGGACATCGCGCTCGACACGGCCGACCGGCTGTGGATCCCCGTCAAGCGGTCCTGGCGGCTCAACGAGCGCCACTACGGCGCCCTCCAGGGCAAGGACAAGGCCCAGACGCTGGCCGAGTACGGCCCCGAGCAGTTCCAGACCTGGCGCCGTTCCTTCGACGTCCCCCCGCCCCCCATCGCCCCCGACGACCAGTACGCGCAGACCGACGACCCGCGCTACGCCGACATCGACGGCGAGCTGCCCGCCACCGAGGCACTGAAGAACGTCATCGACAGGCTCCTGCCCTACTGGGAGTCCGAGATCGTCCCCGACCTCCGCTCCGGCAAGACGGTCCTCGTCACCGCCCACGGCAACTCGCTGCGCGCCCTGGTGAAGCACCTCGACGGTATCTCCGACGACGAGATCGCCGGGCTGAACATCCCGACCGGCATCCCGCTGGTGTACCGCCTCGACGAGAACCTCTCGCCGATCGCCCCCGCCGAGTACCTCGACCCGGAGGCCGCGGCCGCCGGTGCCGCCGCCGTCGCCGCGCAGGGCAAGAAGTAGCCTCACCCGCACCGGCAGTGACACGCCTCGGGCCGGGAGCTGATGCTCCCGGCCCGAGGCGTGTTTTTCGCGTCGGCCGGCGCCAGGGGCGCCGTCACCTCGCTCAGTCCGTGCTGCTGTCCTGTGCCCAGTCGCCCGTGGCCAGGTACTGCACCTTCTTGGCGATCGAGACCGCGTGGTCGGCGAAGCGCTCGTGGTAGCGCGAGGCGAGCGTCGCGTCCACCGTCGCGGCGGGCTCGCCCTTCCAGGTCTCACCGAGCACCTTGTCGAACACGCTGACGTGCAGCTCGTCGATCTTGTCGTCCTCGTTGCGGATCTGCTCGGCCAGCTCCACGTCCTGGGTGCGCAGCAGCTCGGTGAGCATGACCGCGATCTCAACGTCGAGCCGGCCCATCTCGGCGAAGGTGGAGCGCAGGCCCTTCGGCACGGCCTTCTCGGGGAAGCGGTAGCGGGCCAGCTGCGCGATGTGCTCGGCGATGTCGCCCATGCGCTCGAGGGACGCGCTGATCCGCAGCGCGCTGACGACGATGCGCAGGTCCCTGGCCACCGGCTGTTGGCGGGCGAGGATGTCGATCGCCCGCTCGTCCAGCGAGACGGCGAGCTCGTCGATCCGTCGGTCGTTGTCGATGACCTGCTCGGCCAGGCTCACGTTCGACTCGGTGAACGCGCGCGTCGCGGCCGTGATGGACGTCGCGACCAGATCGGCGATCTCGACCAGCTGGTCCTGAACCTCGCGCAGTTCCTGCTGGAATACTTCGCGCATGTCTTCGTCTCCGTTTCGTCTGTGCGGGCATCGCGGTGCCTCCCGGCGGTGCCAGGCCTGTTCAGCTTGACCGTGCCGGGTGAACATTCGGGGTCGCCCCGGTGAACGAGGGCCAAAATGCCCCGGTCACCCCCGGCGGCCGTCCGCCCGCAGTGTCTTCAGGTTCTAATGTATGACCTATGGACTCCGGTTGGATCATGCTGCTGGCGCTTGCCCTCGGGGCTGCCATCGGCAGCGGCGCAACCGTTCTCGTCGTCGTGGCCGAGCGGAGGGCGGCGCGCGCCGCCGCCGTCGTCACCCCGCACATCCCCGACGGGGTGGACCAGGTCCTCGACGCCATGGGCAGCGCGGCGGTCGTCGTCGACCCCTCGGGGAACGTGCTTCGGGCCTCGGATGAGGCGAAGGCCCTCGAGCTGGTCACGGACGGGCGTCTCACGCACAGGGCGCTCGACGACCTCGCCATCGAGGTGCGCCAGAGCGGTGAGCCGGTCGGCCGCGACTACCAGCTCAGCTGGGGGCGGTTCGGCGACACCACCCGCCCGATGTACGTCAGGGCTGCACCGCTCGGCACGCGCTTCATCGTGCTCATCGCCGAGGACCGTTCCGAGGCGGAGCGCCTCGAGGAGGTCAGGCGGGACTTCATCGCCAACATCTCCCACGAGCTGAAGACCCCGATCGGCGCGGTCAGCCTGCTCGCCGAGGCGCTCGAGCCGGCGGCGGACGAGCCGGACAGGGTCCGCCGCTTCGCCACGCGGCTGAGCACGGAGGCGGCCCGGCTCGCGCAGATCACCTCCGACATCATCAGCCTGTCCCGGCTGCAGGCCTCCGACGTGCTGAATGCGCCGAGCGAGGTGAGCATCAACCAGGTCGTCAGCAGGGCGATCGAGCAGAACCGCGTGACGGCCGAGGGCCGGGGGATCGACCTGGTGCTCGCCAGGGCGAAGCACGCCAAGGTGATGGGCGACGCGCAGACACTCGAGGTCGCCGTCCACAACCTCATCGCGAACGCGATCGCGTACTCGCCCGAGGGCACGCGCGTGGGTGTGGGCATCGACGTCGACGACGGCGTCGTGTCCATCGCGGTGACCGACCAGGGCATCGGCATCGCCCCGGAGGACCAGGACCGCGTCTTCGAGCGCTTCTTCCGTGTCGACCCGGCCAGGGCCCGCGCGACGGGTGGAACGGGCCTGGGGCTGTCGATCGTCAAGCATGCGGCACAGAACCACGGTGGGCAGGTGAGGCTGTGGTCGCAGCCTGGCCGCGGCTCCACCTTCACCATCCAGCTGCCGCAGGCAGCCACAGACGCCGGGTCCGCTGCGGACCGGACGAACGAAGGAGCGACATGACGCGCATTCTGCTGGTCGAGGACGAGGCGGCCCTCAGCGAGCCCCTGAGCTTCCTGCTCGAGCGCGAGGGGTACTCGGTCGAGGTCGTCGAGGACGGCCAGGCGGCCGTCACGGCGTTCCGCTCGGGCAGCGTCGACCTCATCCTGCTCGACCTCATGCTCCCGGGGATGTCCGGCACCGAGGTGTGCCGCACGATCAGGGCCGAGTCGACCGTGCCGATCATCATGCTGACGGCGAAGGACTCGGAGGTCGACATCGTTGTCGGGCTGGAGCTCGGTGCCGACGACTACGTAACCAAGCCCTACTCCAGCCGCGAGCTGCTCGCCCGGGTGCGGGCGGTGCTCCGGCGGCGCGCGGTCGAGGAGGAGGACGACAACGACGCGGTCGTGTCCGCCTCGGCCGTCACGATGGACATCGAGCGCCACACGGTGTCGGTGCGCGGCTCGGAGGTGACCATGCCGCTGAAGGAGTTCGAGCTGCTCGAGCTGCTGCTCCGCAACGCCGGGCGCGTCCTCACCCGGGGCCAGCTGATCGACCGGGTCTGGGGGAGCGACTACTTCGGCGACACCAAGACGCTCGACGTACACATCAAGCGCATCCGCTCACGCATCGAGCAGGACCCGTCGAAGCCGACGATGCTCGTCACCGTCCGGGGGCTCGGCTACCGCTTCGAGCAGTAGCGACACCGACGCGGGAGGGCCCCGGATGACATCATCCGGGGCCCTCCCGCGTCGGTGAGTGGGTCGTGCCTAGTGGCCCGAGTCCTCGTCGTCGTGCGCGTCCTCGGCGGCGGGGGTGGTCTCCTCCGCGCCGGCGGTCGGGGTCGGGGCGATCGTGGAGTACTCGTGCAGCGCACCATCGAGGACGGGGACCGTGGCCTCGTCGCTCGCCCCGGCGATGCTGAACGTGATCGTCGTGTTCGAGCCAGGCGCCGCGTGCAGACCGGGCAGCTCGATGGCGTCGTTCTGCTCCGTGCCGAAGGACTCCATCGCACCGGGGTCGAGGGTCGCGGTGACCGGGTCGAGGCTCGAGGAGTAGTCGATGGAGACCGTGCTGGCCTCCGCACCGTTGTTCACGCCGGTGAAGACCAGGCTCGCCTCCTCGCCGTTGCTGAGCACGATGATGTTGCGGAGCACGACGTCGTCGAGGTGGGCGCTGACGCCGTCGCTCGGGTCGTAGACCTTCTGCGTTGCCTGCGGGGCGGCCAGGTTGCAGGCCGAAAGACCCGCGACGACGGCGGCTGCGATGGCGACCGATGCCAGGGCGCGCGACTTCACTTGATTGCCTCCAAGAGGGTGTGGGATGCGCCGGGCGTGCACCGGGCGCTCAGACCTCCGTACAGCTTAGCGGCACCGCGGCGTCGGTCCGGCCCGGAGCCGCGCGAACCAGCCCCGGTGGAGTGTGGTCGCCGCCCCGAGCGCCGGTAGTCTGTCCTCTGTGGCACTAAGACTGTACGATTCCCGCGCCCAGCGCCTCGAGGACTTCACCCCGCTGATCCCCGGTGAGGCACGCGTGTACGTCTGTGGACCCACCGTCCAGTCGTCGCCCCACATCGGACACCTGCGCTCCGCGCTCGTCTACGACCAGCTGCGCCGCTGGCTCGGGGAGAGCGGGCTGCGGGTCGTGCTCGTGCGCAACGTCACCGACATCGACGACAAGGTGCTCGTCAACGCCGTGCCCCCCGAGCCGTGGTGGGCGCTCGCGTACCGGACCGAGCTCGAGTTCACCTCCGCCTACAACAGGCTCGGGATCCTGCCGCCCAGCTACGAGCCGCGGGCGACCGCGAGCATCCCGCAGATGCAGGAGCTCATCGTCCGGCTGATCGATCGGGGGCACGCCTACGTGGCCGAGGACGGCTCAGGCGATGTGTACTTCGAGGTCCGCAGCTGGCCGCAGTACGGCGCGCTGACGCATCAGAGCGTCGAGCAGATGGCCGACGCGGCGGACGGCGAGCCCCGTGCGAAGCGTGACCCGGCCGACTTCGCGCTCTGGAAGGGCCGCAAGCAGGGGGAGCCCGACTCTGCCGTGTGGGAGTCGCCCTGGGGCGAGGGCCGGCCCGGGTGGCACATCGAGTGCTCGGCAATGTCGCTGCGCTACCTCGGTGAGAGCTTCGACATCCACGGCGGCGGACTCGACCTGCGCTTCCCCCACCACGAGAACGAGCTCGCGCAGTCGACGGCGGCCGGGCTCGAGTTCGCCCGGCTGTGGATGCACAACGGTCTCGTCACGGTCGACGGCCAGAAGATGTCCAAGTCGCTCGGCAACTCGGTGTTCGCCGCCGACATGCTCGCCGCGGCGAGGCCGATCGTCGTCAGGTACCTGCTCGGGCAGGCGCACTACCGGTCCACCATCGACGTGCACGACGGCTCGCTGGACGAGGCCGCCGCGGCCGTCGAGCGCATCGAGAGCTTCCTGGACAGGGCCGCGCGCCGGCTCGACGGCACCCGCTTCGCCGCGGAGGCCGAGGAAGTCGCACTGCCCGACGCCTTCGTCGCGGCGATGGACGACGACCTCGCCGTCCCGCAGGCGCTCGGCGTGCTGCACGAGACGATCAGGGCCGGCAACGCGGCCGTGGACGCCGACGACCCGTCGGCCGTCGCCGTCGCGCTCGGCGCCGTGCGCAGGATGACCGGCGTGCTCGGCATCGACCCCGCCGCGGACACCTGGAGCGAGGCCGGGGCGGATCCCGCCCGTGCCGCCCTGGAGACGCTCGTCGAGTCGCTGCTCGCCGCGAGGGTGACGGCCAGGGCCGACCGCGACTTCACCACCGCAGACCGCATCCGCAACGACCTCGCCGCGGCGGGCGTTCGCATTGAAGACACCCCCTCAGGGGCGCATTGGAGTATCGATGGCCAGTAAGCACAACCGCCCCGGAGCGGTCAGGAAGAACAAGAAGACGCAGACCAAGGGCACCGGCGGCAACGGCCGCCAGGCGCTCGAGGGCAAGGGCCCGACGCCCAAGGCCGAGGACAGGACCTACCACGTCGCCGGCAAGCGCAAGCTCGCGCAGGAGCGGCTCGCCGCCGCCCGCGGTCGCCGGCCCGACGGCGCGCAGGGCCCTGGCGCGGGCAAGGGCCAGGGCTCCGGCCAGCGCCCCGCCCCCGCGCGCCGCATCAAGCAGGCGGACGACAGCGAGATCGTGACCGGCCGCAACTCCGTCCTCGAGGCGTTGCGCTCCCGCATCCCCGCCACCACGCTCTACGTGGCGACGCGCATCGAGATGGACGACAGGGTCAAGGAGATCCTCACACTGGCCAATCGCAGGGGTCTGGCCGTACTCGAGGTGACCAGGCCGGAGCTCGACCGGCTCGCCGGCATCGACTCCGTGCACCAGGGCGTCGCCATCAAGGTGCCGCCGTACGAGTACGCGCACCCGGAGGACCTCATCGAGCGTGCCGCCAAGGCCCAGGGCATCCCGCTCGTCGTGGCGCTCGACGGGATCACCGACCCGCGCAACCTCGGCGCGATCATCCGCTCCGCCGCCGCCTTCGGGGCGAACGGCGTCCTGCTGCCGCAGCGGCGCTCGGTCGGCCTCACCGCCTCGGCGTGGAAGACATCGGCCGGGGCCGCGGCGCGCGTGCCCGTGGCGATGGCGCCCAACCTCACCCGCTCGCTGCAGTCCTTCAAGGAGCAGGGGTACTTCGTCATCGGCCTCGACGGCGGAGGGGACACGCCGCTGCCCGGCCTCGCGCTCGCCGACCGACCGCTCGTCATCGTCGTCGGCAACGAGGGCAAGGGGCTGTCCCGGCTGGTGACGGAGACCTGCGACGCGATCGTGTCGATCCCGATCAGCGCCGCGACCGAGTCGCTCAACGCGGGGATCGCCACGAGCGTCGCCCTGTACGAGGTGGCCAAGCTGCGCGCAGAGGCCTGATCCGACGCGGCGGCCGCGTGCGGGCGAGACCTCGCCGGCACGCGGCCGACCCTGTCAGACCCTGTCGCGCCAGTCGGCCTCGTCCGGCAGCTCGATTCCGGTCGTGAACGAGCCGGTCGGCGGGTCGATCACCGTCGCCTCGTCGCGGCGGTGGCGGAGCTCGGAGTTGATGTAGGAGGTCAGCGCCTCCGCCAGCGGCACGTCCTTCCCGATCTCCTGGGCCAGGAACCAGCGGTGGTCGAGCAGCTGGTGGAAGACCTCGGCCGGCTCGAGCTTGCCGCGGAGCTCCCGGGGGATCGACCGCACGACCGGCTCGAACACGCGGGTGACCCATTCGTGCGCGGCGGCCTCCTCGTCCAGGTCGGGGCTCACCGTGGCCTTGTAGGAGTCGAGGTCGTTGAGCAGTCGTCTGGCCTGGTTCTCCTGCGCGTCCAGACCGGTGAGGCGCATGAGGCGCCGGGTGTGGTGCCCGGCATCGACGACCTTCGGCTGGATCTTGACGGTCGACCCCTCGTCGGTGGTCTTGATCGCCAGCTCCTCGATGTCGAAGCCGAGCTCGTTGAGGCGGTCGACCCGCTCGGTGATGCGCCAGCGCTCGGAAGAGGCGAAGGACTCGGAGCCGGTCAGCTCTGTCCACAGCGAGCGGTACGCCGCGACGATGCCGTTCGAGGTCTCGACGGGGTCGAGGTCCTCGGCGGCCCGGCCGCCGGCCTGCAGGTCCATCAGCTCGCCCGCGATGTTGACGCGTGCGACCTCGAGGTCGTTCTCCCTCTGGCCCCTGGACAGCCCGCCGTCGTAGAGCTTGCCGGTCTCGGCGTCGACGAGGTAGGCGGCGAACGCCCCCGCGTCGCGACGGAACAGCGTGTTCGACAGGGACACGTCGCCCCAGAAGAAACCGGCGATGTGCAGCCGGACCAGCAGCAGCGCGAGCGCGTCGACGAGCCGCGTCGCGGTGTCGGGCCGGAGCTGCTGGGAGAACAGCGCGCGGTAGGGGAGCGAGAACTTCAGATGCCGGGTGACGAGGACGCTGCGCAGCTCGTCGCCGTCCTCGTCGACGCGGTTGGTGATCACCGCGACCGGGTCGACGCAGGGGATGTCCATGCGCTGCAGCGTGCGCAGCATTTCGTACTCGCCGATCGCCATCTCGTCGGTGGTCTCCTTGATGGCGACCACGTAGCCGGACAGGTTGGCGAACCGGACGAGGTGGCGGGAGATGCCCTTCGGCAGCAGGGCGATGGTCTCCGTCGGCCAGTCCTCCAGCGGCAGCTGCCAGGGCAGGTCGAGCAGTGCGGGGTCCACCGTCGCCGCGGTGATGTTCATGGTGGCGCTCATCGGGGTCCTTCTCGTGCGGGTCGGATCGCAGACGCCCCCGGCCGGGCTCCGGTCGTGCCGGTGACCCGTCCGGGGGCGTCTGCGGGCGCGGGGGCCTCGGTCAGTCGACGACGACCGCGGCGTTCAGCCGCTCGCCGGTGGCGATGTCGAAGGCGTGGATGTGGTCGGTCTTGGCGACGAGCTTGACCGTCTCACCCGCGTTGGGGTGGCGGCGGCCGTCGACGCGGGCGACGAGGTCCGTGCGCAGGCCGTTGATCTCGGCGTGGCCGTACAGGTAGCCGTCGGCCCCGAGCTCCTCGACCAGGTCGACGACGACGTCGAGGCCCTCGCCGCCGGCCGGGGCCACGTCGATGTCCTCCGGGCGGACGCCGACCGTGATCTGCGGGCCGGTCGCCGAGGCGAGAACGTCCGCGGGGATCGGCAGCACCGCGTTGCCGAAGGCGATGCCGCCCTCGACGATGTCCGCCTGGAAGAGGTTCATCGCGGGGGAGCCGATGAAGCCGGCGACGAAGACGTTCTGCGGCGCCTCGTACAGGTCGCGCGGCGTGCCGACCTGCTGCAGGATGCCGTCTTTGAGGACCGCGATGCGGTCGCCCATGGTCAGCGCCTCGGTCTGGTCGTGGGTGACGTAGACGGTGGTGACGCCGAGGCGGCGCTGCAGCGATGCGATCTGGGTGCGGGTCTGCACACGGAGCTTGGCGTCGAGGTTGGACAGCGGCTCGTCCATGAGGAACACCTGCGGCTGGCGGACGATGGCGCGGCCCATGGCCACGCGCTGACGCTGACCGCCGGAGAGCGCCTTCGGCTTGCGGCTGAGGTAGTCCTCGAGGTCGAGCAGCTTGGCGGCCTCCTCGACACGTGCGGCCCGCTCCTCCTTGGAGACGCCGGCGATCTTGAGCGCGAAGCCCATGTTCTCGGCGACGGTCATGTGCGGGTAGAGGGCGTAATTCTGGAACACCATCGCGATGTCGCGGTCCTTCGGCGGAACGTCGGTGACGTCGCGGTCGCCGATGAGGATGCTGCCGTCGTTGACCTCCTCGAGGCCGGCGAGCATGCGAAGGGCGGTGGACTTGCCGCTTCCGGAGGGGCCGACGAGGACGAGGAACTCGCCGTCCTTGACCTCGAGGTTGAGCTTGTCGACGGCGGGCTTGGTGCCGCCGGGGTAGAAGCGCGTTGCATTGTCGTAGCTGACCGAGGCCATGGTGTTCTCCTTCACCGGCAGGTACGTGCCGGACGATCCGTTGTGATGGATGACGCTTGGTGTGCGAACCACACCGTCCGCCGTGAGCGGGAGCCCGCTCACGGTTCAGTATGGCACGGCGGGGGAGCCGTGGCGACCGTCCGGGCGGGCGCGGTCGCCGCCGTCGCCGCCCTCGGCCAGGAGCGCGCGACGGCCCGCTCGTCGTCGGCGACGGTGGGCGGATGCCACGGCTCACCGTGCCCCTCGTGGCGCGCTCCCAGCGAGCCTGGATAGCATGGGTCTCGGACGTCCGCCCGCCCCCGTGGACGTCATCCCGTCCGTCCCCGCGTCCGTCGTGACGATCGACGGATGTTCATCTTTTAACGTGACAAGCGAGGATCAATGAGCGACGAGCGGTCCGGCCAGCGCCCCACCAAGAACGAGCGGCGAACCGCCGCGCGGCAGAAGGCACAGGAGCTGCGTGAAAAGCAGAAGCGCCGCGACAAGCGCAACCGGCTGCTGCTGCAGGGCGGCATCGGCGTGGGGGTCATCGCCGTCATCGCCGTCATCGTCCTGGTGTTCACCTCGTTCAGTCGTCCGGCCGTCGCCAGCCCGGCCAACATGGCCAGTGATGGTGTCGTCGTCGGGGCGGGCCTGAAGGTCATTCCGACTCCGTCGCTGCCGGAGGGGGCGGAGCCGATCGCCACCCAGCCGGACGAGCAGAAGCCCAACGTGCGCATCTTCCTCGACTACCTGTGCCCGTACTGCGGCCAGTTCGAGCAGGCCAACGCCGAGATGCTCACGGGGCTGCTCGAGTCCGACGCGATCACGGTCGAGTACCACCCGCTCGCGCTGCTGAACAACCAGTCGCTCGGCACCAAGTACTCCCAGCGCGCGGCGAACGCGGCGGCATGCGTGGTCAATTTCGCGCCCGACAGCTTCTTCGACTTCAACACCTTGATGTTCCAGAACCAGCCCGCCGAGGGGACCGAGGGCCTCGACGATGAGCAGATCAAGGAGCTCGTGTCGCAGGCCGGGGCCGAACCGACCAGCCAGATCAACACCTGCATCGATGAGCAGACCTACGCGTCGTGGGTGAAGGCCGCCTCCGACCGGGCCATCGACGGCGGCATCCAGAACGCCTCGATCACCTCGCTCACGGGCACGCCAACGATCCTGGTGAACGGCGCGCAGTACACGGGGTCGCCGACCGACCCGGATGAGCTGCGTCAGTTCATCGTGACGACGGCGGCGGACGACTACGCGACCTCGTCGCCCAGCCCGAGCGCGGAGCCGGACGAGGGCGGCGAGTAGGAGCAGGTCCGGGGTCCGACGTCCGTTCAGCGGTCGTGACGGATCAGGGCTAAACCCACTCGACCGTTTCGGCGGTGAAGCGGAGCGGGGCCTGTGGTGTGCTGCGACCCCGTGCGGGCACCGGCAGGATCTCGTTCTGCAGGACGTGGTCGGCGCGGTCCTGGCTGGAGAAGCCGGGGAAGTTCTTTTGCAGTTCCGCCTGTGTCCACGCCTGGGAGAATAGTGGCGAGGCCGCGTCTGCGCGGTACAGCGCGACCACGGTTGCGGGGTCGCAGGTCGTGACCTCGGTGCCGACCCAGACCAGGTCGGTGTATCGCGCGACGGACTCGGCGAGGGCGGCCGCGAACGCGTCGAGTTTGAGGCTGTCGTCCTCAGCGGTCGTGCCGTGATCGTAGTCGTTCCACCACGGGGGTCGAGGCGCCTGTAGCAAGCCGTGTAGGTCATCACCTCAGCCGTAGCTGCGTCAGCGGTGCCGTACTCCCAGTCGCCCGCTTCTCGTAGACCGCGGGCTTCCAAACTGTGCGCCTGATGGTTTGTGCTTCTTCGCGAGGGGTTTCGTTGTTGAGCATGAACCAGCAGCCACCGATGTTCTAACGAGTACCTCTTCGAGGGTTCGCATCTCGATGACCTCGGATGCTCTCGCGAACGACGGGTCCCATGGCTACAGTAACGACGAAAGCCCCGATCGGAACGTGTTAAGAACGCGTTCTGATCGGGGCTTTAGCTGAGCCGGCTACGGGACTTGAACCCGTAACCTTCCGTTAGATCAGCGGGCTGACGGTGGATCTGGTCGAGACGAGGGGAGCCAAAATGGCCCGGTTTTACAGCGATCGCCGTGCGTCCCTGTTCCGTTGCGACTGTGACAACTCGGTGGACTCATCGGGTCATCGTGTCTGAATCGTGTCGGCGCTGTCCTCGTCTCCCTCCTCTCTCCTGCGGCGTTCCGCATACTCGGCGACTGCGATCGCGGCTATCTCTCCAAAGCGTTCCCAGCTCATGTGCTTACTCCAATCTGTCGACGAGGCGCGCCAGGGCCCCGTCATGGGGGGATGGTAGGCCAGGCAGGCGATAGCCTGTTGTGACACGCAGCTTTCACAAAGGGACCCCCATGCGCAAAATTGCCTCGACAGCAGCGTTAGTGCTTGTCGCATTCTCCTTGACTGGATGCGCACAGACGTCCACAGTCGCCGAGGACAGCCAGCCGAACGAGGGTGTGAACGTGCGTGCCTGCGACGGCTTTGCCAAGGCGTTCAATGCTTGGCGGGACACTGATCGCCAGTTCGCAGGTGCTACACCAGACGAACGCCTATCTTCGCGAGAAGCAGTATTTGGGCTTCTCGACGAGGCGTCACTGGAAGCATCTGGAGACGTCAAGGAGCGTATGAACGCTGTGCTTGACGCGTGGCCGGCTGATACGACGGACCTCGTTTTGGTTGCCTCAGACGCTCGAGATGAAGTCAACACGCCGCTGAAGCGAGTTGCTACGGCTTGTAGTGCGGCAGGCGCAAGCGTCGAGCTGACCCCGTTCAGTAAGTAGACGTTGATGCGTGTTGAGGTGACGGTCGCCCCGTCGGGCATCCGCGAGATCACCGTCGAGGCCGACAACTACGAGGCCGCGAAGGAACTCGCCGAAGCACAGATACCAGACGGGTGGCGCCCGCTGCAATGGATGGTCGAGCGCGACTGAACGTCAGCCGTCACCGGTAGCGTCACGGATCGTGGCGCAGCACTGGACCCCCATGAGCTTGCTGACGGAGTTCCCTCCCGGTCAGTGGCTCGTCGCCGACCGTGACCGGCGCATCGCGATCATCCGCACCGTGACCGTGCGGGACCGGAAGCTGTACCGTGCCGTGACCTACGCCGCCGAGTCCGAGGGGCGGTCCCTCATCGGCTACTTCCCAGACCTACGCATGGCCGCCGAGGTCACCTGGTCGACGTGGACGCGGCACCAACGACAAAACGCGGGGCACCCACCGAAGTGAGTGCCCCGCGAGGTCTAGCCATCTGCAAGCATCCAGAAAACGTAATCGGAGTCTTTGCTGACCGACCCGCCCGGTGCAAATCCCGCCTTCTCGAAAAGCCCCTTACTCGGGTCGTTGCTCTGGTGGATTCGCGCTACGAGCTCGTCTGCGTGGTTGTCGTCACGAAGCTTGTTGAAGAGCTCTACAGTCTTCTCGAGAGACTGGGCCCCGAGGCCCGTTCCCTGAAACTCACGATGGGTCGCTATCAAGAGGATCGCCAAAGTTCGTTCCTCACGCGAGAAGAACAGTTCCGAAACGTGGGCAAGCCTTCCATCGACATGCCCTAGCCGAATCAAGTCATTCGTGTCGCGTCCATGCGGGCGGATGTTCCGAATGGCTGACTGAACTTCTAGCGCCCACGGCTTCGGATGGTAATTGCCGCGGTACTTGTCGTGCAGCTTCTTCGGAGGAGTAGTACAGACGAACTGCTGTAGCTCGTGTGAGTGATGCGGCTTAGCCAAGCTCCAAGCTGCTTCTTGCTTAACGGGCCCCACGGTTAGCGCGGAAGGCTTTCATCAACCGCCGTTCTTCAGGGGTGATGCTCCTTCGTCCGGCTACGGCCCGGTACTTTGCGGCGTAGGCGTTACGCTCGCTGTCGGTGAGGCCGTCGTTGCCGACGTCCTCAAGAGTGCTTGCCCTAACGAGAGCGTTGAACTCACTGGTGGTAGCCATGGGCCGATTATGGCACATTTGACCAACTTGCACCTGTTTGGCGGAATGTGTACTCGCTGAGCGGAACCCTTACACAAAATGCCAACAGACGCACGTTGACGGCACCGCGGGGTGCTCGCCGAAGCGGGCGCCCCGCGAAGACGCCGCTACTCGCCGCGCGGCGCAGAGCCGAACGGGGTCCAACGTCGCAGCCAAGCGTCGACGCCGGGGATCGCCATGACCCGCGACACGACGGACGCCGTGGTCGTGATGAACGCGGCCGCGCCGAGCAGCCACAGCCGCAGGCCCTCAGGCACCTGATCGCCGTAGCCCTCGAGCACGGCCGTGATGACCTCGGGGAGGATGACGACCAGGCCCAGCAGTGCCGGGACGCCGACGGCCAGCGCTGTGCGCCAGGCACGCTGCGCGGGGAACCAGATCGTGTCGGAGGTGGTGGTGTGCTTTGCCATGATGTGTCCTTCGTGGTTGTGGGTCACCGACGGAGGTCGTCGGGCCAGGGCGGTGGGGGTGGCGGGTTGCCGTTCGAGATGTGCAGGCGCAGCTGCTCGATGTAGTCGTCTCGGGCGCGCTCACGCTTGAGCAGGCCGCCGATCTGCTGCGCCTGCGTGTTGGACTGTTCCTGCAGTTGCTCGATGAGGTTGTTCTCGCGGCGGCCGCTGTTGTTTGCGAGCGCGGCGCCGATGGTCGCCAACGCTCCGATCACTGCGACGGCTGCGGTTGCGAACCATCCGTAGGCTTCACTGGGCATCGTCCCTCCGTGCTGTTCGTGCGGAGAGCGCGGCGATGATCGCGGCGGGCCCGAGGTAGGTCAGGGCGGACAGCCACTCGCGGGAGCCGGGGCTGACGAGGAGCGAGAGGCCCCAGCCGAGTGCGTAGGCGGCACCCCATGCGGCCATGATGCCGACGAGTAGCCCCCAGGCGAGGGCGTCGTTCGGGGAGAAGGCGCGCAGCGCGCAGACGATGCCGATGCATAGCCAGATGCCGCCCCACACCTCGATCGAGAGCGCAGTGGCGAGGAGCTGCAGCCCGCCTGGTAGTTTCTCCGGGACGTCGCCGGCGATGGGCAGGTAGCCGAGCCCGCGGGTGAGGCAGTACACGGCGCCGGCGAGGAGGCCGGCTCCGCGGAGCCCGTTCAGGCGCGGCCGGCTGTTCATGCGTAGATCCGGTTCGCTGCGTTGATGCGCTTCTGCAGCGCCGTGACGGACTGCTTGCCCCACTTCCCGTCGACGGTCACGCGGAGGCGCTTCTGCCAGGCGCGGATCGTCTGCGGGCCGAACCGGCCATCCTGGGCGACGCCGAGGGACTTCTGCAGCGCCTTGATGGACTGCGAGCCCCAGGCACCGTCGACCTTCACCGCGAGGGTGCGTGCGAGGACCTTCTGAACAGCCGTGATGGTCTGCTTGCCCCACAGCCCGTCGACGACGACGCGGGACGCGGCGGCGCCGGCAGCCGACCCGGTGACGTGCTTGTACGTGCCGCGGTACTTCGTGAGGTTCCGCGGGTTGACCTTGCGCCCGCCGACAACGAGCTCGAAGTGAAGGTGCGGGCCGGTGGACGCGCCAGGCTGGCTGGTGTGCGCGATGATCGCGCCCTTCGGGGCCGAGCGAGGGGCGGACGGCACCGACGCCGGCGTGACGCCGTGATACCGGGTCTTGAACGGGCCGTGGTCGTACTCGAGCCAGTTGCCCCAGAGTGGGTGCGATCGGCCGGATGCGGACAGCTTGCCGTCTGCGGCGAGAGGCACGGGTGTGCCGAGGCCGACGCCGAAGTCCATGCCTTCGTGGTTGTTCCAGAAGCCGCCGTTGAGGCTGAGCCATCGGCGCCCGAACTCGGACGTGACCCGGGACAGGGAGAAGGGGAAAGCGGGGGTAGACATGATGCTCCTTTCGGGGGCATGAGAAAGGCCCCGCACAGTGGCGGGGCCGGTCAGGTGACGGGGTCAGGCGCGGATGTAGGTGCTGCCGAGCGAGACCTCCCAGCCGCGGGGGATCGTGGACCCGCCCGCGACCGCCGTGAGTAGTCCGCGCCCGCCCGGGTAGATCGCACCGGTAGTGACAGGGCCGGTGCCGATCGTGCTCATTGCGGCGGCACGCCACGGACGCCACCCGTCGGGGATGTTGAACATGTCCTCGTTCACGATGTTGCCGTGGGACGGAACGCTGATCGCGGCACCGGTGCGGGTGATCCAGAACGCCGCCTGGACGATGCCCATGTCGGCGTAGAGGGTTCCCTCGACAGACCATCCGGACACGGCGGCGGACGACGGCAGGGAGAACGTGGTCCGCAGCGACGCCCGGTAGGCGTCCATCATCTTCTTGAACCCTGCCGTGGTCGCGGCGCCGGCATTCGAGAGCCGGTTCGCGAACGCGAGCTCGTTGATACCGCCCATGATCGGGTTCGCCGGGCCGAGGTGCGTGCTGCCCACGTTGGTCTGTCCGGATGCGACGTTCACGTCTCGCAGGCGAACCTCCCAGATGCCGTTGAGCTCCTGGACGAGTGCCGGGGCGACCGGTGTCCCGGTGGTGGCGACGCCGGTCTTCACGGCGAGTTGCACGATGGGGGACAGGGCGCGGTTCAGTCGAAGCACGACGGTGTCGATGCGCTTGTTCCCGGTCGATGGTGCTGCGGCGATCGCGAGCGTCTCGGTGGCGTCTGAGATGCAGGCGTGCCCTCGGACGTAGGCGAGCCCGGCGGCGACTTGCACGGTCATGCCTGAGGCGTTCGCTGTGACGGTGAACCCGTTCGCGGGTCCGTTGTCGGTGATCGTCTCGAAGTAGCGCGACCACTGTTCCTCGGTGACGAGCTGGCCGGCCTTGGGGTATGCGGTGATGGTCATGCGGTGGGCTCCTGTCTGGGGGGCTCGATGGCGAGCGGCGCCGCTGGTTCTGGCGGTGCCGTGATCTCGGTGATGGCGGTGCGGCAGACGCCGCAGATGATGGAGTCGCCGTAGTCAGCCGGGATGATGAGGTCCAGGCCGGCGTTGCTGCAGGTCGCGGAGGTGCACCTGACGATGACGGCAGGGACGCGAAGCGTCTCCCCGTCGCGGTCGATCTCGATGAACATGTCAGCCTCTCTCCATTGCGATCCAGCGGACGCCCGTGTTGGTGGAACCCGAGCGCCTCAGCACGATCTGGAAGGACGTTGCGGACTCGTTCGACACGGACACCAGTACGTACTGCGGCACTCCCGTCGCGGGGCCCGCGACAGTCGACGGCGTGGTCGAGAATCGCCCCGCGGGGTACGCCACTGTGACGGTTGTCGGCGTGCCGGGGGCGACAAGCACGGTGCCCGCTGCCATCGCGAGCCGTGAGGACTCCGCAGCTTCCAGCGTCGATACGCGCACTTCGAGGTTGTTGAGTCGGGTCCCGGCGTTGGCCGTGGCAGACGCGGTGCGTTCCACAGCTGACGTCCGGGACTCAAGGTCCGCGAGCCGCGCCGCGACGACCTCGGCCTCGTCGTAGCCGACACTGTCGCCGACCGTCGCCGTGACGAGAACGCCCTCCGCCGCGATCATGAAGTTCACCTCAGTGATCTCGGCGACCATCTCCACGCCGGCGACGTCGACCGCGACAAGCGAACCGAGCCACCAGTCGATGCCGGCGCGTGCAGCAGCACCATCGGCCGGCACGACCTTCACCGATGTGACCGTGTCGCCGCCGTCGGCGAGCTCTTCGTCGCCCGCCTGCGCCATCTCCGTTGCGGTCTCTGACCCGCGCGCGTCGATGACTCTCACGCGGCGCCGCCCCCAACGCGTCGCAGCGGCCTCCGACGTCGCCGTGGTGCGGCGGATGACCGTGCGGCGCACCGTCGTCTCGTCCTCTGGCCCCAAGACCAGGACTTCCGTCGCGGCAGGCGCGGCCGAGGTGGCGGACGTGGAGTCCAGGTCGCCGTTGTACACCGACATGCGCACGTGCGCTGCCGCGTCAACGGGTGTATCAACGGCGAACACGAGCTGTCCGTCATCGTTCTGGAACACGTCGAACACGAGACCGGAGACCCGCCCGACGCCCTGTAGGAGCTCGAGGAGGCTCTGCCATTCCCCGGTGCCTTCGACCGTGCCGCCGCGCCCCTGGTCCAGGGTCAACGTCAGCCCGGTGAGGCGGCGTGCGGTGGGCGCGGTCGGGCCAATGTTGTCCGACACGAACGCGCGCATCAGCGTCTCCGCTGCACCCTTGCGGTAGTCCTTCGTCTTCGACTGCATGCCCGGGGCGGCGTTCGACGGGTCCGGGTAAGCGACGTCGTCCTCAAGGATGTGCATGTCCGTGCACCCGGTGAAGGTCCACGTGCCGCCGGGGTCGTCGGTGGACTCGTCCAGTGCTCGGGTTTCGACAGGGCCGGACACCGCCCGCCCTCCGGGGAGGACGGTGCGGATGCCGGCGCCGTCCTCCGCGAGCAGCTGGGCGGACCGGTTCAAGACCTCGTTGCCGTCGTCGTCGAGGACGCGCGCCGGCAGCACCGCTGTCCACACGCCGGTGGTGTTCTTCCGCGGGCTGATCGTTACCGAGTCAGCGCCGGCGAGGAGGCCGACCCGGTTGCGGTTGCGGTCGCGGATCTCCACGGCCGGGACCTCGTACGTCGGCGCGGTGGGCACCTCGTCACGGATACGCGCGACACTCGCTGACCGGCCCGGCTCGCCAAGCCATGAGCTCTGCCACATCGGCGAGGACGAGAAGTCACCCGCGAAGAACGGGGTAGCCTCCGACCCCTCCTCAAGCTGCACGGCGGCGATCTCGACTCGCCGAGGCCCGGCCTCGCTCGTGGGGTCAGCTTCCAAGTACGCGGCCATGGCCGACGAGGTGCCGATGCTGATCGTGACCACCAGTCGGGTCCACTCGCCTTGCGGCACGATGAACGGCGTCATCATCGTGTTCCCGCTGGCAGTGGTGGTGATGCGGATCTCGCACTCGATCGACGCGCGTACGTACAGCGAGAGCGTCACCGCCCCCACACCGGCCGGCAGCCATGCCGACAACGGCCCGCCGAACAGCGCGAGCCCGGTCATGTTGAACTGACCCATCGTCGCCAGCGAGGCGAAGCTCATCGTCCCGAACGGGCCGTTTCCGTCCTTCACCTGGCCGACGGTGCCTACCAGGACGGTGGGCTTCGGCTGGGGGACCGTCGAGTCGAACGACATCATCGGGTCCTTGTAGAAGTTCGTTCTCTGCATGAGTCCTTCCCTAGAACACGCTGCGATACGCCGGACGGAACCGGCCTGTAATGCGGGAGCCCGACGCCTGGCCCGTGACCGTGGCGCGCACCTGGCGGACACCCGCCGGCATCGATGGGAATCGTGGAGCCGGGCCGATCTTCGAGTACGCGTCCCCGCCGGACCCGTCCTGAACGGTGAACCCGCCCGCCTGCGACGCCCGGATGATGACAGCCTCAGCGCTCGTGAGCGCTCCGATGACGAACCGGTCGCCGCCCACCGTGATCTCGGCGCGAGTGAACGGGCCGACGGCCTCCCACTCGAGCGGCACCGCGACGTCGCCCGGGTTCGTCACGGTGAGCTCACCGGACGGTGCACCCGCAGTCAGCGGGATCGTCGCCAGGTTGGTGAGCAGCGGCACGCCCTCGAGCGGTGGCGTGATCGCGAAGTCACGCGTCTCCGTGTCCCGCCAGTACGGCTTCGGGGCCGTCGCGGTGAGGTCGAACACCGTCCACCGCTCGCCCGTCTCCGTGTACGTCTCCTCGAAACCGGAGGTCACGTAGAACGGAAGCTCGAGCACCCGCCCGGTCGCGTACGTGGCGCGCAGACGCGGATAAGGCAAGCCCGGTTGCGCATGCGTCGCAGCCTCGAGGCGGCGCTGCTTGTCAGCCATGTCGAAACGATCCACCGCGTCGATACCGACCGGCAGATTAAACGAACGCGCCTGCACCCGGAAGTTGCGCACGATCAGCCCACCGCCGGCGGAATCCCGCGCATTGACGTCGACGCCCGGCGCCCCGAACCCGACGACCCCCGTCATGAGACGGAAGTCGCCGGGATCGTTCACGCCGGACGCGAGAGGCACCACATCGCCGACAGGGGAGACGATGACGAACTCGATGCCGGCCACGCCCTACCTCCTCGTCCGCATGCGTGCCCGTGCCGCGTACGCGCGCCGTGTCAGCCGTGTGAGCTGCTGCTCATCGCTGATCGGCGCCGACGACGGAGCGGCGTGGTAGTTGACCTGCATCGTGTCTCCTTTGTTCGTGATGTTCGGCGCGGGCGACGACGTCAACGGTGAACCCATCCGACGGTTGACCTTCTCCATCAGGTCGATGTTCCGGGCTCGCATCGACGGCTTCCCCGAGATGTATGCCTCCCAGCCCGTCTCCGGTTCCGCCCAGAGGATGTTCTGACCGCCGGTAGCGATCTGAGACACCCGTGGGCCACCGTTCGCGAACGCCGTGATCATGCCGCCGTCTGCGAACGCCAGTCCCTTGCCGGAGTTCAGCGCCTTCGACATCGCCTTGATGAGCCGATCCGTTTCCTTGCCCATGCGGGCCTGGACAGCCTTCGCGTCCTTCTTCGCCTGGTCGGCAGCCCTCTGCGCGGTCTTCTGCTGCGCCTCGGCCTTCTTGATCAGCGAGGCGTAGTTCGCATCCGCAACGGTCTTCCCCGCCGCGTTCGACTGGGAGTTGATCGTCTTGTACGCCGAGTTGATGGCGTTGCGGTCCGCGGTCGACGCCTTCAGCAGGGCATCCGCGACGGGCTGCCCCTCCTCGACACCGAGCTCGGCAACCTCGGCGAGGAACCCCGGCTGGTAGCCCTTCTTCTGCAGTTTCTTCAACGTGTCGGCGAACTTCTTGATCGCCGCCGCGCTCTTCTGCATCCCGGACTTGATCGTCGATGCGGTCGGCTTCGTGGTCTTCTCGACCTCGCGCGTCTCGTAGTACGCGTTCCGGCCGGTGCCGACCTGGCGAGTCTCCTGCACCTTCTCGGTCTTCACCGCGCCGATCGTGCCGAGGTCGTAGAACCGGCGCACCGCTGACGCCACGGACGACGCCATCGACGCCGCCGCAGAGCGGAGATCCGCGAGCTTGTCCTTCGCCTTCGACAGTGCCGTCGTCGTTCGGGTCACGGCCTTCTCCGCCTTGTCCGACTGCTTCTCGAGCTTCAGGAACTGCTTCTCGGACGACAAGCCGGTGCGGCGCAGCGATGCCGCCGAGCGCTTGCCCGACGTCTCCGCGAGCCGGAACACCTCGTCAACGAGCGACAGCCCGTTGCCCTCGCGGCCGGCGGCACGGTTCTCCCCGCGCCGCTGCGCCTGGTTCCACGACGAGCGGATGCCAGACACCCCGGACAGGAGCCGCTTCTGGTCGTCGGTGAGCCCGCCCTTGGCGAACGCCGTCACGCCGCCCTGCCTGGCGCCGGTCAGCCCGCCGTTGGCGAACATCGCGACACCGCCAAGACGCGCGGCGGCTTCCTCGAGGATCTTCCGGTTCCGTGGCTCCTGACCTGGTCGGCCGGAGACGTACGCCTCCCAGCCCGTTTCCGGTTCAGCGAACTTGTGGATCGCACCCGGCCGGCCGGCGTAGATCCCGGTCGGGAAACCACCGTTCGCGAAGGCCTGCGCCTTGCCGCCGTCGAACAGATTCCCGTTCCGGGAACCCGGGCCCTGCAGGATCAGCGGCTTACCCGCGACAGGGTCCGTGTACGCCCGCTGAATCTCCTCGACTCGGGTGACGCGGATCGTCGCCGTGTAGCTGCGGTTCGCGACCTCGGCAATCTGGTTGCCCGCGGTCTGGGCTCCCGTCTGTGTGACCTCGATGCGCCCGTCAGGGAGCTCCTGCACCTTGAACCCGAGCGCCTCAAGTTCCGCCCGTGCGCCAGCCGACGGCGCGTCGATCTTCAGCGACTTGCCCTCGGGCAGGTTCAGGACATCGGCGCCAAGCCTCAGAACCTCAAGGCGAGCTGCGTCCACGGTCCCGTCACTCGAAACCGCGAACGCGACCTGCGAGGGGAGCAAACCGAGCTCCTGAGCAAGCGTCGCCAGCTTCTTGCGGACCTCCTCATCGCCCGTGAACGAGAGGATGAACGCCTTCTCCTCTGGCTGGCCAACCCACTGGTCAACGAGGCCCTGGATCTGCTCTTTCGAAAGCCCCGCCGCCTCGCCAGCGGATCGAATGGAGTCGACGTACCCCTGAACGGCGGACTCGGCGTCTGCCTTCGTCCATGCCTCGCCCGACTCATCTGCCGCGTTGACCATGGAGACAAGCGCGTTGTCGGCGTTGTCTCGCAGGTTTGCGAAGCTCTGGTAGAGCTGGTCTCCGGATTCCGTGGTGGTGTCGATCGCGCCGGCCGAATCGATCAAGGTTGAGGCGAGATTCTTGCCGTTCTTGTCCGTCTCGGACAGCGCCTCGGAGATGCTGCGCGCGCTCTGGTCAACTGCGCGCTGCGCTTCCGCAGCGGACATGGCACCACCGTTGAGGAGATCGAGCGCCTGCCGCATCGCGTTGATGCGCTCCGTCGCCGTGTTTGTGCTGTCCGAGGCGATCCCTACGGCGGTAGCCCAGTCCTCAGCAGCCCTGGCCGAGTCGGTCATCGCCGCCCGGGCAGCCCGGTGCTTCTCCGCATCAGCACGCATCTTGTCCTGCGACTCACCTAGCTGAGAGTCCACGGCGGAGAGGGCGTCGAGGAGTTTCTGCGCGGCCACCGCTTCTTCGGTCATCCCCTCGGTGAGGTAGACGCGACCGCCGGCCCCGGCCGAAACCTCCTTGGTCTGAGAGGCGATCTCCTTGAGGTTCGCAACGTACTCGTCGAAAGCTGGCCCTCCCTTGACGAGGGAGTCAGCGAGCACATCGGCGTCAGCCCCGAGGTCCTTCAGCACCTTCTCGACCTGCTCGCCGCTGATCGCGTCGAACTTCTCCTGCAGGTTGGTCGAGATCTGCTCAGCGGTGGACTCGGTAACCGCACCGGTTTCGGTGAGCGTGTCCTGCAGCGCGCGAATCTGCTCCTTCGACTTCTGAGCAGCCTCACCCGCCGACGTGAACGCGCCGACGACCAGGCCAGCCGCGATCGAGATGCCCGTCAACGCCAGACCGACGGGGTTCGAGAGGAACGCCCCCTTGAGCGCGTTCCCGAACCCCGTGACCTTCGTTCCAGCGACTGCGAAAGCTCCACCGGCCGCAGCAGCCTGACCGCTCATCGCGCCCAGAGCGGCTTGCACCTTCATCTGGTCGCGGAACGTCTGCAAGGCGGTGTTCGCAGTCTTCAGCCCCGCGCCGAGCATGCCGGAGTTGCGAGACAGCGCGAGGAACGCTGCCGCCCCCAACAGCACCGGCCCGGGGATCTTCGCGAGAACGTCAGCGACAGGCTTCGCGACCGAAGCAACAGCTTCGAGACCCGTCGCCACGATCGGCAGTGCAGCGTCGAGCGTGCCCGAGAGCGTCCCTGCAAGCTCGACCGCGGCCGGCAGCAGCGGCTCGAACGAGGAGAGCACATCACCGAGTGCCGAGCGCACCTCCGGCGACGCCAGAGCGATCGCAGCCAACGCGGTCGGGATCGGCGCCAAAGCGGGAACGAACTGCCTCAGCACCGGGATGCCCTTCAGGAAGCCGGTGTTCATCGCCAGCACAGCGCCAGCAACACCCGCGACAGCGGGCGCGTTGTCGCCGATCCCATCGAGGAACGACTCGATACGGCCCGGGTCGAACGACTTGACCGACACCTTCATCGCGTCGAGCTGCTTCGTGATACCCGCGAACGCGGTACCGCCGCGCTTCTCCACGACGGCCATGACCGCCGGGACCTGCTTCTCCACGGCACGGAACACGTCAGCGACCTGGTTTCCCCAGGCCACCGCCATGCCGCCGCCCTGCTTCGACACGAACGGTTCAGCGATCGCCGCACCGATGTCGCGCGTCGAGGCCTTGATGCGGTCGCGCATGCCGTCGTACGTGTTCTTCACGTTCGCGGCGGCACCGTCGAACTTCGTCTGCATCCCCGTCGTCAGAGCGGTGAGCGCCTCATCGGCGCCCAGCGTGCCCTTGGTGATGGACTCCCGGATCTCGGCGCCGGTCTTGCCCATCTGCGAGCCGATGATCGTCGCCGCGTCGATACCGCGACCACCGAGCATGTTCAGGTCCTCGGCGGTGATCTTGGCCGAAGACTGAATCTTGGCCATGATGTCGACGATTGCCGAGATGGTCTCGTTGTTGCCGCCGACCGCCGCGGTCGCGTCCTGCACCGCGCCGAGGATCGGGATGACGTTCTTCGCTTCCACGCCGAAGCCGATGAGCTGCTGCTGCGCCTGGATGAACGTGGCCTTCGAGAACGGGCTGTTCTTCGCGAACGCGTCGAGCTTGTCCATCTGCGCGTTCGCCTGCTTCGCGCCACCCATGAGGGTGTTCATCGCCGCACGCGAAGACTGCTGCAGCGCGTTGTACGCGGTACCCGTGGCGATGATCTTCGACGTCAGACCGACAGCGGTCGCCGCGGCCGCGCCGGTCGCGAGCGATGCACCCCGGAACGCCCCGGACACCGCCCTCCCCGCCGCATCCGCGGCACGCTGCGTGGCCGTGAACTTCTGGCCGGTGTGGTCCAGGCCACGCGCGACCGCGTCCTGCCCATCGAGTCGGATAGTGGCGACGAGCTCGCCAGCGTTGAACGCCATCGGCGGGCCTCCTCTACTGCTTGGTGAGGCCGTCGATCACCGCCCGCAACCGGGTCTCAGGGAGATCGAGAAGGCCGAGAATGCGGGTGATTGCCCACCGCCACGGGCGGTCGTTGCGGGCGAAGAGGTCGAGGTCGTCGATGCCGTAGACCTGGTGCAGGTCAAGCGCGGTCACCTCGGACCAGGTGCGAAACACCTCGACCCACACGTCACGGTCGGTGAGTGTGGGTCGAGGCGGTTCCGTGTTGTCGGCGGGTGCCGTCAGCCCTCGGAGGGCGTCGAGGTACCAGTCGGGATAGTCGTATCGGGGGTACCGTCCTGTGACGGGGTCAGGGACTCCAACGCCCCACTGAGCAATGTCCCCAGCGCTGCGGAAGCCTGAGAGAGGTCGTGCTCGTTCAGCAGGGCCTCTCGTGCTTTTGGGACCGTGACCCGGGGGTCGCCGGCGATGATGTCGCGGACGAGCTGCATGCCGCCGCCCTGCACGTTCCACATGACCGCGGCGTTGATGACGGTGTTCGACTCCTCCGCGCGGAGCTCCTGCAGGGCCTCCCACGCGGTCGGCCCCACGGCACGCCGGGCCATGGACTCGGCGTTGCGTCCGAGCTCCTCGATGCTGTCGGCCTCGCCGAACACCACACCGACGTACTCGGCGAGCAGCAGGGCGCCGTCGCGCACAGGCAGCGGCGGGACGGTGATGGTGACATGGTCGGGCTCGGCCTGGTCGCCGATCGTGAAGACGAGTGAGCGGCCACGCTCGAAAGCGGTGATGGACATGCGTGTTCCTCCTGAAACGGTGCGGATGAGTGGATGTGTGGTGCAGGACCGGGGCCATCCACGAACCCCGGCCCTGCAGTCAGCGGGTGCTACTCCCCGTCGGGGTCGATGGCGCCCTCGTTGGAGTCGCCACCGGGCGCCGTCGCGGGGTTCTGCACCTTCACCCGGTCGCCCTGGCCGGTGAGGGTGATCGAGTAGAACTCGATCTCGCCCTCGGGGCCCGTGTTCTGACGGGTGACCTCGACGGCCGCGGTGCCCTGGTACGCCAGCGACGCGACACGTGCGTGGTAGTACTGGAACCAGATGAGGTTCTCCGCACCGATACCGTCAGCGGCGGCGAGGAGCAGTTCGAGCTCGGGCTGCAGCGACCCGTCGTCCCCGATGATCGGGAGGACGTTGAACTGGGCCGTCCAGTCCTCACCGGTCTTGCGCTGGGCCGTGTTGCCCTTGTTCGCGTACGTGGTGACGTTCGCGAGCTTCGGCGGCGCCGCCGGCGCGAAGTCCTTGAAGTCGGGCACGTTGATGAACGAGGACGGCACGACACCGGTCGTGGCGTACTTCGCGATGTCGAGGATGTACTCGTGCGACGCGAGGGTGTCACCCGCGGTGGGCTTGATCTGATCGAAAGTGGTCATGCGGTTCGCTCCTTAACTGCGAAAGCCCCGCACGATGGCGGGGCTGGTGGGGTGTTCCGTTACGCGGGGTCGCGTACCGGTGGGAGTGGGCGCAGGCCCACGAACCCGAAGCTCGATACGAACTCGGGCCGGTCGTCGGTGTTGCCGAGGGGGCCCGCGGAGATCCTGCGGACGCTGGTGACCTGCACAGTGCCGAGCCGCAGATACAGGCGGCGGTGCAGCAGTGCGCGCAGCTGGTCCATGACAGCGAGGCCGGCGAACGGGTCTTCTCCGCACCGCCACCTGACCTGCAGTCGCGTCTCCGCGATCTGCGCATCGGTCGGGTCGGTGCTGCCGTAGTAGCTGATGCACATCGCGGTGCCCGTCTCTGGCATGGTCTGAAAGACGATGCCGAGCTCGTCATCGGCGTAGGGCGCGTCTGCCCGGTACGTGGCGATACCGGCCGCGCTGATGTGCTCGGCAAGGCCAGACATCAGCGCGGGCACGTAGCTATCCTCCGGTGGCACGGCGCACCTCCGTTGCAATGAGCTCCTGCAGCGTCCCGCGGTTCTCCTCGAGGGGACCCTCGAGGTACTTCGCCTGCCCCTCCGAGTGGTGAAAGTCGAGCCGTTCGTGCTGGATGACGGCGTAGGGAGTGTCGTACGACACCGTCGCTTCGAGATCGCTCACCGTGGCAGGCTGTACCGACGCTGAATCTTCCAGGTCTCCTCTGTCTACCGGCACCAGTGGGACGGACTGTCCGCGCAGGAACTCCGCCGCCTTCGTCAGCCCGGAAGCCGCACCCACCGCGGACAGCTTCGCGAACTCGTCCCCACGCCACCCTGAGGTCTGAGCCATTACTCCAACCTCCAAGCCAGGTACTCGCCGACCTGCGGATGCTGCATGTACTCCGTCGTGATGAGCTTCGCCGTGCGCTCTGCCGGCTTACCGGTGTGCACCGTCACGATCGACCCGGGGTCCGCGTGCGGGCCCGGCTCGAGGTACACCGTCGTGGAGGACACGACCTCACGGCCGTCCTTGTCTCGCACCAGGCGGGTCTTCTGCTCCACCTGTGACCGCTTCACCGGTACCGGGTCGGTGTAGATGGGGCCGCGTGGGCCTGTGCCGGTGAACGGCTTCACCGACGTGCCCCGGTGCGGCAGGAGGCGGCGGGGGATGCGGCGGGTCAATGGTCGACCCTGACGACAAGGCCAGCGACGCGCAGAGCCGTGACCGCGGCCGCGGGAGTGCGTCCGGTACTGCCGGACGCCCCCGTGCCACCGCCGAGCGACAGCGCCCCGAGAGACACCGCCCCGCCGGCAGCGGCCGCGCCGGAGATGTCACCGGCGTCGTCCCACCACTCAACGAAAGCGCACGTGGCGCGTGCGAGAGCGGAACGCACAGACGGGTCGGTGGGCTGCTCGTTCTCGTCGACCGCATACACGGCGCCGACGAGGAGGCTGTCGACCTCCCGGGATGCGCGCGCGAGCAGCGCATCGAGCAGGTCAGGGTCCGGTTCCGCTTCGCTGCCGAAGCTGTCCCAGTCATCCCGGGTGGCGTAGACGGGTTCGCTCATGGTCGCCTCCTGGCAGGCCAGGGGAGGGGCCGACGTGGTGTCGGCCCCTCCCAGGTGGTTACTCGGCGACGGGCGGCGTCTCACCCTCGGCGGGCTTGCCCTCGTCGGCCTTCGGGTCGGCCTTCTTGCGTGCCGGCTTCACCTCGACGGTGTAGCCCTGCCGCTCGAAGTACGACAGCGCGGCCTGCGGGATCTCGCCTTCAGCCTTACCGTCGGCGAACGTCACACCGGCCACAGAGCCGGTGAACCCGGCCACGGGCGCGGTCACGGTTGCCTTCGCCATGGTCACGCCACCTTGATGTTGCGGAACACGGCCGCGGCCTTCGTGGCCTTCAGCGCGACGGACACCGGGCCGAGCTCGACCTCGCCCTTCTTCACCGCACCAGCGGTGGAGAAGTCCGGCAGCCACGTCTGCGCGAGCTGCCCGCCCGCCGTGGACACACCGTGGAAGCCGTTGAGGCCGACACGGTAGGCGTACAGGTCCGTCAGACCCGTGACCTCTGCGCCGTCGACGGTGCGGGTGCCGAGCTTCACGATCGGGTCGTTCGATCCCGCCTTCGCGCCAGCGTCGGCGAACACGATGCCGCCGTACGTCTCGCGCTCGATCGGGCGACCGTTCGCACCGACCAGACCCTCGACGGGGTCCTTCGTGTACATGCCGGCACGGCGGGCAGCCGCACGAACCCGGGCGAGGGCCTTCGCGTTACCGACGATCACGGTCGGGGCGCCGTCGAGCAGCGACAGGAACTCGTCGATGACGTCGAGCGCCTTGTGCTCCGCACGAGCGTCGGTGTCGAAGTCGGACCAGTCCGTGACCTGGCCTGCACGGAACTCCGTGTCCGACCCGGTCAGGGCCTTGTCGAGACCGTCGAACCCGTTCGCGTCCACCGCGACGTCACCGTTGATGACGAGGTCGGCGAACTTCGCGTTCGTGGCCTTCACGAGCTGGCCGATGTTCAGCGAGATCGAGCCGGACGCGGCCGGGCCGATCTTCGCGAGCACACGGTCGACCTCGAACGCGCCACCGAGGACGCCGAGCTCGGTCGTGAAGTGCTTCGTCTGCACATTCTCAGGCGTGTACTCCTTGTTGAACTCACGAGTGTTCGCGTTGGCCTGCGTGACCAGGCGACGGTACCCGTAGGTGAGGGTGGCGCCGCCGCCGGCAGGGTTGACGGCGTCGTCGAAGATCAGCGAGTCGGCGATCGCACCGGACTTGCGGAACTCGTCGATGACCGACACATCGAGGTCGGTCTGAGCGTTGAGCTTGGACTCAGCGAGGGAGATAGGCATGGTGCCCCTTTCAGATTGTTAGCCGCCCAGCGCGCCGCGGACGGCGGCGTCGAGCGAGAGTGGTTGTGCTGCGGGTGTGCCGCCCTGGTGTGCTCCGCCGTTCCTCGACGGGATGACCGGGCCGGTCTTGAACGCGGCGTTGGCCTCCATCGCTTCGGTGATGAAGGCCTTCACGGCGTCCGGGTCGCTGGGATCTACCGCAGCGAGCTTGGATTCGAGAGCGCGGGAGTCGAGGATCGCGGCGGCGTTCGCGCCGAGGCCCTGCGATGCGAGGATGACGGCGTTCTGCCGGGCGAGGGTGTCGCGCTCGGCGGTGACGGCGTCGCGCGCGGTGGCGGCTTCGTCGCGCTCTTTCGTGAGTGTCTCGGCGGCGATGCGGCGCTGCTTGGCTTCGTCGCGGAGCTCCCGGATGTAGTCGTCGGCGTCGCCCTTCACCTTGACGGGCTCCGGCGTGGGCGCCGGGGCGGCCTGCTGCGGCGCCGGAGACGTCGGCTGCGGCTCGACGGGTGCAGGCGTCGACTCGACGGGGGGATCGCTTGGGGCGGGCGTGACTTCGGACATGTGAGCCTCCTGCTCTCGGTGGAACCCGACCGCCCTCGTGACAGCCGGGGAGAATGGGCCCGCCCCGCACGGAGAACGCATCTCGACATACGGGGCGGGCGGCTCGTTTCGTCCACGGCTGAGCTGGCCGACGGAAAGACGCATGACAGGGCGCCTCGGACGGATGGTCGGGGGTGACGCAGGGACGCCTCCGCGTTCGGAGAGGCCGCATCATGGGTCGCCCTTCACGCGTACTACGTGTTGACGTCGCCCCCGGGCATAGAAAAAGCCCCGGACCGTAAGGCCAGGGGCTTCAAATAGTGGAATGAAGGGACCCGGCTAAGGCTGCACGTTGGTACTGCCCGCCGGGTCCTGTTTCGTTCATGCCATGGGCGGGAACGAGGAACCCGGCTGAGGCTGTGCGTACAGCACTGCCCGCCGGGCTCGCCACCAGTTTAACTCCGGTGGACGTGAATAGGAACACCGTCCTTGCCGATGAAGATGAGCTCCGTCACCTTCGGGCCAGACCGAAGACGCCGGGTCGCCTCAGCCAATGCGTCAGCATCGGGAATCGGGCTGCGTGACATGTCGAGCACGAGACGAGAACTCTGACGACCAGCTCGACTGAATTGGTGGGCGATCGTGTTCTTCCCTGACCCAAGCGGGGCCTTGAACTCCCAGATCTCCCCATCCATCAGCACGTCCGGGTTCTTCACGCCCGGCTCGAACGACAACGGCCGGAACTCCACGTCATGCCCGTACCTGGCGAGAACATCCGCCGTGGCACGCTCATGGCCCTCGACGACAGCGCCGTCGGGCACGCGAACCGCGCCGGTCCTCGACGGCGCGGCGTTCGGCGCGGTCAGTCCCTGCCCATCTGAGAAGTGCAGCTGCTCCCGGTAGTTCCGCCGCGTCACACCCGTGCGCTTCACATGCTCCCGCACATCGGCCTGCGCCTCGAGCACCGCCGCGCGAGCCTCTGCCCGGGCGGCAGGCGTCGGCGCGGTGACCTCGTCACGCTTCGCCGACCGCACCTCCCGCTCGAGCGCACGCAGTTTGTCGCGCGCCTCAGCCTTCGCCGGATCAGCAGCACTGACCGGCGGTGCAGGCAGACCGGGCATGACGGGCAGCATCGTGTCCCGGCAGTTCGGGTGCTGCAGCCCTGCCGCACGCGCCTCCTCGAGGGTCGCATCCACGGCGACGGACACCATGCGATCCTCAAGGGCGTGCTGCACGAGGCGCACACCCGTGACACCGTCCGTCGACAGGGTCTTCCCCGCCCACGCCGAGCACCGTTCGCACGCATCCACCGCGACCGACGGGGTGACCAGGTTGATGCCCGACTGCTGCATCCGGTACACGCCAGCATCCGACCAGGCCCGGTTCACCGCTGTGCGGGTCGCCATCTCTGCGTAGGAGCCGATGCGCCACCGCCTGTCCGCCCTGTCGACGAACCCTGTGATGCCCTCCGACAGGAACTTCGACACGATCTGCGCCTGCGTCACCCGCAACGTGGACGTGCCGCCGAGAATGTCAGGGCTGATCGCGGCCACGATGCGCTGGTACTCATCCGACGGGTACCGCAGGATGCGCAGGTGCAGCGCTTCGAGCTTGTTCGCCAGATCCATGGTGAGCATGAGTCCGGCGTTCGCCGACGTGGTGGTGTACCCGACCGTGCGAGGCAGGTGCTTCGCGAGGTCGAGCCAGTCCGCCGCGGCCACAGTGCCCTGCGCTGTGGCGATGCTGATCACCGACGCAGCGAGCGTGCGGGCGTTCGTGCCGCCGAGCGCGGCACGGGCTTCCGCGTCGAGCTCCTTCATCACACGGGCCCGCTCCGTCAGGTCCGGGTACTGCTCCAAGCCCTTGCGGAGGCGACGGGCGAGCTCGGCCTGCAGCCGCGCCTCGATGCCCGTGTAGTGCGATGCCAGCGCGGCAGCGAGGTCTTCGATCAGCTGCGCCGGGTCAACATCCGGGTTGGGGAGGAACTGCGGCACGGTGGCCTCCTCCCAAACGTCAGAACGTCACACCGGCCGGGTCGACCATTCGTGAGGACTGCTTCACCGCCTCGATCGCTTCGACCTCCTGCGTGACCCGCGCCTCATCCCAGTCAGGATTCGCACGCGCCACGAGCGTCTGCGTGGACGCAGCCCCCGCCGCGGAGAGCAACTGCACCACACGCGCACCCTTCTCCGGGTCAATCTGCGACACCTCAGGGAACACGACCTGCGGCAAGTCGAACCGTCCGCCGCCCTTCCCCGGGAACAACAGCCCGTCGACCTCGAGCGCGGTCGCTGACTGCTCAGCGATCGCCGCCCGGTCGAACAGGGCCTTCTTGTCACGGGTCCGCTCCGACGCCTTGTTGCGGTCCTCGACCTCCGTCGCGGTGGCCTGCGACGACGAGTTGTACTCGCCCCACACCGAATGCGAGTAGCCCGCATGCCGCAGCAGCTCCTTGTACAGCCCGTACAGGGTGCGCTCGTGCTCCTCGACACGGATCTTGAACTGCACCACGTCGAGCTTGCCGGCACCGTTCGGGTCGCCGGGGGAGTTGATGCCGACCATGAACTCACGCGACTCGTCGAAGAACGCACCCTTACCGCGCCCGTTGGACTGCAGGTACGCGTCCGGGACGATGACCTTCCCGCCGGCGAGCTTCAGGTCACGCATCCACGACGACCACGTCTCGTCAATCGCATCGAACAGCTGCAGGGCGCCGGCGAAGTCAGACCGGCCCGCATGCGCAAGCTGGCCGCGCTTCCGCCACGCACGCGACGGCATGTTGATGTTGTACGACGCCGTCAACCGGTCGATGCCGGTGAGCATCCGAGAGTCTCCGTCGACGAGCAACGCCAGGTGCTCCGTCTCCGGGCGCTCCTGCAACGGCACACGCCGCCCCAGGTTGTCCGCCGTGCCGAGGTAGAGGGCGTGCTCGATGAACCCCGGCTGGTGGTCCTCCACATGCCGGTACACGCGCTGCCCATCCCGGTGCTCTGTCCACAGTGCGAGAGACGCGAGCTTCCCGGACCGGAACGTCGGGATGACAACGTCAGCGGCTGCACACTCCAACCAGGCGTGGTCCGCGATGTCCGTGTCCCACCGGGTGACGAGCGCGGTCGCACCGAAAACGGACTTGAGCTCACCCATGGTGTTGAACATGGCGTGTGCGTCGTCTGAGTTGCCGATGACGTCAAGCCTGGCCTGCGCCTTCTTGTCCTCCACGCTGAGGGTGACCTCGGGCGGTTCGGAGAAGATCAAGTCCGACGACAGCGTCGCCAGGTCAGACGGTGCCGGAATGTGCACACGAGTGCGGTGCTCGCCGGGCGGCACGGGGCGACCCCAGAACATGCGCGACACAGCACCGACGACACCGCCCGTGTGTAGTTCGCCCCGGTGCGTGTGCGTCGCCTGTCCCTGACGGCGGTAGATCGCCTGCAGGCGCTTCGTGTCGCCGAGGTACCAGGCTTCGTTCTCCGCGTACGTCGCATAGGCGTGGTCCCACGGCGACGGCGGCCAGGACGTGTTCTCACGAGGCAGCATGCGGCACCTCCTCGGCGTACGGCACAGTCTGAGACGGGCGGCGGTCGTGGGGGCACAGCATCATGGCCTTCGCGGACCACCAGGAACGTCCGCACTCGCACTCGAACCGGTCACTCATACGGCCCTCGCGGCGGCACGCAGTAGCCGCTTCAGTTCGCGGCGCTGCCGGCGGAAGTCCGCGGTCACCGTGCCGTCCGCGGCGGTGTCGATGCTGAGCTCGACCGTGCCGACGATGACGGGCTCGTCCTTGCCGGTGTCGATGAGCACACGCCACGGCTTGATGTTCAGTGCTGCGACCATCATGCGGCCTCCTTGTCGGTGTAGTTGATGTACGGGGCCCAGAGGTTCCGCGAGGACCGCACCGCATACCGCAGGGCATCCATGAAGTGGTCATCGCGCTTGATCACAGCGTCGACGCCCTTCTCAGCAGCCTTCGGGTCCCACTGGAACTCCGTGATCTCCTCGAGCACGCCCGCGCACCGGTCGGACACGATGAGGCGTCCCCGGTCCAGGAGCGCCCCGACGTCACCGATGCCGGCTGACACGTCGTTGTCTGCCGCCCACGTCGTCGTGCCGAGCTCGCGCATGCGGGTGCGTAGCGACGCGGCTGACGGGTCCAGGAACACGTACTCAGGGAGCGGGTTGCCCTCCGGGTGGTGCCTCTGGGGGAGCCAGTCGATGATGTTGCGGGCGAGGTAGTCATCCGAGACTGTGCGGCCGTGGTTGTCACGGGATGAGTACGACCACTCGTCCAGCAGCACCAGGCGGGGGATCTCCTCGGCAGTGAGGCCGAGCATCACTGCGGCGGTGGTGTTCGTGGTTCCGTAGTCGGTACCGACACTGAGGACACGTTCGATCGGTGGTAGATCGCCCCAGGGAACAACGTGCTTCTCTGCGTCCCACATCGAGTACACGGCGCCCTCAGCGTTCGTCCACAACCCGCGGATGAAGCGGTCGTAGAACACACCAGCGAACGCGGCCTTCTGCTCGGCAACGTACTCCGGCTCCAACGACGGGTTGTCGTCCATCGTGAAGTGAAAGTGGATGAGGCCCTTCTGCTCGGCCTTGAGAATCCACTTCTTCCGCAACCAGTGGTTCTGAGAACCGGGGTTCGTCGTCGCCATGACACGGGCGCCGGGGACACGGAGACGCGTGTACAGCATGTCCCAGAACCCCTCAGGCAGGATCGTGAGCTCGTCAACGTAGGCGAGGCCGATAGTCGATCCGCGGATCTTCGTCTCCGAGGTGCCGTCGTTCGCCCCGTACACGAGAACTTCACGGCCGAGGATCGTCGCCGTCTTCGCCCCCTGCGTGTAGGACACATGCTTGGCCAGGTCGCCGAAGATCGCAGGGTCAGTGAGGAGCTTGAACACGTTCGCGTACACCGTGTCGAGTGTTCGACCCACGATGACGATGTTGCCGCCACGGGGCGCACGAGGCACAGCCATGAGGAACGCCCACAGCGACGAGAACGTCTTCCCAGACGACACGGCCCCCGACCACAGTGCGACCTTCTTGTCGCGGCAGTGAACGATGGACCGCATCTGCGACAGCGACATTACGTCTGTGACCTGGCCGAACGCGTCACGCCCCATCAGGAGTGTCCGTGGTGCGGAGGATCGACTCGAACGCGGTCTCGAGCTTCTGCAGCGTCGACACCGGGCCGGACACGTCGGGGTCGCGCTCCACGATGCGGGACGCCTTGTCGAACGCGATACCAGCCGTCACGATAATCGAGCGTTTCACCTCGACCGGGGGAGACGCGAGGGTGTGCTCCTCGTACGTGTTGTCCTTCCCGCCGAAGTTGTACACCAGGTACGGGGAACCGATGCTGTCCAGCATGCCCTCAGCAGCGGTAGCCATCTTCCCCACCAGACGAAGACGAGCAGCAGCGAGATCCACCGTGTGAGCCTCAACCGCACGCTTCGTCCGCGACCGGTCGAACACGAGCCCCTCACGCTTCGCCCACCGGGACACGGCGGCGGGGGAGATCCCGATGCGCTTCGCGATCGCGTTGCAACCCAGCCCCTCGGCGTGAAGGCGACGCGCCTCCGCACGCATTTCGTCGGTGAATGTTGTTGCCACTGTTCACCTCCGGGCGGGGTCGGTGCCGGCGGTTACTGGGTGTCGGCGAGAGGAAGTGGGGTGCCGTGAGCTCTGGTGTGCGAGTCCCAGGCGTATGCGGTGTCGGGTACTGCGTGGTGACATTCGCTGCATGCGACGTATCCGGGGACGGGGGTGTCGTTGATGGTGAGGGCGTCAGGGTGGGGGATGGGTTCGCCGATGAGTTCGGTCGCTTCGTACTCGTCGGGCTTGGCGAGGCTGTAGTGCGTGGCGATCTTGGGAATGGTCATCGGGCTCTCCTGTCGGCGGCTGTGGGTAGCGTTGAGGCGTAGGCGAGTGTCTGCCTCGTCGGGTATCGGCGAGAAGCAAAAGGGGGAGCGTATGGCTCTTGAGCCTGAAGTGGTGAAGAAGGCAGTCAGTGGGCTTGGCTGCAGGGATTGCGGGGCGGCTATCTCGAAGGTGTCCGACAATCCGGAGCGTCTGGCTTTGCCAGTGCATCGGGTGGAGTGCCCGAGGTGTGGGGTGCGGAACGTTTCGCATGTTCCGGCGCCCGCATCGAATTCGCTGACGCTGATCTGATTCACTGCTGAAACGCCGAATGCCCCGGGACCGTTTCAGGTTCCGGGGCATTCAGAATTCGATACGTCTAGCGTACCACGGCAGAGTGACAATTGTGACCGTTTAACCGCCACTGGCCTGGGCTTTAACTCGACCCCGCCCGTGGTTCTGGCGTCCCGAGCGTTCGGCGTTGAGGACCTGATCGAGTCGTACCCGTGCCGCACGACCGGTGGCGACCTTCGTCACCTTGCCGGCCTTCACCCATCGGTGCACGATCGATGGCGTGACATTCGCCATCTTCGCAGCCTGCGCGACTGTGACCCACTGCGCTGTCATAGTGCCCTCCTGAGCCTGATGTCGTAGCCGCAGTCTTCGAGGATGCAGAGATCCTCGCTAGTGACGCGGCGTCTTGCCGCCATCTTGGTGAAGACGGCGACCTCGCGCGCGGTTGCGCCTGAGGCGACGACCATCCGGGCCGCATCGAGCTGGTCGGGTGTCGCCGCGAGTGCCCGCAAGGCGGCATCGTGGTCCTGATACGCGGCTTCGCGGGCGATGAAGCGGCGTTGCTCTGGTGTGATGCCTCGGAAGACTGCGGTTGCGAGGCCGCGGAGGTCTTTCGCCTTCATGGTGTTCCTTCCTCCCCGCCTAGAACAGGCCGGGTGTGGTGTCTTGTGGTTGTGCTGGTGTGAGGTCGAGGGTGGCGAGGGCGTGGCGGATGGCGGCTTGTTCGTCGGGTGCGATGCCGACTCGTTTGCCGCATGCCCAGTGCCACCCGTCTTGCCAGTGCTTGATCGACCCCATGACGGTCCACGGCACCCGTTCGTGTGGTGACGGACCTGCTGGGGCGTCAATAAGGGGGCGCACTTTCAGTACGCCCCCTCGGGTATCAACGAATGCTTGCGACATGTTCATGACGGCGGCACCACGGGTTCCCACGCGCCTGCCCGGCGACGACGCCAAATGGTTAGTGGTTCGTGTCCCAGCCGCGTCCGGCGTGCCTGTCTTGCGGATAGGGCTTCGAGGCTTGCAGAGAACGCGGTTAGGTGGTTCGGTCCTGGGTGCTTCTCGGAATCCGTGTACTCCCACTCACCCTCGTCGGGTGCAGCCCAGCCGTTGCCTTGGAGCCAGGCCAGAACGGCGTCCGTGAGTTTCATCCGCAACCCTGAGACATCGCGCCCCAGCACAACGTGCGGGACTGGATGATTCATGGAGTTGGACACGACGGCCCCGATCACGCGATCCAGGCTCTTCCGCTGGTCCTCGTCGGGTGCCTGCGCGTCCAGGCGGGCCTTCAACACGTCACGCTGCATCCATGCGAACACGGCACGGGCCAAATGCATGTCGAACCACCTCAGATGTTCCTCGCCGTTGCGTGGGTATTTCTCTCCGCACCGGCAGTAGCAGGCGTCTCGGCTAACAGATACGTGTATGAGCTTGTGCCGAGCGATCTCTTCGGCGAGCTTGTCCAGGTCCGGGTCAGTCATCGGGTCACCCCCTGCGCGTGCAGGGCCGAGTACGTGTCAGCGTCGAGCCAGCGGAGACCAAGCGCGCCCCGGTAGGGCACCGGGACGACGGGGCGAGCGTCACGGAGCACGAGGTGATGATGCTCGGGCTCGCCCCACTCGCTGCAACCGCCGCAGTCGTTGACGCTGTGCACGTCCACCAGGTCGACGACTCCGAGGATGACGCCACCCCGGATCGGTTCTCCGTCGAGCCATGCTGCGATGCCGCCGAGCTCGTCTGCATCTGCTGCGAGCAGGCGGGCCTCTTGCTCGTCCGTGATCTCCGCGGCTTTCCCCGCTGCGGCGTGGATAGCTACGGGGCCGCGGTATGTCCCGGCGATGTTCCGCACGCGGTTCTCGACGTCCTTGCCGCCGTGGATGATGGCCGACGCCCACGGCTGACGCACCGTGAGCACGCGCATCTGCCCGCTCATCGGGTCACCTCCGGGGCGTGCAGGACGATGAGGGAGCAACGACTTACGAGCAAGCGCGCGTGGACTTCGCTCGACTTGCTGTTCGCGTCTCTCCACCGGACGCCGAGGGGCTCAAGCACATGGGACTGCCACGCCACCCCCCAGACATCCAGCACCACGCTCCCTACCGGCAGCGCGCGTAGCTGTTCTGCGGTCCGCACGATGCGCGGTTCCGTCGCGGCTTCGAGAGCGTTGGCAGCCTCATTCATGAGGGGCTTTACGTCGGAGTACATGTCCCGAGGGCACCCGTACATACCGCGAGGCCAGGTCGGCTCAACCGCTCGCAGTTGGTCAATCAGCTTCTTGTAGTCAGTCATCGGGTCACCTCCGGGGTGTACAGGACCGTGGCGGGGAGGACCAGGCTCTCGCCGAACTCGTACACGTTCATCCCCCAAACGACCGCAACGACGCCCTGCCTGTCGACCACGACGCTCCCCTTGCGGAGCCCCAACAGCTCCGCCTTCGAGCGCACGACACGCCTTTCCTTCGCAGCTTCGAGGGCGTCGGCGAGGCGGGACAGCAGTCGCGGCGAGACCACGACCACGCCGTCCAGCGAGCGGAACTTCCCCCGTGCCTCTTCGATCAGCTTCTTGTTGTCAGTCATCGGTGTTCCCTTCGTTGGGTTTGTGGATTCCGGTAATGGCGATGGGCCGGGTTGGTGGGACGGTGGCGGCGAACGCACGAACAGCGCGTGCGAACCGTTCGAGCGAAACACCACCGGCGGCGCACGCGGCCGCAACCTGTTCGGCCCATGCCGGAGCCAAGCGCCGTTTGGGCTGACGTCGTCGTTTCCCGCGAACCTTCATGCGGGGGAAGAACTCAGGCGTACGGGGCCTAGTCATCGGTGTTCCCTTCGTTCAGTGCGGCAGGCATGAAAAACACGCCCGCGAGCTTTGCTTTGAGGTAATCCATGTCGGCGTCACTGATGAACTCAGCTACCGCGACGAACGTGTTTCCCTCCTGAATTCCGAGGTAGGGGTTATCCCGGCCCGGAACGTGGCGAGCCACTAGCTCAGCGTCATCACCAACGCCGACCCACCAGCCGCTCATGCTTCCTCCCCGAGTGACTTGCGCCGCTCCAATACCGCTTGCAGTTTCGGTTCCGGTACGGGCTTCATCGTTCCTGGGTCAACTCGGGCGTATCCGAGTAGTTCTCCGGTAACCCAGGCGGGCTCCTCGGTGCGGGAGTTGAAGAAATCCCAGACCGTGGTCTTACCTCGCGGCCGGTCGATGAGGATTTCACCGACTTCAATTCGCGCGGGGCACGGGTCGGACTTGCCAGTGACTTCGTAGTAGGCCACTCGCTGATTCGGCTTGTATCTCATGCTTCCTCCCCCAGAACCGCGCGGGCCAGGGCTGTAGACGAGTAGGTAACCAGTTCCATTTCGAAGAGCGATTCGACCCCCCTGCCCAGTTCGATGTCTGCCGCCAGGATCGCCAGTTGCGCGTCGATGGTGCGGTGCAAGGCCACGATCAGGTCCCCGTGAGCATCGGGGAGCCCATAGACCAAGGGCTCTCCCCGCTGGTCGAACAGGATCGACTCTGCGTAGTCCCCGTTCTGGTTCTGCCCGCCCCAGTGCTGGAAGTAGCCGATGCCTTGCCATCCGTTGCGGCTGGTCGCGTCTCGCAGTTCGGTCAGGTGCGCGTGTGCCCGCTCAAGCAGGGCCAACGTTTCGCTCATGCGTTTCTCCATCCTTCGATTCGGTGTTCATCGGCAATCTCGTAGCCGTTCATGATTCGCCGGTATTTGTCCACGTGCTCCGGTTGCACCTTCCAGCCCTCGATCAGCTCCTTGTCTGACCAGTCTCGGAACCGGTGACGTTCCTGCTCCCACTCGCACTCTCCGAAGTAATCCACGGCACCGCAGAAGATGGGGTCTCTGGCGCTCTGGCTTGCTCGGATCGCGGCCTGGCTTTCACCACACTGCAAGCAGTCCCGCTCGCTCATGACAGCCCCAGCGCCTTCCTAATGTCGGCTTTTGCGGCATCAAATCTCGGGTCATCGAGAATGTCCGAGTCCGCCTGGTACAGCGCGATGAGGTTGGCGATGCGCTGCTGCTCCACGAGAGCGAGGGTCGCGATAGCCTGTGCCTCACCCACGGACGCGAGCATCGTGGCATCAGTGATGCCCTCGTGCGCCTGCCAGTCGTGAACAGCCTCGAGAAGCCCGTCCACCTCTGCTTGGGGCGTGATGTTCTCGGTCATGACTCGACCGCCTTGATCGTCACGTCGAGGCGGTACCTCGCGACGAGGGAAGCGTCTGGCAGCCTGTACTGCTCAACGAACAGCCCGGCCTCGTCGCGCCCGTAGGCGAACTCCTCGGCGAGCTCGTTTGCGAGGCTCAGGTCCTCCTGCAGGTCGTCGAGGGTGAATGGCTTGTGGTCGATGTTCTCGGTCATGCTGGTTCTCCTTCGAGGTATGCGGCCACGGTGCTGTGGTCCGCGTCGGATGGTGCCCAGCCGCAGGCCAGGCACCGGTAGTTGGTCGGGAACCCCGGGATCGATGCCGGATAGGCGAGGACCGTGCGGCGTTCGCACGACAGGCACGGCATCGACACCTGGTACGGGTCGACCGCCCACGCCGCGTGCGGCCACCGGGCCAGAGCCCGCTCGACCGTCCACACTCCGTCATCGAGGAGCACACGGACCGTGTCGCCGGCACTGGCGCTGTTCAGCACCTCGGCGGCGTGGTCGGTGAGGTACGCACAGGCAGGCCCGACCTGGTCGTGCACCTCCACACCAGTCGCGCCGGCAGGGACACCAACAGACCAGCGGCCATACGTTCGTTCGTCGCCGTGCCACTCCGCCTGACCGATGATCGTGTTCACGATCTCGTTCACCGCGTCCACCGCAGACACATCCATCGGGGCCGGCGCGTCAGGTTTGGACGTCGACACACGTTCCCCGTACCGGACGGCCTTCGTCGGATCGATCACGGTGCGGAGGAACGTCACCAGGTCCGGTGCGACCTGCAGCACGCCCAGGTACCGGTTCCAGTCGTCTTGGCACACCATGACGCCGTGCGCGGCGGGCACCCGGAGGCACCCGTCGCACTCAGCCTTGCCGCCGAACACGCGATCGCGGAGGCACTGGTCGTAGTGCTGACCGGTGTAGACGCATCCCCTCACACAGGTGCGTTCGTTCATGCTGTGTCGCTCCAATCTCCGAAGAGGGACTGCTGGATCGGCTTCCCGAGCCGTTTGCGGATGAGAGGCAGGTGGTCGGCTTCGAGCTCGATCCCGACCGCGTTGAACCCCTCGACCAGGGCGGCCTCGAGAGTCGTCCCGGACCCGGCGAACGGGTCAAGCACCGTCCCGCCTGGCGGGGTGATGAGGCGCACGAGGTACCGCATCAGCGCCAGCGGCTTCACCGTGGCGTGCGCGACACCATCGACCACGGGACGCTCGTCCGCGCCGGCCTTCGCGACGTAGAAGAACCGGGACGCGCCGCCGATGTCGTCGTACTCGGCACCGGTCGCGGTCATGCCCCACCCGTCACCGTTCTTTCCGCTGCGGGGTTTGCCCTTCCGCGATGCGGTGACGCCGGTCTGCTTGTCGAGCTCGGCGGCTTGCGATTCGTCCAGGATCACGTTCGACGGGAACCGGCCCGCATCGTGCGGTGCGTACGGGGTGGTCTGGTTGAACTTCCCCAACGCCACCGACTCGTGTGCGTAGTCGAGCAGCTTGTCGCGCCCGTACTCGGTGCGGTCACCGTCACCCCGACCGATCCTGCTGGCGTCGATGTTCAGCGCCCCAGTCCCGTGCGCGAGGACGTTCGCGGCGACCGTCCCGGCGAGAGGCTTGCGGGCGACCACGACAGGCTCGAACGCAGGCTTGAGCGCCGTCCCCCAGCCGGCCCACTTCTCGCCGTTCTCGCTGAGCTTCAACTCGTGGCCGTTCAGCCCGGTGTCACGTCGACCAGCACCATCACGGTTGCCGAGCCGCCCCGAAGGCACGTAGGCGTCGCCCATAGCCGCGCGCCTGATCGCACCTGAGTTGGAACCGTGTCCACTCTCGTGGCCCGTGATCGCCTTGGCGACGTCCATCGACTTCGGGAACCCGGACCCGTACATCCACACGATGCTTTCGCGGATCTCGAACCCGGCATCTTCCACCGCAACGGCGAGGCGATGCCAGGTGCGTGTCGCGCCGAACGCGAGCAGGTGCCCGCCAGGCTTCAACACCCGGAGGGCTTGTGCCCACACCTCCGGGTCGTACGCGATGCCCGACGAATCCCACCCCTTGCCCATGAAGCCGAGCTCGTAGGGCGGGTCCGTGACGATCGCGTCGACCGAGGCATCCGGCATCTCAGCCATGACCGTGCGGCAGTCGCCGGCGTGCAACGTCAGCTGTTCCATGCGGCGACCACCTCCTCGAGCGTCGTCATTGTGTCGCTGCGTGGCCGCGGCGTCGGTTGTGGATGGTTCCGCGGGCATCGCACCGTGGAATAGCCCTGCGGGTTGTTCATGCAGACGCCGCATCGCACGGTGGGCATGTTCTCGGCGCGGAGCCGGGGCTGCGGTTCGGGCGCCCAGCCGACTGTCTGGGCGCCGACGAAACTTACCGACCTAGAAAGGTGTTTCATCGCCGAAGCTCCCGTTGTTCCATGCGTCCTGTGCTGCGCCCTGCGCCTGGCCGGGGCCGTGCTGCGCCCACGGCTCGCCCTGCGGGGCGTACGCGCCCCCGGACGACTGGTTGCCCGCCGGTGGGAAGTTCCCGCCGCCCTGGCCGTCCTGGCGGGGCGTGCGGGTGACCTGTGCGGTCGCGTAGCGGAGGCTCGGGCCGATCTCGTCGACCTCGAGCTCGATGACGGTGCGCTTCTCGCCCTCCTTCGTGTCGTAGGAGCGCTGACGCAGACGACCCTGCGCGATCACGCGGGCGCCCTTCGTCAGCGAGCTAGCGACGTTCTCCGCGAACTCCCGCCAGGCCGAGCAGCGCAAGAACAGCGGCTCGCCGTCCTTGTGCGTGCCGGCCTGCCGGTCGAAGACACGGGGCGTGGAAGCGATCGTGAAGTTCGCCACCGCAAGCCCTGACGACGTGTACCTGAGCTCCGGTGCATCTGTCAGGTTGCCAACGACTGTGATTACCGTTTCACCGGCCATGTGTGTGCTCCTTTCGAGCATGAAAAAAGACCCTCGCCGGCAGCCCGGTGGGGTCGTGAAATGGGTGTTGTTCTAGACGCGTGCTGCGAGGAGTCGCGCCTCCGCGACAGAACCTCGAGGCACACGGTGCGCCGGCAGCTTCATGCGTGCCCGCCTCGTCTTGACGTTGTCGAGGCTGAGCCCGAGCTCGTCAGCGATGATCCGGTCCGGGAGGCCTTGCCCGTGCAAGCGCACGAGGTGGGCGTCGATGATCGGTCCGTCGTCGGCGAGGCGTGCGACGTAGTCGGCGAGGAGCTCCGCGATGGTGGAACCCTTGCGCTCGGCACGGGCGGAGGCCCGCCAGAGCGTCTTCGGATCGACATGCACGGTGATCGGGATTACGGTCATGCTGCAGCTTCCTCAGCGCATCGGTCGCATGGCACCGGGTAGAACGGGTGCTGCTCGCACATGCCGACAGTCGAACGAGGCGGGATCGGTGTCGCCGGTTTCGGCGCTGCCGCTTCACGAGCTCGCGCGGCATCCCAACGGCGCCGCGCATCGCCACACGCACGGCACTTCTCGGTCGTCCCATGAGGATGTTTTCCACAGGTGGGGGAGAGGGCATCGCCCCCCTGTTGTTCTTTAGAGATGTTGTTCTTAGAGATGTTCTTCTTAGGGTGCGGATTTTCAGGCGACGGTTTTTCAGGGCGCGGTGAACCAGGCCCTGGGAATCCGTCACCGGTGGATTCGCCGGTGACGGATTTTCCGTCACCGGTGGGCGGGGCTTGAAGCACGTAATCAACACCGCCAAACTTGCCGCCTTCCGCGGTGACTTTCTCCTGCATCAGATACCCGTTAGCGGCGAGCTCTTGCAGCGCTTTCCGGATCGCGTCGCGGCCTTCGACTCCGCTATCCATCAGCGACCGAGTGTTCACAATCCAGCCCACGCGGTGGGTCATGATTTCGGCGAGCAGACCTCGTGCTCGCCGGCTCAGCCGTTTGTCCCTCAGCCAGGCATTCGGTATCTGCGTGTAGTGGTCTTCGAACTCAAGCCGGGCGCGGCGGACGGCCATCTGAATCCCCCTTCCTGCTGTTGCAGCTCAAGCACAGCGTCTGCAGGTTGTCGAGCTCGTCTGAACCGCCTCGGGACCACGCGACAACGTGGTCAACGGTGAGCTGCTCGTCATCTCCGCAGTAGCGGCACCGGTACGAGTCGCGGCGGAAGACGGTCATCCGCTCCTTGTGTGTGAACTTCTTGCGCTGCCGCCCGGGCACAGCGAGGTGCTCGACGGGCTCGGGCGGGAACGCTGCTTCGATTCGTTTAGCGATCATCGAAAGCACCCCGTCGTACGGGCGTTCACCGCCCCAGTGCTTGATCGCCTCCGTCTCGTCCATGAGCTGTTGAGCGATCCGGTCGACTGCTGCGATCGCCTCAGCTTCGGTCTGTCGCTCGTGTTCTCGACGCGCGTTGTACTGGTCTGCCATGTTGCGGTCCTTCCTCCTTCCGTGTTCCGTTGATGCGTGCCGCCGCCTCAAGCGAGCTGATCTCAACCCAGCCACCCTCGTCGTCGTACAAGCACCAGATGTGCCGGCCGTCCGCGGCGTAACGCCTCGCCGGCCATTGCGTCGGGTCCGCCCACCCCGGCACCCCATACCCCTGCAACACCGCGATGCCCGGGTTCTCGCCCTTCCACCCGTGACAGCCCGTCGTGCCCGACCCGCAGAGGCCCTGCAGGTTCGCCGGCGTCGTCCGGCCACCACGAGAACGCTCCTTGCGGTGGTCCCGGGTCATGCCCCAACGTCCGCACCGTTGGCACGTGTTCTTGTCGCGGTACGTGGCACGCTCGTACGCCGCCTTCTCCTGCGCCTTCGACAGCGTTGGGGCTTTCGGGGCGATCACTTCATCACCCCGGACGCGTTGTACAGCGACGCCACGACCCGGTTGATGTTCTGCATGCCGAACAGTCGAGCCTGCAGGGCCTTCTGTAGGGCCTCGGCGGCGTGCAACGTGGCCTTCGCATCGTCAAACGCACGCTTGAGGTCCATCGTCGCGAGGTCCGCCTCCTTCCGGCGCAACGCGACCGCGTCCTGCCGTGACCTCAGCATTTCCTTCGCGTGAGCCGCGATGAACTCCCGCTCGGTCGCGTAGCGGGCATCCCAGAGATCCCGCAGCACGGGCACCGACTGTTCAAGTCGGTGCCCGATCTCCGTGATGAGGTGCTCGAGCTCCTGCGGCGTGTGCGGCTGGAACTCGACGAGCTCACCCGTCTGCAGGTTCGTCACTTCCACTGGACGTCACCTCCTGCTTTCGGGCCGTCAACGCGGCGAACACGTGGTCGTTCATCCAGCCGTTCGATGTCGCGGCCGTGTAGATCTGCCCGAGCTCCTGCTGTGAGGTGGCGGCGCTGATGCGGTCTTGCCAATCCGCCGGCGGCTCCGGCGGCGCAGCCGGAGCCTGGACCGGAGGCGGCGCCGACGTCGCCCCTGCGCGCTGCGCTGACCCCGCATCATCGTCATCACCACCCGGAGCAACACCGGTCACAGCGCAGAGCGCGTAGCGGCGCGCATAGGTGATCGCGCCGCCCATGTCCTGAGGCCCGGTACGCGTCGGATCAGGCAACGGGTAGACGCCCGGGATGCTCTGCCCCGACTCGTGGAGCAGTTGATACTCGAGCATCCACCGGCCGTCGTCCGAGAACGTCGGGACGGTGACCCACGCCAGGCCCTCGGCGGCGAGCAACGGCAGGACCGCGGCAGTGACGTCAGACAGGTCGGCGTAGTCGTACTTGTACGACGCGCCGTTCTTCGATCGGACGTCGGCCGTCTGCCCCTTCGCGACGTTCGGGATCTTCATCTGGAACGCGGCCAACGCGGCCGCGAGCGTTTCGTGCTTGCCCATGGTCAGGCTCCCTTCACGGTCACGCGCAGCGTCGGCTGCGCGGCCTCGGTGGTCTTCATGTACTCGGCGGCGATCTCCGGGTGGTCCTTGCGGAATGCCGCCTGGTCGAACGTCTGCCGGGGCTTCGGCGTCGCGTAGCTGATCGACCCGAAGGGGGACTTCACCGCCACCTCGCGGTCGCCGGCGCGGTCCCGGATCGCAGCCTTCACCTCGTCGAGTGCCGCTTGCGCTTCGTCCGCTGCGGCTTGAGCGGCTGAGTACCGTCCGAGCAGGTCATCCCACTCTGACGGTGCGTCATCGTCGCGGGCGAGGTAGTCCTGGAACTGCAGTGCCGTCTCGATGAGAGCGTTGATGCGGTCTTCGGCGCGGGGAATCAGGAGTGTGCGGATTTCACCGGGGATGAAGTTCTCGTGCGGCTCCCACGCGAACACGGTCTCGGTCGCTGCGGTGACGAGCTGCGCCCAGTCGACCTGCGCAACGTAGTTCCTCGGGATCGCCGGGAGGGCGACCGCCCAGTCCTTCGTCGTGGTTTTGTACTCACCGTTGCGCCCTGCACCGAGTCCGTCCGGGGTCGCGAGCCACGGCTCTGCACCGTCGAACACTGCGACGCGGTCGTTCGGGTGAACGTCGTAGGCGAACTCCACGAACCCTGCGATGACAGGCTCGCGCTCTTTGCCCCACTCGGTGTACCGGTTTCCTCGGAAGGTGGAGCCGGCGCCGAGCTTCTCGGCCTTCACCGCCGCCCAGGTCGCGGGCCCGCCGCCGCTGAGTCTTGCGATGTCGGTCGCTGTGATCCCGGTGCGACGTTGAGCGTGCCACTCTGCCTCGTTGCTCCGGTCGAGAAGTGTGTAGCTCATTAGTCGGTGCCTCTCTCGAAATCGCCGCCTCCGAGCAGCAACGCTGCGAACGACGCGACGGTCATGCTGATGTACTGCTCCGCACCCACAGCGGAGCCACGCTTCTTGTGTGCGACGACACCGATCACGGCGTCATCGTTTCCTCGCTCCACCTCGGCTTCACGGACCCAAGCGGGGAGGTTGTCGCGGGCGGTGTCCTTGCACTCGATGACGACACGGCCGCCGCGTATCGTGCGAACACCGCCGATGTCGCCGCGGTCCTTCGACCCCGTCTTCGCGCGCCGCTCCACACGGTCGTCGTCGAGGAGTTCGGCGAGGGTCGCCGCGATGAGCGACTCGAACCGTGTGCCCGCCGCCTTCGCAGACGACCGCGACCGGGTCACGACCGGCCCCCACAGTCGGGGGAGAGCCAGGCGTCCCACGCCCACACGGCAGCGCACACCGTCGCGGTGAGCGCTCCGAGGAACTGGATACCGCCGAAGCCGAACACGCACGCCGACGCCGCGACGAGGATGCCACTGAACAGTGGCAGTGCGAGGACCGCCGGCGCCCGATAGTCGGATGCCGGCATCAGGTCCGGCAGCGGGTGACGGTCACGCGCCTCGACAGGCTCCGGCGCGCTCACGCTGCCACCGCCCAGACAGTCGCCGGCCGGTACCTGCCCGGGCCCTTCACGCCCGTGTCGACGATGCGGCCCGCCGAGTGCAACTCGGACACGCGCCGTGCGATGTTGTGCGGGTCGGCCAGCGCCGGCCACCCCATGCCCTCACGTGCCCTGTCGTAGGCGCTGGTGAGCTCGTGGGCAGTCATCGGCGTAGCGAGCAGCGTCAGAATCGCTTGCTTCAACGCGGACACCGCGTTCTCATCGAGCGCCGCCGCCGCATCATGCGAGGCCTGCGGGTCGTTCGTGTGTGCCCGCGGGTAATGTGTTGTTGTCATCAGTTCGTTTCCGTTTCTGTTGATGCGTGGGGCATCCCGGCCAGGGGATGCCTCACAGATTTGATTGCCGGTAATCTCGGCACGTGTCAGTCGACAACTGGATCTCCGTCGTTGCGGTCGTTGTCGCGCTCGGCGGAGTCCTGCTCGCCGCCCGCGCTAATCGCGCAGCGAAGAAGGCCAACGAGTTGGTAGCCGAGACGAACGCTCACGCCGCCGATGCCGTCCGTGAAGCCAAAGACGCGAACCGCATCGCGGAACACGCCAACGAGCTCAGCGAGCGAACTCACCTGGTCGTCGAGCGGGAGGCTGCCCAGCGAGCGGAGCAGCACATCGTTGAGTGGGGCATCCAATGGCATGAGCGCCTCTCGCAGTTCATCGTCGTGAACCACGGCACAGATGAAGCGCACCGAGTAGCGGTGGTGACCCGCAGCCCACACTTCCGCAAAACGAGTGAGTTCCCGTCGGTAAAGCCGGGCATTGAGAACGCTGTCGTTGTGCCTGTCCCCGAAGTCGCTCAGCGCCGGCATAAGGAACGAATGCCGCAGCGGGAAGCTGATGGGCGACTCGTCTTCGTTTCCACTCCCTACGCGGAGAGACTGTCGGTCCTCATCACCCACGAGACCGCGCTCAGGCAGAAGCGAGATCAGGTCTTTGAGCTCACTGCGAGCTAGTGAGTAGAGGTCATCGAGACGATCGATCACGACTCGCCGCCGATGTAGCGGGCGTAGATCTCGTCTGCACGCGACCCGCGGTTGCCCCGTGATACCGCGTCGAAGTGCCCTGCCGGGCGCATCCCGATGTAGGTTCCTGCCTTGATGTGACGAACCATGCTCGGTGACGCGTCTGTCGCGACGAGCGCCCACTCGCCGGGGCGGTTGCGGAGTTGGTCCGCGGTGTCCTTCCAGTCGTCCACGTGCTTCTTACGGCCGTGCGCGGGAGGTTCTTTGAACTCAAGCTGCGCCATGTCGTTCTCCGTTCGTTGATGCCTGCGGGCGTTACCTCTTCACCGCGTGCGCCTCTACGCACGACCGGTGAAGGTGTGGGCGCGCCGACCCGCAACCTGCGATGAGGAAGCCGGCGCCCCGTGAACCCGTACTGCTTGCGCCGCCACCACCGCGTATCTCACGGCCATGACGGCTGCCCACCACGTCGCCGCTGCATCTCGCTCACGGCCGGTCTGGGCGTTTTCCTTCCCGCGGTTGTCAGGCGCGGGGCATCCCCTTCTCCTCTTCGGTAGGGGGTAGTTCGCTGTGGAGTTGTCAAGGTGCTGGCCCGGTTTCGGGCGCGCCAATTACCGCCCCGCAACGGGCGTGGATTGGCGGAGAATGTGGGGCCGCGCTCAGAGGCGGCGTCGGGTCAAGCTGCGGTAGGGGTGTAGCGGTTGATGAAGTAGGACTGGCCCTTGCCGGTGACCTTCGGTGTCTTGTTCACGGTGACGTGACCATCGGAGTGCGTGATCGCGGTCTCCTTGATCTTGAACAGCTCCAACTCCATCGCCTTCTGCGTCGGCATGTTGTAGTCGGTGCCCTCACGCTTGATGAGGAACCCCTCGTCCCGGAGCTTCGCGAAGAGGCGGTTCTGACCGATCTCGATGCCGTTACCCCGCAGGATCTTCGCGAGCTCGCCGACAAGGATCGTGGCGTCCGATGTCGCGACGGAGTCCGCGAACAGTACCTTCGGGGCGTCGGCCTCCACTCGAGCTGCAAGCTGAGCCCGCTCAGCCTCTGACTCGAGCACCATTCGCGCCAGGTCTGACTTCGTGATCTCGGCGACGCGACCGTAGGTACCGGTCTTCCGGATCTGCGGGAGCACCTCCGAAGTGATCCACCGACGGAACGCAGCCGCTTCGGGTTTGTCCGAGCGGATCACGACTTCGTACATGCCAGCCTCAGACACGATGGTTGCGTTCTGGATGCGTCCAAGCCTGTCCGGGATGGGATGATTCTGAATCACCCCATCGTCGAGGCGGTCCGCGCGGTACTGACTCAACCCAAGAACGCGGGTGAGGTCGGCGAGGACGAACCACGGCTCGCCCTCGATAGCGACCACACGAACCTGGTGCTGGTCGAAGGTGAACGGTACGATGTTGTTGGACATTTGAATCTCCAAGTTCTTGTTGTCTTCGCCCGGTGTTCCAGCACCGGGCTTTTTCGTTGCGGGGGTCATCGGAGCGTGCGGTTCTGCTTGGTGGACTCGAGCCAGGCGTAGACATCTGTGTCGGCGTATCGCACGAGGTTGCTCATCTTGGAGTAGACGGGGCCGACGCCAGTTGTCCGCCAGTTACCGAGCGTGCTCACGGGGACTTCCAAATAGGCGGCAAGCGTCTTGGGAGAGGAGAAGGGCGGAAGCCGATCGTTCATGCTGCAACCTCAGCGGGATACGAGATGACTTCGATGCTCACGCCGAGGCCGATGGCGAGCTTGCGAAGGATGAGTGCAGACGGCTGCCGAGAGCCGTTCTCGAGTTTGGTCAGGTACCCGGGGTCGATGCCCGCTCGCTCTGAGAGGTCGCGGCTGCGGAGCCCGAGTGCTTCACGGAGGGCCCTGACGGTGGCTCCGTTGAGTCGTCGTGTCGTCATGGGTCCAGCGTAGGCAAGAATCCTGCCGAATCCAAAGCTTGTCAAGAAAAAAAACTTCGTATCCGCGCGGGCTAGCGGAAAATAGGGGTGTCGAGCTTGCCAGTTCTTGCCTAGAATCGGAACATGATCTCAGGACAGGCCTTCAAGCAAGCTCGCTACATTCGCGATCTCACTCAGCGGCAAGCGGCTGCGCTGATCGGCGTCTCAGAGCGGACAATCGGCAACTGGGAACGGGGACAATCGATCCCGCAGAAGTACTGGGATGTCATTCGCGAGGAACTCGATGTTCCTCACGAGCCGGGTACTGACCCGTCGCAGTTGGCCTCTCAGCAAATGCTTCAGCAGCTTCGCAACGACCGGCCCTCCTTTGAGTTCCGCGATCAGCTGCGCGGCGTTCCGGACGTTGCGCTTCTGGACGAGCTCTTGTGGCGGGCGCTTCGCGTTCGTGCGGCCGATGTCGGTGGCGGGCCTGAAGGTGAGAACGTTCACTTCCTGCACAGTCGCGACGCGTCGCCCGAGATCCCCAGCAGCGGCATCGCGGCGATGAAGGGGGAGAAGACAATGGACGAGCCCTGGGCGGAATGATCGGAGGTGTTGTGCGTGAGCTAGGGCGTGTCTCCTAATAGGGTCGCCCAGGTGAGGCAGGCGTGGAGGACGGCT
>NZ_FUKR01000054.1 GCF_900163835.1 Mycetocola reblochoni REB411 | reverse complement strand
GGGGAAACGGGGAACGCCGTACTGCTGCTCATCTGCACTCCTTCGGGCATGGGCGACCGCTGACCGGTCGCCACCATTCTGGCCGGGGCGCGGCGCCCGACGCCAGGACCGGGCGCATCGTCGATCCGGCGACCGAACACGGCGACGTCGTGCGGCCCGTCGGGCAGTGCCATCGCCTTCCGCAGCGTCGCCTCCCTCGTCATCCCCAGCCGACGCGCGACGGCGATGCTCCGCGCGTTGGCCACCGACGTCCTCAGCCGCACCCGACGCATGCCCCTCATCGCCGCCTCGTCGAGAAGCACATGGCAGGCCAGGCTGACCAGACCCCGCCCCTCCGAGGCCTGATCGATCCAGAAGCCCCGCTCGCCGATCCCCGCGCTCCGATCGAGCCCCAGCCCGAGGGACGCCGCCGGAGCCCCCGTGCTCCCGTGCACGAGGAGCAGCGGCAGCGATGTCCCCTCACGGTACGAGCGCATCTGCGCACGGGTGAAGGCCTCCGTGTCGTCCTGACGCGGTCGATGCGCAGCCCACGGTTCCCAGGCCCTCAGCCGGTCGAGGTTGCGCAGGGTCAGCCCATGCAGGGCCTCGCTCGCGACCGCATCCCTCAGCACGAGAACGTGGTCCGCGTCGACCCGCCGTGAAAACGTCATGGGACCACCCTGTCAGCCCGGGCGGCGGGGCGGGGCGGGAGCGGTCCCGACATTCACCGCGGCGCGGTCTGGACGGGCACTCCGCTCGACACGGCCGGTCCGCTCCCTCCGTCGCCCGCGCGACGGGCCGGCCGGAACTGCCCCGTGGCCAGCAGCACCGCGATGAGCACGAGGGGCACGATCCACCCGGACCAGCCCAGGAGCGTTGCCTGCGTCGTGTCGACCGTCGAGTCGGCGGCCACGAACATGATCATCGTCGAGCCGACCGCGGCATTGAGTGAACCGTGGGCGAGCGCCGCGGGCCACACGGACTCCGACCGCAGGCGAAGCCAGCCGAGCACACCCCCGACGACGACGCACATGCCGCACATCATCGTCAGCGCGAGCCACCCGGGGGCACCGGCGTAGTTGTAGCCGAGCAGGACGAGCGGCGCGTGCCACAGGCCCCAGATCAGGCCGGACACCAGCAGAGCGGGGACCGTCCCGAGTGGCAGCAGCTTCGGCAGCAGCCAGCCCCGCCAGCCGAGCTCCTCACCGAACGCGGGGATCAGGTTGAGGAACGCGGCGACGACGATGTTGACGAACTGCAGCGCCACCATCACGCCGATCGGGATGGGCACCGCGGGGAGCCCCGCCGCGGACAGCTGCTCGTCCAGCGTCTGGGCGAAGCCGGAGAACCCGGTGAAATCGGCGGGGTACACGCCCAGGAGCGCACCGACGAGGAGGCCGGCGACGGCCAGGACGATCGGCACCACCAGGCCGAGGGCGAGGTAGCCGATCAGCCGCCCGGCGGGCGCCATCGGCCAGAGCCCGAGCGCCCTGGCGCGGTGCGACGGCCGTTCGACGACGAACACGACGACGAGGGCCGCGACGGACGGGGTCGCCATCATGGCGGTGGCGATCACGATGAACAGCGGGGACGCGAGACCGTCCCCCAGCCAGAGCGGCAGGGCCACGAGCCAGGCCAGCCCGCAGGCGATCAGGACGAACAGGGTGACGGCGCGCACGTCGCGGGCGCTCATGGGGGCTCCTCTCGGCGGGCGGGGTCCCGCCCGTCACCCGCCAGGCTACCGACATGTCCGGGCTGGCCGGCATCACGGTCGCGGCAGGAGACGGTCGCGGCCGGATCCGCGGACGTACACTCGTGCCATGGCCCTCGACCCCCTGCTGCTCCGCCTCGACCGCCTCGCCGGAGGACGGCAGGCCGGCGTGCTCATCGCGGAGGAGGACCGCCAGCATCCCCGCACGCGGCGCGCCTTCACCTGGATCATGTGGCTGCTCACCGTCGAGCTCGTGATCGGCGTGGGCGCGGTCGTCGTCGCCGTGGTGCTCGCCGAGGACGGCGCGCACGTCCCCCTCGCCGTGTGGATGCGCACGCTCGTCGTGCTCGCCATGACGGCGACGCTGTTCTACTTCGCCTGGCGGGCGTCGCTCGGCTGGCGGTGGGCGTACCAGAGGCTGCGGCTGTTCGCGCAGATCTTCCCCGTGATCACGCTCGTCATGGCCGCGATCCCCGGGCTGTACCCCACCTGGATGGTGACGGAGCAGATCGTGTTCAGCCTCATCATGATCGGCATCGCCGACTTCCTCACCAGCGACCACATGCGCCACGCCTACCGCCGGCCGGACGCACCGCCTGCCGGATAGCCGCCTGCCGGATAGCCGCCGCCCGGCCCGCTAGACGCCGTCGAGGCAGGCCACCGCGAGGAACAGGTCGACGCGGTCGGGCAGCTCGCCGACGTCCCGGTGGGTGAGCTCCTGGATGCGCGCCATGCGGTAGCGGAGCGTGTTCGGGTGCAGGTGGAGGGAGCGCGCCGTCTCCTGCCAGGCCCCGCTGCCCGCGAGGAAGGCACGCAGGGTGGCGAGGAGCTCCGCGCCGTGCCGCTCGTCGTACTCGATCAGCGGGGCGAGCACCTCGTGCGCGTAGCCCTCGCGCGTCGCGTCGCCGAGCATGCGCAGCAGCTCCCTGTGGCTCTGCACGTGCAGGGCGGAGGAGACGAGCACCTGCTCGCTGCCGCTCGCGCTGCCGAGGCGCTCCAGGGCAGTCGCGACGCTCGGGTTGAGTCGGCTGACGCCGCTGATCGTGTCGGACAGCCCGACGACGAGCTGGCGGCCCTCCAGGGCGAGGTGCGCCTCGTCGAGGATCTGCTCCGCCAGCGGCGGCACATCATCCCGCTCGACGCCGTTGACGAGGACGAGGACGACACCGTCGACGTGGCACCCGATCGCCTTCCTCCCGCGCGCGGTGAAGGCGCGCTCGAGGATCGCGACGACGGCGTCCGGACTGAACCCCTCGTCGTCGCAGCGGGCGGCCGCGACCGTCGACTGCCCCTGCGGGTCGAGCCCCTCGAGCCGCATGCGGGCGGAGATCGCCCCCGGCGACACCTCGTAGCCGCGGATCGCCTCGAACAGCGACGCGACCTGCTCGTTCCTGGCGTCGCGCCACCGGGCCGCGAGCTCCGTCTCCACACGCAGCGCCCCGACGAGGGTGTCGAGCGCGAGCGAGCCGAGGAGCGGCAGCGCGGCCTGGTCGCCGAGCGGGTAGGCCACGAGTCCCGACCGCGCGGAGGTGCCGATCCGGACGGCGAGCACGGGCTCGCCGCCCTGCCCCTCGCCGACGTCCCTGACGACGACGCGCGGCTGCTCCGCGCGGCCGACCGTGTTCCACACGCGCGCGACGAGCGCGGGAGCGGGAGCGGGCCCCTCGTGCGCGATGAGGGTGCCGACCCCGTCGACGACCCATCCGCGGGTGCCCGTGACCGCGGCGAACAGCCGCAGCAGCTCGGGCACGCTGCCGCCGCGGGACACGGCCTCGGCCATCCGCCGGCCGAGCTCGGCGTTGGCCGAGGCGGCGCCGTCGCGCTCCCCCGCCTCCGCGTGGGCGACGCGGTCCACGACGGCACGGAACGAGACCCCGGAGGCGATGGTCAGCAGGGTGAGGCCGCGCTCCCGGCAGAGGGCGATGACCTCGCTCGGCACGACGCCGATGTCGATCGTGCCGACGATGAGTGCGGCGACGTTCTGCCTCGCGAGCGCCCCGATGAAGCTCTCGACCCCGCCGTCGCGGTGGATCCACTGGCCGCTGGTGAGGACGATGTCGCCGGCGGAGAGGAAGCGCGACGGGTCGGGCAGGTCGGTGATGTAGGCGGAACGGACCGTTCGCTCGAGCGCGTCCGGTGCGGCGGCGATGACGGCCAGCCCCAGCTCGGCGTCGTCGAGCAGCTCGCGGATGTCCATGACTCAACCTTCCCGTGCCCCGCAGACGATCGTAGCCGGACTGCCGGTGCGCGAGCCGACGCCCGCAGCCGGTGGACGCGGGCGTCGTGGGCGTCGCGGGCCGTCAGCCCGGCACCACCCCGCGGGCCGACGGGCCGGGGCGCGCTCAGGCGCGCGGGCGGGGCAGGACGTAGGCGTACTGCTCGAGATAGCGCGGCTCGTCCCCGAGCTCGACGGCGGCGAGGTTCGGCCAGGAGGGGTCGGCCAGCAGCGCCCTGCCGACGAACAGCGCGTCCGCGTCCCCCTCGTCGAGCAGCGCCTGCGCCTGCCCCGCGCCGGTGATCCGTCCCACCGCCGCCACTGGCACACCGGATTCCCGGCGGACGACGGCGGCGCGCACGGTCTGGTAGTCGACGTCGGCGGGGATGGCGACGCGGTCGTTGCCCCCGCTGGAGACGTCGACGAGGTCGACCCCGTGCTCGGCGGCGAGCGCCGCCAGCCGCGCCGTCTGCTCCACCGTCCAGGAGTCGCGGTCGTCGTCGGGGGACTCCTCGACCCAGTCGGTGCTCGACAGGCGCAGCAGCACCGGCTGCCCCTCCGGCCAGACCGCCCTGACGGCGTCGACGACCTCGAGCACGAGGCGGACCCTGTTGTCGAAGGAGCCGCCGTACTCGTCGGTGCGTGTGTTGGACAGCGGCGACAGGAACTCGTGCAGAAGGTAGCCGTGCGCGCCGTGGATCTCCGCGACGACGAAGCCGGCGTCGAGGGCGCGGCGGGCCGCGGCGCCGAAGGCGGCGACGATGCCGGCGATCTGCTCGCGGTCGAGCTCCGCGGGCACGGGGTACCCGGGGAAGGCGACGGGGCTCGGGCCCACGGTGCGCCACCCGCCGTCCTCGGGGCCGAGGGGGACGCCGGCACGCTGCGGGCGGTCGATCGAGGCCTTGCGCCCCGCGTGGGCGAGCTGGATGCCGGGGACCGCGCCGGCGGAGGCGATCGCGGCGGTCAGGCGGCGGTGGGCCGGAACCTGCTCGTCACTCCAGATGCCGAGGTCGTAGGGCGAGATCCGCCCCTCGGGCACGACCGCCGTCGCCTCGATGACGACGAGGCCCGCACCGCCGGCCGCGCGCGCGGCGTAGTGCCCGAGGTGGAAGTCGCCGGGCTGACCGATCCGGTCCCCCGTGGCGTCGGCGCTGTACATGCACATCGGCGACATCCACACGCGCGTCGGAATCGTGGTGTCACGGAGGACGATCGGGTCGACGAGGCGGGGCACGGCTTCTCCATCCGGTTGGCGTTCGGGGTCCGGCTCGGCCCGGTGGGAGCACCGCGGCCGTCCGGGACGAGCCTAGTACGATGAACGACGTACTAACACCACCGGCGCCACCGTTCGGGGAGAATCGGAGCATGCGCACACTCGACCACCCGGCGACCGACGAGCTCGAGCTCGACACCGTCCTGGCCGCCCTCGGGGACCCCGTGCGCCGCCGGATCGTCCTGCAGCTGGCCGACGGCCACGACGAGCAGGCGTGCATCGCCTTCGAGCTGCCGGTGAGCAAGTCGACGTCCACCCACCACTTCCGGGTGCTGCGCACCGCCGGCGTGATCTCGCAGTGCTATCGGGGGACCGCGATCCACAGCACCCTCCGCAGGGACGATCTCGACGAGCGGTTCCCTGGGCTGCTCGACGCGGTGCTCGACGCGGCCCGGCGCTGACCCCCGGGAACGACCGGGGCACGGGTGGAGACCGGCTCAGCCCTGGGCGAGCTCGTCGAGGTGCAGCGCCAGGACGGACATCGCCTCATCGGGTCCGATCGCCTTCGGCTGGACCAGATGCAGGGCGAGGCCGTCGATGAGCGCGTGCAGGCGCGCCGCCTCGGCGGCGGGACTCCCCGCGCCGCCGGGCCGCAATGCGGTGACGACGCCGACGCAGGCCCCGGCGATGAGGTCGTGCGCCCGGCGGTAGTGCGGCTGCAGCTCCTCGTCGGTGAGCGCCAGCACCCCGATGGCGATGAAGGCCTCCATCTCGAGGCGGCGCTCGGCGTCGAGCGGGAGCAGCTGTGCGATGCGGTCCTCGACGGCGGCGCGGACGTCCGCGCGGGGCTCGAGCCTCCGGATCCGCTCCTGGACGCGCTCGCTCACCAGGGTGAGGCAGTAGGCCCTGAGCGCCGTCTGCGTCGGGAAGGCCCGACGCAGCGACGCCGTCGCGAGCCCGGCCTCCTCGGCGACGTTGCGGACGGAGAGCCGGAGGATCCCGTCCCGGGCGAGCACGCGCCAGGCCGCCTCGGCCAGCGCGGCGGCGCGGGCCTCGTGGTCGATGAGTCGGGGCACCGTCCGAGTGTACACAGCCGTGCTAGCATCGCCGTTATGAGCACAGTTGTATCAACAAAAGAGCGGCGGGCGCCGTGATCCTCGCGATCATCATCGCCTGCGAGATCGGCTTCTGGGTCGCCATCGCCGCCGGGCTCGCCACCCGCTATCTGCTCCGCCGGCCACGCGTCGGAGCCGTGCTGCTCGCGATGGCACCGGTGATCGACCTCGTACTGCTCACGGCCACGGCCGTCGACCTGTCCCGCGGGGCGACGGCATCGTGGCACCACGGCCTCGCCGCCATCTACCTGGGCTTCTCCATCGCGTACGGTCACCGCATGATCGCGTGGGCGGACGTCCGGTTCGCCCACCGCTTCGCCTCCGGTCCCCCTCCCGTCCGCCTCACCGGACGGCGTCATACCCTCGCCTGCTGGGCCGACGTGGCGCGGAGCGGCCTGGCCTGTGCCATCGCGGCCGCGGTCGTCGGCGCACTCGTCCTCTGGGTGGCGGCACCCGAGCGCACCGCGGCACTGGAGTCGGTCTTCCCGCTGCTCGGCGTGGTCATGACGGTCGAGCTCATCACCGCGATCAGCTACACGCTCTGGCCGCGTCCCCCCGCAGCCGCCTGAGACGACGGGGACGGGTCCCGGGCGCGACAGGGGCGACGGAACGGGCGGGGCCGGGCTCCGACGCCGCGGGGTCAGCGCCCGCCGCCGCCCCGCTCCCCCTCGGCCATGACGAGCAGGCGCGTCCGCCGCGGCAGCGCGTCGAGGACGAGGCCGTGGGAGATCTCGACCAGGGCCAGGATCAGCTCGTCGGGGACGTCGGAGTCAAGGAACACCGTGTTCCAGTGCCGCTTGTTCATATGCCACCCCGGCACGATCCCCCCGTGCGCGCGACGG
>NZ_FUKR01000057.1 GCF_900163835.1 Mycetocola reblochoni REB411 | reverse complement strand
GGCGGGGAGGTGGTGGTGCCGGAGACCACCAGGGTCGTGTTCCCCCTGCCGGAGGGCTCGTGGGTGCGGACCAGCCCGTTCGGGTGGCGCACCGACCCGATCACCTTCGAGACCGCGTTCCACTCCGGCAGCGACTTCGCCGCCGCAGACGGTACCCCGATCTACGCTGTCGCCGACGGGATCGTCACCCACGCCGGATACACCGGCAACTGGGGCGGGCTCATCATCCTGGAGCACACCGTCAGCGGAGAACGGGTCGCGTCGTACTACGCGCATATGTGGGAGTACGGTATCCACGTCACTGAAGGCATGACCGTCACTGCCGGACAGCACATCGGTGATGTCGGCTCCTCCGGGAAATCCACCGGACCCCACCTCCATCTCGAAATCCGGCCCGGCGGTCAAGGTCAGCCCGCGATCGACTCCGACCAGTGGCTCACCGACCAGGGCGCCGAAGGCATCGCCGGCGGCAACGCTTCCCGCGCGTCCTGCACCCTGGGCGGGGGTGGGCGCTGATGGACGTGTTCCCCGACTTCGGCGGCGTCGGCGCCGCAAGCGACCTCCGTGCGGTGATCGGTGCGCTGCTGATGTTCGTGCTCATCATCGCCGTGCTCATGCTGATCGTCTCCGCGATCGTCTGGGCGATCTCATCCTCGACCGGCAACCCGCACACCGCCACCAAAGCGCGGCTCGGCGCCTGGGTTGCGCTCGGCACCGCCGCCCTCGCCGGAGCGGGCGTCGCCTGGGTCAACTTCCTTCTCGGAGTCGGTGAACGCTTGTAGACGTACTGGCCGCGGGAGGTCGCGAGATTGCAGTCTTCCTAGAACGGCAGGGCGGGCGAGGGCGCATCGGAAGATACCGGTGCTGGCTCGCGTTCAGTGTCTTCCTGCCACTCCGTCTTGATCGCGATGATGAGTTCACGGTCGGCGCCTAGGTTCTGCATCGCTTTCCTGAACGCCTGAGAGCGGGTACTTGCTGTTCCGATGAATCCGCGTGAGATGAGCTGGGCAAAGACACCCCGCAGAAGGTACTTGGTGTTCTTGTAGGTGACTCGGAAGCCACCTCGCGGCCCGACTTTGAACGTCGAATCTGTCATGGCGAGCCGCATCCAGTCGGCCGAGACGTACATGCCTTTGAGTGTCTTCCCGTCGAGTTTTCGACCGGCGTCTCCGCGCACGAACTTGAACCAGAATGGGGTATCAAAAGCTCGCCAATCGGCGGCTTTCTTCGGGACTTCGCGACCTTTGGGCATGAGGTTGAGTTGTTTCTCGATCTCGTTCTTACGTCGATAGACCCATTCGTAGCTGCCGTTCTCGTCGCCGCTGTCAGCTCGTTCCAGTCTCTTGTATTGAACGAAGGTGAAAGCGTCGTGAACCTGGTCCCAATAGAGGAGGTCGATGCCGAGCTCTTCCTCTATGGGTTTCTTGTTTACGGACATGACGAGGAGCTTCCGTTGGCCGTTGTGGTCCTCGAACACGGCGAGGCTAGCCGCCCGCTGATCGGCGATGAGCTTGCCATCGAAACGTTGAAGATCGAGCGGCAGTAGTTCCTCTTCCATATCTCGCTCGTAGCCAGCGTTCAGCACGGTATCGAGAAGTGTCTCGTTTTCCGAGGCACTGGGCGGCTCGCTGAAAGCATCCGCGGGCAACGGAACATCCGCAATCTGCGAAGCCAGCAGGACCGCATCACGTGCTTCGATCCTCGACTGCTGCACTTCATCATCGAACGTGCGCGGCGATCTGAACACTGAGTCCAGCCACGGCCCGACCGTCGGGTCAGTCTGTCTGAGATAGTCGAGGAGGGCTCTGGCTGTAGGACTGTCGAGTCGATGTGCGTAGAAGTGCTGCGGTATTGGCGACATCGAGACCGCCTGTTCTCTCAGCTCTCCAAGCTCGAGAGGTGCGAGCAGACGAAGGACCGGCGACAAGGTCGCGCGTAGCGTTCCGCTCGCGATGCCGGCGACGCCGCGCGTGACTGCCAAACCGATCAGATAGTTCCCGGTGCCGAGTTCTTCATCTCCTTCGCGGACGATGGCGCAGAGGGAACCGACGGTCGGAGTGGAATCTTTGTCGAACGCTTCGCTGATCTTCTCGACGCTCAGATAGCTGATCCGGTTCGCGCCCTTCGCGTGGACGACGTACATCACCAAAGGCGGCATCGTCTCGGTGCTTCCGGTCATCTCCTCATTTTAGATGAGCTCCCAGATGTGCCATGGGCGCGCGGGTGCACCTGGCTGACAAGTCCGCCATTCCCCGGCGCTTGTGAGCAGAAGGAGCATCCCTGTGATTGATATCGATCCGAACGGTACCGGGCTTCCCGGTATCGAGCAGTTGCGCATCATCGTCGGCGCGGTCATGACCGTCGGCCTGATCCTCTCCGTCCTCGCCCTGATCATCTCAGCGATCGTGTGGGGCTTCGGCGCGAACAGCAGCAACCCGCACCTCGCGTCGCGCGGGAAGGTCGGCGTGCTCGTGTCCTGCGGGGCGGCGATCATCTGCGGTGCAGCGGTGACGCTCATCAACTTCTTCTGGGGCGTCGGCCAAGCCGTCTAACCCCAATCACGGAGAAGGGAGCTCTGCTGTGAGTGTGTGTGATGTGCCAGTGATCTCGGCCGTGTGCGACACCGTCGGGCAGGGCGCCGCGACGTTGATCGCGGCCCCGTTCGACTGGCTCGCCCAAGCAATGGGCGGCGCTGCAGCCTGGCTGTTCGAGGCGGTCTGGGCAGTATTCGACACCACCACCCTCGTCGACGTGTCAGACCCCGGATATGTCGGGGTGTACAACATCCTGTTCGGGGTGGCGGTGTTCGTGGTGCTGATCTTCTTCTGCCTGCAACTGATCACCGGACTTATCCACCGCGACCCGACCGCTCTCGCCCGTGCCGCACTCGGGGCCGCGAAAAGCATCCTCGGTTCCTTCGTCGCCATCGGTCTTACCGGCCTGCTCTTGGAGATCACGGATCAGCTCGCGGTCGGGATCGTGCAGGCCACGGGGAACACGATGGAATCCATCGGCGACCGCATTACCCTGCTCGCTGCGGGGTTCGCGGGGATCAACATCGCCGCGCCCGGTGTCGGGGCGATCGTCACGATCTTTCTCGCCGGCCTCGCCATCAGCGCGGCTGCGATCGTGTGGTTCTCGCTCCTGATCCGCAAAGCGCTGCTGCTGGTCGCGATCGTGTTCGCACCCATCGCTCTCGCGGGGTTCTCGTGGGATGCGACCAAGGGCTGGTTCGGGAAGTGGGCGACGTTCGTGATCGCTTTGATCTTGTCGAAGCTCGTGTTGGTGGTGATCTTCCTCGTGGCGATCACCCAGGTCTCTGCTCCGATTGAGCTTGATCTGGCGTCGATCAGCGACCCGATCGCCGGGGTCGTGTTGATGTTCATCGCCGCGTTCGCCCCGTACATGACGTACAAGTTCGTCACGTTCATCGGCTTCGATATGTACCACTCGATGAGCGCGGAACAAGAAGCCAAGTCCGCCCTCAACCGCCCCGTCCCCGTGCCGTCCGCACCGAAGACCAACGGTGCGAAGAAGGTGCTCGACGGAGCCGGTGACAAAGGCGGCGGCGCGGCACCTTCCAGCGGCGGCACGCCGCCCGCAGCATCAACCGCGTCCACCGGTAGCGGCGGGGCTGCGGCGGGCGGCGGGGCTGTCGCGACCAGTGGTGCTGGTGCGGGAACCGCAGGCGGTGGTGCTGGCGCGGCCGGCGCCGGGGCCGGTGCGGGTGCCGCGGCGGCGGGGCCTGCGGCTGCGGTCGTGATCGGCGCGCAAGTCGCGAAAGCCGCCGCGACAGCGGGCCCGAAGCTCGGTGGCGCTGTCGGTGGGGCGGCGGAAGGTCACGCTGCCGGTGCCGGAGAGACGGCGCAACCGTCACCGCCGCCGCCGCCAGCACCGAACCACACACCCACCGCTCCACCCGCAGCACCTCCGGTGCCTCCGGTGCCTCCGGCCAAGCAGACGCCACCGGCTCCGAAGCCGACGCCTGGGAAGGAGTAGCTGATGTCGAATCAGCAGAGCACGGTGGAGTTTGGGTTGCGGGCGGTGCAGTTCTCCCGCCTCACCCGCCGCGGCATCCTCCTCGGCCTCTCCCTCCCACAACTCATCGTCCTCGCCATCGGAGTGCTCTCCATCGTCGGTGCCCTCTACGCCGGCGGCGGCATCCTCCTCGCCTGGACCGCACCCATCTGGCTCCTCAGCGCAGCACTCGCATGGACACCGGTCGGAGGCAGGAAGCTCATCGAGTGGGTGCCCGTCACCTTCCGATGGGTCGCCCGCACACAGGCACGTCAGACCGTGTTCCGGCGCAGGATCGTGAAACCCCGCCCTGCAGGCACCCTCGCCCTCCCAGGCGATGCGGCAGCGCTCCGTGAGTGGGAAGACCCGGAGACGGGGGCGGCGATGATTCACGACCCCCACGCGCAGACACTCACGGCGATCATCGCGGTCTCGCATCCCGCGTTCGTGCTCCTCGACCCCGGCGAACAACAACGCCGCGTCGCCACCTGGGGGCGGGTACTCGCCACCACCTGCCGCTCAGGCAGGATCGCCCGCCTCCAGGTGTGCGAACGCACCCTCCCCGACGGAGGCTCCGGCCTCGTGGAGTGGTGGCGCAGCCACGGCACCGACGACGGGTCATGGGCCTCGAACGTCTACCGAGAACTCATCGACCGTGCAGGCCCCGCCGGAGAACGACACGCGACGACGATCAGTCTCGCCCTCGATCTCCGCGCGGCAGCCCGTCAGGTGCGGACGAACGGTGGCGGGATCAAGGGGGCTGCGTCGGTGCTGCGGCAGGAGATGACGACGCTCGTGACCGCGCTGCGTGCCGCGGAACTCACCGTCGGTGCTTGGGTCACGCCAGGTGAGGTCGCCGTGATCCTCCGCTCCGCGTACGATCCTGCCGCCGCGGCGCTTCTTGAACGTCACGGCGACATCGGTAGGAGTCTTGCGACTGCGGGGCCAGTCGCGGTGGCGGAATCGTGGGATCGGTTGCGGTCGGACTCCGCGCACCATGCGGTGCTGTGGGTCAGCGAGTGGCCGAGGTCTCAGGTGTATCCGGGGTTCCTCGCCCCGGTGCTGCTGTCGTCAGGGATTCAACGCTCGTTTTCGCTGGTGTGTACGCCGATCCGTTCGGATCAGGCCGCGAGGGACATTCGGAAGAAGAAGACTGAGTTGATTTCGGATGCGGCGCAACGCTCCAAGATGGGGCAGATCGAGGACGCCTCCCAAACCGCCGAATACGGCGATGTCCTCCAACAAGAAGCCGACCTCACCGCCGGGCACGGCGTCCTCCGCTACACCGGCCTCATCAGCGTCAGCGCACCGACGCCGGAAGAGCTCGACACCGCGGTCGCGGCAATCGAACAGGCCGCGATCCAAGCCTCCTGTGAGACCCGGCGTCTTGTCGGGCAGCAAGCCCAAGCCTTCACTGTCGCAGCGCTCCCGCTGTGCCGCACCGTCTAAGGAGCACACCGATGCCGACCTTTCAGAACCCGACCACGGATGCGGCGGAACCCTCCGAAGCCCTCCGGGTACTCGCGCACGCTACTCGCGTGTTCGAGGACCCGGCCGACACGTACGCGGTGCTCGGTGATCTCATCGCCGGGCTGCGATCCCTCCGCCAGGTGTTCGACCAACTCGCTACCGCCCACACCCAGAACCAGGCGCGTGCATACGATGACGCCGGAAACCAAGGCGCCGGCGCAAGCCACGCTCTCACCGCAGCCGCAGCGCTCCGACAGGCAGCGACACTGCTGGATGGACTTCACGAGCAGGTTGATGCTGCCCTGAATGCATCGGGACGGATCGCTTGGCACCCCGCACCCTCAGATTCGGTGCCCGCTCGGTGGGTGGGGATCGTGTTCCTGCAAGGGCAGGACGCTGACGAGGTGCTGGCGATCATCGACCGCGACGGCACGGATGCGGCGATCGAGCATCTGGCCGGGTTCGACATGGGTGAAGAGACCACGCAGGCTGCGCTCGTCAACGGATACGTCTACGACACCATCCCTGCCGGCCCCCTCGACCGCACCACCAGCAGCGGCGAGTACACGTTGACGTACAACCACGACCACGGACACGTTTCCCTGCTGCGGGCCCACCCCGAACCACGGAAGAGCGCTGCTGAGGCTCCGATAGTCAAGCGAGCGCCAGTACGCAGGCAGTCCCGAGTGATCGAGAATGAGGAGGACCCGTTCGTGCCTGCCCGGTCGTCGTCACCGTCGCGGGGGCGAGCACTATGAGTGACCGGCAGAAGCTCCACACCGCGGCGCTGGTGGAACCCGCCGGGGAACGCCGCAAGCACCGGAAAGCACGCAAACACGCCGCGACGAAGATTGAAACCGACGCTCGCCAGCGCGAGCGAGCGGTCGAGCGTGCGCGGGTGGCGGCGGAGCGTGCCGAACGCCGCAACACCAGCTACCTTCCCGCAGCAGGCGAACCCGGACCGGCGGCTTTGCGGACTCCGGGCAGGTTTCGCCTACCCCGCCACCAGGACACCTCCGCGACCCTCGCGGGCGCGTACCCGTTTCTCGCGGAAGGTGGTCTCGGCGCTGACGGGGTGTTCATCGGGCAAGACCTCTACTCCGGTGGCTCCTTCGTCTACGACCCCTGGACGCTCTACGCTCGCGGTGTCATCACCGCCCCAAACATCGTCATCGCAGGCATCGTCGGCTCCGGCAAATCCTCCCTCGCTAAATCCCTCTACACCCGCTCGATCCCATTCGGTCGCCGCGTTTACGTGCCCGGTGACCCGAAGGGCGAGCACACTGCGGTTGCGGAAGCCGTCGGAGGGCGGGCGATCGTTCTCGGGCATGGGCTGCGGAATCGTCTCAACCCGCTCGATGAAGGACACCGCCCTGGCGGCCTCTCAGATGCGGAATGGGCGGCGCAGGTTGCTTCACGCCGCCGTGAGTTGATTGGTGCGTTGGCGGAGACAGTGCTGGATCGGGTGCTCTCCCCGCTAGAGCACACCGCGATCGACCTCGCCCTCCAAGACGCTGTCCGATCCAGCGAGGTACCGATCCTGCCGATGGTCGTCGACCGCATCCTCACACCCGACCCCACAACCGACACCGACGGACGGCTCGCAGAAGACGGGCGTCTCGTCGGACACGCTCTCCGTCGCCTCGTCGCTGGCGACCTCGCAGGGCTGTTTGATGGGCCGTCGACGGTGCGGTTCGACCCGTCGCTACCGATGGTCAGCCTGGACCTGTCGCGGGTGGCGGAGAACAGCACGCTGATCTCGGTGCTGATGACGTGCTCGTCGGCGTGGATGGAGTCGGCGCTGATGGACCCGAATGGTGGGCACCGGTGGGTAATCTACGACGAAGCCTGGCGACTCATGGCCTACCCGGCGTTGCTCCGTCGGATGGATGCGCAGTGGCGGTTGGCGAGGCATTACGGGATCGCGAACATGCTGATCTTCCACAAGCTCACCGACCTCGACAACGTCGGCGACCAAGGCTCCGCCATGCGAGCCCTCGCCAACTCACTGTTGGCGAATGCGGAGACGCGGATCATCTACCGGCAAGAACCCGACCAACTCGGAGCCACCGCCGCAGCCCTCGGCCTCACCGGCACCGAACAAAAGCTCCTCCCCGGCCTCGGCACCGGACAAGGACTCTGGCGGATCAAGGAACGCTCCTTCGTCGTGCAACACCAGCTCCACCCAGCAGAACTCGCCGCGTTCGACACGACGGCACGGATGAAGGGCATTCCCCGCAAGTTCAAGAATCCTGAAGCCTGATTCGCCGGAAGATGCGGGTCGAGGGGCTCTGTGCGGGGTGGTGAGGTCGCATCTTCACGGAAGATGCGACCTCACCCTGTTCTGCCGGTGCTCGGATGTGGTGGTGGAGCGCGGTGGTCGGCTCTGTGTCTAGCGTTTCCCGCGTGCGGTGCGGAGCCCGTTGAGGATCACCAGGACCTCGGCGATCTCGTGCACGAGGACCACGGCGGCGAGTCCGAGGATGCCGAAGAGGGCGAGCGGGAGCAGTGCGGTGATGATCAGCAGCGAGAGGATGATGTTCTGGTTGATGATGCGCCTGCCGCGGCGGGCGTGGGCGAACGCGCGTGGGAGCAACCGCAAGTCGTGGCCGGTGAAGGCGACGTCGGCGGATTCGATCGCGACGTCCGAGCCGGTCGCTCCCATGGCGATCCCGATGTCCGCGGCGGCCAGGGCCGGGGCGTCGTTGATGCCGTCGCCGATCATCGCGACCGAGCCGGTCCTGCCGAGTTCGGAGATCGCGGCGGATTTGTCCTCGGGGCGCAGCTCGGCGCGCACGTCCTCGATCCCGGCCTGCGCGGCCAGCGCGTGGGCGGTGCGGGTGTTGTCGCCGGTGAGCATGGTCACCCCGACGCCCTGAGCTGTGAGGGTGCGCACGACCTCGGGGACCTCGGGGCGCAGCTCGTCGCGAACCCCGATCGCGGCGACCGGCACGCCGTCGCGGTACACGACAACGACCGTCATGCCTTGCTCCTCCAGGTCCGAGACCTGGTCGCGGAGCGTCCCGGGGTCGAGCCAGCGAGGGCTGCCGACGGTGATCTTCGTGCCGTTGAGATGGCCTTCGATGCCGTGCCCGGCCTGCTCGGTTACGTCCTCGGCCGCGGGTGCTTCTGGTGCTGCGGCGGTGATCGCTGCGGCCAGCGGGTGGGTGCTGTGCTGTTCCAGGGCCGCCGCCCAGTGAAGTGCCTGTGCTTCCGTCACGCCGTCCGCTGTGAGCACGGCCGTGACTGTCGGTTCGTTGCGGGTGAGCGTGCCGGTCTTGTCCACGGCGATGTGGTGGATGGTGCCGAAGCGTTCGAAGACGGCGCCGGATTTGATGATCACGCCGAACCGGCTGGCCGAGCCGATCGCGGCGACGACCGTGAGCGGCACGGAGATCGCCAGCGCGCATGGCGACGCGGCGACGAGCACGACGAGGGCGCGGGTGATCCACAGTTCCGGATCGCCGAGCAGCGAGCCGATGAGTGCGACGAGGGCGGCGAGCACGAGCACGCCGGGCACCAGCGGGCGGGCGATCCGGTCCGCGAGACGGGCGCGGTCGCCTTTCTCTGCCTGCGCCTGCTCGACGAGCTCGACGATCGTGGTGAGAGAGTTGTCGGTGCCTGCCGCGGTCGTCTCGATCTCCAAGGCTCCGGCGGCGTTGATCGCCCCGGCCGACACCGTGTCGCCGGGCTCGACTTCGACCGGGATCGACTCTCCGGTGATCGCCGAGGTGTCCAGGCTGGAGCGCCCGGACCGGACGATCCCGTCGGTCGCGATCCGTTCACCGGGGCGGACGAGCATGAGTTGCCCGACGGTGAGGTCTTTCGCCGGGATCTCGACCGAGGCGCCGTTGCTGCGGACGGTCGCGGTCTCCGGGACGAGTTTGAGTAGCGCCCGCAGTCCGCCGCGGGCACGGTCCATCGCCTTGTCCTCCAGTGCCTCGGCGATCGAGTAGAGGAACGCCAGCGCGGCGGCCTCCTCGACGTAGCCGAGGATCACCGCGCCGACGGCGCTGATCGTCATCAGCAGGCCGATGCCGAGCTTGCGCTTCGTGACGAGGTTCCGGATCGCGCCGGGCGTGAACGTCGATGCGCCCAGCAGCAGGCCGATCCAGAACGCCACCACAGCCGCGATCTCTGCCCCGGCCCACTCCAGGACCAGTCCGGTGCCGAACGCGACGCCGGAGAAGACGGGCACCATGATCCCGCGGTCTCGCCACCACGGGCGCTCTACTTCCTCGGTTTCCGGGGTGGTGGTCGGCTCGTCGCAGCCGCACGCGGCGCTCACGCGCCCGCCCCGAAGCATCCCGGCACGGTGCAGGCCGAGTCCAGGCACGGGGCGCTCTCATCGACGGCCAACGTCACGTCGATGAGCGCTGTCAGCGCCGCGGTCAGGTGCGGGTCCGCGATCTCGTAGCGCGTCTGCCGGCCCTCGGGCTCGGCGACCACGATGCCGCAGTCGCGCAGACACGTCAGATGGTTCGAGACGTTCGAGCGGGTCAGTTCCAGCCCGCGTGAGAGCACCGCCGGGTAGCTCGGGCCGTCCAGCAGGGTCATCAGGATCCGGGAGCGCGTCGGGTCCGCCATCGCCCGGCCGAGCCGGTTCATGACGTCGAGACGCAAAGTAATAGTCAGCATGCACTGACTATACAGTGGATGCTGACTCGTTGTCGATCTCTCCCGTGTGTGTCGGGGCGCGTTCGCCTGGGGTGGGTGGTTCGAGGATCGTGGCCGAGTAGCGCAGCGCGGTCTCGATGCCGATGCCGAAGAGGTCGCAGACGCGTCTGACGTCGCCGCCGGTCTGTTCGACCTCGTAGAGAATCCGGTCGGTGCGCAGCGCCTGGGCAGTGACACCGGCTTTCCTCCAGGGGAAGTTCCGGCTGGGCGGTGAGAGACGGGGCGCGGTCTGGATGGTGACGAGCAGGTAGGGATTCTTCGTTTCCGGCCAGCGTTTGGCTCGGTGGTCGAGCCAGGCAGTGAGGCGGACGCGGACCGGCTTCGCGAGCGGGATGGACCGGCCATCGGGCATCCGCAGTCGCCCGTCGATGATGTCGGTGAGCTGGACGTGCTGGACCTGCTGTGTGGTCAGGGCGTGGAAGGCGATGAGTGAGACGGCCAGCGCGATCGCGGGGTCGGGGTTGGTGAGGGCGTCGCGGATCGCGGTGGGTTCCATCGGCAGCGGCATGTTGCGCTTGGGGCCGCGCAGCGGGATCGCTTTCGTCGGGTCGAGGAAGACCAGTTTGCGGCCGCGCAGGATCGTGAACAGGGTGCGGAAGCCGAGCATCATGGTGTGACGGCGCGAGGGATCGTCGGGGAGCATGGCGAGGATGTCCTCGGTGCTGATGCCGACGAGGCTGGTGCGCCCGTCTTCGACCCAGCGGGTGATCGCGGGGAGGATGCCATACATCTGACCCTTGACCGTCATCGTGTCGCGGGGCTGGCGGCGCGGCGGGGTCTTGGAGCCGTCGACCATGATGTCGCGCCAGAGCTCAAGCTGCGATCGCATCGGCTCGGGAAGGGCCTGGGTCTTGCGTGCGAAGAGCTTGGTGAAGGACGGCACCCTATCGTCGATGAGGAGACCTGCGTCTTCGAGGACTTCGATGGTGGAGCGGATGTTGCCATCGTCGTCGTAGGAGCGCATCGCGAGGATGTCGGAGGCGCGGAAGCGCAGATTCGCGCCGGGGAACACGAGCTGCAGGACTTTCAGGGTGCGCCGGACCTGGTTGGTCTGTCGCTTGCTCCATGCGTACTCGCCGGCTCGGGCGTAGAGGAAGTGATCAGTGCGGGAGGTGATGTCGCGCAGCCGGATCTCGTTGGAGCACTGCCGGAGCAGCTCGGGGTCAGGGTCAATGTGGAACAGCACCGGCTGGTAGCTGGCCGCCACTGGCGGTGGCGTGTTGATGACGCGGATCGCTTCGCTGACTCTCATCGCCATCGGCAGGTGGAGTTCCGCGGGCCTACGAGAGTCGTTCATTGAGGCGAGGAAGAGCTGCTGGCCGTAGGTGCGGGCCGCGTCGAGGTCGAGCGGCTGTCCGGGCGTCTGGTGGTAGCGGGCGGTTTCCAGGCACAACCGGCAGTAGCCTTGCTCGCCAAGGGTGACCTGCCGGTGACAGGAGACGCATTCGCCCTGCGGGTAGTGCGTAAACCACCAACGGCACTTCCAGCAGCGCCAGTTGCGCCCACGGTAGACGCCCCAGGCAAGGCAGTCGCGGCAGGAGCCGACGTAGCCGGGGCTGCCCGGGTGACAGTTGGCGCAGAGCCCCTGGGTGTAATACTCGCTCGAACCGCACTTGCTGCAGGGCGGCGGGGTGAACGGGCCACCGGGGATGCAGTCGTAGCAGAAGTCGATGCGGGGTGTGAGCCACGCGGCCGGCTTGACCCCGCAGCCCGTGCAGGGCAGCGGCGGACCCAGAGGCCCGTTCGGGCCGCGTGCGGGGCTCATAACGGCGGGGCGGGCCGGTCGTGCTTCGGACCGAACCGGGGCGCGATGAGATTCGTGCTCCCGTTGGCTTCTTCCGACCGCCGGGCGCCGGGTTTGCGTGCTTGGACTTTCTCGGGCTCAGGCACGAGGAGATCGGTCGGTGAGCAGTCGAGGACATGGCAGATGACGTCGAGGTCGTCCAGGCGGATCGTGGTCGGGGTCCCCGTCCACAGCCCGGACATCTTGCCGACGCTGATCTCCAGCCCGGCGTCGGAGAGCATCCGCCGCAGCTCCGCCGACTTCCAGATGCCGCGCTCGGCGGCCTGGACTCGCAGATTCCATTTCATTGCGTCACTGCATCCTTTCGAATCGGTGTTCCAGCCGCTGGTTCGCCTGCATCCACGAATCCTCGACGTGCTCGCCGGAGACGTGGATGTACTGCGTCGTGGTCGACAGCCACTGGTGGCCCAGCAGTTCCTGCAGGGCCTTCAAATCCATGCCCGCCAGATACAGCGACGACGCGCAATAGTGCCGGAGCACATGCGGCGTCATCCGACCATCGGCCCAGGCCGGCAGGAACCGTTCGGTCGCTTGCCGCAGACCTCGTCGGAGCACGTCGTCGCTGGCACGCCAGGAACGGCCGAGCTCGTGGTCGAACCGTTCGGACGGGATCATCGGGGCGTCCGGGTTGTCCCAATCAGGGCCGAAGCGGTGTCGCACATCGCCGAGCCACCAGTCGATGAGCTTGTCCGCGCCGTTGATCGCGGGCACCAGCCGTTGCTTCGACCCGCGTCCGCGAGAGCCTTTCCCGAACCGGACATGCACTTTGCCCAGCGCCCCAAGATCAGGTCGCCAATCTCGGAGGTCGAGCTTCGTGCTCTCGGTGATGCGCACCCCGATGCGTCGCCACAGCGACGCGGCGAAGTAGTTCCTCGCGGCGGGCAGATAGCGCCGCTCGTCTTGGAGAGAGGCGGCCCACCCGCCGAAGAGTCGATCGATCTCCGCATCCGATGGCGGCACTCTCACCTTGCCCAGCGAGGCGCCGGACTGCCGGTTGTACTCGTCGACGGGCTGCTCGATCACCCACTCGGTCAGCGCGTTGATGTCGCCCTGGTAGCGGGCGATGGCGAAGTCGTAGAACAGCGCAATTGCTCCGGCTTTGCCCGCTCGGGTCGTGACGGCAAGCCCTGCCCGGCGCAGCCCGGCCAGGAAAGCGTCCGCGTCGGAGGGCTTCGCCTGCCAGAGCGGAGCATCGAGATGGCGGCGGAACTCGAAGACGACCGTTCTGGACTGCGCGATGTAGCCGTCGCTGAGTCCCGCTGCGGCCATCGCGAGGGCGTACTGGTCGATGATCTCCTGCTCGAAGTCCGCAGCATCTTCCTCGGACCGCCAGCCCCTGGCAGTCCCGATACTTCGCACCACGGCGAGCTTCATCGCCCCGCAGCTTCACGAATCGTGACCATACATCAAGAATACCGCAGAACCCTCAGGAATCATGATTATCCATCAGGATTCCTGAACGTGGTCGAGGCCAGCTTGGAGGCTGGGGAGACGCACCTAAGCGGCATGAAGATCAGTCTGGAAGATGCGGGTCTAGAGACAAACGTCTAGAAGTTCGGGGATTTTCCCCTCTCATCCCATCCTGGCGGCACTTCCGCGCGTGTGGCGTGGGAGCGGAAGCAAGCGTGGGATGAGTCGGACGAAGATCACCATCACGATGAGTTCGACCAAGGTTTGGGTCACCACGACCAGTGGGGCAAGGTGATAGGCGGCGGGGAGAGCAAGCACAAGTGGGAGGACGACAAGCGAGTTGCGCGTCGCACCGCTGAACACGACCGCGCGAGTTCCAGGCACGTCGAGTCTTGCTGCCTTGCCAGCGAGGATGCCGATGGGCACCATGATGGCGGCGAAGAAGATGTAAACGGGGATCGCTAGGAGCAGTGCGTCGAGTCTCGCGCTCACGCCGCCGATCTGGGATGAGACCACGACGATGAGGGTGAGCATCATCAGCGGCACCATCGTCCCGAGAGCCAAGGCTTCGAGCGCTCTGCCCCAGCGGGTGCGTGCGGCCGCGATCTGGGTGAGGACGGCTGCGGCGAGCGGCAGGGCGATGAGTAGTAAGAACGCTTCGAGGAACGGGGCGAGGTCGACCGTAGCGACGAAGTCGGCTCCGACGAAGAGCCAGAGGTAGAACGGGAGCGGCGACATCTGGGCGAGCATCAGTAGCGGAGCCGCAGCAAGGAGTCGGCCTTTTGCTCCGCCCGCGATCCCGGTGAACACGATCACATAGTCCACGCACGGCGTCAGCAGTACGAACAGCACCCCGATAAGGATCACCTGGTCGTGTGCGACGATCCGCGAGAGCCCCCACACCACGACGGGCACGAGGACGAAGTTCATCACGAGCACCGTGGTGAGGAACCGCCAGTCTCGGAACGCCTGCCCGATCTGTCGAAACGGCACTCCGAGGAAGGTGGCGTACAGCAGCAGACCAAGCACGGGATTGATCGCGACCTCGGCCGGATGCGCGACCGACGGGAGCAGGAGCCCGGCGAGCACGCCGACGACGAGCGCAGCCAGGTAGAGCGGCACCTGGAACCGCTCCATCCATTCAACCCCGGCACGCATGGCTCTCAGTCTTTCATCCCGAATAGGTCATTATCTGATGTATAGTCACTGTATGCTGACTATTGCTCCTCGGGTGGACGTGATGAACCGGCTGGGCCGGGCGATGGCCGACCCGACCCGCTCCCGCATCCTGCTCTCACTCCTGACCGCGCCGGGATACCCAGCCAAGCTCGCCCGCGACCTTGGCTTGTCGCGCACAAACGTGTCGAACCACCTGGCGTGCCTGCGCGGGTGCGGGATCGTCGTCGCGGAACCCGAGGGCCGACAGACCCGCTACGAGATCGCGGACCCGCACCTCGCCGCCGCGTTGATGGCGCTGGTGGATGTGACGCTCGCGGTCGATGAGAACGCGCCCTGCCTCGACCCCGCCTGCACCATTCCGGGCTGCTGCGCTCCAGGGACTGAAAAGTGACCGCGCCGGTTTTGACCGCCGAACGCACGAGCGTGTTGCGGCGGCGGATCAGGATTGTGGTCGCGATCACGATTACCTGGAACGTGATCGAAGCGGTGGTCGCGCTGATCGCGGGCGGGATCGCGTCGTCGGCGGCGCTGATCGGCTTCGGCCTCGACTCGATCGTGGAAGTGCTCTCCGCAGCGGCCGTGGCATGGCAGTTCGCGGCCCCGAACCCTGAGCATCGGGAGAAGACGGCGCTCCGGGTGATCGCGGTGTCGTTCTTCGGGCTCGCCGCCTACGTCACCGTTGACGCGCTGCTGTCCCTGTTCGGTATGCGGGAGCCGGAGCATTCCACCATCGGTATCGTGATCGCGGCTTTGAGTCTCCTGGTGATGCCGTTCCTTTCCTGGTTCGAGCGGCGCACTGGACGCGAACTCGGTTCCGCCTCCGCTGTCGCGGATTCCAAGCAGACCTTGATCTGCACCTACCTGTCCGCGGCGCTCCTCGTGGGCCTCGTACTCAACAGCTTGTTCGGATGGGCGTGGGCGGACTCCATCGCCGCGCTCGTGATTGCCGGATTCGCCGTCCGCGAGGGCATTGAGGCTTGGCGAGGCGAAGCATGCTGTGCGACGCCGGTTGCTGCGCTGACGGGAGAACGGGAATCCGCGCACTGCGCAGATGAATGCTGCGCGACACACTGAGCATCTCGCTCGCCGGCCGGATATCCAGCACGGATATGGGATGCACGCAAAGTTTCACGCCGCCCGATATACGTAACTCTCCAGCTGCGATCGACGACTCCCATGCTGTGGCGCATGAGACCATGAACGAGATGCTTCTGATTCTGCGATGGGCGCGTGTTGCGGGAGATGCGAGGCCGGGCGGACGCCTCCACTCACTGAGGTATCCGCTGCGCGTCAGCTTCTCGCCTTCCTCTGATCCGGGACGGGCATTGCCCGCTCAGTGGAGTCGTATTTGCGCGAGGGCGATTGTGCCAGTGCAGGTAAGCGCGAGAAGGTCTCCGGGCCGTACGGACGGAGGAAGTCGCGCCCTGAGTGTCGCTTGTGCGCCAGCGGATCGCAGGAGGCACGTCCTCCGGTGATGCGCGTTCGGGTTCTTAAGGAGGAGGGAGTCAAGCACACGGGCTTCCAGCGCTTGGAGGTCACAGTCGATCTGAAGTTCTGTAGGGAGCCCCCTGCCTGCACGTGGGACGCATTCACGGATCGTTGCGATGACGATAGTGCGATGCTCGTCTCCTTCCACCCGGGTGCCGCTGGGTGCGATCAGCACGCAGGGGGTTCCTCGTTCTGCGGCAAGGGCTGTCAGCGATTGGGGGCCGCACCAGATATCGGGATCAGTGAAGGTGGTGCCCTCGGGCCACAGAGGGGTGTCTTGATAGAGCGCGCTGAGTGCCATCGCTCTGGATGAGATCAATGTGTGCAGGATGCTCACCGGATCACCTCGAGTACAGGCCTCGTCCGAGCGAAGGTCGCGTTTGGTTGTGGGCGAACGTCGCGGAGGGCGACAGCGCCGGCACAGGGCACGGTGAGGAGGTCACCCTGGTGAATGTCACCGGGGAGTTTCACGCTGGGGTATGGCCATGGTGCGGCACCGGATTCGCCGGGGATGAGAGCGATGTCGGAGTTTCGCGCGGTTGAGGTGCGGCCGATGAGCCGGCATTCCTCCCAGCAGGGTCTGACGCGGTCGAATCTGCAATCGGTGAGAGCGACGCGTTTCCCGGTTTCGGTGTCGATGCGGAGCGTGATTCGGAAGATCAGCACGGTGACGTCTGAGTCTGAATCTCGCGCGCCTGCCAGATACGTCTGGGGGCTGGGCAGGTCGCCGGTGAGGAGCGCCGGAGTGCTGCTTAATTCGACGAGCCTGGTGAGGGACACCCCGCCCACAATGACATCCGTGGTGGTGGGCATGGTGTGTTCGGGCCGATGCCGAGAGTTGAGTGGGTCGGGGATGCTGTGTCTGAGCGTGGGCAGGATCTCGGTGAGAGTCATGCCTTCACTTCTATGCCGTACAGCCGTCTCGCTGAAGAGCTACTCACGGAACTCATGCGGGTTCGACGTCGAACGCTGACGACGTCGAGAAGGCCTGCTGCGGCTGTTCCCGGAGCCGCGGAAACACATCGGTAGGGCGCGGTGTGAGCGAGATGTCAGGGTCTTTCGGATTTGCGTATGGGTTCCGTTAGGACGCCTATTTCGCCGGTCTTGTCGGGTGTTTGATCGGGAGTTGCGACCGAATCTCGGGTCGTGCGGTAAGCGGTTCTGCTGCCGCTGCCAGTCGAATGGAGCTTGTTGTGCTTGACCTCGTCTACGTGCTCGGCGTGATCGTCGTGTTCGTGGTCGTCGGGCTGCTGGGGAAGGCGGTGGAGAAGCTGTGATCATCTTTGAACTTCTCGCCGCCGGTCTTGGAGTTGCGGCGATCGTGTATCTCGTGTTCGCTCTCGTGAAACCGGAGCGCTTCTGATGACTCTGATGTATGCGCTTCTCGCGCTCGCGACCGTCGCGATCGTCCTGGCCGTTCTGTACCGTCCCTTCGGCGACTACATGGCGTGGGTGTACACGTCTCGCAAGGATTGGAAGATCGAACGCGGGATCTACAAGGTCATCGGTGTCGACGCGAAGGCCGAGCAGACCTGGCAGGCGTATCTGCGCGGCGTGCTCGCGTTCTCCGCGGTCGGTGTGCTGATCGTCTACACCCTGCAGCGCTTTCAGCAGTGGCTTCCGTACTCGTTGGGGCTCCCGGCGCCCTCGGAATCGCTCTCGTTCAACACTGCGGTGTCGTTCGTCACGAACACGAACTGGCAGTCGTATTCTCCGGAGCTCACGCTCGGATACACGGTGCAGTTCGCGGGCCTTGCGGTGCAGAACTTCGTCTCCGCCGCGGTGGGTATCGCGGTCGCGATCGCTCTGGTGCGTGGGTTCGCGTATCGCCGGTCGGGCACGATCGGGAACTTCTGGGTGGATCTGATCCGTGGCACGCTGCGTATCCTGCTGCCCATCGCGGTTCTCGGCGCGATCGTGCTCATGATCGGCGGGGTGATCCAGAACTTCAACGGCTTCACCACCGTGACCACTCTCACCGGTGGCACACAGACGGTCCCTGGTGGGCCGACGGCGTCTCAGGAAGTCATCAAGCTCTTGGGCACCAACGGTGGTGGATTCTTCAACGCGAACTCCTCTCACCCGTTCGAGAACCCGACACCGTGGACCAGCATGTTCGAGATCCTGCTGATGCTCGCCATCCCGTTCTCCCTGCCCCGCACCTTTGGCCGCATGGTCGGTGACAACCGTCAGGGGGTTGCGATCGTCTCGGTCATGGCGGTGCTCTATATCGCCTCGTTCAGCATCCTCACTGCACTGGAAAGCGCAGGAATGGGCACCGCCCCGGGTCTCGCCGGCGGCGCGATGGAGGGCAAGGAGCAGCGGTTCGGGATCATCGGCTCGACGCTGTTCGCGACCACGAGCACCGGCACCTCCACTGGTGCGGTGAACTCGATGCACGACTCGTACACCGCGATGGGCGGGATGATGCCCATGCTGAACATGATGCTCGGCGAGGTCACCCCCGGCGGAGTCGGTTCAGGCTTGTACGCGATCCTCATTCTCGCAGTGATCGCCGTGTTCATCTCAGGCCTGCTCATCGGCCGCACACCGGAATACCTGGGCAAGAAGATCGGCCCGCGCGAGATCAAGCTCGCAGCCCTCTACATCCTCGTCATGCCCACCCTCGTACTCGCCGGCACGGCGTTGAGCTTCGCGCTCCCCGGCGTCCGGGAAAAGGTGGAGAGCACCTCGATCTGGAACCCCGGCATCCACGGCATGTCCGAGGTGCTGTACGCGTTCACGTCGGCTGCGAATAACAACGGTTCCGCGTTCGCGGGTCTGACGGCGAACACGCCATGGCTGAACACCGCGCTAGGGGTGGCGATGCTGCTGGGCCGGTTCGTGCCGATCGTGTTCGTTCTCGCCCTGGCCGGCTCGCTCGCCGCGCAGGACAAGGTTCCCACTACTTCGGGCACCCTCCCCACCCACCGTCCGATGTTTATCGGACTCCTCACTGCGGTCACCGTCCTGGTGACGGCACTGACCTTCTTCCCCGTTCTCGCGCTAGGTCCCCTAGCTGAAGGGCTGATGTAACCCATGTCCACACTCACTGAGCCCCGCACCACCACAGCGGGCACCCCTGGCCGAAAGAGCGGGTTCACCTGGGAGCAAGTCCGGGCGGCACTGCCCGGTGCGTTCCGGAAACTGAGTCCCAAAGAACAGTGGCGCAATCCCGTCATGTTCCTCGTCTGGGTCGGCGCCGCACTCACTACGATGCTCGCTGTCGTAGAACCGTTCATCGGCGGCCCCGCCGATTCTGGAGGCACCGTCGTGCCGTGGTCGTTCACGTGGGCGATCGCGATCTGGCTGTGGCTGACGGTGCTGTTCGCGAACCTCGCCGAATCCGTCGCAGAAGGCCGCGGGAAAGCGCAGGCCGAGACCCTCCGCAAGACCCGAACCAGCACCATGGCGAACCGCGTCACCGCCTACGAACCGAACACGGACGCCGCTGCGGAGCAGGCCGCGACAACGCAGGTCTCGTCCTCGGACCTCACTCTCGGTGATGTCGTGGTCGTGACCGCGGGCGAGCTAATTCCCGGCGACGGAGACATCGTGTGGGGCATCGCCTCTGTCGACGAGTCCGCCATCACGGGCGAGTCCGCCCCGGTCGTGCGCGAGAGCGGGGGCGACCGTTCCGCGGTCACGGGCGGCACCCGGGTACTGTCGGATCGGATCGTGGTGCGCATCACCTCCAAGCCGGGTGAGACGTTCGTGGACCGGATGATCTCCCTCGTTGAGGGTGCCGCACGGCAGAAGACCCCGAATGAGATCGCGCTGAACATCCTGCTCGCGTCGCTCTCGATTATCTTCGTCGTCGTCGCCCTCACCCTGAACCCGATTGCGTCCTACGCGGCCGCACCGGTCAGCGTGACCGTGCTCGTGGCGCTGCTGGTGTGCCTCATCCCGACGACGATCGGCGCGCTGCTCAGCGCGATCGGCATCGCGGGCATGGACCGGCTCGTGCAACGCAACGTCCTGGCGATGTCCGGGCGTGCGGTCGAAGCTGCGGGGGATGTCACCACGCTCCTGCTCGACAAGACCGGCACCATCACCTACGGCAATCGGCGCGCGAGCGAGTTCGTGCGCCTCGGCGGGGTGCGCGAACAGGATCTGATCCGTGCTGCCGCGCTCTCCTCGCTCGCTGACCCCACTCCCGAAGGGGTGTCCATCGTTGAACTCGCCGAAGCACAGCATGGGGAGTTCGATCGGAACACGGTCGGTGAGATCGTGCCATTCACCGCGCAGACCCGCATGTCGGGGCTCGACCTGCCCGACGGGACCCAGATTCGGAAGGGTGCCGGCTCAGCGGTCCTCGCCTGGATCGAGGACGGAGGGGAAAGGTCGGCCTCAACGTTGGTGGCCGAGCTCGACGAATACGTCGAACGCATCTCCCAGTCCGGCGGCACCCCGCTCGTGGTCGCCACCAAGGATCCCGCAGGCGCAGGTCGCCTCCTCGGTGTTGTGCACCTGAAGGATGTCGTCAAGGACGGGCTGCCGGCGAAGTTCGCCGAGATGCGTGCCATGGGCATCCGCACGGTCATGATCACCGGCGACAACCCCCTCACCGCGGCAGCGATCGCGAAGGAAGCCGGCGTGGACGACTTCCTCGCCGAAGCCACCCCCGAGGACAAGCTCGCCTACATCCGCAAGGAGCAGGAGGGCGGCAACCTCGTCGCGATGACCGGCGACGGCACCAACGACGCGCCCGCGCTCGCGCAGGCCGACGTCGGTGTCGCGATGAACTCCGGCACCTCGGCAGCGAAAGAAGCCGGGAACATGGTCGACCTCGACAGTGACCCGTCCAAGCTCATCGACGTCGTGCGGATCGGCAAGCAACTGCTGATCACCCGAGGCGCGTTGACGACGTTCTCGATCGCGAACGACATCGCGAAGTACTTCGCGATCATCCCCGCCATGTTCATGGGCGTGTTCCCTCAACTTGCCGCACTGAACATCATGGGGTTGCACTCGCCAGCCTCGGCAGTGCTGTCGGCGATCATCTTCAACGCGATCGTGATCGTGTTCCTCATCCCGCTCGCCCTGCGCGGCGTGAAGTACCGTCCGGGCAACGCCTCCAGCATCCTCGGACGCAACCTCGCCGTCTACGGGCTCGGCGGCGTGATCACCCCCTTCATCGCGATCTGGCTGATCGACCTGATCGTCCGCCTCATCCCCGGCTTCTGACCCTCTGAGAAGGAAACACCATCATGAACACGCAAGCTCGCGGAGTCGGGCGCACCGTCTGGGTCGCGATCCGCGCCATGGTACTGCTCACCGCAGCGCTCGGCATCGGATACACCCTCGTCATCACGGGCATCGGGCAACTCGTCCTGCCCGCGCAGGCCAATGGCTCGATCGTCACCACCCAGGATGGCGACCCGGTCGGGTCTGCCCTCATCGGTCAGTCGTTCAGCGACGAGGAGGGGAACCCGCTGCCGGAGTACTTCCAGCCGCGGCCTTCCGCCGCTGGCGACGGGAACGACGGTGGAGCGTCGTCAGGATCGAACTACGGGCCGGAGAACGAAGATCTGATCGCGGCGATCACCGACCGCAAGACCCAGGTGGCGGAGTTCAACGGCGTCACTGAAAGCGAGGTGCCCGCTGACGCGGTCACCGCATCCTCCTCGGGACTCGACCCGCACATCAGTGCCGCGTACGCGGCGATCCAGATCGATCGGGTCGCCGAAGCGCGCGGGATCCCCGCAGCGGAGGTCCGTGACCTCGTTGAGGCGCATACCCAGGGGCCAGATCTTGGCTATTTGGGAGAATCGAGAGTGAACGTGCTTGAACTGAACATCGCGTTGAACGAGTTGGAGGGCTGATCATGCCGAAACGGGGGCAGCTTCGGGTGCTGCTCGGCGCTGCCCCCGGCGTCGGGAAAACCTTCACCATGCTGGAAGAGGGCAGGCGCCTCATCGGCGAAGAAAAAGATGTCGTCATCGGGATCGTGGAGACCCACGGTCGCGCCGCGACAGCCGCGATGACCGCAGGCATCCCTGCCGTGCCGCGCACGCTCGTCGAACATCGCGGCGTCACACTAGAAGAGATGGATCTTGCCGCGGTGCTGGGTCGTGCTCCTCAGATCGCGCTCGTCGATGAACTCGCCCACACCAACGCTCCGGGCTCGAAGAACGAGAAGCGTTGGCAGGATGTCGAGGAGTTGCTGGCAGCGGGGATCGACGTGGTGTCCACGCTGAACATCCAACACATCGAGTCCCTCAACGATGTGGTCGAACAGATCACCGGGGTTCCGCAGCGAGAAACCGTCCCAGACAGTTTCCTGCGCGGTGCGGAACAGATCGAGGTTGTCGACCTCGCCCCGCAAGCGCTTCGCGACCGTCTCAGTGGCGGCTTCGTGTACCCTGCGGAACGCATCGACGCGGCACTGTCGAACTACTTCCGGCTCGGCAACCTCACCGCGCTGCGAGAACTCGCACTTATCTGGCTTGCCGATGAAGTCGACCAGGCACTCAAGGGGTACCGCAAAGATCACGGGATCGACCGCACCTGGGAGGCTCGCGAACGCGTCGTCGTCGCCCTCACCGGTGGCCCGGAGGGGGAAACGCTCCTGCGTCGCGGTGCCCGTATCGCCGCACGCTCCGCAGGCGGCGAACTGATCGCGGTGCACATCACCAGCCAGGATGGACTTCGCACCGGAAACCCCGCCACCCTTGCCGAACAGCGCGCACTCGTCGAAAAACTCAACGGCACCTACCATCAGGTCATCGGGGATGACGTCCCCACCGCGCTCGTGGAGTTCGCGCGCTCCGTCAACGCCACCCAGCTCGTCCTCGGCGCGAGCCGCCGCGGGCGCGTCACCGCAGCGTTCACCGGGCCCGGCATCGGTGCCACGGTCGTCCGCGAGTCCGGCGACATCGACGTACACATGGTCAACCACGCCGCCGCAGGCAGCCGGTTCACACTTCCTCCGCTCACCGGCGCCCTCACCCGCAAACGCCGCATCCTCGGCTTCGTCGTCGCCTTTCTCGGGGGTCCGGCACTCACCACACTGCTGTCGCTATTCCGCAGCGAAGACTCGATCACCACCGATGTCCTCAGCTATCAGCTCCTCGTCGTGGTCGTCGCACTCGTCGGCGGTATCTGGCCGGCTCTGTTCGCCGCCGTGCTATCGGGCATCACGCTCGATTTCCTATTCATCGAGCCGCTCTACACGATCCATATCCACCAACCGCATCATCTCCTCTCACTCGTCCTGTACGTCGTGATCGCGAGCCTGGTGAGCTTCATCGTGGACCGGGCCGCCCGCACCACCCGTGCCGCCCGTCGTTCCGCCGCGGAATCCGAACTCATTCAAACCATCGCGGGCAGCGTGCTACGCGGCGACAACGCCCTCCAAGCATTGATCGATCGCACCAGAGAGGCATTCCAGCTACCCGGCGTCCGGCTCGTCAAGGCTGAGGACGTACTCGCCACATCTGGCGAGCCATTGCCTGATAACCAGCACACGAGTATCCGCATCACCGAAGACACGACCTTGGAACTGTGCGGTCCGGATCTTGCGGCCTCCGAGCAGCGGCTGCTTGCCGTTGTCACGGCACAGCTCGCCGCGGCTCTCGACCACCAGGATCTCGAACAGACCGCGAAACAGATCGAGCCCATCGCAGCTTCAGACCGGGTGCGTGGGGCGCTCCTCACAGCCCTCAGCCATGACCTGCGTCGCCCCCTCGCAGCGGCAGCGGCAGCGGTCGGCGGTCTCAAAGCTGCCGGCCCCACCCTCGCACGCTCAGACAAGCAGGAACTCCTCGACACCGCCGATGAGAGCCTTGCCGCTCTCGCCGCACTCGTCACCGACCTGCTCGATGTCAGCCGGCTGCAGGCCGGAGTGCTCACGATCGCCGATATCCCCACCGACCCCGCTGAGACGATCGCCCCCGCACTCGATGAGCTTCATCTGGGGCCGACCGATGTCACCCTCGCCCTCTCCCACGGGGACGCGCTCGCCCACGCGGACCCGGTGCTCCTGCAACGCGTCCTCGTGAACCTCCTCACCAACGCGCACCGCTACAGTCCCGCAGGTGTTCCGGTCCATGTCAGCACCAGCACCTTCGGTGACCGCCTTGAGATCCGCATCATCGACCGAGGGCCTGGAATCCCGCCCGAGAAGCTGGATGACATCTTCCTGCCGTTCCAACGCCTCGGCGACACCGACAACACGACCGGCCTCGGCCTCGGCCTCGCTCTCTCGCGCGGCTTCGTCGAAGCGATGCACGGCACCCTCACACCCGAGGACACCCCGGGTGGCGGGCTCACCATGGTCATCTCTCTTCCCACGACCCACACCAGCCAGGAGCAGCCATGAGAATCTTGATCGCCGACGACGACCCCCAGATCCTCCGCGCGCTCCGCATCACCCTCACGGCCAAGGGATACCAGATCTTCACCGCCGCGGACGGAGCGGAAGCGATTACCGCCGCCATCGACCACCACCCCGACATCTTCCTCATCGACCTCGGTATGCCGCAGCTCGACGGCATCGAGGTCATTCACGGGATCCGTGGCTGGTCGCAGGCACCCATCCTCGTCGTCTCCGGCCGAGCCGGTGCCGCAGACAAGGTCGAAGCGCTCGACGCGGGCGCAGACGACTACATCACCAAACCTTTCTCCGTTGAAGAGCTCCTCGCCCGTATTCGCGCCCTCACCCGCCGTCTCCCGCAAGAAACGGCTGCTCCGGTCGTGCATCTCGGCCCTGTCACCATCGACCTCGCCGCGCACAGTGTCACCAGGGAAACCACGGAGGGGCACAAGCAAATTCGGCTAACCCCGACCGAGTGGCAGTTCATCGAGATCCTCATCCGCAACGCAGGAAAACTCGTCACCCGCCAGACCATCCTCACCACCATTTGGGGCACCGAACACGCAGAAGACACCGGATATCTTCGTCTCTACGTGTCCCAACTCCGCAGGAAGCTCGAGGACGACCCCGCGAACCCCCAGCACCTGCTCACCGAGCCCGGCATGGGATACCGACTCGACGGCATGACGCTATGAACCGGCACACGTCGCCCGGGAAGACGTTGTGAGCGTCGTCGACACCATCGGCATCATCGGTGAGTTGCTCTCCTGGGTAGGCGCCTTCGCAGGCGTCCCGTTCTTGATCGCGGCTCTCGTGATCCACGCGGTCGAAGGGCCCCGTCTCCCCACGAACGTCACCATTATCGAAGACCTCGACCACCGCAAGGTCGCGCAGTGGGCTGTGGAAGAGCGCACTTACTCACGTCCCCTCACGGTTGAAGATGGCCCCGCCGACCCGCATTCAACTTCGGTCACCGGGTATTTCAGAGTCCGGCATCCGCATCTCCTCGACATATACAAGCGTTCTCATCGTGAGCGCGTGTGTCTCGCGCTCGCGGCAACCTTGCTGAGTGTCGCCGTTGCGGGCTTTCTCGCGTCGCTGGCTCCGATGTTCTGGTGAGGTATCTCCGAAATGTGTCGCGGTGAGTTGTCTCTGATCACTGCTGATACACGTCGGGGATGCCGTCGCCGTCCTGGTCTTCGGCGTCGCTGTGCGCGATACGTCGGTAGCGTCGATTGCGGCTGATCAAGAGCACGGAGGCAATGACCGCGGCAAGCACGGAGGCCATGAGGATGGCGACCTTCGCGTGGTCGTGGTGAGGATCTGTCGCGGAGAAGCTGAGCTCCGTGACGAGCAGGGAGACGGTGAAGCCGATCCCTGCGAGCAGGCCGACGCCGGTGAGGTCGACCCATTTCAGTGCCGGATCCAGGCTGATCCCACGGAGCCTGGTGGTCAGCCAGGTGGTGGTCACGATGCCCAGCGGCTTCCCGATGACGAGCGCTACGACGATCCCGATGGTGACCGGATCGGTGAGCGCCGAGACGAACCCGTCCGCTCCGCCGATCGCGACACCGGCGGAGAAGAACGCGAACACGGGCACTGCGAACCCTGCAGAGAGCGGCCGAAAGCGATGCTCGAACACTTCTGCCAAGCCCGGCTCAGTGTCAGCGACGTGGTCACGACGCCGGTGAAGCACGGGGATAGTGAACCCGAGCAGTACGCCGGCGATGGTGGCGTGGATGCCTGATGCGTGCACGAACGCCCAAGCTGTCACGCCGACAGGGAGCAGAATCAGCCAAGCTGCCGCAGGCTTGAGGTGGAAGAACTGTCGATACCTCTGAGCAAGGACCGCGTACACCCCGATGACGCCCAAGCCGACAAGCAGCGGTATGAGCTGGATGCTGTCGGTGTAGAACACCGCAATGATCGTGATCGCGATGAGATCGTCCACGACGGCAAGCGTCAACAGGAAGATACGAAGCGGCCCGGGTAGGTGCGAGCCAATCAATGCCAGCACCGCGACAGCGAACGCGATATCGGTGGCAGTGGGGATCGCCCACCCGCGAAGCAGCTCAGCATCCGGGGCAACAACAGCAACGTAGAGCAGTGCAGGAACGGCTACTCCGCCGACTGCGGCTGCGACTGGGACGATCGCGGTGGAGAAGCGGCGCAGATCTCCCGCGACGAACTCGCGTTTGAGTTCCAGTCCGACGAGGAAGAAGAAGATCGCAAGCAGTCCGTCTGCGGCCCATGCTCCGAGGCTCATACGGAGATGCCAGGGCTCATACCCGATCTCGAAGTCGCGGAGCGCGAAGTAGCTGTCTGCCCAGGGAGAGTTCGCCCAGAGAATGCCGATCGCTGCCAGCAGTACGAGCAGCATCCCGCCGACCGTTTCCTTGCGGAGCAGAACGCCGATGCGTAGGGCTTCTGAATACGTTCCCCGAGACGGGAACTGTGCACGTTTCGTTGCGCGGCGGGCAGGGCGAGGAGCCATAGGCAGATCCGTTCGAGGTCGACAACAAGAGAATGTGTCGACCAGACTTCCCGACGCGCCACATTCATTGTAGCCGGAGGAGGGCTCTCGCCGCCGCGCCACCGGTGGATCAGAGATACAGGCTCGTCGCCGCCCGTCGAATGTTCTCGTCCCGAATCTGTGGCCACGAAAGGCTCGCTGCACCCGACAAGCTGCCTGCTTGGGTGGAGAGTTCGCCCATTCGTTTCAGCAGCAGCAGAGGGTCGTCGACGTCAGAAACATCGAGCAGGACAACATCGAGATCACGGCCGAGCCTCAACTCAGCATCCGTGTGGATCTTGAGGGCCAACGATTGGGCGATACTCCCGAGGTGGAGCTGGGCCGGCGAGTCCGTTCGATAAGCGAGCAACAAGTGCCGACAGGCAGGGTGGGGGCGGCATGCGTCAAGGGAGTCGAGTGCAGCCTTTTTGAGTTTCTTCCGCGCCTCGCGCCGGTTGGTGAGCGCACACAGGTCGCTTGCCCACACGATCATTCTGACTGGCCCTGGTTCCAAGGAACTGGATTCAGGGCGGAATAGAAACTGGTCCCCAAGGAACAGGATCACGTCGGTCATGCTTCGACCGCACCTGCCAACGTCTTGGCGATAATCGAGATCGCGTTCGCGGGTCCGTTTTCTCGGCGCATGTGTTCCGCCGCACGTTGGACAGCAGGACGGCGACCCGCCGCGTCTGCGATCGCAGCTCGAATGCTCTCCGCTGACAACCGGTCCTTGTTCAGCGGAGCACCGGCGAGCCCCTTGTTACGCAGAAGTTGCGCCCAAAACGCTTGGTCTGCCAAGAATGGCACCAGCACCGATGGCGTCCCGCATCTGGTCGCTGCATGCACGGTTCCTGCGCCGCCGTGATGCATCGCGACTGCTGCGGTCGGAAGCACGGCCGCATGCGGGACGGCCGACACTGTCATCACATCACGGCCCAGGCAGCGCGTGGGGGGATTCAACGCGCCCCAGCCTGTCGCGAGCAGCACGCGGAGTCCAGCCCGGCGAGCGCCTTCCACGATGGTCTCAGCTCGTGCGTCCGCACCAGTTCCACGCATCGAACCAAATCCTGCGTAAAGGAAAGGGGCGTCATCTGAGATGAAATCCGTGACCTCCGCGCTTAGCGCTTCGCGGCGTGCTGAAGTCCTAGGCCAGTCTCCCGTCAAGTGTGTGGTGGCAGGCCAGTCCGAAGGGCGAGTGAGCAACGTAGGACTCACCGCGACAAGCGAACCTGCCGCCTCTCGCACATGCTTGGAACCGGAGAGGCCGAGGCGCTGCCGTGCTGCACGAATCTCAGACGCAAACATCAACCGAGCAGCGGAAACCGCGCGATAGCTGGACCGATTGACCGCGCCTCCCAGCGAGCGATTCAGCACTCCAGCAGCTGGGAACTCACGTGACGGCGTCATCACAGGTGCAAGCTCAACAGTGAGATATGGAATTCCAAGGTGCTCGGCCACGACAGGCACAGTCAACAACTTGGGATGGGCGACGATGACGTCAGGCTGCCATTGCATTGCCTGATCGACGACACCACCCAGAATGGTCCGCATCGCAGGTTGAACCTGCTGCCGGAACGCTCGTGCGCCACTGAATGGCCCTGAGACGTGCCCGTCGAGAGACGAGAAACTCACCCCCAGGCTGACGACGTCGATCTCCTCAGGGAAGTTCGCATCGTCAGTTGCAACTACCTGAACGTCGTACCCGGAGCCATGGAGCGCAGCAGCCAGGGACAGAAATGGTTCGATATCGCCGCGGCTCCCTGCTGTCGCAAGAAGCAGCCGCGATTGCTTGGTCGTAGCTTCAGACACGAACATCTCCGCTGCGGCCTGTCTCGCATGCCTGCGAGGAAGCCTGCGGTTGCGCTTCTGAAATAAGCGAGATTCCAGTGCTCGCTACATTGTTCACGGTACTCCTCTGGTCGTATTGCCAACCGGATACGGTCAGCGTTCATGTCGACCAGACTTCCCGACGCGCCAAGATCAGCCTAGTTGATTCGATCGCCGTCATGGTTTTCTTCCCCGTGGGTCGGCAAGCCAAGCCGGCGAGTCGCTTCTTACGCACCTATCCCTCGATTGATTCACCACAACCGAGGGAGCAGAAGCGATGGACAAGATCAACGAGTTCGCTGCCAATGAGCGCACCGCGAGGATCATCCTCGCGGCTGTCTCCGAACCAGGTGACGCTGTGACGGGTCGGATGATCCGCACCGTCGGTGCCACCGAGACTGTCGCGCGTGCCATTGCCGATGAGGTGCCGGTCGGACCTGACGCTGACACCTGGCAGCGGCGTCTCGCCCCGCGCATCGACGCTGTCCAGATGCGGCGGGTGCTCGCGGAGACTGAACGTCATGGCATACGGGTACTGATCCCCGGCGATGCGGACTGGCCGTTGTCGGTCAACGCGCTCGGAGATCATGCCCCGGTGGCGCTTTGGGCGAAGGGCGACACCAGCCTGCTCACAGGCCCAGTGTGGGATCGCCTCACCATCACTGGGGCCCGGGCGTCCACCGGGTACGGGGAACATATCACCACAGATTTGGTGCAGTCCGCAGTCTCGGATGCGCGAACAGTGCTCTCCGGTGGGGCCTACGGGATTGATGGCGCCGCGCACCGTGCCGCTCTCACTTTTGGTGGTTCCACCATCGCCGTGCTCGCGGGCGGCCTGGACCGCCCGTACCCAGCTGGGCACACCGAACTCCTGGGCCGGGTCGCAGACGACGGGTTGCTGGTGAGTGAGTTGCCGCCGGGGGCCGCGCCGACGAAGTGGCGGTTCCTGCAACGCGGAAGGCTCCTCGCCGCCCTCTCCGGCACCGTCATCATCGCCGAGGCCGGTTACCGCTCAGGTTCCTTGTATACGGCCGCCCGTGCGATGGAGCTGGGCCGGCCGGTCGGTGCAATCCCTGGCCCGCTGACGAGTGCGGCGTCTGCGGGGTGTCACAGGTTATTGCGTGATGAGCTCGGGTCAATCATCACCGGATACGACGACATCCGCGAACTCCTCCACAGCGTGCGCGACGGTGCGCACCGTGCGGTGCGGGAGCGGGCAGGACTCGAGGACAATCCACTCGATCAAGAGAAGCCCAGCCAGGGGCGGAGCCCGCAGGGTCTTGGGTTGTGAGGTCGAGGGTCTGGGTGGTGCACCTGCTGTGAAGGCGACCCGTGTCGGGTTGCTGCTCACCAGAACGTCAGGAGGCATCTCGTGTCAGGATCACTCACCCACATTCCGCAGCCGGTGGCTGCGCCGCCACCGACCAAGCTCCGGAGATGGCTATCCGTGCTGCTGGCCCTGTTCCTGCTCACCGGATCGTTCGCGCTGAGTACGCAGCCGGCACACGCGGCGAGTGAGGGCGTCGGCTACTGGTCTGACGGCGCGTTCCTCGGTGCCTATAACACCGGTGTCGACGGCAGGCAAGCGTACTGTGCGGATCTCCACGCTGATCCTCCGTATGGGAACACGGCGGGGCCGGAGCGGATCACGTCGCTGGATTCGCTGTCTCGTCAGCAACTCGCTGAGATGAACTATGTGCTGGATCGGTGGGGACAGTCCGGTGACGCGAACGTGACGGCCGCGGTGGCCTTGTATGTGTGGTCAGTCGCGAGTCCTGGCATGTACAACTCTCACGGCATGTCCGGTGACGACTACTACGTCGCCCGCGCACCAGCGTCGGAACGGGGCACGATCCTCGCGAACCTCTCGACCATGCGACAGGAAGCGGCGGTGAACGCGGTCACGGACCCGTCGCTGTCGCTCGCACTGGATATGACGGATCAGTACAACGGCACGCTCACCGTCACCGCGCACCCGGCCTCTCTGACCGGGAGTGCGTCGCTGACGAATGCGGTGTTCACGGACGGGGCGTCAACGCGGAATCTCGCCGTCGGTACGCACCCGATCATCGGCACCCCAGCCGACGGAATGCCGTCGTACAAGATCGGTGCGTCGATGAACATCGCCGCCGCCGGATACGGGGCCGCGCTCGACCTGTATGCGACGCCCGGGCAGCAGCGCCTGATCGCCGCCGTTGCTGGCTCCTCCACGGGCTTGTCAGCATCGGTCGAGTCGCCGATGATCGACCTCGATTTCCAGCCAGAGATCACCACCCAGGTCGCATCCCGCTACGTCACCGAGGGTGACGCGTTCGTGGATTGGCTCACAGTCACGGTGTCGAAGGGCACCTGGATTCACCTCGACGGGAAACCCATCGAAGTGACCGCGACCGGCGCGCTGTATGGGCCGTTCGATGAGCAGCCCACCGAAGCTGACACCCCACCCGCCGGAGCCCCTGTCGTGGGCACCGAGACGGTGACGCTCACAGGGGCTGGGTCGTATACGTCGCCCGGCACGATCACCGCCCCGGAATCGGGCTTCTACACCTGGGTCTGGGCAATCGACAAGGACGCGCACGGCGAGCACGCGAAGTACCTGACCGACTCGTTCACCGACCGGTATGGGCAGGTGGCAGAGACTGCGGTGGTGCCGTTCCAGCCGGTCGCGGTGTCGGAGGCGGATCAGCGTCTCGCTGTCCCCGGCGACGCGCTCATCGACAACATCACCGTCTCCAGCAGCAACGGCGTCTGGTTGAAGAAGGCCGGCGCACCCATTCCGGTGGTGTTCGAGGGCACGGCCTACCAAGTCCCCGGAACCCTACCTCCAGCACAGAACGCGTCGATCGACAGCAATGCGGTGCCGCTCGGCACCGTGACGATCACCGCGGACGGCCCCGGCATCTACACGTCCCCGCCGGTGATCGCGCCGACGGGCGGGTTTGTGACCTGGGTGTGGGAGGTGAAGAAGTCGTCGCAGCCGGAGTGGGTGCGTGACTACCTCGCCGCCGGCTGGACCGACGAGTACGGGATCAGTGTGGAGACGACGTCGGTGCGGTGGCCGGTCACGGTGACGTCGCTGGTGCGGGAGTACAACGTGCACCCCGGCGGACGCGCCTTCGACGTGATTACCGTTACCGGGTTCCCTGCGAACCATGGGGATTTCACCGGCGACGGCTACTGGGGCGCCGACGTCGACGAACTCCACCACACCGTCTACGGCCCGTTCGCGTCGGATGCGGAGCTCACCGATGATCTCGACCTCACCGGTGCTCCGGTGCTGACGGCGCTTACGACGCCGGCGAGGAACGGGGTGTACAAGCTCGGGTACACGGATGAGGACAAGATCGTGCCGACCGAGCCCGGCTTCTACGTCTTCGTCACCACCTTCACCGGCGACGACCGCGTGCAGCCGTATGCGTCGTCTCCGGCGGATGTGCTGGAACGCTTCTACGTCCCACCCACCAATACGGAGGTTCCGGTGTCGGTGGTGACGCAGGCGACACCGGAAGCGTTCGTCGGTGAACCGTTCTCGGATACTGCGCTTGTGCAGGGCACGAAGATTCCCGACGGTTCCTATCTGGTGTTCCGCGCTTACGGACCCCACCCGGCAGACCCCGGAGCCGTGTGTGAATCGCCGTTCTATGAGAGCGAGGAGATCCCGATCACTCAGGCGGGTGTCTACCGTTCTGGCACCACCACCGTCACTGAGCCGGGGAATGTGTACTGGGTCGAATCCCTCTACAACGCCGACGGCGAGATCATCGCCGAAGGCGTCTGCGGTGCGCCGGGTGAGACGACGGTGGTGAAGGAGCAGCCAGAGGAGCTGATCGTGAAAACGAACGCCGTGGCGACCGTGCAGCTTGGTGATCCGGCGCATGATGTCTCGACCGTCACCGGCACCGTCCCCGACGGGGCACGCCTGATCTTCGAGGCGTACCGGCAGGACAGTGACACCGCGACTTGCACCTCGGAAGACCTCGTTTTCACCTCCACCACGATTGATCTGGATGGGCCGGGTGAGTATCGCTCTGACGAGGTGATCTTCGAGACGGTCGGCATCTACTACTGGGTGGAGACCGTCACCGATGAGGACGGCACGATCCTGCACCGTGGGGTCTGCGGCGCACCGGATGAGACCACCACCGTCACCGACACTCCGGACGAACCAGGGACACCGGGCACGCCGGGTGAGCTCGCTCACACCGGCGGCGGTGACTGGTGGCCGCTCGGTCTTGCCGGTGGGCTGATCGCCGCGGTCACCGGCGGGGTGCTGCTGTTCGGGCGTCGCCTCGCGATCGCCCGCGACCGTGCCGGGTACGTCCGCGAGGAAGACGAAGCGTTCGAGGAGTTCAAGGCCCAGTTCGAGGGAGCAAAGGAGGACTAACCCCAGGCTGCTGACCCGCCGGCACCCCCATGGCGGGCCGGCACGGGAGGGCACGAACCACCCCCAGGTTCGTGCCCTCCCACCTGCGTTCCCGGGGCGGTACGAGCGCACCTGCCTGGCGACACCACTGCACTCCACCGAGAGGAACCCTGTGACGCCGAAGCCCCGCTACCGCCGCACCCACCCCGACCACCAACCCCCGAAAGCGCCGAAGCCACCGAAGACTGAGCCCGGTGGACCGGTCGTCGTGCCGGTGGTGGAGTTCACCATCACCGATGACGGTGCGATGACAGTCACCGTCGACGGGGCGACGTACCTGCCGGAGCCGTTCGCTCCGGGGTGGCGACGCGAAGCGTTCCCGACGATCCTCGACGCCCTCACCGCCCGATATCGGTCGCCGCTGCGGGTGCAGGTACACGAGGCGGACGGGTCGACGTTCACCGACATCATCACCCCGCCCCGCGAACGCCCCGCGCCGAGACCGTGGGAAGTACCACCCCCGGACGACGTCATGGCGGCGCCGGTGCGCGCGGTGCCGCCCGTGCTGCATCAGGTCGAAGGGGCGGGGTTCGTTCCAGGTGAGGATGTTGCCGTTGCGATCATCCACGCCCACACCGACGCCAGCAGCAACGGCACCGCGCGCGCTCTCCTCACCGCAGAGCAGGCAGCGTTGGCGGTGACGGGTGAAGTGATCCTCCTCGGGCGCATCTCCGGCACCCTCAGCATCGTGAGAATCCAATGAGTACTCCGCGGCAGGGTGGGGCGCTTGGGGATGAGCTGGCGAACCTCGGCATCATCGCCCTCATCGCCGCCGCCGTCCTCGCCGTCATCCTCCGCGTCGCGGGCACCATCACCGCCTGGGTCACCGGGATCAAGCAGCCTACGGGCGGGATTGCAGCCGGCCTCGGCGTCATCCTGCACCCCACCGACCCCGGCAGCGCACTCGGTGCCAACGGGCTGAACCCGGTGGCGTACTGGGTCGTCGCAGGTGTCCTCATCGTCGCGGTCGGTGGTGCGGGGTGGTGGGTGTGGCGGTTCTTCCGTGAGCACGCACGGCAGACGAAGGTCGACCCGTACCGGATCGTCGGGATCGCCACCCGCACCGACGTCACCACCGCAGCCTCAGAGAAGGCACTGCTGCGACGGGCCGGGCAACTCCGTCCCTCCATCGAGGAGCCTGCCGTCACCGATGTCGGCTACCTCCTCGGCGCATCGAGGAATGTGGGTGTGTGGGCGAGTGTGGAGGATTCGATCCTGCTGATCGGGCCGCCCCGTTCTGGGAAGGGTCTGCATGTGGTCATCAACGCGATCCTCGATGCCCCCGGCGCAGTCGTCACAACCTCCACCCGCCCCGACAACCTCACCGCGACGTTGAAGGCGCGGGGCGCGGAGGGTCGGCCGGTGGCGGTGTTCGATCCGCAGCACCTCGCCGAAGGCGTCCCCGCAGGACTCCGGTGGTCGCCGATCCGGGGATGTGAGGACCCGTTGACGGCGATGATCCGCGCCACCGGCCTCGCTGCGGGCACCGGCCTGTCCGCCGGTGGCGTCGAGGGCGGGGACTTCTGGGAAGGGAAAACCCGCACCGCACTCCAAGCCCTCCTTCACGCCGCCGCCCTCGATCAACGTGCGCCTGCCGAGCTGTTCCGGTGGACCCTCGATCCTGCCGCAGCGTCCGATGCGGTCGCGATCCTCACTGCGAACCCTCGGGCGGCGACGGGGTGGGCGGATTCGTTGCAGGCGATGATCGACTCAGACCCCCGAACCCGCGACTCCATCTGGCAAGGCGTGTCCCTGTCCCTTGCCGCGCTCGCCGATCCTCGTGTTCTTGATGCGGTCAGTCCGGGCCCGGAGGAGCGGTTCGATCCGGAGGAGTTTCTACGCAAGCGCGGCACCGTGTATCTGCTCGCGACGGGGGCGGGGGCGAATAACAGTGCCGCGCTGGTGTCGGCGTTCGTGGAAGACCTCGTCGAAGCCTCCCGCCGCCTCGCCGCACGCTCACCCGCAGCCCGCCTCGACCCGCCCCTGCTGCTCGCGCTGGATGAGATCGGCAACCTTGCCCCGCTCCCGTCGCTCCCGACGTTGATGGCAGAAGGAGGGGGTACGGGGATCACGACGATGCCGGTGTTGCAGTCTCTCGCGCAGGCGCGGGAGAAGTGGTCGGATAACGCGGCCGGCGCGATCTGGGACGCCAGCATTGTGAAAATCATCCTCGGCGGCGCATCCAACAGCCGCGACCTCCAAGACCTCACCACCCTCATCGGAGAACGCGACGAGATCACCGACTCCACCACCATCGGCGACCACGGCTCCCGCACCGCGCAGCGTTCCATTCGTCGGGTGTCGATCATGCCGCCCGACGTGATCCGCACCCTCGCATTCGGCACCGGACTGATCCTGCTGCGCGCCGCACCGCCGATCGTCGCGAAACTCCGGCCCTGGACCCGCCGCAAGGACGCGAGCGAGCTGCAGGGTCAGCGGCGTGTGGTGGAGGAACTGCTGCAAGCCGGCACCCCAGCATCCACGAGAGATGAGGGGCCGGTGGGCGCACCTGAGTGACAGAGCACCCCGAAGTGCGGGGTGTCGTCATCACGAGGAGTGTCCAATGGCTATCCATACGCAAGAGTCCCTGTCCGGGTTCATCGCTTCCGAACCGCACCTGTCGTTCACCGAGAAAGGTGATGCGCGGCTATTCGTCAAGATCGGGCAGGAACACTACCGCCGAGAAGACGACGGCTCGTTCACGCAGACCGAGACCACATTCCACGACCTCGTCGCCTTCCGGAAGACCGCCGAACGCGCCCACCAGCGCTTCGCCAAAGGCGACAAGTTCATCGCCGAGGGCTACACCCACCACTACGACCGTACCGACGACAACGGGCAGGCCGTCAAGGTCGAAGAGTTCGTCGCGAAGAAACTGGGCCACGACCTCGCCCGCACCCGCTACACCGTCGACCGCCCCCGACGCACACCGGAAGCCGACTCACTGGATGCCGGGCTTGAGGACACTGCACTGTCACCCGACGCACCACGCCGCGCGCCCGCTAGCACACCCGCGGTCGGGCGGTGAGGTCGGATCATGGTCGATGAACTGCCCGACACGGGCGAGGTTGATCCGGGCGAGGCGGCGGAGGACGAGTTCGATGAGAGCTACGACCCGGACTCCGACGCTCCCGCCGCTGACGACGACGCAGCGGGCCCTCCGGGGCCGGTGAACTGGAATCTCCTCACCGCCGACGCCGCAGAAGAAGAATGGCTCGCACTCAACGAATGGGTGCACTGGCTCCGACACACCTACGGCCTCCCCGTTGCTGTCATCCCACCCTTCTGGCACCGCCACCCCGAGCTCGTGTGGGAGCTGTCCGCGCTGCACATCCACTGGCTGTGCGCGATCCACCCCGAAGCGAAAGGCAGCGCCATGCTCGTCTGGCACCGCGACTTCACCGAAGCCCAAGAACGCCTCCGGCACTGGACCGCATCCTGCGGCACACGCCTGACCACCGACCGCCCCACCCGCCGCATCGCCTGGCCCGGAGAACCCGACACCGACCCCATCGAAGACATCATCATCCCGAACCGCGAGGAAGACTTCGTGGAATACATGCACGCCGATGTGGAAGCTCGGCGGCGTGCCGAGGACCAGTTCATCGCAGGTCTCGGCCTGAGCACGGGGGAAGTGCCGTGAGCAGGGGTGAGCGACGGCGCGGCGAGGATCGGCGCTTCACCGTGCAGGCGGTGCCGCGGAGTCAACCTGACCTGCACAAGCTCGCGCAGGTGCTCCTCGGCATGGCGGTCAGCAGATCGAAGACGAACGGCGAGACCACGCCGGATGCCGCCGATCCTGGGCCTTCTGAGCCCGACAAGGTAGAATAGAACCCGACGCCACGGCCTTCCCAGGCCGGGTGCGCAGTCTCCTTGCCCTTGTGGCTTACCCCGGTTTCGTGCCGGTGGACGTGTTTCCCGTTTACGAGTCGCACCGCGTGACGCTTCGCCGTCGCGTTGGCTCCCACTCTTCCGGTGAGAGGAAACACGACTCATGACTCTGGCACCCCCAGCGCCACCCACCAGCATCGACCGGCTCGGCGAGACCACCACGCTCGCCGTCTCCTACCTCCGCGTCTCCACCAAGGAGCAGGCAGAGCGCGGCGGACGCGACGAGGGATTCTCGATCCCCGCGCAACGCGATGCGAACCTCCGCAAGGCCCGCGATCTGAACGCGATCGTCGTGGAGGAGTTCATCGACGCGGGTGAGTCCGCGCGCAAGGCCGACAGGCCAGAGCTGATGCGAATGATCGAGTACGTCAAGACCCATCAGGTCGCGTACTGCATCGTCCACAAAGTCGATCGGCTCGCCCGCAACCGTGCCGACGACGTAGCGATCCACCTCGCGCTCAAAGACGCCGGCGTGATCCTCGTGTCCGCGACGGAGAACATAGACGAGACCCCATCAGGGATGCTGCTGCACGGCATCATGTCCACGATCGCGGAGTTCTACTCCCGCAACCTCGCCAACGAGGTCACCAAGGGCATGACCCAGAAAGCCGCCACCGGCGGAACCGTCGGTCGCGCCCCCATCGGCTACCTCAACGTCCACAAACGTGACGAGCTCGGCCGCGACATCCCCGCTGTGATCCCCGACCCCGACCGCGCTGCTTTGGTGCGGTGGGCGTTCGAGGCATACGCGACGGGGAACTACTCGACCTCGATGCTGCACAGCGAACTTGTCGACCGCGGCCTCACGACCGTGCCGACCCCGAAACGTCCGGCGAAGGCTCCGGGGCTGTCCACGATCCAGCAGATGCTCTCCAACCCGTACTACAAGGGCGACGTGATCTTCCGTGGCGCCCGCTACGACGGACTCCACGAACCGCTGGTGAGCGCGGAGCTCTGGTATCGGGTGCAGAACGTCCTCACCGCGCACCAGGTGTCCGGGGAGAAAACCCAAACCCACGAGCACTACCTGAAAGGCTCCGTGTACTGCGGCGACTGCGGCTCCCGCCTGATGGTCACCCACGCGAGGAATGGCAAGGGCATCGTCTACCCGTACTTCATCTGCGCCGGCCGGCACTCCAAGCGCACGAACTGTGTCCGCCAGGCCATGCCGATCGAGCACATCGAACGACAGGTCGAGGACTACTACCGGCGTGTGCAGATACCCGAGCACATCGTCACCGCGCTTCGGCACATGCTCGTGCGCCAGTTCGATGACCTCCACGCCGCGAACAAAGCAGAACGGCACACCCACGCTGTCGAGCGTGACCGGCTCCGCGACGAACGCCGTAGCCTGCTCCACGCCCACCACGCCGGAGCCGTCCCGCTGGACCTCCTCAAAGAAGAACAGGACCGCATCGCACGCCGACTCGCGTTCCTCGACGCGCAGATCGACGCAGGGCAGATCGAGTACGACCAGGCCAGAACGCACCTCGAAGACTGCCTCGCCCTGGCCGGTGACATGCACGCGATCTACATGAGCATCGATGATTCGCTCCGACGTATCTGCAACCAAGCGTTCTTCGAGCGCATCCACGTCTATGAAATCGAGAACACCGACAGGGTGGAGGCGGAGCCCGGTGAACCGTTCGATGCGCTCCTCGACCCAAAGCTCCACGCGGCAGCGCTGGCCTATGAGGCCAGCGTGCGCGCGGGGGATGATGTCAAACCTGCGGACGTCGCAAGTTTGAACATCGACACTTGGGTGGGCGATACTGGGATCGAACCAGTGACCTCTTCCGTGTCAGGGAAGCGCGCTACCGCTGCGCCAATCGCCCCGGTGCGGGCGTGAGCCCGTGTGGGTGGTGGATGTTGAGGTGGCGACGGGATTCGAACCCGTGTGGACGGCTTTGCAGGCCGCTGCCTCGCCTCTCGGCCACGCCACCAGTGTGGTTTCCCACGTACCGGAGACAGCCCAGGAGGCTGTTCCCAGCATCCGAGCGGATGACGAGATTCGAACTCGCGACCCTCACCTTGGCAAGGTGATGCGCTACCACTGCGCCACATCCGCATTCGACCGGTTTCCCGGTACGCACCAACCCTAGCGGATATCCCGCGGGCGTCATGCACCGGCTCGACATCGGCGCGTCGCGGCCGAATGAGCCTCGGGCCGCGCCGGCCGTCGTGCCACGCGTCGCACGCGAAGCGGAGTCGACGGCATCGATTCCTCTGACGGTAGCGGCCCGCGACGACGTGCCGGTGCTCGTCCTCAGGGCCGACGCAGAACCGAGTCGGCGATCCAGCCCTCCACGCCTGGGGCGTTGCGGCACCAGGATCGCGCGTGGCCGGAGTCCGAACGGATCAGCTCGACGATTTCTCCCCTGGTCGCACGGAGCGTGTCGCCCCGGTGCGCGTCGAGCAGCCCCCGACGCCGCGCAGCCGACGCGGCGTGACCGAGCACTCCCCCGTCGATGAGTCGGGGTGCGCCCTCGCCTCCTCGGTCCGCACCGGTCTTCTCAGCGTGAGTGTTTGCTGCCTGAGTCCGCGCCTGCGCCGGAGCGGTGGGCGCGACGGCGTGGTCGGCGATGACGATGTAGCGCATCCGGTCAGCTTGGCATTCACGGCCGACGCCGGGGCGAGGCGATTCCGAACGGTGAATCGTCGAGAGCACGCATCGAACACGCGTGGCGGTCTCCCGGTCGCGTGGTCGCCGTCCGGCCGTCACCGATTCTCGATTGGCCTCAACCGTGGTCGGGCCGGGGCGGCACTACGCGGGGCGATGCACCTGGACGGCGTATGGAGGAACGGCGGGCGAGCCGCTCAGAGTGCCTGGCACTCGTGGCCGGAGACAGCGAGCGTCGTCACAAGGAATGCCGCCGACGCTCTGCCCGAATGACCGTGGCGTTGACCGGTGTGGTCGTGGACTGTGCGGTAGAGGGCCGATGCTCAGAGGGCCGATGCTCAAATGGTCGGCGCTCTCGCGTGGGTTCAGGCCGATTTTGTGTGGGCGATACTGGGATCGAACCAGTGACCTCTTCCGTGTCAGGGAAGCGCGCTACCGCTGCGCCAATCGCCCCGGTGCGGGCGTGAGCCCGTGTGGGTGGTGGATGTTGAGGTGGCGACGGGATTCGAACCCGTGTGGACGGCTTTGCAGGCCGCTGCCTCGCCTCTCGGCCACGCCACCAGTGTGGTTTCCCACGTACCGGAGACAGCCCAGGAGGCTGTTCCCAGCATCCGAGCGGATGACGAGATTCGAACTCGCGACCCTCACCTTGGCAAGGTGATGCGCTACCACTGCGCCACATCCGCATTCACTCGGTCACCCGAGTGCTTAGAAACAATAACCCAGATGTCATCCGGGGCACAAATCGATGCACCCACGGGACGTGGCGGGCCGTCGAAACCGCGGTGATCACGGGGCTGGACCTCCAGGACGTGGCGGAATTCCCGGGCGTGGCTCGCGACGCCGACGCGCCCGACGCACGCACGGAGCCGCCCGGTTTCTCATTCGCCCGCAGACTCGGGTAGTGTCGTCCTGTGCCCGTCGGGCACTTTGGGCGATTGGCGCAGCTGGTAGCGCGCTTCCTTCACACGGAAGAGGTCGTCGGTTCGAGTCCGGCATCGCCCACCTCAGAGAAGCTCAGCGGCATCGTGTGACACCGCGCGTCGCCGCGGCTGTCGCTTTTGTCGGCCTGTGCGCTGCCGTTGGCGGGGTCAGTCAGCTCACGTCTGCGTTCCCGGCACGTCTGCGCTCCCCGCCTGCCCGCGCTCCGCAGCCGTGCACGGAGGACCGACGTGTGCGATCGAAGCCACGGCCACGGCTAAGCCGGCGGCCGCGCCGGTGGCAGCCGGGAGCCGTGTCGCCGGAGCACCGCAGCGGAGACAGCCCGACGGGCAGGCCTCTGATCCCTGTCAGAGTCCCGCCCGACGGGCGCAACGAGCACCGAACGCGTGGCCGGTCGACTAGCGGGCCAGCTGCGCGTAGTGCTCCGGGTCGCGCGCACGCATCCGGGTGGCGACCAGCGCTCCCCCGGCGAACGCCGCGACCACGCACACCGCCACGATGACGGCTGCCAGTGTGCTGCCGACGAGCAACGGCAGGTTCTGGACGACGACCGCGACGACGAGCCCGAGCGACACGAAGGCGACCGCCGGTGCGAGCAGTCCCCGCCAGAACCCGATAGTCGTCCCGCGGTTGCGGCGGAAGAACACCACCACTGCGAGGCTCGTCAACGCCATGAGGACGATGAGGCCGAGCGTGGCGGCTCCGGAGAACCAGGTGTACACCTGGGCGACGGGGTCGAGGCCGCCGAGCATGACCGCGATGCTGAGGGCACCGGTCACGATGCTGACCCACAACGACGCACGCGACGGTGCACGGTGCACCGGGTCGACGACGCCGAGCCGTGCCGGCAGCACCCGCTTGCCGGAGAGGGTGAAGACATAGCGGGTGATCACGTTGTGGAACGACAGCACGCAGGCGAAGAAGCTCGTCGCCAGCAGGACCTGCATGACGTCGCTGAGGATGGGGCCGACGAAGGTGGTGACGACGGCGAACACGACGTTCTCCGGGTCGGACGTCGATGCTGCGACGGCCTGCTCCGAGCCGATGCCGACGACGACGGCCCACGAGGAGACCGCGTAGAACAGGCCGATCCCCACGACGGCAATGTACGTCGCGCGGGGAATGGTGCGGTCGGGGTCCCTCGCCTCGCTGCGGAACACCGCCGTCGCCTCGAAGCCGATGAAGCAGAAGAAGGCGAACATGAGCCCGAGCGAGGGCGTGCCGCCGGCCAGCTCGGCCGGGGACAGGGAGCGTGCGGACAGTCCCTCGGCACCGCCCTGGGCGATGACGACGACGTCCATGATCACGACCGCGAGGGTCTCGGCGACCAGCAGAACCCCCAGAACCTTCGACGACAGCTCGATGTCGCGGTAGCCGAGCAGGCCGATGACCGCGATCGAGACGAGCGACCACAGCCACCAGGGCGATTCCCAGCCGGTGAATGCAGACAGGGCGTTCGCGGTGGCCACGCCGACGTAGGCGTTGACGCCGATGAACAGCAGCCCGTACGAGAGCAGGGCGAGCATCGCCGACCCGGTCCCGAGACGGCGGCCCATCCCCGCCTGGATGTAGGAGTAGAACGCGCCGGCGTTGGGGACGAAGCGCGTCATCGTCGTGTAGCCGACGGAGAAGAGCACGAGGATGGCGGTGGCGAGCAGGAAGTACAGCGGTGCGGCCATCGTCCCGCTGGTGGAGATCACGATCGGGACGTTGGCGGCGACGACGCCGAGCGGCGCGGCTGCGGCCACGACCATGAAGACGATCGATCCGACGCCGAGGCCCCTGTTGAGGGCCGCGTCGCCCGAGTCGATCGCGCCGCCCTCTGATCGGGCGCTGTCGGGGACGGTCGGGGGGCGGTGCGAACGGGAGGTGGTCATGGGTGTCTCCTCTGGTGCAGCGGACGGAGGTGCGTGGCGTCCCCGACCGGTGTCGGATCGTCGGGGTGTGTCGATTGTCGCCAGCCCGCGTTTCCGGCGCCGTGCCCGGGCGATTACCTCTCGGTCACAGCTTCGGTCCGCTTCCGGTCGGACCGCCCGCCCGGCGCGACAGGCCCTCGCGACCGGAGCCGGACCGATGGCGGACCGATTTCTTCTCGGTCCGACAACGGTCCCGAAACGGTCGCGAAACACCCCGGTCCTTAGCTGGGAGGGCACACCACCCCGACGAAAGGGACATCATGGCCTTCCCCCTCTCCGACTACGGATACTCCTCGAAGCAGGAGGTCCTGGACGACGCCAAGCGGTACTGGAACCCGGACAAGACGGCGTTCTGGCAGGACGAGGGAATCCCCCTGGTGATCGGCGAGCGAGAGGGGTACGTCCTGACCGACCTCGACGGCCACCGGCTCATCGACATGCACCTGAACGGCGGCACGTACAACATCGGCCACCGCAACCCCCGGGCGATCGCCGCGCTGACGCGCGCGCTCGAGCACGCCGACGTCGGCAACCACCACTTCCCCGCCGTGGCGAGGACGGCCCTGGCGAGGGAACTCGTCCGCACCGCACCCGAGGGCATCGAGAAGGTGGTGTTCGGCTCGAGCGGCGGCGAGTCCGTCGATCTCGCGATCAAGAGCGCCCGGTGGGCGACGGGGCGCCGGCGTATCGTGTCGATCCGCAAGGCCTACCACGGGCACACCGGACTGTCGATCGGGGCGGGCGATGAGCGCTTCTCCCGCCTGTTCCACGCCGACCGCTCGGACGAGTTCGTCCAGGTCCCCTTCAACGACCTCGATGCGATGGCCGAGGTCCTCGCCGCCGGCGACGTCGCCGCGGTGATCCTCGAGACCATCCCGGCGACCTACGGCTTCCCGCTGCCGGACCCGGGCTACCTGGCGGCCGTCGCCGAGCTCGCCCACCGCACAGGGGCGCTGTACATCGCCGACGAGGTGCAGACGGGCCTCATGCGCACCGGGGCGCTGTGGGCCATCACCAAATCGGGCGCACAGCCGGACATCATCGTCACGGGCAAGGGCCTCGGCGGGGGCATCTACCCCGTGACGGCCGCGTTGCTGAACGGCCGTGCGGCCGGCTGGCTCGAGGTGGACGGCTTCGCCCACATGGCCACCTTCGGCGGTTCGGAGGTCGGCGCCGCCGTGGCGCTGGAGGTCCTCGACATCGTGACCGCGCCGGAGACGGTGGCGAACGTGCGTCGGCAGAGCGCCCGGCTGGCCGACGCCTTCGCCGAGCTGATGATCCGCTTCCCCGGCGCACTCGTCGGGATCAGGCAGGACGGACTCGTGATCGGCCTGGAGTTCTCCCCCGCCATCGGAGGGGCGAAGCCGGTCATGCGCGGACTCTACGAGCGAGGTGTCTGGGCGATCTTCTCGACCCTCGACCCCGTCGTGCTCCAGTTCAAGCCGGGGCTGCTGGTCGACGACGACACGGTCGACCAGGCCGTCGCCGCGTTGACGGGAACACTGGAGTCCCTGGCGGTGCCCGCATGAGTGCGCCGGCCCTCCGCTCCCCCGGCACGGCTGAGGCCTGGGTCAGCGGGATCGACGCGGCGCTGGCCGCCTACGGTCTCACCGAGCGGGCCGTGGATTCCCGGCTGGTGAGCCTGTCCGAGAACGCCAGCTACATCGTCGAGCTGAGCGGGGGCGAGCGCATCGTCGTGCGCCTCCACCGCCCCGGGTATCGCCGTCTGGCGGAGATCGAGGGCGAACTCGCCTGGATCAGCGCCCTGCGCAGCGCGGGTGTGGTCGACACCCCGGCGATCCGGCCGAGCGCGACGGGGTCGCCCGTCGCGAGCTTCCGCAACGCCGACGGCCACACGCAGCACGCCGTCGTCTTCGAGTTCGTCGAGGGCACGAGCCCCGACTCCGGCGACCCGAGCGTGATGACGGCGGTCTTCGCCCGCCTGGGCGGACTGACCGCCCGGCTGCATCGGCATGCGATGGAGTGGAACGCCCCTGCGGGCTTCGAGCGGATGGAGTGGACCCTCGACACGGCCATTGGCGAGGCCTCGGCGTGGGCGTCGTGGCGGAGCAACCGCGAGGTGGACGACGCCACCCGTGAGCTGCTGGAGCGGGTCGAGCAGCGCGTCCGAACCGACATCGCCGACTACGAGGCGCGTGGCGGACGCACGGCGCTGCTGCACGGCGACCTGCCCGTGACGAATCTGCTGCTGCACGGCGACCGGCTGACCGTCATCGACTTCGACGACGCGGGCACGGCCTGGCTGATGTGGGACCTGGCGTGCGCGCTGTCCTTCATCGAGTCGGACCCGGCCGTCCCACAGCTGGTCGAGGCGTGGATCGGCGGGTATGCCGCGGCCGGGGAGTTGCGGGCCGAGGACCTCGCGGTGATCCCCGCGCTGGTCATGCTGCGCCGGCTGCTTCTCGTCGGCTGGATGGAGTCGCGTCAGGGCACGCCCGAGCACACGGCGATGGTGGGCAGCTACGTGCCCGACACGGTCCGGATCGGTTCGGCGTACCTCGACGGCCGCTTCCTCACCGACGTCGTCGACCACGCGGGCCGCTGAGGGGGGCGACCATGGCACAGGGGCTCGGACCGAACGCCGCGTCGGTCGCCGCGCGGCTGCGGACGATGATCGAGCGCGGCCACGTCATGCACGGTGGACGGCTCCCTCCGGAGCGGGAGCTGTCCACCCGATTCGGCGTGAGCCGGAGCACGGTGAGGGCCGCACTCGCGGCGCTCGAGAGCGAGGGCACGGTCCGGCGTGAACCGGGGCGGGGCGGCGGAACCTTCGCGCTGCACCCCAACGCGAACTGGCCGCTCGCCGGCGACGCTTTCGAGCACCCCATCGGCCCGGTTCTGGAGCGGCGCATGGGGCAGGGTCAGAAGCTCGCGGTGCCCGCGATGCTCCACGACCAGGGGTTCACGGCGGGCACACGCGTGCTCAGGACCCGGATCGAGCGGGCGGACGTCGAGGTGGCGGCCGCACTCGAGCTGGCCGAGGGGGCCGGCGTTGTCCTGGTCGAGCGGCTGCGCCTCGCGGACGCGCGCCCGCTGTCGTGGGAGACGATGTACGTGCCGCTGGAGCGGTTCCCCGACCTGCTCGAGCGCGGCGTGGGCGGGTCGCTCTGGGAGCTGTTCGAGACCGCCTACGGCGTCCGCTTCGGCCGTATCACCGAGCGCGTCGAGATCGTCCTCGCCGCGGAGCCGTACGCGGCCGTCCTGGAGGCCTCGCTTGGCCAGCCGATGCTGCGGCTGACCCGGGTCGCGCGGGACGCCGACGCCAGGCCGATCGAGTACTCGGTCGACGTCTTCCGGGGCGATAGGACCCGGCTGATCGTCGAGCCGGCGGTCGCGACGCGGCCGGAGTAGTCCCGCGGCCGGACGAGCCCGCGGGGCCCTCCCCTCGGTCCTACTCCACCCGCGTCTGCCCTCCGTCGACGACGACGGACTGCCCGGTGATGAACGACGCGCCCTCACCCGCGAGGAAGACCGCGAGGGCGGCGATGTCCTCGGGCGTGCCGAGCCGGCCGGCGGGGATGCGCTGGCCGAGCGCCGCGATCTCGGCTGGCGTGAACAGTGCGGCGAGGCCGTCCGTCATCACCGTCCCGGGGGCGATGGCGTTGACCGTGATGCCCAGTGGGGCCAGCTCGAGCGCCGCCGCGCGCATGAAGCCCTCCAGGCCCGCCTTGGACGCCGCGTAGTGCGTCAGGCCGGCGATCCCCGTGACGGGGCCGGTGATCGACGAGACGAGCACGACCCTTCCGCGGCCCGACGCGGTCAGCGCCGGGACGGACTCGCGGACGAGCGTCATGGCGCTGCGCAGGTTGACGGCCAGGACGTCGTCCCACGCCTCGGTCGTCATGCGCGTCAGCGGACGCTCCGGGTACACCCCTGCGCAGTGGACGATGACGTCGAGCCCGCCGAGGAGGCCGGTCGCCGCGCGCACGAGCTCGGACGCGGCCGCGTCGTCGCGGAGGTCGCAGGGCAGGTAGCTGGCGTTCGGGAGGGGCGCCGCCTGTCGCGGGCTGGTCGCGGTGTACACGACCCGGTCCCCTGCACGGAGGAAACCGCCGACGATGCCGGCGCCGATCCCCCTCGACCCGCCGGTCACCAGCACGCGGCGCGGAACGGAGGGGACGGTCGGGGCCGTGGGTGCTGCGTCGTGTGCGGTCATGCTCCGAGTACAGCCGACCGCCGTCACGACGGCGTTGCGTCACCGTGACCGTTCGGAGACGGCAATGGTCCGGTTACGGCCGGCCGCGGGAGTGTGCCCACGCGACACTCTCCGACGCGAGCGGGACCGTCGAGCGGAACCGCCGAGTCCAAGCGCCGGCACGACGACGCCGACGGGGCGGGATGCCATCGCATCCCGCCCCGTCGGCGTCGTCCGATCGATCAGACGCGGTCGAGAGCGTAGCCCTCCTCGCCGTGGACCGTCGTGTCGACGCCGGCGAGCTCGTCCTCGTTCGTGATCCGGAAGCCGATCGTCTTCTGGATGAGCGTCCCGATGACCCAGGCCACCACGAAGGAGTAGATCATCACGGCAAGCACGGGGATGACCTGGACGATCAGCTGCTGCACGCCGCCGCCGAGCACGAGGCCGGTGCCGGTCGCGAAGAAGCCGAGGAACACGGTTCCGATGAGACCGCCGACCAGGTGGATGCCCACCACGTCGAGCGAGTCGTCGAAGCCGAACTTGAACTTCAGCTCCACTGCCAGGGCGCAGAGCGCACCGGTGATGATGCCGAGCAGGAGCGCCCAGCCGGGGGCGAGGTTGGCACAGGCCGGGGTGATGGCGACCAGACCGGCCACGGCACCGGAGGCAGCACCGACCGAGGTCGCCTTGCCGTCCTTGAGCTTCTCGACGACGAGCCAGCCGATGATCGCGGCCGCGGTGGCACCGATGGTGTTGATGACGATGAGGCCGACGTTCTCCAGGCCGTTCAGCCATTCGGCGCCGGCGTTGAAGCCGAACCAGCCGAACCACAGGATGGACGCGCCGAGCATGGTCAGCGGGACGTTGTGCGGCTTGAGGATGCCCTTCTGGAATCCGACACGCTTGCCCAGCACGAGGGCGAGGGCGAGGGCCGCAGCACCGGCGTTCAGGTGCACGACCGTTCCACCGGCGTAGTCGATGACCTCGATGCCCGCATCCTCACCGAAGAGGGTCGTGCCGAGGTTCATGATCCAGCCGCCGCCCCAGACCCACGCGGCGATCGGGAAGTAGGCGAGCGTGGCGAACAGCCCGACGAAGAGCATCCAGGAGCCGAACTTCGCCCTGTCCGCGATCGCGCCGGAGATCAGCGCGATGGTGATGATCGCGAAGGTCGAGCCGTAGGCGACGCCGAGCAGGTCGGTGTTGGCCGTCTCGCCGCCGGACATCCCGGAGAGGCCGAAGTCGGTGAAGGGGTTCCCGGCGAATGACCACACGCCCTCGACGCTGGTCATGTTGTAGCCGTAGAGGATCCAGAGCACCGACACCAGGCCGAGGGCTCCGAAGCTCATCATCATCATGCTGATGACGCTCTTGGCCTTGACGAGGCCTCCGTAGAAGAACGCCACGCCGGGGGTCATCACGAGCACGAGTGCCGTGGCGACGATCCCCCAGGAAATGCTGCCGGTATCCATATCGGTTCCTTCGGGTCGAGGGCTGTGTGGTGCGGCCCTCCGTGGAGTGCCTGCTCCTGGAAGCATGCCGCTCGCACGTTTCCGGCACGATGTACCCGTGTTTCCCGGGTGTTACGGCTGTCGGGGTCGTGTAACAGGGCTGTTTCCCCGGCCCCGTTCGGGGGTGACGGTGGGCAAGCGCGGGCCTCCGGCCGCGCCTGACACCCGGTCAGTCCGCGTCGGCGGCGGAGGCGACGGAGGTGGACGCGAGCATGCGGGAGATGCAGCGGAGGTACTTCTTCCGGTACCCACCGGCGAGCATGTCCTCGCCGAACACGGTGTCGAGCGGGTCACCGGTGGCGACGATCGGCAGCTGCGCGTCGTAGATGCGGTCGATCAGTGCGACGAGGCGGAGCGCCTGCGTCTGGTCGTGCAGGGGGTGGACCCCGCGGATCCCGACGGCGGAGACCCCGGAGACGAGGTCAGCGAACGCCGAGGGGTGCACCCGCGCCAGGTGGTCCATGAGGGCGTCGAAGTCGTCGTCGGAGGCGGTGCCGCCCTCGCCCGCCGCGCGTCGCAGCGCCGACGGGTAGTCCGCGTCCGGCGTGGACAGCGCGTGGCCCTCGATGCTCCGGCGCCGGTAGTCGACGCCGTCGATCCGGATCGTGTGGAAGCTGTCCGACATCGCCTGGATCTCGCGGAGGAAGTCCGCGGCCGCGAACCGGCCCTCCCCGAGCGCGTTCGGAGGCGTGTTCGAGGTGGCGGCGACACGGGTGCCCGAGGCGACCAGCTCACCGAGCAGACGGGTCATCACCATCGTGTCACCGGGGTCGTCGAGCTCGAACTCGTCGATGCAGATCAGGGACGCGCCGCGCAGCGCGTCGACGGCGCCGCGGTAGCCGAGCGCACCGACGAGCGCCGTGTACTGGATGAAGGTGCCGAAGTACTTGCGCCTCGCCTGCATCGCGTGCCACGCGGCGGCCAGCAGGTGTGTCTTACCGACGCCGAAACCGCCGTCCAGGTACAGGCCCGGCTTCGCCTCCGGCGCCTTGCGGCGCGAGAACAGGCCGCGCTTCACCGTCGGCGCGACCCCGACGAACGCCCGCAGGGCCTCGCGCGCCTCCTCCTGGGAGGGGTGGTCGGGGTCGGGGATGTAGCTGTCGAAGGAGGCGGAGGCGAACTGCGGAGGGGGTGCCAGCCTCGCGGTCAGCTGATCGCCGCCGAGCTGAGGCGTACGGTCGGTGAGGCGGACGGTGCTGACCAGGGGCTGCGGGCTCACGGGTGTCCTTGCTGTCGGCGGAGGGCCGGCTCCGAACCGGCGCGTTCCAGGTTAGTCGGTGGCCGCCGGGCCGGGGCGGCCGAGCCCCGTGCTGTCCAGCCAGCCGTCGATGATGCGACGCCAGCGTTCCGGCTGGTCGTTCCAGATGCGGGTGTGCGTCGCGTTGGCGAACAGGTGGGTGGTCACCAGCTCGGGGCGGAGCTCGGCGAGCCGGGCCGAGGGCTCGGCCGGGACGAAGCCGTCGTCCGTGCTGTGCAGGATCAGCACGGGGACGTCGATCTCGTCGGCACGCCTGAGCATGTCCATCGCCGCGATGTCCGGGCCCTGCCGTGTGGCGGCACGACGTCCGAGGCTGCGCGCCGCCGCCGCTCCGATGACGCGCGGCAGCCGGTTGAGGGTGGCCTGGAATCGGATGACGTCCGTCCAGTCGACGACGGGAGAGTCGAGCACCATCCCGGTGATCAGCTCGCGGTTGCTCCCGTGCAGCAGGGTCTGGAAGCTGATCGCTCCCCCCATCGACCAGCCCATCAGGATCACCTCCGTGGCGCCGTGCGTCCTGGCGTAGCCGATGGCGGCGTCGACATCGCGCCACTCGGTGCTGCCGAGCCCGTAGCGTCCGTCCCTGCTCGGGATGCCGTCGGGATCGTTGCGGTACGACACGTAGAGGGCGGTGATGCCGTGGGCCGCCCAGATCGGCGCGGAGCGGAGTCCCTCCTCGCGCAGCGCCCCCCTGCCGTGGACGACCACGGCCCAGCGGCGCCCGTCGCCGGCGGGCACGAGCCAGGCCGGCATCGGTCCGAGCGGTGTGGGGACGTCGACGAGGCTGCCGGTGACGCCGGCGTCGTCCGGCCGGGAGTAGTAGTACGCGCTCAGGCGGTAGCCGGGACCGGGCGGCGGCGGCGTGCCGAGAAGTGCCCGGACGGCTCCCCCCGGCACTCGGCGCACGAGGTCGCCGACGAGGTAGCGCGTCCCGTCCTCGGCGATGAGCGAGTAGCGGCCGGGCGCCGTCGTCTCGGGACCGCCGGAGAGCGTCACCGTCCCCATCCCCGGCCCCTGCC
>NZ_FUKR01000058.1 GCF_900163835.1 Mycetocola reblochoni REB411 | reverse complement strand
CGCGAGCACGAGCGCGCCGATCACGACCGGCACCCGCCAGCCGGGAAGCCGGAACCCCACGCCGACGACGAGCGGGGCGATGATCCACGCAGCGAACTGCGGCGAGCCCACCTTGTTGCCGATGATGAGCGCCGTCACGAGCGCGAGCACGAGCACGAGCACCAGCCGCCGCCCGCGCGCCCCCGCGAGGACCGCCCGCACCCCGAGCAGTGCGACGACGAGCACGATCGCCGCAAGCAGCAGCGTCGACGCGGCCGCGAGCACCGGTGAGCCCGGCCCGACGACCTGGTAGGTGAGGATGCCGGTGTCGTAGTACACGAAGCTCGCGTCGCCCGGGGCCAGTGCGGCCCACATCCACGGCGTGGCCAGGACCGACTCGACCTGGAGGCCCCGGCCCGCCTGCTGGGTGATGAAGCTCAGCACCGACCCGTCGGCTCCCGCGAGCCACGCGACGAGAAGGATGCCCCCGCTGGCCAGCAGCGCTCCGGCGAGGACCCGCAGGCGCTGGGGGATGGCGACGACGAGGGCGAGCCCGACCGCCGCGGGCCAGATCTTGATCCAGGCGGCGACGGCCAGGATGGCGCCGGCCACCGCCGGCCTCGACGCGGCCCAGAGCAGCCCGACGACGACGAGCGGCACGGTGAGCGTGTCGATGCGGTTGAGTGCGACCGGACCGAGCAGGAGCAGCAGCCCCATCCACGCCAGCCCCGCCTCCGTCCGCCGGCGCAGTCCGTGCCGGCCGTGCAGGAGCACGGCGAACCCGGCCGCGTTGAGCGCGACCACCTGCACCAGCCAGCCGGTGAGGTAGCCGTCCATACCGCCGAGCGCGGGAAGCAGCACGAACGGCAGTGCCCCGACCGGGTACACCCACGGCACCGTGATGCCGACCGTGCCGCCGCCGGCGAGCGCCTGCTCGGCCCAGCGGGTGTATACGAGGGTGACGTCGCCAATCGGGTAGCCGGAGCCGTACAGGCTCTGCACGATGAGGACGGCGTGGACGACGACGAAGGTCAGCCAGGCGAGGACACGCTGGGGCACAGGCCCATGCTACGGCGTCGGCCTGTCCCTGCCGTTCCCTGCCGTTTCGGCAGGGGCCGCGTCGGCGGCATGGGTGAGCAGTTCTGCCACGGCGGGCGCGAGCGCCTCGGCCAGCTCGAGCGCCAGCAGCGGGCCGCCGCCGCTGGCGAGCTCGGCCGCCCTGGCGTGCAGCAGGGCCGCGGTTGCCGCCCCCTCGGCGAGGGCGTCGTCGTCGGAGCGGCCTCGCGCGGCCAGGGAGGCGAGGACCGTCCCGAGGCACCCGGCGAGCACATCGCCGGTGCCCGCGCTGGCGAGCCAGTGCGTTCCGACCTCGACGCGGAGCCGACGCCCCCTCGGTGTCGCCACGTGCGTCGCGGCCCCTTTGAGCAGCACGACCGCGCCCCAGCGGCGCGCGGCGGTCAGGGCGGCGAGTTCCGGCTCCGCCTCGACGGCCGCCCGCGTGCCGAACCGCCCCTCCCCCGCCTGCGCGAACAGCGCGGCCAGCTCGCCCGCGTGCGGGGTCACGACGACCGGGTGCCCGTCGCCGACGGCGCTCCCGACCAGGCCGATCGCCCCCGCGTCGAGCACGACGGGGACGGCGTCCGCTCCCGCCGTGCCTCCGTCCGTGCCGGCGCTCACGTCGGGGCCGGCCGCGGCGCCGGCGCGTGTCCCGTCGTGCCGGAGGCCCAGCCAGCGCCGCCGTGCCTCAGCGGCGTCCATCCCCGATCCGAGGACGAGCACCTGCACCCGGCCGGGCCCCGGCACGCACTCGGGACGTCGGGCGAGCACGGCGCGCGCGGTCTCGGCCGGACCGAGGTAGCGGAGCATGCCGGGTCCGGTGCGCAGAGCGGCCTCCGCCCCGAGGACGGCGGCGCCCGGGTATCGGGCAGATCCGGTGCACAGGCCGACGACACCGCGGGTGTACTTGTGGTCGCCGGGGCCGGGACGGACGAGGACTCCGGCTGCGTCGGCCCGAGTCCACGGCGCGCCCGTGTCGTCGCGGTGCGGTGCGGGGCTCATGCCCTCAGGCTAGACCGCCGCAGGGCCGGACGACCAGGCGGGTGCGGGGCGAGCGGACGACGATGCCGGTGCGGGCAGGAGCTCGCACCGGCATCGTCGTGGTCGTCGGCGGCCCGGCTCAGCGCCGCCGCTGGGTGGCGTCCTCGACCTCGCCGACGAGCTCCTCGATGATGTCCTCGAGGAACAGCACCCCCGTCGTCGTGCCGTCCGGCGTGATCACCCGCGCCAGGTGCGAGCCGCTGCGCCGCATCACCGCGAGGGCGTCCTCGAGGTCGGCGTCGGCGAGGATCGAGACCAGCTGGCGGATGCGCTTCGCCGGGATCGGCGCCGTCGACTCGTGCGCCGCGCGGTCCGTGTCGATGCGCAGCACGTCCTTGAGGTGCACGTAGCCGCTCGGCAGCCCCTCGGCGTCGCAGACGATGTACCGCGAGAAGCCGTTCTTGGCGACGGCACGCTCGACCTCGGTGGGGGTGGCGCTCGCGCTGAGCGTGACGAGCCTGTCCAGTGGGAGCGCGACGTCCCTCACCGTCTTGGTCGTGAACTCCAGCGCGTTGACGAGCGCGCCCGAGGCATCGGTGAGCAGGCCCTCCCGCGTCGACTGGTCGACGATCGTCTGCACCTCGTCCAGGGTGAAGGTCGAGGCGGCCTCGTCCTTCGGCTCGACCCGGAACAGCCGCAGCACGCTGTTCGCGAGGCTGTTCAGCACCCAGATCACCGGGCGGAACACCTTCGACACCCACACCAGCGCGGGGGCGAGGAACAGCACGGCCCTGTCCGGCACCGAGAACGACAGGTTCTTCGGAACCATCTCACCGAACACGACGTGCAGGTACGACACCAGCAGCAGGGTGATGACGAACGCGACCGGGCCGACCGCCTGCTCGGGCAGGTTCAGCAGGCCGAGCGGGACCTCGAGCAGGTGGTGGATCGCCGGCTCCGAGACGTTCAGGATCAGGAGCGAGCAGATCGTGATGCCCAGCTGCGAGGTGGCGAGCATGAGGGTGGCGTGCTCCATCGCCCACAGCGCCGTCTTGGCGCTGCGCTTGCCCTTCTCCGCCAGCGGCTCGATCTGCGAGCGCTTGGCCGAGATGACGGCGAACTCGGCCCCGACGAAGAAGGCGTTGCCGATCAGGAGCACGACGAGCCAGAAGATCCCCATCCAGTCGTTCATCGCCTCACCCCGCTCGTCTCGGTGCCCGCGTGTCCGTCGGCATCGGCCGAGGGCACGAAGCGGACGCGGTCGACGCGGCGGCCGTCCATCCGCACGACGTTCAGCGTGCCGCCGTCGGTCGCGACACTGTCGCCGACCTCGGGGACGTGCCCCAGCCCTGCCATGATGTAGCCGGCGACGGTCTCGTAGTCGTCGTCCTCGGGGACGCGGATGCCCGCGCGCTCCCACAGCTCGTCCGGGCGCAGCATGCCGGGGAAGGTGACGCCGCCGGGGGTGCGGACGATGCCCGCCCTGGAGCGGTCGTGCTCGTCGGAGACCTCGCCGATGATCTCCTCGACGAGGTCCTCGAGCGTGGCCACGCCCGCGGTCCCGCCGTACTCGTCGACGACGATCGCCATCTGGTAGCCGCGCCCGCGCAGCTCCGACAGCAGCACGTCGAGCTTCATCGTCTCGGGCACCCGGATCGGCTCCTCCATGAGGGCGGCGACGGGCACCTCGGTGCGCTTCTCCGGCGGGACGGAGACGGCCTGTTTGATGTGCACGATGCCGACGACGTCGTCGGCATCCTGGTCGATGACGGGGAAGCGGGAGAACCCGGTGTCCCTTGCCCTCTGGATGACGTCCTGGGCGGTGTCCGCGCGCTGGACGGTCTCCACGGAGCCGCGCGGGGCCATCACGTCGGAGGCGTCGCGGCTGGAGAAGTGCAGCGTGCGGTCCAGCAGCGTCGCCGTGTCCGCCTCCAGCGTTCCCGCTCCGGCGGAGCGACGCACGAGGCTGGAGAGTTCCTCCGCGCTCCTGGCGCCGGAGAGCTCCTCCTTCGGGTCGATGCCCATCGCGTGCAGCACTTTGTTTGCGCTGCCGTTCAGCAGCAGGACCGCCGGCTTGAACACGGTGGTGAACAGGGTCTGGAAGGGGATGACGAGCTTCGCGGTGTGCCGCGGCAGGGCGAGGGCGAAGTTCTTCGGCACCAGCTCGCCGAACACCATCGACAGCAGCGTGGCGATGACCATGGCGAGGACCGTGCCGACGACGCCGATGGCCCCGGAGGGAAGGCCGAGCGAGGAGAGCGGCCCGGCGAGCATGTTCGACAGTGCCGGCTCCATCGTGTAGCCGGTGAGCAGTGTCGTGAGGGTGATGCCGAGCTGCGCGCTCGACAGGTGGGTCGAGGTGATCTTGAGGGCCGCGATGGTCATCGTCAGGCGGCTCTCGCCGCGGTCGCGACGGGCCTCGAGGTCCGAGCGGTCCAGGTTGACCAGAGCGAACTCGCTGGCCACGAACAGTCCTGTTCCGACCGTGAGGAGCAGACCGATTCCGAAGAGAATCACATCAGACACGGGCGGCACCCGCCTCACGGTCGCTGGTTCGGTGTTCGGGCGAGCTGGGAGAGGGAGGTTCGTCCATAGTGCAGACCATTGTACGGTCACCCGGCCCGCAGGCCCACGTCGGGGGCCGAACTCGTCGGCTCCCGTCCGGGACGCGACGGGGAGCCGCGTCGGGTCGCCGGGGGACGCTCACCCGGAGACGGTCGTCACCGGCAGACGCTCACCAGGAGACGGGGAGCGCCTTGCCCTCCTCGTAGCCGGACGCGGACTGGACGCCGACGACCGCCCTGTCCCTGAACTCGGCCAGGTTCCGCGCGCCCGCGTAGCTGAACGAGGACCGCACCCCCGAGGTGATCATGTCGAGCAGGTCGTCGATGGAGGGGCGGTCGGGGTCGATGTAGATGTGCGAGGAGGAGATCCCCTCGGCGAAGAGGCGCTTGCGCTCCAGCTCGAACGGGTCGGTGGCGGAGAACCGGTCGGCGACGGCCTTGGCGGACGCCATGCCCCAGCTCTCCTTGTACACGCGGCCGTCCTCGTCACGGCGGACCTGGCCCGGCGCCTCGATGGTCCCGGCGAACCAGGAGCCGATCATCACCTGAGCGCCGCCCGCGGCGAGCGCGAGCGCGACGTCCCTGGGGTACCTGACCCCGCCGTCGGCCCAGACGTGCGCGCCGAGCGCGGTCGCGGCGGCGGCCGTCTCCATGACCGCGGAGAACTGCGGACGGCCGACGGCGGTCATCATGCGGGTCGTGCACATGGCGCCCGGCCCGACCCCGACCTTCACGATCGTCGCCCCGGCCGAGACCAGGTCCCGCACACCGGAGGAGGTGACGACGTTGCCTGCCACGAGCGGGACGCCGAGCTCCCGTGCCGCGACAGCCTCGACGGCCCTGAGCGCCGTTCCCTGGTGCCCGTGGGCGGTGTCGACGACGATGACGTCCGCTCCGGCCTCCACCAGCGCCTCCGCCTTGTCCGCGGGCGAGCCGTTCACGCCGACGGCGGCGGCGACCCTGAGCCGGCCGTCGGCCGCGACGTTCGGCCGGTAGCTGGCATCGCGCACCGCACCCGCCCTGCTCACCACTCCGACGAGCCGGCCGTGCCTCAGCACCGTGCACAGCCCGACGCCCGCCTCATGCATCAGCCGGAACACCTCACGCGGGCTCGCACCCGAGTCCGCGTCGATGCCGGGGACGGGCACCGCGAGCTCGGCCATCGGCGTCGCCGGGTCGGCGCCGCGCAGCCGGTCCCCCTCGACGACGCCGAGCACGGCGCCGTCCGCGTCGACGACGACGGCACCGTGCCCCGCCAGCGGCGGCAGCCGGAGCGCGGCCTCGGCCACGAGCGTCCCCGGGCCGACCACGCGGGGGCTCTCCACCCGCGGGTCCTGCTCCTTCACCCTGGCGATGGCCTGCGCCCTGGTCTGCAACAGCCCGTCCTGGGGCAGGACGCCGAGACCGCCGCGCCTGGCCAATTGCGCGGCCAGGCGCGGACCGGTGACCGAGTTCATGTTGGCCGAGACGAGGGGGATCGTGCAGCCGGTCCCGTCCTCGGGGGCGAGGTCGACGTCGTAGCGGGAGGCCACGTCGCTGCGCGACGGGACGAGGAAGACGTCGGGGAAGCTGAGCTCGTGACCGGGGGCATCGTCGATGAATCGCATGGCGTCACCGTAACCCCGGCGCGTCCGCTCGCGGAATGGTGATCTGGATTAGGCTGGTTCCCGATGGAGCGTGACGGGGTCGCAACTGCCTCCGTCACGTGTCACTAATCAACGGAGAGAGTGGGCGAAAACCTGTGTCAAACCTGGGTACCGGCAGCGGTGCAGGCGACGGGGCGTCGGAGGAGTTCGGCGCGAATGAATGGCTGGTCGAGGAGCTCTACGAGCAGTACCTGACGAACAGGGACTCCGTCGATCGATCGTGGTGGCCCGTGCTCGAGAAGTTCCACGCACAGCAGACCGGCGCGACCGCCGCATCACCCGCACCGGACGAGCGCGCCGCGCACGGACCGGCCTCGACACCGCAGGCGGCCCCGGCCGGGGGCGCCGCCTCCGCCGAGGCCGCGCAGACGCCGACCACCTCGAGTACCCCGGTCGCGAAGACCACCAACCGGCCGGCGAAGCCCGCGCCGATCCCCGCGGACGCGCCGGCGAACCGCTCCTCGGGCGAGGAGCGCGACGACTCGGAGGAGCGCGAGGACGTCGTCACGCCCATCCGCGGCGTCGGCAAGACCCTCGTGGCGAACATGAACCAGTCGCTGACCGTCCCGACGGCGACGAGCGTGCGGACGATCCCCGCCAAGCTCATGATCGACAACCGCATCGTCATCAACAACCACCTCGCCCGCTCCCGCGGCGGCAAGGTCAGCTTCACCCACCTGATCGGCTGGGCGCTCATCCAGGCGCTCAAGGAGTTCCCGAGCCAGAACGTCTACTACACGGAGACCGACGGCAAGCCCGCGGTCGTCGCCCCCGCCCACATCAACCTGGGCATCGCGATCGACCTGCCCAAGCCGGACGGCACCCGCACCCTCATGGTCCCCGGCATCATGAGGGCGGAGTCGCTGACCTTCAGCGAGTACCTGGCCAGCTACGAGGACCTCGTCAAGCGCGCACGGGGGAACAAGCTCACGGCGGCCGACTTCCAGGGCGTCACGGTATCGCTGACGAACCCGGGCGGCATCGGCACGGTCCACTCGGTCCCGCGGCTGATGAGCGGCCAGGGCTGCATCATCGGGGCGGGAGCGCTGGAGTACCCGGCCGAGTTCCAGGGGTCGAGCGCCGAGACCCTGGTGAAGCTCGGCGTCGGCAAGACCATCACCCTCACCTCCACCTACGACCACCGCGTCATCCAGGGCGCCGGGTCCGGCGAGTTCCTGAAGAAGGTCAACGAGCTCCTGCTCGGCCAGCGCGGCTTCTACCGGAACGTCTTCGCGGCGCTGCGCATCCCCTACGCCCCCATCGAGTGGGCGCCGGACATCTCCGTGAACGTCAGCGACAACGTGAACAAGACCTCGCGCGTGCAGGAGCTGATCAACTCCTTCCGCGTGCGCGGGCACCTCATGGCCGACATCGACCCGCTCGAGTACGTCCAGCGTTCGCACCCCGACCTGGACATCGCCAGCCACGGTCTGACCTTCTGGGACCTGGACCGTGAGTTCGTCACCGGTGGCTTCGGCGAGCGCCGCCAGGCCAAGCTCCGCGACATCCTCGGCACCCTCCGCGACTCCTACTGCCGCACGATCGGCCTGGAGTACATGCACATCCAGGACCCGGCGCAGCGCGCCTGGATCCAGGAGAAGGTCGAGCGCCCCTACGCGAAGCCCACCCATGACGAGCAGATGCGCATCCTCGGCAAGCTGAACGAGGCGGAGGCCTTCGAGACCTTCCTGCAGACCAAGTACGTCGGTCAGAAGCGCTTCAGCCTTGAGGGCGGCGAGTCGACGATCGCCCTCCTCGACGCCATCCTGCAGGGGGCGGCGGAGGACGGCATGGACGGCGCCGCGATCGGCATGGCCCACCGCGGCCGGCTGAACGTGCTGACCAACATCGCCGGCAAGACCTACGGGCAGATCTTCCAGGAGTTCGAGGGCACCGCCGGCGGCGGCGCGCAGGGCTCCGGCGACGTGAAGTACCACCTCGGCACCGAGGGAACCTTCCACGCCGCCGGCGGCGAGGAGCTCCCCGTGTACCTCGCGGCGAACCCCTCGCACCTCGAGGCCGTCGACGGCGTGCTCGAGGGCATCGTCAGGGCCAAGCAGGACCGCAGGCCCATCGGCACGTTCTCGACGCTGCCGGTTCTGCTGCACGGCGACGCCGCCATGGCCGGACAGGGCGTCGTCGTCGAGACGATGCAGATGTCCCAGCTGCGCGGCTACCGCACCGGCGGCACCGTGCACATCATCGTCAACAACCAGGTCGGGTTCACCACTCCCCCCGGCGAGGGCCGCTCCAGCGTCTACGCGAGTGACGTCGCCAAGACCATCCAGGCGCCCATCTGGCACGTCAACGGCGACGACCCCGAGGCCGTCGTCCGTGTCGCCCGCCAGGCGTTCGAGTTCCGGCAGGCCTTCAAGAAGGACGTCGTCATCGACCTGGTCTGCTACCGACGCCGCGGCCACAACGAGGGCGACGACCCCTCGATGACGCAGCCGCTGATGTACAACCTCATCGAGGCCAAGCGCAGCGTGCGCAAGCTCTACACCGAGGCGCTCGTCGGCCGCGGCGACATCACGCAGGACGAGTACGACGCCGCGCACCGCGACTTCCAGAACCGCCTGGAGCGCGCCTTCTCCGAGACGCACGCGGCGCAGACCGCCTCGCTGCCCGTGATCCTGCCCGAGGACACCGGCGACGGCTACATCGGCGAGCCGGACGTCACCGCGGTCGGCACCGAGGTGATCCACCGCATCGGCGACGCGTTCAACAACAAGCCGGCCGGCTTCACCGTGCACACCAAGCTCGACCAGCTGCTGAAGAAGCGCCTCGACATGAGCCGCAACGGCAACATCGACTGGGCGTTCGGCGAGCTCCTCGCCTTCGGCTCCCTGCTGCTCGAGGGCACCCCGGTCCGCATGAGCGGCCAGGACGCCAGACGGGGCACCTTCGTCCAGCGCCACGCGGTGCTGCACGACAGGGTGAACGGCCAGGAGTGGCTGCCGCTGGTGAACCTCTCCGAGGAGCAGGCCCGATTCTGGATCTACGACTCGCTGCTCAGCGAGTACGCGGCGATGGGCTTCGAGTACGGCTACTCGGTCGAGCGCGCGGACGCGCTCGTGCTCTGGGAGGCGCAGTTCGGTGACTTCACCAACGGCGCGCAGACCATCATCGACGAGTTCATCGCCTCGGCCGAGCAGAAGTGGGAGCAGCGCTCCGGTGTCGTGCTCCTGCTCCCCCACGGCTACGAGGGTCAGGGCCCCGACCACTCCTCGGCGCGCATCGAGCGGTTCCTCCAGCTGTGTGCGGAGAACAACATGACGGTGGCGAGGCCGTCGACCCCCGCGTCCTACTTCCACCTGCTGCGCCGTCAGGCGTACGCCAGGCCCCGTCGTCCGCTCGTGGTGTTCACCCCGAAGGCGATGCTGCGGCTGCGCGGCGCGTCCAGCCCGCTCGAGGACTTCACGAACGGGCGGTTCGACACCGTCATCGACGACACCAGGCCGATCGACCCCGCCGCGGTGACTCGTGTGCTGCTGCACGCGGGCAAGATCCACTGGGACCTGGTGAACGAGCTGACGAAGACGCCGAACGAGCAGGTCGCGCTGGTGCGGCTGGAGCAGTACTACCCGCTCCCGGTCGCCGAGCTGCAGGAGGTGTTCGACCGGTACCCGAACGCCGAGATCGTCTGGGTCCAGGACGAGCCGGAGAACCAGGGCGCCTGGCCGTTCCTTGCGTTGCGCGCCCCGAAGCGCTTCCCCGACCGGCCGATCAGGGTGGTGTCCCGCCCGGGCGCCGCCTCGCCGGCGACAGGATCGGCGAAGCGCCACGCGGTCGAGCAGGCCGAGCTGCTCTCCGTCGCGCTGGACACCTCACGCCAGGGCTGACCAGCGTCACGGCGAAGGGGAGGCGGGGCCGCGGCCCCGCCTCCCCTTCGCCGTGACGGGCTCTGCGTCAGACCGCCGCCCCGGCGTCCGCGCCAGGGCACGGGCACGACCGCTCAGCCGTGAGCGCTCTGGACCTCGCGGATGCGGGCGAGCACCTGCGATCGCAGCTGTTCCGGCGCGCTCTCACGGCACGCCCGCTGGATGACCTCGGTGAGCGTCTGGTTGACGACCATCTCGTCCCTGCAGTCCGCACAGTTCTCGATGTGCTCCCTGATGTCGGACGCCTCGGTGCTGCACACCTCGTTGCGGAGGTACTCTTCGAGGTCGCGCCTGGCCTTCTCGCAGCCGCAGTCGCTCATTTCGTGCTCCTCGTCCGTGATGGTGTCGCGGTGATGCCCTGCTCACCCGCGTAGTCGGCCAGCAGCTCGCGCAACAGCCGGCGGCCGCGGTGCAGCCGGCTCATGACGGTGCCGATGGGGGTCTTCATGATGTCGGCGATCTCCTGGTAGGCGAAGCCCTCGACGTCGGCGAGGTACACCGCCATGCGGAAGTCCTCCGGGATCGACTGCAGCGCCTCCTTGACCACGCCGTCGGGCATGTGGTCGATCGCCTCGGCCTCCGCCGAGCGGGCGGAGCTCGCGGTCGTCGACTCGGCACCGCCCAGCTGCCAGTCCTCGAGGTCGTCGATGGCGCTCTGATAGGGCTCGCGCTGCTTCTTGCGGTAGTCGTTGATGTAGCTGTTCGTCAGGATGCGGTACAGCCAGGCCTTCAGGTTTGTGCCCTGCTGGAACCGGTCGAACGCCCGGTACGCCTTCGTGAAGGTCTCCTGTACGAGGTCCTGCGCGTCCTGGGGCTTGCGCGTCATCCGCATCGCCGCCCCGTAGAGCTGGTCGATGAACGGCAACGCCTGCTCCTCGAACAGCGCGCGCGGGTCGGCCGGCTCATCCCCCGCCGGAGCGGGGTCGGCCGTCGGTCGGGGCTCGTCGATTGTCATCGCCGCCCAGTCTACGGTCGCCGCCTGCGACGCCGCCGTGACGGTCCCGCGCACCCCGTCGGGGGTGCTGCCCGCCCGTGCCGGACGCTCGAGAAGTGTGCTGCCCACCGGTCCTCCGCTCGTGATTCGGCGCGCTCGCCGATACTGTTGACAACGATGCTCGAGTCCAAATATTCCGCTCCCGACCTGCCGCTCTACGACGATGCCTCCGTCCCCGAGGACGACGCCGCCTGGCAGGCGCCGTTCGCCGTGCGCGCGGTCGACGCAACCCTTCAGTTGCCCGGGTCCAAGTCGCTGACCAACCGCGAGCTGATCCTCTCCGCCGTCGCCTCCGGGCCCAGCGTGCTGCGCCGCCCGCTGCACTCGAGGGACTCCGACGCGATGGTCCAGGCGCTGCGCTCGCTCGGCGTAGACGTGGGCGAGCGCGAGGGCTCCTCGCCGTTCGGGCCCGACCTGGTCGTCACCCCGCCGGACGAGCTGCTCGGCTCCACCACCATCGACTGCGACCAGGCGGGCACGGTCATGCGATTCGCCCCTCCCCTTGCCGCTCTCGCCCTCGGACCGACGGCGTTCGATGCGGACCCCACGGCGCGCACGCGGCCGATGTCCGCGCTCATCGGGGCGCTGCGTGCGCTCGGGGCGGACATCGCCGATGACGGCTCCGGGCGGCTGCCGTTCACCGTGCACGGCACGGGGGCGCTGCGCGGCGGGCCGGTCGCCATCGACGCCTCCTCCAGCTCGCAGTTCGTCTCCGCACTCCTGCTCGCCGGCGCGCGTTTCGAGGAGGGCGTCCGCGTCACCCACACCGGTGAGCGGCTGCCGAGCCTGCCCCACATCGAGATGACGGCGACAGCGCTCGCGGAACGGGGCGTCCGCGTCGACTCCCCCGAGCCGGGCGTGTGGCAGGTCGCCCATCAGGAGATCGCAGGGCGCGACGTCGTCATCGAGCCGGACCTGTCCAACGCCGCCCCGTTCCTCGCCGCCGCCGTCGCGACCGGGGGAACCGTCCGCATCACCGACTGGCCCGAGCAGACCACGCAGGTCGGTGCCCAGCTGCGCGAGCTGCTGCCGCGCTTCGGCGCCTCCGTCGCACTGGCCGACGGCGTGCTCACCGTGACCGGGCCGGAGTCGATCAGCGGCGTCGAGCTGGATCTGAGCGAGGCGGGCGAGCTCGCACCGCCCCTGGTCGCGCTCGCCGCTTTGGCGAACGGCCCGAGCAGCTTCCGGGGCATCGGTCACATCCGCCATCACGAGACCGACCGGATCGCTGCGCTCGTCGCCGAGATCAACCGTCTCGGCGGAGACGCCGTCGAGACGCAGGACGGCATCGACGTCACCCCCGCCCCGCTGCACGGCGGCGAGTGGCACAGCTACCACGACCACCGCATGGCCACCGCCGGCGCGATCATCGGGCTGCGCGTCGACGGGGTCACCGTCGAGAACATCGCCACGACGTCCAAGACGCTGCCGCAGTTCACCGAGCTCTGGCAGCGGATGCTGGAGGCGTGAACCGGTGAGCTGGTGGCAGGAGGACGACGAGGACGAGGACGTCTACGACGAGTCGACCGTCCGGGTCCGGCCGAACCCGAAGGCGAATCGTCCGCGGACGAAGATCAGGCCCAAGCACGAGGACGCCGCCACCGGCCGCGTGTACGCCGTCGACCGCGGCCGTTATCGTGTCACGGTCGACGGGACCGGTGGCGACCGCGTCGAGCTCAGCTGTGTCAGGGCCAGGGAGCTCCGCCGCCAGCCGATCGTGAACGGGGACAGGGTCGACGTCGTCGGCGACCTCAGCGGCGACGAGGGCACGCTTGCGCGCATCGTCCGGATCACCGAACGCAGCACGGTGCTGCGCCGAAGCGCGGACGACACCGACGACGTCGAGCGCATCGTCGTCGCCAATGCCGACCAGCTGCTCATCGTCGTCGCCGCGGCCAACCCGGAGCCGCGGGCCCGGCTCGTCGACCGCTACCTCGTCGCCGCCTACGACGCCGGCATCTCCCCGATGCTGTGCATCACGAAGACCGACCTGGCCGACCCCGAGCCCTTCCTGGCGAACTTCGCCGGGCTCGACATCCCGGTGTTCCGCTCCCGGACCGGCCTGGTTCCGGTGGACGAAATCCGGGAGGCGCTGGACGGGCATGAGACCGTGTTCGTCGGCCACTCCGGCGTCGGCAAGTCGACGCTCGTCAACGCGATCGTCCCTGGCGCCAATCGCGCGACCGGGCACGTCAACGTCGTCACGGGTCGCGGAAGGCACACCTCGTCCTCGACCGTGTCCTACCCGCTCGGCGGGGGCTCCGCGGGATGGGTGATCGACACCCCGGGCGTGCGCTCGTTCGGGCTCGGTCATGTGGACCCGGCGAACATCCTCCGATCCTTCACCGACCTCGCCGCCATCGCGGCCGACTGCCCGCGCGGCTGTACGCATCTGCCGGACGCCACCGACTGCGCGCTCGTCACCGCCGAGCGGGAGGGCCGGCTGTCGGCGGCCGAGACGGCGCGACTGGACTCGCTGCAGCGGCTGCTCGAGACGTTCGCGACGCGGTCGTCGCCGGGCGAGTGACGACGATGGGGATAGGCTGATCGACATGGCAGAACGACTCTCCGCCGGCGATGCGGCGCCCGACTTCACGCTCCCCACGGCCGACGGCGGGTCCGTGACCCTCTCCGAGCTGCGCGGTCACAAGGTGATCCTGTACTTCTACCCCGCGGCGATGACGCCGGGCTGCACCACTCAGGCCTGTGACTTCCGCGACAGCCTCTCCTCGCTGACCGCGGCGGGGTACACCGTGCTGGGAGTGTCCAAGGACGCGCCAGCCACGCTCGCGACCTTCGCGGAGCGCGATGGGCTCGACTTCCCGCTGCTCTCCGACGAGGACCTCGCCGTGCACCACCGCTACGCCGCGTTCGGCGAGAAGAAGCTCTACGGCAAGGTCGTCGAGGGCGTGATCCGCTCGACTTTCGTCATCGACGAGGACGGCGTCCTCACGCACGCGCTCTACAACGTGCGGGCGACGGGTCACGTCGCCTCGCTGAGGAAGAAGCTCGGTCTGGACGCCTGAGCGCGGTCACGCAGCCCTCGGCTGTCAGCCCTCGGCGCTCGGCCTCTGCTCTCGACGCTCCGCCCTCCACTCTCGACGCTCCGCCATCTGCTCTGGACGCTCCGCTCAGCGGTTCGCGCCCTCCCCCGCACCGGACGGGAGCGGGACGCCGCCCTGCGCGCGCTCCAGGCGGAAGCGCCGATCACTGCTCCGCGGTGACCAGCCGGGTGACGGGTGCGCTGAAGCACAGGATCAGCGCCGCGAGCGAGGGAAGCAGGATCACCCAGCCGATCAGCGGCTGGGCGAAGGCCCCCTGGAAGCTGCCGACCGCCACCGCGATCTGGATGAGCTGCCAGACGACCGCACCGCCCCTGAACCGGGCACGACGGCGCAGGCACATCAGGGCGATCGCCCAGACGAAGGCCGCGCCGATCGCCGCGAGCACGGTGATGGCGACGGCCGTCGCGTAGGAGCTCGGCGTCAGCGTCACCAGGTCCACGATTAACCAGAGCACGATCGCCGTCATGACCAGCGCCTCGGCGAGCAGGATCGCGGTCAGCACGGGCAGCTTCCATGCCCCGGGGGTGGTGGTGGTCACGAGGCTCCTTATAGCGGACGAGGGTGTCGTCTGGGGTGCATGCGAGTGACGGATGACTATTGATTACACGTCCCCCGTATGGGACCATATTCGAGGTCGAAATATCAATTCACGGGGCGGTGAGTTGGCCTCGTTCTGTGAGGAACCCGCCTCATTTTCGAATCGACTTCGTTTCCCGAAGCGACATGCTCTGCCATGTCCTTATGTGTACCCCTAAGGAGTTCCCCCATGGATTGGCGCGAGAACGCATCCTGCCTGACCGTCGACCCCGAGCTGTTCTTCCCCGTCGGCAACACCGGCCCGGCTGTGGAGCAGATCGAGCGGGCCAAGTCGGTCTGCGCCCGCTGCAACGTCACCGAGACCTGCCTGCAGTACGCGCTCGAGACCGGTCAGGACTCCGGAGTCTGGGGCGGGCTGTCCGAGGACGAGCGCCGCGCCCTCAAGCGGCGCGCCGCGCGCGCACGCCGCGCCTCGTAGCACCCGCATCGCCGTCGGGCGGTTCCGCGCTTCGGCGCGGGGCCGCCCGACGCGTTTCCCCACCGGTCGACGGTGCCGTCCCCGACCGCGCGACGGCGCGGCGTGACGACACCCGCTGACGGATCACGGATCACGGCTGACGGCTGACGGCTGACGGCTGACGAGCGTGCCGAGATCACGAGCACCACCGCACTCACCACCGCGCCCCGCAGGCGCCACCACGCCGCGGACCGTCATCGCGCCGCGACTCCTCGCCGCCCGCGGTCCGACCGTGCGCGGCGCTACACCCCGGCTGCCGTACGGAACGGAACCTCGATGGTGACCTCTGTCCCGCTGCCCATGACCGTGTGCCAGTCGATCGTTCCGCTGAGTTCACCCTGGATGAGGGTGCGGACGATCTGCGTGCCCAGGCCCGTTCCGACCTGGCCCTCCGGCAACCCGACGCCGTCATCGCGGACGACGACAGTCAGAGAGTCGTCGGTCCGCTCGGCCGAGATCTCGACCTCACCCTCCCGTCCGGCCAGGCCGTGCTCCACGGCGTTCGTGACGAGCTCGGTGAGCGCGAGCGCCAGCGGGGTCGCGTACTCGCTCGGCAGCACGCCGAAGCTCCCCGACTTCTTGGGGTGAACGGTCGTGTTGTGCGTGGACGCGACCTCGGCGATCAACATGAGGACACGATCGAACACGGTGTCGAAGTCAACGATCTGGGAGAGCCCCTCCGACAGCGTGTCATGCACGACCGCGATCGACGCGACCCGGCGCATCGCCTGGGTGAGCGCCTCCTTGGCCTCATCCGAGTGGGTCCGCCTGGCCTGGATCCGCAGCAGCGATGCCACGGTCTGCAGGTTGTTCTTCACCCGATGGTGGATCTCGCGGATCGTGGCGTCCTTGGTGATGAGCTCGCGCTCCTGGTGCCGCAGCTCTGACACGTCGCGACAGAGCACGATGGCGCCGATGCGCTCGCCGCGCCGCCGCAGCGGGATCGCGCGGAGCGAGACGGTGACTCCCTTCGACTCGATCTCGGTGCGCCACGGCGCCCGCCCCGTGACCACGAGAGGGAGGGACTCGTCGATGTCCTGCTGCTGGGGGAGAATCTGCGTGGTCACCTCGGCGAGCAGCTCGCCCTCGAGCTCGTCGTCGAACCCCATGCGGTTGAACGCGGACAGGGCGTTCGGGCTGGCGAAGGTCGTCACGCCCTTCACATCAAGCCTGATCAGTCCGTCCGAGGCTCGCGGCGCTCCACGCCTCGGACCGGTCGGACCGCTGAGATCGGGGAAGTCCCCGTCCGCGATCATCTCGAAGAGGTCGTTCGCGCAGTCGTTGAAGGTCAGCTCCTGGCGGCTCGGGGTTCGTGCCTCGCCAAGGTTGGTGTGCCGGGTGATCACGGCGATGGGGTGGGGCGTGTTCTCGGTCGAGGCGGGGCTCAATCGACGAAGCACGGGGATCGCACGCACCCGAGTCGGAGTCTCCTCGAACCAGTCCGGCGCCGAGGAGTCGATGATCCGACCGGTGCTGTACGCCTCGGACACCTGGCGCTTCCACTGAGCCTTGATGTTCTGGCCGACGAAATCGCGATAGAACAGGGTCGCTGCGCCCGACGGCCTGCTGTGCGCGACGGCGACGAAGGACTCGCTCTCGGTCGGGACCCAGAGCACGATGTCGGCGAGTGAGAGGTCCGCGAGCAGCTGGGAGTCGCCGACGAGCATGTGCAGCCAGTCGATGTCCTCCTCTGAGGACCGACCGTGCAGGAGAACGAGTTCGCTGAGAATCGACACCTGGACAGTCTACGGTCGCCCGCTCCGCACGCCCCACGCCGACCCGTCGCCCTCCTGCACGCGGCGCGTTCATCATCGTGCCGCGAACACCGCGTGCTCAGGTGTGCGTTCGCGCGCGCCGTCTCCACCAGCGTCCGTCGCCTCCGCGATGTCCGTCGGCTGCGTCGCGTCCGCCGGCGACGCGGCCCTCAGGCCTGCCCTGCGTTCGCAGTGCCGGGTCGATTCGCTCGGCGAGTCGCCGTATCGCGTAGACGAGCGGCGAACGCGGCGCGACATCCCTCCAGGTCCCCCGCTCGGCGAACGCTCTGTCGACGGCGCGCAGGTCGTAGGGAACGAGCGAGGGATCGCTGATGTCCGCCAGCCGCTCGAGTGCATCATCGAGCTGGGCGGCCGGTCCTGAGCCGAGGGCGTTCCACCTGACACGGTTGACGACGGGGATGATCCGCGCGGCCCCGGCCAGCTCAACCAGACCCGCATGCGCCCTGATGAAGCGCATCATGGAGACCGGCTCGGCACCGGCGACCGCGACGACGATGCTCGCCGATCGGATCGCGAGCAGGGTCGCCGCGTTGCGCCGGGGAGCGAGCAGGTCGCTGATGATCTCCTCGTCCTGCTCCAGGTTGAACCCCACGTCGATCACGACCTCGTCCGCCCAGTCCCTGCACGCGCCGACGACGTTCGCCAGGCTGTCCTCGTCGAGCTCCGGCCAGCGCGCCGCCCGGACGATGCCTCCGAGGAGCCAGAAGACGGACCCGTCGGCGGGCTCCACCCGCTCCAGATAGCGATCGATGGTGTCGCGGTCGAGCTCACCGCGTGCGGCTGCACGGCACGCCGCCGCGATCCCTGCGGACTCGTCCAGCAACCCCAGCGCGGCCGCCTGAGACGACCCGTAGGTGTCCGCGTCGATGAGGACGACGCCTCGCCCCGCGGCGGCGAACTCAGCGGCAAGAGCCGCGGCGATGCTGCTCCGACCCGGCGCGCCGGTCGGACCCCACACCACCGTCACTCGCCCCGCGGTCGCCGGTGAGACGTGCCGGTCCGACACCGCCTCGGCGAGCGCCTCGACGATGGTCTGCCACTGCGCGGATGGCGGCACGACCGCCACACCACGGCGCGCACCTTCCCGTGCCAGCGGAGGGGACCGGGTGAGGACGACCAGGCGCGCGCCCGCACGGTCCGCCCACGTCTGAACGCTGCCGATGCTCTCCGGCTCGGAAACGATGACGGCTGCAGCCCCCGACGACTCGATCCACGACCGGGGATCATCGTCGTCCTCACCACGGGCACGGAGCACGATGCCCTCCTCGGCAGCGGACGCGGAGAGCCGGGTGACCGTCGTGGGCGGCGCATCGATAATGACCAGGCGGTCGTCTGCGTTCCCGGTCATCGCTCCGCCCCCGCGCTCTGCACCACCGTGATGCCCCCTCGCGTGGACTGTGCCGTGATGACCGCCGCGACGTCGTCCTCGGGAATGATCACCTCGACCGTTCGAGCATCGTCTGCTCCGGTGAGTCCGGACGACACATCAACCGATGCGATGGTCGCGCCGCTCACCAGCGGCGCCGCGTCCACGTCGAGGTCGGGCTCCGCGGCCCGCCACAGATCGACCCGTGTCCCGGCCGCGATCCCCGCCGGAGCGGAGCCCCCTGCACTGATCACGATCCGCGCCAGCCCGTTGTCGGTGCCGGAGGTCATCGTGCGACGAGGCACCAGCTCGCCCGCCGCCACCGTCTCGGTCACGGTCATGCCAACGGTCGTCTCGCCCTCGACCAGGTACCGCTCACTCGACTCACCGACCGCAGCCTGAACGACCCGCACGTCGCCGGCGCCGATCGTGTCCCCGGGGAGCAGGGTGCGCGAAGCGACCGCGAAACGGGTGCCGGGGACCGCGTTCGCCACCGTCAGCCAGGTTCCCGCCACGGCCAGTGCCACCAGCGCCACACCGATGACCCCTCGCGCATCGATCCGTCTCCACCACGCGCGCTTCCTCGCCATCGTCTCCCCCTCCGTCGCCTGATCCGAACGGCCACAATCGTGGGGGCGGGACGTCTCCCGCGCCGCGATTATCCACAGCACCGATGCCCTCATCAGGAGGCGGGTCAGTGTGCGGATAATCGAATCATGATCAGGAACTCCTCGCCGGCGGCACCGCGCTTTCTCACGGTCGTCGACGTGGCCGAGCTTCTCAAGGTCGCCCGCGAGGACGTCATGGATCTGCTCGGCAGGGGTGAGCTCCGCGCGATCCGTGTCGGCACGTCAGGGCAGTGGCGCATCGAGATCGACGAGCTGACCGCCTACGTCGATGCGCAGTACGAGGAGGCGCGGCGCGCGTTGCTCTGGCGAGAAGCGAACCTGGCGAGCATCGGCGATCTGGACGATGCGCGACGCGGTCGTGCGACGCGCATCGCACCGCGGCTGTAACGCTCGACGCGGGTCGCCCGCCGTCACGACAACTCGATGTACCTGACCGTGTGGAATGCGACGATCCGGACGGCGGTGACCGCCGTCCGCCGCCGCGGCGTACCCTCGGGGTGCAGAGCAAGGTCGCAGTGGTCGGCACCGACCCTATCGATCGTCCCGTGGCTCTTCTCGTCGGTCACCACGACGACGGGACGCCGGCGGCGCGCCAGATCCCTGAGCAGGAACGGGAGCGAGATCCTCTCCGCTATGCGCGGCACGGCGGACGCCGGCTCTCCGCTGCCCGGCACGGTCTCGACCGCATGGTCTGGCGCCGTCTCGATCCAGCGGAGCGATCGAAGCGGAACGAGCAGTGTCCGGGCGAAGTCGTGAGGTCGGTTACTCCCCCTGGGTTCGGCGTGACCCTGCGCGCCAGCGCGGCCCCGCGAATCGGCACGGCCTCGCGCGGCAGAACGACCCTGCACGTCAGAACGACCCTGCACCCGCGGGGCGTCGTCGGGGACAGCCTCGACCAGCAGCCAGTCTTTGCCGAGCCCGGCGACCCGGCCCGCGAGCGGCGGCTCCTCACCGAAGCGCAGCCGGATGGTCTGTCCCCGAAGGGCGGCGGCCCTCTCCCGCACGGTCAGACGGGCGACGCGGATCCGCTCGTCCTCGATTCGGCGTTCTCTGTCTTCCGAGCTCAGTTCGAACTCGAGTTGGCCCTCGAGGTCGGTGAAGAGGCTGTCCCATCGCACTCGCGGGACACTAGCCGAGCACTGTCGGCGCCACATCATCGACCCACAGAGCGCCGGTCGACGAGAGGCAGTGTCGCCGCAGATGGGCAGAACTCCCCATTGGCTGGACAGCCCGCAGCGAACATGATTAGGTCTAATCAGATGTTCAGAAACAACTCGGGGGGACGAGTTTCTCGACACTGTGCAGCATGACGCTTCGCACACCGCCGACCCCGCTTCCCGGAGCTGCTTCATCGTCGGTACGGCTTACCCGAGGCCAGACGCCGGTCATCATCTTCCGACCGATATGCACAGACGGAGCCAGTCACGTGAGCAACGCACTCGCCCAGAATCAGTCACAACCAGCACGAAAAGCACGTCCGCGAGGGGAACGACGAGGGGCGTTCGACGCCGAACAGTTCTTCGGCCACCAGCCCACACCCAGTGCCGAGCTGCCGGACCCGCATCCACTCATCGAGAACCTCGCGAGCAGCGTCATCGAGGTCCTCGCCGGCGCGCGGGATCTCGAACAGCTGTCGCGCTGGATTACCCACGACGTGTACTCGAACCTCCTCCGCCGCTCCGTGCTCGCCGCGCGGAGCAGACGCACGCGAGGCGTTCCGGCACGACGCCCCCGGATGGGAGTCGGACCGGTGCACATGTGTGAACCCGCGGACGGCGTGATCGAGGCCGTGACGATCGTTTCCACTCCGAACCGGGCTCGCGCCGTCGCCATCCGACTCGAAGGCGTCGACGGTCGCTGGAAGGCAAGCTCGATCGCCGTGCTCTGACCACCCACCGTTGCACCCCGCGCGCTCGCGCACCCCACAACCGCACGCTCGCGCACACGCGCCAAGCGTTGAGGCCCGGGCTCAGCATGTTGCTGAGCCCGGGCCTCAGTGGGCTTTCACGGAGCGTGACGGTCGCGCTCCGTTCGTGCTGAGCGCTACTTCTTGCCCTGGGCGCGACGTTCGGCGCGGTTGCCGCCCTGCTGCTGGCCGAAAGCCCCCCGCCCGGCAGCGGGATCCTCCTCATTGCGGGCCTTCGCGCTCGCAGTGTCGTTGACCCGGCCCTTCTCGTCACGGACCTCCGCCTCGCCCGAGTCGTTCGGAGCGGTGTAGCTGAGGGACTGCTGCTCCTTCTTCTCCTCGTCGGGGGTGGACAGCCCCTTCGCGTTGATCGTCGGCGCCACCTCGCCCGCGGGCGTGTTCACCTCGACGTCCAGGTTGAACAGGAACCCGATCGACTCCTCACGGATCTGCCCCATCATCTGCTGGAACATGGCGTAGCCCTCGCGCTGGTACTCGACCAGCGGGTCGCGCTGAGCCATCGCCCGCAGACCGATGCCGTCCTTGAGGTAATCCATCTCGTAGAGGTGGTCACGCCAGCGGCGGTCCACGACCTGCAGGACCACGCGGCGCTCGAGCTCGCGCATCGCCTCAGAACCGAGCTGCTCCTCACGCCTGCCATACGCCACGGTCGCATCCGAGAGGATCTCGCGGCGGATGAAGTCGCGGTTGACCCGGCCGCGCGACCCGCCGGCCTCGCTGACGACCTCGTCAATGGTCACGCCGACCGGGTACATGGTGCGCAGGTCGGTCCAGAGAGCGTCGAAGTCCCAGTCGTCACCATTGCCCTCGGACACGTGCTGGTCGAGCACCTCGTCGATGACCTGCTCAAGGAACGACGAGACCTTGTCCTCGAGGTCGTCGCCCTCGAGGATCTGCCGCCGGTCGGCGTAGATCGCCTCGCGCTGCCTGTTGAGCACGTCGTCGTACTTGAGCACGTTCTTGCGGATCTCCGCGTTGCGGGACTCGACCTGCGACTGCGCGCTCCGGATCGCCCTGCTGACGACCTTCGACTCGATGGCCACGTCGTCGGGGACGTTCCCTCGCGACATCAGTGCCTCCGCCGCGCCCGCGTTGAACAGGCGCATGAGGTCGTCGGTCAGCGACAGGTAGAAGCGGCTCTCGCCCGGGTCGCCCTGACGGCCGGACCGGCCACGCAGCTGGTTGTCGATACGCCGCGACTCGTGCCGCTCGGTACCGAGCACGTACAGCCCGCCGGCCGCTTGGACCTTCGCGGCCTCCTCCTTGACGACCGCGTTGACCGAGCTGAGCACCTCGTCCCAGGCCGCCTCGTACTCCTCCGGAGTGTCGGCGGGGTCGAGACCACGCGAGGCGAGCTCCTGAACGGTGAGGAACTCGGCGTTTCCGCCCAGCATGATGTCCGTACCGCGACCGGCCATGTTCGTGGCGACGGTCACCGCTCCCAGGCGTCCAGCCTGAGCGACGATCGCGGCCTCACGTGCGTGGTTCTTGGCGTTGAGCACCTCGTGACGAATGCCCTTCTTCGCCAGCAGGCGCGAGAGGTGCTCGCTCTTCTCGACGCTCGTCGTGCCGACGAGGACGGGCTGGCCCTTCTCGTGCCGCTCCGCGATGTCCTCGGCGACCTGCTCGAACTTGACCTGCTCGTTCTTGTACACCAGGTCGGGCTGGTCGATGCGCTGCATCGGACGGTTCGTGGGGATCGGGATCACCCCGAGCTTGTAGGTGGACATGAACTCGGCGGCCTCGGTCTCGGCCGTGCCGGTCATGCCGGAGAGCTTCTCGTAGAGGCGGAAGTAGTTCTGCAGCGTGACCGTCGCCAGCGTCTGGTTCTCGGCCTTGACCTGCACGCCCTCCTTGGCCTCGATCGCCTGGTGGATTCCCTCGTTGTAGCGACGCCCGGGCAGGATGCGCCCGGTGTGCTCGTCGACGATCATGACCTCGCCGTTCATGACGACGTAGTCCTTGTCCTTCTTGAACAGGGCCGCGGCCTTGATCGAGTTGTTGAGGAACGAGATCAGCGGCGTGTTGGCCGACTCGTAGAGGTTGTCGATCCCGAGGTAGTCCTCGACCTTCTCGATACCGCCCTCGAGCACGCCGACGGTGCGCTTCTTCTCGTCGACCTCGTAGTCCTCACCGGCGACAAGCGTCCTGGACAGCCGGGCGAACTCGGCGAACCAGCGGTTCGCCTCGCCCGACGACGGGCCAGAGATGATCAGCGGCGTTCTCGCCTCGTCGATGAGGATGGAGTCGACCTCGTCGACGATCGCGAAGAAGTGCCCGCGCTGGACGAGGTCCTGCTTCTGCCAGGCCATGTTGTCGCGCAGGAAGTCGAAACCGAACTCATTGTTGGTGCCGTAGGTGATGTCGGCGTTGTACTGCTCGCGACGTTCGGCGGGGGTCTGCCCCGAGAGGATCACCCCTGTGGTCATCCCCAGCGCCCGGAACACGCGGCCCATCAGCTCGGACTGGTACTTGGCAAGGAAGTCGTTCACGGTGATCACGTGGACACCCTTGCCCGCGATCGCATTGAGGTAGGCGGGGAGGGTCGCCACGAGGGTCTTGCCCTCACCGGTCTTCATCTCGGCGATGTTGCCGAGGTGAAGCGCGGCGCCACCCATGACCTGGACGTCGAAGTGCCGGAGCCCGATCGTGCGGCTGGACGCCTCACGAACGGCGGCGAAGGCCTCGGGCAGCAGGTCGTCGAGGCTCTCGCCGGCCTCGTGCCGGCGCCGCAGCTCGACCGTCTCGTTGCGGAGCTCGTCGTCGGTGAGCTCGGCGAAGTCGTCCGCAAGCGAGTTGACCGTCTTGGTCAGTCCCTGCAGCCGCTTGAGGGTGCGCCCCTCGCCGACACGAAGGACTTTTTCGAGTAGTGAGGCCACGGATTGAACTCCTGGATGATGTCGGCGTGGTGGCCGGATTCCCCGCGCAGGCAGCACGGAGCGTTCGCAGCACCAATGATCACGACCATGTTACCGAACCGCTCGGTGAATGCTGGCTGTGCCGAGGCAATCGGCGGGAACGACAGCGGGGCGGGCCGACCATCGGGTCGACCCGCCCCTGACGCCGCCCGTCAGCCGGCTGCGCGCGGCGCGGCCTCGGCGTTGTCGAGGGCGATCACGCCGTAGTCCCACCCCTTGCGCCGGTAGACGACGCTCGGTCGGTCCGTCCTGGCGTCGACGAAAAGGAAGAAATCGTGCCCGACGAGCTCCATCCGGTCGACGGCGTCCTCTGCCGTCAGCCACTCGGCTCCGAACAGCTTCTCCCTGATGACGACGGGACTGTAGTCCTGCTCCTCGGCCGCATCCGGCACGACGTCGATCGCCCCGGTCGCCACCCTCTCGATCACGTCGGTGTCCGCCGGGACGAGGTCGATCCCGGGGAAGTTGCCCGTGGCCGCGTCATGAAGCGAGGTCCTGCGCTTGCCCCTGATGTCGGTCCTGCGCTCCTTCGCGCGGCGCAGCCGCTCGAGCAGCTTCGCATGCGCCAGGTCGAATGCCGCGTACTTGTCCGAGGCCTCGGCCTCCGCACGGACCAGCGGCCCCTTGCCGACGAGGGTGAGCTCCGCCCTGTCGCCCCCGCGCTTGCCCGCCTTATCCGCGTGACGTGAGACCTTGATCTCGAGGACCTGAGCGGTGGGGGCGAATGTGTCGACCTTCGCGGTCTTCTCTTCGACGTAGTCACGGAAACGATCCGTGATCCCGAGTCCGCGTCCGACGATGTTTGTTTCCACGACGACCTCCCGGATAAGACGTGTCGCCTCGTTCTCGGGCGATCCTTTCACGCCTTTTCCCACACGCTAGTGCCCCGGCGGATCAAAAGTCATCCCCGTGTGACGCGGCGTGGCCGATTCATCGGATCCTCTCGGCTCCGCACAGGCGAACGCGGTGATCCCGCCGACCGTCCACCCGTGTCGTTCGAGCGCGGCGACCCCGGCGCGGAGCGTCGCCCCGGTCGTGACGACGTCGTCGACGAGGATCACCGATCGCCCCTCAGGCGACGGCACCCCCCGGCGCCTGACCCCGAACGCGCCGTCGAGGTTGCGCGCCCTCTGCGCCCTTCCGAGCCCGATCTGGTCGGCCGTCGAGCGGGACCAGCGCAGCACCGGCGTGACCGCGCACCCCGCGCCCCTGAGCAGCAGTTCCGGCACGCTGAACCCCCGCGAGCCGAGACCCCGCCGTTCAGGGATCGCCACCACCAGCGGCACGGTGCCCGAGGCAGCGACGCGCCGGACCGTTGCGGCGAGAACCGGAGCCCACAGCCGCCCGGCCGGGGCGAGCGGAGCGGTCACGCCCCGCGTCTTCGCCTCCAGGACGACGCGGCGGACGGCGCCCTCGTAGACCGCCGCAGCCCGAAGCTCGCGGCCGGCGACGACGCGGGCCGCCGGCAGTCGCGCGGTCGTGGCCACGCACGCGGCACACAGGCCCGTGTCCGGCATCCGGCACGCTCCGCAGCGTCCTGATGCCGGTGCCGCTGCGCGTGCGCGATCGCCGCCGCCGGGAGACAGGACTGAGGTCATGCCAGGATCCTGCTCCGTTCACCCGCCGCGTCGAGGCGTCGGCACGACTCCCGTCGTGGCACCGGAGCGCGGAAGGGGTGTGCAGGGACGACGGGACGCCGCTCCGCACCCGGCGACGCTACTCCGGCGTCCCCATCTGGGTCGCGAGAACATCCACCTTCGACGCCGTGAACTGCCACCCCGCCTGACGTCTCACGGCCAACCGGCCGTCGTCCGTAAGCGCGCGCAGTTGGTTCGCGCCGTTCCCGCCGACGATCGACCGCGCTCCGGGGAACGACACGATCGAGCTCGACCGTCCGCCGACCTCCTGCAGTTGCGTGAGCGTCTCCCCCTGCGGGCCCTCGATGAGCTCCGCGACCGTCCTGCTGTCGACCCAGGTCGCGTCGATGCCTTCCCCCTGCTGGGTCGAGAGCTCGACGAAGTCGCTGAGCCCGCTCGGCACACCGGCCGCATCCCGCTGGACGCCGGCGACCATGAGGCTCGTGGTGCCGTTGTCGTAGTCGAGAAGGACGAGCAGCCGCGACGAGTCCCGCGCCAGCTCGGCCGAACGCACCGTCGCCCCTTCCGGCCACGAGGAGCGCACCGGGACGACCCCCGCGGCGCCGGCCACGACCATCAGCTCCGGGTGGCTCTCCGGAACACTCCAGACGAAGCCGCTGTTGTCGACGACGGGGTCGACGAGGCCCTTCCTGTCGTCGACGACGGAGCGCTCCCCCGAACGGAACGCCACGGTTCCCGCGTCCGTGCCGACGGCCACGACGCTGCGGTCGGCGGAGATCGCGACCGAGCGGGGCTTCTCGACGCCGATCGACGACGGCACGCCCTCGATCGGGCTCAGCTCGCCGGCAGCCAGGAAGCCGAGTGCCCCCTCACTGACCACGGCGGCCCGCGAGTCGACGCGGGTCGACGCCGGGACGGCAGCGGTGGCGTCGACGTCGACACCGTTGACGGTCATCGCGATCGAGCCGACCGTCGTCACACCCTCCAGACTCGCCTGAAGCTGCAGGAGCATCCGGGAGTAGGCCTCGTCGTCGAGGTCGGCGGCATCCACCGCGAGCGAGACGTCGGCAACCTCCCCCGTCGTCGGCACCGTGTCGGTGCTCAGGCGTGCGTCCGCGGGGAAGGCGGAGACGACGGAGCTCGCGAGCCACTCGCTCGGACCAGCGAGCAGCGCCGACACGATCCGCGTCGTCGTCGACGACCTGACCGGGAACCAGCGGAGCTCGGGCACCAGCGTCGACCAGGTCGGGTCGAAGAAGCTGAGGGCGTGGGCGCTGAACACATCGGTGAACGCGGAGTCCTCGACGATGAGCCCCGCGGGGGCGTCGGCGATGCGCCACTGGCCGTCGACCCGTTCGAAGGCGTACTCCTGCGTGATCGGGTCGCGCGAGTCGATCTCACGGTAGACCCCCTCCTCGTCCACGTCGCCGACGGGGACGAGCGAGAGCTCCACCCTGTCGTCGGCCGCCGGGGTCAGCCGGCGTTCGGCCGCAACGTCGACCGTGACGTTCTCGTCGGGGTGCCACGAGGCCGAGAACGCCGGAGTGAGGTACTCCCTCGCCACGGCGTAGTTGTCCCTCGTGCTCGTCGCCGCGTCGATGAATCCGAGCAGGATCTGCTGCGGGTCGGCATCCTGCTCCGGGCCCTCGGCGATGAAGTCGACGTCGGGCTCGGCATCGGCGGGCGCGGTCTGCCCCCTCTGCACCGAACCGGAGGTGGGAACCGCCGTGCACGCGGCGAGGGTGACGACGGCGACCGCTGCGGCGAGCGCGACGAGACCCCGACGCGTGCTCCGCAGGCGACCGTGTGCCCCCGCGGACCGTACCCGGCCGGTCACTTCCTGCTGCTCGATGCTCATCGGCGCCCCTCCCTCGAATCCGTGTCGTCGGCCGGTACGGCGTCGTCCGGCACGTCGTCGTCCCGCGCCGATTCCCCGTCGACCGGCTCGCCCGCGTGCCTGACCTCGGCGGCACGCACCGGTGCGTCCATCTGCTCGTCGTCGACCGCCGCCTCCGCCTCGCCCGGCTGCACGACGACGACATCGCCCGCCTCCGTCGCCACGACCGCGTCGGGGGACCCGGCGTCGTCGGGCTCGAGCGGGAGGGGAGAACGCTCGATGCTGCCTCCCTCCCTCGGCAGGATCAGGAGGAAGCTCGTCCCCATCCCCGGCCGAGACCAGACCCTCAGATCGCCGCCGTGCAGCTGGGCATCGCCGAGCGAGATCGCCAGGCCGAGCCCCGTCCCCCCGATGGTGCGCTTTCGCGCGGGGTCCGCACGCCAGAAGCGGTCGAAGACGCGCGAGAGGTTCTCGGGCGCGATCCCCTGACCGTAGTCGCGCACCCCCAGCGCGACCGCGTCCGTGTTGCTGTCGATCGAAACAACGATGCTGCGCCCGTCGCCGTGCTCGATCGCGTTGCCGAGCAGGTTGCGCACGATGCGCCTGATCCGCCTCGCGTCGAGGGGGAGCTCCGTGTGCCCTCCCGGTGCCCTGAGGATCAGCGAGCAGCCGGCGGTCGCCGCGAGCGGCGCCATCGACTCCATGCTGTCCTCCGCCAGCTGGACGAGGTTCACCGGCTCACGGTCGAGCTCGACGGAGCGGGCGTCATACCTGCTGATCTCGAGCAGGTCCGACAGCAGCTGCTCGAAACGCCGCGTCTGCGTGTTCAGAAGCTCGACGGCCCGAGCCGTCCCCGCCGGGAAGTCCAGACGCTGGTCGTACAGCACGTCCCCCGCGAGACGGATCGTGGTCAGCGGTGTCCTCAGCTCGTGCGAGACGTCGGAGACGAAACGCTGCTGCACCATCGACAGCTGCTCGAGCTCGGCGATCTGCGCCTGCAGGCTGTCCGCCATCCGGTTGAACGACGAGGCGAGGGTCGCGATCTCGTCCTCGCCCGTGACGGGGATGCGCGTCTCCAGCTCGCCGCTGGCCAGGCGCTCGCTGCTCTCCGCCACCACCTGGACCGGACGCGCGACGAGCCGCGCCACCACCCAGGCGACCGCGGCGACGAGCAGCAGCAGCGCTCCCCCGCCGAACAGCAAGGTGCGCTGCATGAACTGAAGCGTCCGCTCGGTGTCGGACAGCTCATAACCGATGTAGAGCTCGAATCGGCTGCCGTCGGTGAGGGTGATCATGCTTCCGACGACGACGCCGGGCACCTCCCGGTCCTCCGCCGGCAGCGCCACGGCCTGCCACCACTGATCGCTCGGGTTCTGCTGAACCTGGCTGCGGAGGTCGTCGGTGACGACGCCGCCCTGAAGCGCCGGGCTCTCGAAGTCCTGCGGGATGAGCAGATTGCTGTCCTGGCCCGGCGCACGGTAGCCCGCGATCAGTGTCGTCGACGCCGTCTGCGCGATCTGGGTCCTGGCCGTGCTCATCAGGTTCTGCAGCTCGGCGCGTTCCTCGGCGCTCGAGGAGTCGAACAGGCTCTGCGCGCTCGCCGTGGCCCTCCGCGCGTCGACGAGCGCGTCGTTCACCCGCGAGCGGTACATGTCGCTGCTGATGCTCGCGCCCATGTAGATGCTCGTCCCCGCCACGGCGATGATGGCGAGTGCGACCGTCACCACGACGGTCCTGAACTGGAGGGAGCGTCGGAAGCTGTCCGCAATCCGTCCGGGCCAGCCGCGCGGACCGAGCCGCGTCACCCGCGCCGTGGCCGGGGTCATCGCAGGGTCATCCCGCGTGGCCGGCGCGGTAGCCGACGCCTCTGACCGTCGTCACGATGCTCGGGTTGTCGGGGTCCTCCTCGATCTTCGCCCTCAGCCGCTGCACGTGGACGTTGACCAGACGGGTGTCGGCCTTGTAGTGGTACCCCCAGACCTGCTCCAGCAGCATCTCCCGCGTGAACACCTGCTGCGGGGCCGAGGCCAGCGCATGCAGCAGGTCGAACTCGAGGGGCGTCAGCTTGATCGGCTGGCCGTTGCGGGTGACCTCGTGCCCGGCCACGTCGATGGTCACGCTGCCGACGGTGAGGACCTCCGGCCCCGACTCCGGCGCGGGACGCAGCCGTGCGCGGATGCGAGCGACGAGCTCCTTGGGGTTGAACGGCTTGGCGATGTAGTCGTCCGCCCCCGACTCGAGCCCCTTGACCACGTCCGTCGGATCGGACTTGGCGGTGAGCATGATGATGGGAACGCCGGACTCGGCACGGACCCTGCGGCACACCTCGATGCCGTCGATCCCCGGCAGCATGAGGTCGAGGAGGATGAGGTCGGGGGCGACCCGCTGCACGTCCTCGAGCGCGCTCGTCCCGTCGACGGAGAACTCGGTGTCGAAGCCCTCCGTACGGAGCACGATTCCGATCATCTCGGCAAGGGCGACATCGTCGTCGACGACGAGGATTCGTGGGTTCATACCCTCAGTCCTTCTCTCTGCTGACGGGGACCGTCCGGGGGTGGGCTGGCTTCAGCGTAGTCGGCCGCGGCGCCGTGCGCCCGCGCACGGCGCCGCGCGGCCGGCGATACGACCGGAGGCGACACGGCGGGAGGCACCGAGTCAGTACCGGTAGTGATCGACCTTGTACGGGCCGTCGACGGGGACGCCGATGTAGTCGGCCTGCTCCTGACTGAGCGTGGTCAGCTCCACGCCGAGGGCGTCGAGGTGGAGCCGGGCGACCTTCTCGTCGAGGCGCTTGGGCAGCGTGTAGACCCCGACGGGGTACTCCTCGATGCGGGTGTGCAGCTCGATCTGCGCGAGAACCTGGTTGGCGAAGCTGTTGCTCATCACGAAGGAGGGGTGCCCCGTCGCGTTGCCGAGGTTCATCAGGCGCCCCTCGCTGAGGACGAGGATGCTTCGGCCGCTCGGCAGACGCCACTCGTGCACCTGCGGCTTGATCTCGATCCGCTCCGCACCGGGGATCGCCTCGAGGCCGGCGATGTCGATCTCGTTGTCGAAGTGGCCGACGTTGGACACGATCGCCAGGTGCTTCATCGCGAGCATGTGCTCGGTCGTGATGACGCCGAGGTTGCCCGTGCAGGTGACGAAGATGTCGACCTGCCCGACGACGTCCTCGATGCGGGCGACCTGGTAGCCGTCCATGGCGGCCTGCAGCGCGCAGATCGGGTCGACCTCGCTCACGATGACGCGTGCGCCCTGGCCCTTGAGCGCCTCCGCGGCCCCCTTGCCGACGTCGCCGTAGCCGACCACGAACGCCACCTTGCCGCCGATGAGCGTGTCGGTGGCGCGGTTCAGCCCGTCCGGCAGCGAGTGCCTGATGCCGTAGCGGTTGTCGAACTTGCTCTTGGTGACCGCGTCGTTCACGTTGATGGCGGGGAACAGCAGCTCGCCCTCACGCGCGAGCTCGTACAGGCGGTGGACGCCCGTCGTCGTCTCCTCGGTGACGCCGCGCAGTTCGTCGGCGATCCGCGTCCAGCGCTGCGGGTCGTCCGCCAGTGACTCCCTGAGGGCATCGAGGATCACGCGGTACTCGGCGGAGTCGCCGTCGGCGGGCTCGGGGACGACGCCGGCCGCCTCGGCAGCCTTCCCCCTGTGGACCAGGAGCGTGGCGTCGCCGCCGTCGTCGAGGATGAGGTTCGGGCCGGTCCAGTCGGCACCGGCGGCCGCCGCCTCGGCCGACCAGTCGAAGATGCGCTGCGTGCACCACCAGTACTCGGCGAGGGTCTCGCCCTTCCAGGCGAACACCGGCACGCCCGCCGGCGCCTCCGGGGTGCCCGTGGGTCCCACGACGACCGCCGCCGCCGCCTCGTCCTGGGTGGAGAAGATGTTGCAGCTCGCCCAGCGGACCTGCGCGCCGAGGGCGACGAGTGTCTCGATCAGCACGGCCGTCTGCACGGTCATGTGCAGCGATCCGGCGATCCGCGCGCCGGCGAGGGGCTTGGTCTCACCGAACTCGGCTCGCAGCGCCATGAGTCCTGGCATCTCGTTCTCGGCCAGGCGCAGCTGGTGGCGCCCGGACTCGGCGAGGGACAGATCGCGGACGGAGTACGGGGGGAATTCAGGGCTGGTCATGGGACAAGTCTCCCAGAGTCGGGTCAGTCTCCCGGTCCTCCGGCTCGCGATAGCGCATGAGCGTCCAGCCGCGGGGGATGCGGAGGGAGTCAGCGTGGGCCCTGCACAGGTCGTAGCTGTGCGGGTCGGGGGTGAGGCCGAGCGGGCCGATGGCGACGAGGGAGTCGGCGTAGTCGTAGCTGAGGGTGCGCTCGGCACTCCTGCCGCACCCCACCTTGCTGCACACTCGCGTCTCCATCGGTCCCAGGGTAGCCCCCGCCGAGGACGGTGTGCGGGTCGTAGACTCGTGTGCATGCCCCGTCACCGCCAGCGCTCCCTCGCGCGTCGAGCAGTCAGGCACGACCGCCACGGGAGGGCGGGCAGGAGTAGCGTGCTCGGCCCGGAGCTGTTCATCGTCGGCCAGCGCAGCGAGCAGTTCTCGTCGATCGTGGCGGGCGCGGCAGACTACCTCCGCGGGGCCTGGGAGCAGGAGCTGACCGGCGTCGCCTTCGAGGTGGGCGCCATGCCCGCGGCGGCCGACCCTGACGAGGTTCCGCGCTGGTGGACGAGCAAGCTCGAGCGCCGGATCGTGCTGTTCCGCGTGCCGATCGAACGGCTCAGCCGGATGCACCGCAACGACCCGGAGCACCGGCAGATGCTGATCGAGAGCATGGTGTTCCGCGCGACCGCCGAATACGTCGGACGGGACCCCTGGGACCTGGACAAAGACGGCCGCTACCTCTGAGAACCTGACGCCCGGACGAACGTCTGACGCCCCGTCGGGTCACGCCACCATCGACGGCTCCCGCCGACCCTGACGCAGGTGCGGGTGCGGGTGCGGCCCGATGACCGCGACGGGACCGCAGTCTGCACTCCGTGTTCCGCATCCGTGCGGATGCGAGCCACTCTCAGTGCGGGTAGACGGTGAGCGACCCCGCACCGGACGAGGCCGGGTACACCGGCGACGACGCGATGCCGTCGTCCGACACCGCGGAGATCGAGGCCACGACGTCCGAGCCGATCAGCTGGTAATCCGCCCCCGCGTCGACGCGCAACGAGGCCTGATCGCCCGCCGCGATCGTCAGGACACGCTCGTCGCCCCTCCTGTCGACGAGGGTCACTTCCGTGCCCGTCTCCCCCGGGTTGAAGACGTGCAGTCTCGCGTCGACGGCGGCGGGAACCGCGATCGCGGTGAGGTCGCTGAGCGGGCTCGCCGCGGTCGTCCACGCGTACTCCGAGGTGTCGCCGTCCCTCACTGTGGTGCGAACGGCAGCCACGACGGGCACGTCGCTCTCGACGACAACGGAGTACTCCCCCGCGTCGAGGGCTCCGAGCATCGCCTCGGCCACGACGCCGTCAACGACGCGGAGCTCCTGAGGGGGCTGCGCCCCGTCACCGTCCTTGGACACCGTCACCGTCACGGTCGCGCTGTCTGCGTGCGGCGCGAAGATCCGCACACCCGGCTCGATGTCGTCGAACTCCTCGCCCTCGGTCTTCCCAACGTTGTCGGGGATGACCAGCCCGGCGATCGTCTGCCGGGTCGACGCAGCGGCCGTCGCACCGCTGATGTCCACACCGGCCGGGTCCAGGCCACGGGTGCTCGTGCTCTGGATGCTGGCGCTGATCTGGGATCCGCGGGCGACGACCTGGACGACGGGGAGCTGGACGGAGCTCACGAAGGCGCTCAGCGGCATCGCGCGCGTTTGACCCGCGGGCACGATGATTCCGGTGGCGCCCGGTGCCTCGAGCTCTCCGCTCTCCGCGAAGAAGGACATGTCGACGCTCGCATCGGTCTCGCCGGGGTTGCTGAGCACGATCACGGCCGAACGGCCCGTCTCTCCTGAACCCGCGACGAGCCAGTTCTCCGCCCGGGCCGGGGCGCACGAGCTCGTGACGAGACCGAGCATGCCGTCCTGGTCGACACTCTGGCTGAGGGCTCCGGCCATCGCCACCTCCGCGGCCGAACGCAGGACCACCCGTCCGGCGTCGTCGCCGTCCACGTTGAAGCCGTCGAGCGGCGTCGAGGCGGCGTTCTCCGGCGCGGCGTGCAGCCGAGTACCACCGGTCGTGGAGAAGCTCTCGCCGTCCGTGCCCTGGCCGACGAGGACCCCGCCCGTGCAGGCACGACGCTGATCCGCCGGCTGGGGGTCGACCGAGACGGACGGGGACGCCTCGACCAGTTCAGGAAGCTGGACGAGACCGACGGCGGCGCCGACGCCAAGCGCTGCGACGATTCCGACGGCTCCGACGCCGATTCGTGCGACGGTGCGGCCGCTGGGGCTCATCGCTCTTCTCCGTTCGTTTCGTTGTCGTCGTTCGCCGAGGCTTCGGGCGCGCTGCCGGTCCGAGGGGTATCACCGTCGGCCGGCGCATCGGTGAGTGCGGCCGGTTCCTCGGCCGACCCTGGTGCGGCGGTGACCCGCGCCTCATCAGGAGCGTGCGTGTCCGTGTCGGCGGCGGCAGCAGCGGTCGTGCCGACGCCGGCCGTCCCCTCGGCGTCCGTGGGCGCGTCGGCGATGTCGGGGTCGGCGGTGCTCGCCGTCGCGTCGGCGACGGGGGCGTCCTCTGCCGACCCCGCGGGGTCGCGTGCGTCGTCCTCGCTGGGACGATCGTCGCGGCTGCGTTCCTCGGCGGCGTCCTCCGAGGGCGACGAAGCGGACTCGGCCCTGGCGGCACCGATGACGCCTCCGGTGGCGGACCCCTCGTCCGTGCTTCCGATCGCGGCGGGGGCCGCCGCTGGCGCCGCCGCGGTCGGCCGGCCCCGACGTTCACGTGTGCTCGAGGCGGTCGCGCGTCGGCCCCGGTCGGCCCGGTGGCGACGGCGCGCGGCGCGGTCACGGCGACGCATCCGCTTCTCGCTCGTCATCGACTCGACGCTTCGGACCTGCCCGATGCTGCGCGGGTGCAGCTCCGCCTGCCGGCGCGAGGAGACCGTCGGCGCGGAGAGGAGCAGCGCCGCGAGGAAGACGACGGCCGTCACGATGAAGATGGCGGCGCGAAGCGGAGCGGCGATCGTCGGAACGGGCTGGGAAACCGCGGCCTCGCTCGCCTGCCACAGGACACCGCGGTCGGTATCGCCGACGGCGCTCAACGCCGCATTCGCGTCGAGCACAGCGGCGATCTGGGTGGACTGCGCGGCGACGGCGGCGGGATTTGCCCCCTGCTGGGCGGCCAGCTGCGACACGACGACGAATCGGATGCCGAACTCGTCGAGGTCGGCCGCGGTGTCGGCACCGCTGGCGACCACCATGTTCCCCGCGATCTCGGCCAGACGCGCCTCGTCCTCGGTGGCGATATGGGACGTGGCGACGATCGTCGACTGCCGGTCGAGGGTTTCGCCCTCCCCCCTGACCAGCACGGCGGAGAGTGTGTCATCCCCCCGAGGCCGCAGGACGAGCGTGCGGGTGTCCGGATCGTCGGTCGCCGCGGCGCTGACGTAGGCGGGCAGGCCGCGACCGTCAGCAGCCGTGAGCGCGGCCGTGTGCGTCGGGATCGTGACGACGACGGGGACCACCGCGACTGCGGCGGCGACGGCAGCCGCAGCGGCCACCCCCGCACTGCCCCTGCGCCAGCCGTCGAGCGTGATGCCCGCGCAGAGGATCAGCGCGAACCAGTAGAAGCTCAGCGCGGAACCGGTCCAGATCGGCACCGTCGTCGCGCCGAAGATCGTCAGGAACAGGTGGCTGCCGACGACGGCGGAGAGCAGCCCCACGCCTCCGACCAGCAGAAGCGGCGCGGCGATGGCCACGCGACGCTGCAGCAGCGAGGCGAGGGCGCAGACCGCCAGCGGCAGGAACGCCACCGGCAGGACGAGCGAGCCGATCACGTCGGGGAGTGCCCCGCCCTGAACCAGCTGGGGCCACCCCAGCCCGTCCCCGCTGGGAACCCCCAGCAGGAGCTGCCAGCCCGACGGCGTGACGTTGTTCGCCGGCAGGCCCGGGTCGGCGACGATACTCAGCCATGCCCCCCTGCGCACGCCCTGGGTCCACACCAGGGGGGCGAAGAGCACCAGCCCGGGGATGATCGTCCAGAGCAGCCGACCGACGCCACGACGGGATACGAGCAACAGGATCAGCCAGCCGAGCAGCAGCACTGGGATCGTGGACGGAGCGCTCGCGGCGATCACCGCGGCGATGATCGATGCCGCCCCGGCCGCCGTCCAGGAGCGCGCGGCGGCCGTGCCCGCGTAGAACAGCCACGGCACCAGCAGGTGCACGAGCACCGCGTGCAACCGGCCGTCGGCGAGGGCGACGACGAAGGGGGGTGCAACGGTCCAGAGGATCGCACCGACGATGCGGACCGCGCTGCGCTCGGTGAGCCTGACCATGGCGAACCACGCACCCAGCGTCGCGAGCGGAAGGGCGGCGACCATGATCGCCACCACGGCGGCCGACGGCTGCCAGAACGTGATCGAGCCGAGGACCGCGAGGACGACGGCGAAGGGGTCGGCCGCCCCCGCCTGGCCCACGCTGATGTCGCGCCAGCCGAACCCGGCGTTGCGCCAGAGCTCGCCGATGCTCCCGGAGAGCTGGGTGAGGTTGGCACCGGCGAGATAGCCGCCGCCGAGCAGTGGCACGACGAGCGCGACGCCGAGAAGAGCGGACGCCAGAACGACCCACGCCCCGCCGCCGTCGAAGAAGCGAAGAGCGGATCGCTCCGAGGCGATCACGGGCACGTCGTCCTCGGCGCGGAGCCGGCGACGGCGCCTGACCTCGGACCAGCTGATCCGCAGGGGCGCCAGGGCGCTCCACGGCACCGTCTTCGCTCTCCCGAGTCGTCGCCGCGCCTCGCCGAGTCGCTGGCGGGAGAAGGCAGCTTGGAGCGCGGAGCCGATCTCCGCGGCGATCGTCTCGGGCCGCTTGCGCAGGAGGGCGACGACGACGCGCACGAGCGCCGTCGGGACGAGTGCGAGCCAGTGCAGCCAGAGGGCCCACGCGGGCGAGTACACGAGGCGCCGGTGCAACTGCGAGAAACGGGCGAGGCGCGTGTTACGCCTGCGCGTGGACGCCCTGGTGTCGCGGCGGGGCCCTGCAACGCCGTCGCCGTGGTCGAGGACGGCGGCAGCGGGGGCGACGGCGACGCGGTGCCCGACCAGGCGGGCCCTGATGCTGAGGTCGAGCCCACCGTCGAAGGAGACCAGGGCCGGATCGAATCCGCCCAGCTCCCTGAACACGGAAGCACGCACGAGCATCGCGGTCGCCTGGGCCCCGAGGACATCGCTGCTGTGATCGTGCTGTCCCTGGTCCATCTCATCGGAGACGAGGTCGACCCTCGCCCCGAAACGGGTGACGGACTGCCCGAAGCTGGCGATCATGGACGGGTCCTGCCCGTCCAGGACCTTCGGTGCCGCGATGGCCACCGAGGGGGCCGTCTCGAGCGCACCCACGAGCACCCGCAGCGCATCCGGCCGAGGGGTCGAGTCCTGCGCGAGGAACCACAGCAGCTCGTCCTGATCGAGATCGGGGAGGGAGCGCGTCGCGAGTGCGACGGCCTGCCCGAACGGCAGCGTGTCCGGCGCCGTCACCAGCTGGGTGGGCGCGAATCCCCTCGCCGTGTCGAGCACGGAGTCCGGCGCACCGGTCGCGACGATGACGAGCCGGTCAGCCGGGCGCGTCTGGGCGGCGAGCGCGGAGAGCGTGCCGGACAGGTGGTCTGAGCCGTCCCGCCCATGACCGGAATGGACGACGACGATCGCTGTAACTCGGGGAGACATCGCACTCAGGCTAAGCCGCGCCTTTGCCGCCCCCTGCTCGGCGCGCGGGAGACTCGGCACAAAAACGCCCCGCCGCCCTGGGGAGGACGCGATGGCGGGCGAGGCGCCCGCGCCCTGCCGCACGCCTGGTGCTCGGCGAGAGCCGGAGTCGCACGCACGGCACGGGCCCTGACATGACGGAAGCGGAGCCCGCAGGCCCCGCCTCTTATACCGCGCGCTTCTTCAGCTTGCGCCGCTCGCGCTCGGACAGCCCGCCCCAGATGCCGAAGCGCTCGTCGTTCTCGAGCGCATACTCCAGGCATTCGGACCGCACGGAGCACGACTGGCAGATCTTCTTCGCGTCGCGGGTCGATCCGCCCTTCTCGGGGAAGAACGCCTCCGGGTCGGTCTGGGCGCAGAGCGAGTCGACCTGCCACGAGAGCGCGTCGTCCTCGTCGGGCTCTGCCGCGGGACGTCGGACGCCGGGGATCCCGAGATTGACCGGATCGACGAACCAGTCCTCTGGGACGCCAGGACGATAGTCAGGGGCCATCTCCGATCCTCCCTCTCGTTGCGTTGGCTTCCCTAATTACAACGGTGTGATTCGGATCAGTCAAGTCGGAGATGATAAACCCTCAACCAGCAATGGAGGGTTCAGCGTCGGCCTCATCCGGCCAGTTGGCGCGCCTCCCACGCCGTCGCGACCATGTCGTCGAGGTCGCGCGTCATCCGCCAGCCGAGGTCGGCCTGGGCCAGCGCGCCGCTCGCGACGATCCGCGCCGGGTCACCCGCACGTCTCGGGGCGATCTCCGGGGTGAAGTCGACGCCGGTCACCCGGGCGACGGCGGACATGATCTGGGCGACGGAGACCCCGTCACCCGAGCCGAGGTTGTAGGCGGGACGAAGCGGGCGCCCCTCCTCGAGCAGCCGCGCCGCGGCGACGTGCGTCGCGGCCAGGTCGGCGACGTGGATGTAATCGCGGACGCAGGTGCCGTCCGGTGTGGCGAAGTCGTCGCCGTTGATCCGCGGCGTCCTGCCCTCGACCAGCGCGTCGAAGACGAGGGGGAACAGGTTGTGCGGGCTCGTGTCACGCAGCTGCGGGATACCGGAGCCGACGACGTTGAAGTACCTCAGAGAGGTGTGGTGCAGCTCGGCCGCGGCAGCCACGTCCCTGAGCAGCCACTCGCCGATGAGCTTCGACTCGCCGTAGGGCGACTGCGGCGCCTTCGGCGTGTCCTCGGTGACGAGATCGACGTCGGGGGTGCCGTAGACGGCCGCGCTCGACGAGAACACGATTCGATCGACGCCCTCCTCCCCCATGGCCTGGAGCAGGCGCTGCGTCGCGGTCACGTTCTGCTCGTAGGTGTGCAGCGGACGCTGCACCGAGACCCCCGCGTACTTGAAGCCCGCGACGTGGACGACACCGGTGACGGCGTGCTCCCTCAGCGTGCGCCGTAGCAGCTCGACGTCGAGCACGTCACCGCGGACGAAGGGCACCCCGTCGGGGACGAATGACTCGTGACCGCTGGAGAGATCGTCGATGACGACCGGATCGATGCCCTCGTCCTGGAACGCCCTGACGACGTGCGCGCCGATGTACCCGGCACCGCCGGTGACCAACCAACTCATGAATCCTCCTGACCGGGACGCGCGCGGCGTCGACTTCCTCCAGGGTATCCAGCGGCCACCGACGTTCTCCGCACGGCACGCGGGCGACGCCAGCGCCTGTCAGCCGTCAGCCGTCAGCCGTCAGCCGTCAGCCGATCGTTGCGATGAAGAGCTCGCCCGAGCCCTCGATCGTCAGCTCGCGCTCCCCCGGCGTCACGTACACGGCCTCGCCCCTGACCAGGCGGGTGGCGTCGCCGCTGCTGCGCAGCTCGAAGGAGCCCCCGGTCGCGAGCACGACCACCGGCCCGCGCACCGGCACCGCGACCGGCCCGACGTCGTCACCGAGCGCGTGGACGAGCGAGAAGTCGGGCACATCGGGATCGAAGCGCACCACACCGTCCGCGAGCCTCTCCGGCGCGAGCGGGGCCGCATCGATCGGGGTGAAGTCCAGAACCGCCAGCAGTTCAGGCACGTCGACGTGCTTCGACGTCAGCCCGCCACGGAGGACGTTGTCGCTCGCGGCCATCAGCTCGATGCCGAGCCCCTCCAGGTAGGCGTGGATGTTCCCCGCGGGCAGGAACAACACCTGGCCGCGGCGCAGCTCCACCCGGTTGAGCAGCAGCGCGACGACGACACCGGGGTCGCCGGGGTACGCCCCGGCCAGGTCGAGGAGGGTCGCGCGCTCGGCGGCGAAGTCCTCGACGCCCTTCCTCGAGGCCCCGGCGGTCAAGGCGTCGATCAGCGCCGTCGTCTGCTCGTCCGTGCCGGTGAGTATCCACCGCACGCTCCGGCGCAGGGCCTTCGCATCGCCGTCCGCGCCCAGCAGCTCACGGAGCTCGTCGACCTCGGCGGACACCCCTGCCGGGACGAGCGCGGCTAGCAGCAGCCGCGTCTGCTCGAGGGGGCGGAAGCCGCACAGCGCCTGGAAACGATCGCTGAGCGCGAGGATCAGCTCGGGCTTGTGGTACGCGTCGCGGTAGTTGCGGTCAGGAGCATCGACGGGCACACCGGCCGCGTTCTCCTTCTCATAGCCGACGACGGCCTGCCCCGCGGAGGGGTGCGCCTGCAGCGACAACGGTCTCGCGGCGGCGAGGACCTTGAGCAGGAAGGGCAGACGCGAGCGGTCGGAGCCGATCGCCCGCTCCGGATCCGCCGCGATCCACTCGTCGAGCCGGTCGTATCCGCCGACCGCCTCCGGGTCGAGGATGGTCGCGGGAGAGCCGCTGTGCGCCCCCAGCCAGAGCTCGGCTTCCGGGCCCCCAGAGGCCTCCCGTCCGAGCAGACCGGCGATCGCGGTGCGGTCACCCCAGGCATAGGGGCGGGGGGTGTTGCTGATCGGTACGAACACGACTGCCTTTCATCGGGGAACGGCGCACGACATTGGGTGGTCCCTACAAGGGGACCACGCACGCGGCACCCGCTTCGACACCCAAACTACCAAGGCGGTCGAAGCCTGACCGCCAGACACCGTAGCGTGATGACCGCCGCGCCACGAGACTCGGCGACAACACGGGAGAAGAACAGTGACGTTTGACCCTTTGACGAGCGACTTCTACGGTTTCGAGAACGCCCTCGCCCCCCATGAGCTCGACGCCCTCAGCCGGCTCCGCGGGTTCATGGAGTCCGAGATCGCGCCCATCGCCGACCGGTACTGGGAGCGGGCCGAGTTCCCCCACCAGATCATCCGTCCGCTGCTCGACACCGGCGTCGCCTCCTGGACCTGGCCGGAGACGAGGGACACCGAGTACTCCGCCGTCTTCCGCGGCTTCGCGTCGCTGGAGATGAGCCGCGTCGACGCCTCGATCTCGACCTTCATCGGAGTCCAGGAGGGCCTGGCGATGGGGGCGATCGGGGAGTGCGGCTCCCCCGAGCAGCGCGCCGACTGGCTGCCGCGCATGGCCAGGGGCGAGATCATCGGCGCGTTCGGCCTGACCGAGCCGCTCTCCGGAAGCGACAGCGCGCGGGGCCTGCGGACGACCGCGACGCGCGACGGCGACGAGTGGGTCCTCTCCGGCAGCAAACGATGGATCGGAAACGCGACGTTCAGCGACATCACCGTGATCTGGGCGAAGGACAGCGAGGACGGCCAGGTCATCGGCTTCATCGTCCCGACCGACGCGGACGGCTACACGGCCACGGCGATCGGCAACAAGATCAGTCTGCGCATGGTCCAGAACGCCGACATCACCCTCAACGACGTGCGTGTCGGCGACCACCTCCGCCTCACCCGCGCGCGCAGCTTCGCGGACACCGCCAGGGTGCTCCGGCTGACGCGGGCCGGTGTCGCCTGGTCGAGCGTCGGGGTGGCCATCGGTGCCTACGAGGCGGCCCTGGCGTACGCGACGGAGCGGGTCCAGTTCGGCAAGCCCATCGCCGCGCACCAGCTGATCCAAGACCTCCTCGCACGCTGCCTGGGGAACATCACCGCGAGTATCGCGCTGTGCGTCCGGGTATCGCAGATGCTCGACGACGGGGTCCAGCGCGACGAGCACTCGGCGCTGGCGAAGTCCTTCTGCACCAGCCGGATGCGCGAGACCGTCGCGTGGGCGAGGGAGATCATGGGCGGCAACGGCATCGTCCTGGACTACGGCGCCGCCCGGCACTTCGCCGACGCCGAGGCGCTCTACTCCTACGAGGGCACCAGAGAGATGAACGCCCTCATCGTGGGACGCGCCGTCACCGGCCACGCCGCGTTCGTCTGAGCGGATGCCGTCGACCCGCGACACGCTCCGGCTACCCTTGAGGTCATGACCACGTCGAGCGTTCCCGTCCCCCTCGACCAGTCCACCCCCCGCCAGATCGTCAGGGCGATCGCCGCCGGGGCCCTCATCGTCGCCCTCGGCGGCGACGCGCTGAGGAACGCGCTCGGCGTCGTGCCGGCGCTCGTCGTCACAGGGGTGGCGGGTCTCGTGGTCGCGATCGCCCTCATCCGTGCCCGGCCGACGCTGCGGATCGGCGCGGTCCCGCGGTCGCTGGTGGCATACCTCGGCCTCGCCGTGCTGTCGCTGATCTGGTCGGCCTATCCTGCGGCGAGCGCCGTGACGCTGGTCGGGCTGCTCCTGGCGACCGCCGTCGGCCTGTACCTGGCCCTGCTGCTGAGCTGGTCGGAGATCCTCAGGGCGCTCTCCCGGGCGACCGCGACCCTGCTCGTCGGCTCGCTGCTGTTCGAGCTCTGGGTGTCGCTCGTCGTCCGGGCTCCCGTGTTCCCCGCCGGCTTCGTGGGCGACCCCGAGACCGCGACGCCGATGTCGATGTGGTCGCGGAACCTGCTGTTCACCGGCGACAGGATCCAGGGACTCCCCGGCAACTCCAATCTGCTCGGCATGATCGCGCTGCTCGGTCTCATCGTCGCCGGCATCCGCTTGGCCCAGGAGGGCAGACGTCCGGGGCTGTGGTTCCTCGTCGGCCTGTCCGCTCTCGTGTTCGTCATGACCCGGTCGAGCACGGTCGTCATCGCGGCGGCCGCGGCGGCCGCCGTCCTCGGGTTCGCGCTCTGGGTCAGGAGCGCGCCGGACCACCGCGCCAGGGGCAGGCGGACCCTTCTGAGCGCGGCGGCGACGCTCGCCGCCCTCGCCGCCGTGGCCGCGCTGTGGCCGCTCGTCCTGGCGGTGTTCGGCAAGTCCAGCGATCTGACGGGACGGCTCAGCATCTGGGAGGCCGTCATCGGCCAGGCCGAACGCCACCCGATCATCGGCAACGGCTTCGCCAGCCCCTGGGTGCCCTGGGCCGAGCCCTTCGACACGCTCGTCGTGCGCAACGAGGTGCTGCAACTGCAGGCGCACAACGCGTGGCTGGACGTCTGGATGCAGCTCGGGGCGATCGGCGTGGTGCTGTTCGCCTGCCTGGTGGTCGGCGCGGTCGGCCGGAGCTGGTTCCGCGCGGTCGACCAGCCGCGGACCGGGGCGACGCAGGCGCTGTCGTTCAGCCCGCTGGCGCTGCTGCCGCTGCTCATCGTCGTGGTGCTCGTCGTGCAGTCGCTCATGGAGAGCCGCGTGCTCATCGAGTCCGGCTGGGTCCTTTTCACCCTTGTCGCCGTCAAGACCTCCACCACCCCGCAGATCGTGCCCGACACCGGGGCGGCGGCCGCCCGGGCCGTGCCGGCCGGATGAGCACGCCCCCCGGCGCCCTCGCCGTCCTCTACCGCGCGGCCGGCCAGGTGAGCGCGGCCAAGGCGCTGACCACCACCGCGGTCGGCTTCGTGTTCGTCGCGCCGCTGCTGCGGGCCACGGTCGGGCACGCCGTCGTCGTCGGGGGCCTGCTGGCGTTGCTCGCGGTCGCGCTCGTCGTGCTGAGCGCGTCCCACGAACGCATCGACCGGCCCATCCGGATTCCGCTGACCGTCGTGTTCGTCCTGGCGTGGATGGCGGCATCGCTGCTCTGGAGCGACTACCGCGGCCCGACCCTGCTGGCGGTGACCGAGCAGATCACCATCACGGCACTGGCCGTCATCATCGGTCTGCTCCGCGACCTGATCCAGATCATCCGCGCCGTCGGCGACGTGCTGCGCGCGCTGCTGGGGGTGTCGCTCGCCCTGGAGCTGCTGTCCGGGCTCGTCTTCCACGTCCCGTTCCTCGCCCTCGGCATCCAGGGCGACATCGGGGACGGCGGGCCGATCCAGGGCCTGTTCCTCACCAGGAACCTGCTCGGCTTCGTCGCGCTCATCGCGCTCGTGACCTTCGCCATCGAGGGGGTGACGCGGAGCGTGCCCCGCGGCCGGGTCGTCGCCTCGATCCTCCTGGCCTCGGGAATGATCGTGCTCAGCCAGTCACCGGTGACGATGGTGATGACGCTGGCCCTCGCGGTCGCCGCCGGGGCGATCGCCCTCATCAGGCGCGCCCCCGCCGCCGTCAGGCCGCGCATCCAGTGGACGCTGGCGACGGTGCTCGCGCTCGCGACGGTGCTGTCGTGGGTGTTCCGGCACCGGCTGGTGTCTCTGCTCGACGCCGCGGCCGAGATGGACACGCGGTCCCAGCTGTGGACCGCGATCGCACGGGCGATCCGGATCGAGCCGACCACCGGCTGGGGCTGGGCCGGCGAGTGGATCGGTGGGAGGGCGCCGTTCGTCGGAATCAACATCTCGGTGCGCGGCGCCCATGGGACGGCGCTGAACGCCTGGTTCGACGTCACCCTGCAGCTGGGCGCCGTCGGGCTCGCGCTCGTGGCCGGCTTCGCCCTGCTCGCGCTCGGCCGGTCCTGGTTGCTCGCCTCCGCGCGCCGGACGGTCAGCGTCGTCTGGCCCGCCCTGATCCTGGTGCTGCTGTGGACCAGCTCCCTGGCGGAGAGCTTCATCCTGCTGGACGCGGGGTGGTTCCTGCTGGTGCTCTGCGCCGTCCAGGCCTCCAACCGGCAGCGTCAGGGCGTCCCCGCCTCGCGGGGAGCGCCGGCGCTCGACTGAGCCGGCAGGCGCATCCGATGCGAGCGCCCCACGGCGGGCGGTGACGAACCGCGCGTTCACCGGCAGGACATGTGCAGCGGCTATGCTCGTGCCCGTCCCACCACCCGTCCAGCAGCCGTCCGGAGATCACCCCGCCATGTCGCTCGTCGTCCAGAACCTCGTCTTCCCCCTCGACAGAGACCCGGACATCCTCCCCCTCTATCTGGATGCGGAGACCTGGACAACCGTCGGGCACGAGACCGTGCGGGTCAGCGACTTCGCGCACGTCGACGACGTCCTCGACCGCTCCAGCGCCCGTGTCCGCCCCGGACGTCGGGTGTCGTTCGCCAGCTACTTCAACGCCTTCCCCGCCTCCTACTGGCAGCACTGGACGACGGTCCGCGAGGTCACGCTCGAGCTGAGCACGGAGGGGAGCGGAACGGTGCTCGTGTATCGCTCCAACGCCAACGGCGTCGCCCAGCGCGTCGAGTCGCGCGACGTCAGCGGCGGCGACACCGTCCGATTCAGCCTGCCGGTGACCAACTTCACCGACGGCGGCTGGTACTGGTTCGACGCGGTCGCCGGGTCCGAGGAGCTGATCATCCGCTCGGGCTCCTGGTCGACCGACGCGACCCCGCGCACGACGGCGAACGCCTCCATCGGCATCACGACGATGAACAAGCCCGACTACTGCGTCAGGAACCTGGCGGCGCTGGCGAAGGAGACCGCGCTCCTCACCGACATCGACACGATCTACGTCGTCGACCAGGGCACCACGAAGGTGCAGGACCGCGAGGAGTTCCCCGCCGTCGCTGAGGCGCTCGGCGACAAGCTGACCGTCATCAACCAGGCCAACCTCGGCGGCTCGGGCGGCTTCTCCCGCTCGATGTCGGAGACTCTCGACGCGGGAACGAGCGGCTTCGTCCTGCTCCTCGACGACGACGTCGAGGTCGAGCCGGAGGGCATCTTCCGCTCGATCCAGTTCTCCCGCTTCAGCAGCCGCCCCACCATCGTCGGCGGCCACATGTTCGACCTGCTGGACAAGCCGATCCTGCACGCCTTCTCCGAGAACATCGACCTGCACCCCTTCCTCTGGCGTCCCGGCTTCGACGAGCAGATCCGCCACGACTTCCGCGTGTCCAACCTGCGGCAGACCCCGTGGATGCACGCCCGCATGGACGCCGACTACAACGGCTGGTGGATGTGCATGATCCCCGTCGAGGTGATCCGCGACATCGGCCTGAGCATCCCCGTGTTCATCAAGTGGGACGACTCCGAGTACGGCCTCCGCGCCCGGTCGCGCGGCTACCGCACCGTGTCGCTGCCCGGCAGCGCCCTCTGGCACATCTCCTGGATCGACAAGGACGACTCGCAGGACTGGCAGGCCTACTACCACGCCCGCAACCGCCTCGTCGCCGGGCTGCTGCACTCCCCCTACAGCAAGGGCGGTCGCCTGCTGAGCAACAGCAGCCGCATCAGCCTCAAGCACCTGCTGAGCATGCAGTACTACGCCGTCGAGCTGCGCAACGAGGCGATCCGTGACCTGCTCACCGGCCCGGAGCACCTGCACCGCACGATGGGCACGAAGCTGCCGGAGCTTCGCGCGCAGGCGGCCGACTTCTCGGAGACGTCGGTGTACACCGCCGACAGCGACGTCCCTCCCACCCGTGAGGGGCGCCGGAGCTACCCGCTGCACACCGAGCCGTCGCCCGCGGGCGCATCGCTCGCGGTGTTCACGGCGAAGGCGGCGGCCCGCCACTGGCTCACCTCCCCCGCGGACCAGAGCCAGCCGCAGGTGGAGCTCGCCAAGCGTGACGCCACCTGGTGGCGCGTGCCCGGCTTCGACAGCGCGCTCATCTCCACCGCGGACGGCCGCGGCTCGTCCTGGTACCGCAGGGACCGCTCGGAGTTCCGCGCGCTGCTCAAGGAGAGCCTGCGGCTGCACCGCGAGCTCGAACGCAACTGGGACGCCCTGGCCGAGCAGTACCGCCGTGCGCTTCCCGAGTTCACCTCGCAGGAGGCGTGGAAGACCACCTTCGAGCAGTAGGCCGCCCGCCCCGCGCGAACGCCGAACGCCCCGCCACGGATCGTGGCGGGGCGTTCGCGTGCGCGGGGCGGGCGGGAGGCTACTCCTCGCCGTCGCCCTCCGGCCCGCCGAACAGCGGCGAGAGCTTGTTCCGGAACATGCTCAGCGCCGAACCGATCGCCATGTGCATGTCCAGGTACTTGTACGTTCCCAGTCGTCCGCCGAAGAACACGTTCTTCTCGCCGTCCTGCAGGCCGCGGTAGGCGAGCAGACCGTCGCGGTCGCCGGGGGTGTTGACCGGGTAGTACGGCTCGTCCTCGCGCGTGGCGAAGCGCGAGAACTCCCGCATGATGATCGTCTTGTCCGTCGGGTACTCCCTGCGCTCGGGGTGGAAGTGCCTGAACTCGTGGATGCGCGTGTACGGCACGTCCCTGTCCGCGTAGTTCATCACCGAGGTGCCCTGGAAGTCGCCGATCGGCAGGACCTCACGCTCGAAGTCGAGGGTGCGCCAGCTGAGCTCGCCCTCCGCGTAGTCGAAGTAGCGGTCGATCGCGCCCGTGTAGACGATGGGGACCTGCCCGACGACGGCCTTCTTGTTGATCGGCTGGCTCTCGTCGAAGAAGTCGACACCGAGCTTCACCTCGATGTTGGGGTGGTCCGCCATGTTCTCGAGCCAGTTCGTGTAGCCCTTGACCGGCAGACCCTCGTAGGTGTCGTTGAAGTAGCGGTTGTCGTAGGTGTACCGGACGGGCAGCCGCGAGATGACCTCCGCGGGCAGCTCGGTCGGGTCGGTCTGCCACTGCTTGGCCGTGTAGTCGCGGATGAACGCCTCGTACAGCGGTCGGCCGATGAGGGCGATGCCCTTCTCCTCCAGGTTCCGGGCGTCGGAGACGTTGAACTCCCCCGCCTGGGACGCGATGAGAGCGCGCGCCTCGTCGGGGCCGTAGGCGGCGCCGAAGAACTGGTTGATGGTGCCGAGGTTGATCGGCAGCGGGTACACCACACCCTTGTGGTTGGTATAGACCTTGTGCTGGTAGTTGGTGAACGAGGTGAAGCGGTTGACGTACTGCCAGACCGACTCGACCGAGGTGTGGAACAGGTGCGCGCCGTAACGGTGCACCTCGATTCCCGTCTCGGGGTCGGCCTCGCTGTAGGCGTTACCGCCGATGTGGTCCCGGCGGTCGACGACGAGGACCTTCAGCCCCAGCTCGTTCGCGGCCCGCTCGGCGATCGTCAGTCCGAAGAATCCGGACCCGACGACGATCAGATCGGCGTTCATCTGCATATGCTCCACTTCGTTCGACGGCACAACGGGGCACAGTCTAGCCCGACGGGTGAAACACTCCGCCCCGGCGACGATGCCGGGCATCGCCGACCGGAAGGACGGGGCAACCGGACGTCAACCCTCGCACGATAAGGTGTACGCCGAACAACGCCGCCCGGTCCGGGCAGCTCGACCGATCCTGAGGAACACCACCATGAAACTGTCCGTCATCGGATGCGGCTACCTCGGTGCCGTGCACGCAGCAGCGATGGCCTCTCTCGGCCACGACGTCGTCGGGATCGATGTCGACCAGGCCAAGATCGACGCGCTCGCCGCCGGCCGCTCGCCGATCTACGAGCCCGGGCTGCCGGAGCTGCTGACCCGGACGCACGCGAGCGGCGCCCTGCGGTTCTCCACCGACGTGACAGACGCAGCTGAGGCCGTCGTCCACTTCATCGCCGTCGGGACGCCGCAGAGCGCGGACGGCAACAGCGCGGACCTCCGCTTCGTCGACGCCGCCGTCGACTCGCTGCTGCCCATCCTCAAACCGGGCGACCTCGTGGTCGGCAAGTCGACGGTCCCCGTCGGCACCGCCGCGCGGCTGCAGGAGCGCATCGCCCCGACCGGCGCCGAGCTGGCCTGGAACCCCGAGTTCCTGCGCGAGGGCTTCGCGGTCAAGGACACGATCGAGCCCGACCGCCTCGTCTACGGCGTCGTGAGCGAGCGCGCCAGGGAGATCCTCGACTCCGTCTACGCCAGGGCGATCGGCGCGGGCACCCCCCTGGTCGTCACCGACTACGCGACCGCCGAGCTGGTGAAGACCGCGGCGAACGCGTTCCTGGCGACGAAGATCTCCTTCATCAACGCAATGGCCGAGATCGCCGAGGTCACCGGAGCCGACGTCACGCAGCTCGCCGACGCCATCGGCCACGACAACCGCATCGGCCGCCGCTTCCTCAACGCGGGGATCGGCTTCGGCGGGGGCTGCCTGCCCAAGGACATCCGTGCCTTCGCCGCCCGTGCCGAGGAGCTCGGCCGCGGCGAGTCGGTGGCGTTCCTCGCCGAGATCGACGCGATCAACCTGCGCCGTCGCGCCCGCGTCGTCGACCTCGTCGCCGAGTCTTTCGGCGGCGACGTGTCCGGGCGCCGCGTGGCCGTGCTCGGACTGGCGTTCAAGCCGGAGAGCGACGACGTCCGCGACTCCCCCGCCCTCGACATCGCCCGCGCCCTGTCCGCCGCGGGCGCGACCGTGGCCGGCTACGACCCGGAGGCCGTGGAGTCGTCCCGCCGGGTGGCGCCCGAGCTGGACTACGTCTCCTCGGCGGAGGAGGCACTGGCCGGGGCCGAGGCCGTCGTCGTCGCCACCGAGTGGCGGCAGTTCCGCGAGCTCGACGCGACCGACACCGCCGCCCGCGTCGCGCGCCCCGTGATCGTGGATGCCCGCAACGTGCTCGACCCCTCCGCGTGGCGCGCGGCCGGCTGGGAGTTCCACGGCCTCGGTCGTCCCTGACCCGCCGTACAGAACCGCGAAGGCGGGTCGGTCGACACATCGACCGCCCCGCCTTCGTCTCGTGGGCGAGGGGCTGCTAGCCCTCCGCGGTCCTCCGCCTGCGGATGAGCAGCGTGCCGCCCACGAGAACGAGCACCACAGCGAGCAGGAGCCCGACGTTCGCATCCGTCCCGCTTCGCGCGAGCGAGCCCGCGGCGGAAGCGCTCAACGACGATCCATCGCCGTCGTCAGCAGCTCCGCCGGCCGGGCCCTGCGAGGCGGGTGCGTCGTCACCGTCGTCGGTCTTCGGGACGTCGTCGGCGAGGATCGTCAACTCTGCGGTCGCGATCACCTCGCCGGCGGCGGCCGACCGTGCCGTGGCGAAGCGTCCGGCGGACGAGCCGGCCGAGGACGCCAGGGTCGCGGACCCTCCGCTGCGGAACTCGACAGCATAGCGGCCCGGCGCGATATCGGAGGGGAGTGTGAACTGTCCTCCTGCATTCCCGCCGTTGTCAGTACGACCGGACGCCAGGCTCTCCCCGTCGACGGCGATCTCGAAGCCCACGTCATCGACGAGGTGGGCGGCGAGGAAGCCGATCCGCTCCCCGGCGTGGGCGGTGTCAGCCGAGAGCGCGAACTCCGCCGACCGGAACGTCTCCACCTTGCAGCGGGTGTCGAACGTCACCGTCTCCCCCGTGTCGTCCACCGCGGTGTCCTGCTCCGCCAGCGCAGGGCCGAAGTCCCCGTCGTCCGGAACCACGCCGTCGATGAGGAAGTCGTTGACTGTGGAATCGACGCACGCCTTCTCCTCGTCGCCGGACATGTAGGACGTGTGCGAGGCGCCCGAGACCGACAACAGGGTGCCGTCGATAAGCCTGGCGAGCTTCACTCCCGACGCGTACGGCGTCGCGGAGTCGTGCGAGGTGGACACCACGAGGATGTTCGGTACCGCGGTCAGCTCCTCGGCATCGGGCAAGGTGCCGACGAACCTCCAGAAGTCGCAGTAGTCGTAGACACCGGGCGAGATCGACGCAGCCTGGAAGGGCGCGGCCTCGTCGTAGCGCTCAGCGAACGAGCGGACCTTCTCAATGTCCGGCAGGGAACCGTTGCTGTTCTCGTCCGTGCACCTGATGGTGGTGAAGGCCTGCAGCATCGGAGCATAGTGCCCGGTCTCGCTGTCGCGGTCGTTGTACTGATCGGCCAGGATCATCAGGCCGCCGGCGGTCCGTCCCTCCTTCAGCTCCGCGAGTCCCTGCGCGAGACTCGACCAGAGTGTCTCCGAGTACAACGCCTGGAAGACGCCGGTCCGGGCATCTGCGAAGCTGACCAGGCGCTCGTCGCCCGGCTGGCCGGTCGGAAGCGCGCCCCGTTCGAGTGTGCGCAGGATTTCCTGGTTCGCCGCGGTGAGGGCTGCCTTATCGGTCACACCGTCACCGAGCGGGCAGGTGAACGCCGTCGAGCCGATCTCCTCCTCGGCCAGGTCAGGATAGGCCTCACCCCAGGTGAGGCCCCGAGCACCCCGAGCCGAGCAGTCGAGCGCGAACTGCTCGAAGGTGCCCTGGAAGCCGGCCCCCTGGGCGATGTTCGACTCAGCGGCCTCCTCCGCCGGGTCGGGATCGTCCGCACCGACTGCCCGGTTGATCGACCGCATCGCGTCGATGCTCGCGCTGTCGACGTTCCCTGGGTCCACGGCCCCGTCGAGCACGAGACGGCCGACGCTCCCGCCGAACTTCTGGCTGAAGACGTAGCCGAGACGGGTCCCGTAGGAGAAGCCGACGAAACTGAGCTTCTGGTCGCCCGCCACGGAGCGGATCACGTCGACGTCACCGACCGCGTCCCAGGTGCCGAGGTTCTCGATCAGCCGTTCCTGCTGGGCGCGCTGGTCCGCGTCGTCGGCACTGCCGTCTCCGTCCAGGTCGAACAGCGCCGCGGTGTTGGCGAAGCAGTCGTCCGCGAAACGCTCGGCCCGCGCATTGAGATCCTCCTCGGCCTCGCTCAGAGGGAGTCCGTACGAGTTGGCGGCCCTGTCCTCGTCGAGCATCTCGTCGGTGGAGCACTGCGAGTACGGCATGGATGAGCCCGTCCCCCTCGGGTCGAAGCCGATGAGGTCGTAGTGCTCGAGCAGTTCCGGCTCATACAGCGCCCCGGCGACGGCGAGGGTCAGACCGGACCCGCCCGGCCCGCCCGGGTTCCACAAAATGGACCCCTTCTTCTCGTCGCCGGTGTGGTCGGCGACCATCGTCGCGACGGCGACATTGCCCGCCGAGGGGTGTTCGTCGTCGATCGGCGAGATGACGTAGCCGCAACGCAGCGTCGTGCCGACCAGCCGCTCGTAGGCGGCCGTCGGCAGCCCGAGACGGTCACACTTCTCCGCGGTGAAGTCGGCGGCCTGCGCGTAGTAGTCGTCAAGACCGGCGGGGACGACACCCGTGGCGCTTCCCCCTGCGGCGGGGGCTCCGATGCGGTAGATCCCGTCGCCATCCGTGTCGAACAGGTCCTTGGCCAACTGGGGGTAGTACTCGTCGAGCGGGACGTCGACGGTCTCGTCGGGTGCTTCCGACGCCTCGCCATGCTGTTCGGGGGCTGGCTCTGACGGCGCCTCCGGCGCGTCGGCGACCGTGAACGCGTCACCGCGGATGGTGCTCAGCTCATCGACGACGCGATACTGGCCTGCGCTCAGCGTCGAGCCGTCCAGGACCACCTCGGCTTCGCCCGAGGCGTCGACGGTGACGTCCGTCCGAGTCGCGTCCACGGGTGAGGAGTCCTGCTCCCGCTGCACGAGAAGTCGCAGCGGCGTGCCCTCCTCCGCGGTCACCGTGACCCGGACCCCCAGGTCTCGCCCTGACTCCAGGATTCCATCGCCGGTCACAGCGATGACCGGCGGCTGGACCGTCGCAGGCACCGACGCATCGGACGACGGCTCCGTTGCCGTGTCCGGCTGGCCCGGCGTCGGATCGGCGGAGACCATCGGAACGGGCGTCGGCGCGGGGGTCGCAGCCAGCGCGGCCGCCGGGGTGAGCGTCAGCGCGACGCTGGTCACGAGGACCACGGGAAGTCTGAGCCCACCCAACATCGGGGGACGCACACGTTTGCCTTGTGGATTCATGAGAATCAGCATAAAGATTCCCGTGTTGTGTGCGCGTTAAAAGATCTGGCGGCCCCCGGAACGCCTGATTACTCCAGGACGCCGGCCTTCTCTAGCTCGTCCTGGCGCTCTCCGGGCAGGACCCACAGCTTGGAGAAGTACTGGCCGTCGCTGCCCTCGATCGCGCGCGCGCCCAGCTCGGCCGCGAGAGGCCAATCGTCACAGGCGAAGACGACGTCCGAGTCGAACTCATCAGTCGACGGATAAACCAGGTCGAGCGCCCGGGGGCTCAACCAGAACATCATGTAGTTCTGCGCGACGGGCGAGCGGTTCTCCGGGGCGCGGCACTCCCGGTCGAAGTCGACCTCCGGCACCGGCCCGGTCAGCTCCTCCACAGTGTCCAGCGCCCTGAGCGCGTTCTGGGCGTTGCCGTTGTTCTCGTGGAAGCTGTCCGACGCGGGGTCCGCCGCGATCGTCCCTGCCGCGAACGCCACAAGCAGCACGACCGCGGGCACGACCGGTCGCGATCGGAACAGCAGCGTCACGATGACGACCGCCCACGCGCACAGGGAGGCGATGAGCCAGAACCGGTTCTCGTTGACCAGCGACGGGAGCAACCGCGTGCCCTCCGCGAACTCCTCCGACGGGAGTAAGCCCGCCCACGGCATCACCCCGGGGATGTGGGCGGGAGTGACGTACCCCCACGTGGGCGCCTGCGGAGCGACCCAGAGCAGCGTGAAGCCGAGCACGACGGTGCTGATTGCGGCGGACCACCACAGCACGACCCTGCGGACCCCCCTGACGATCACGGCCAGTCCGATGACGACCAGGAGCAGAGTGAACGGGTCCACGTACCGGCCGTACACCCACGCGTCCAGTCGACGCCACGGGTTCGCGTACAGGTTCCACCATGAGCTCCAGGCGAGCACGCTGAGCAGGAACATCCCGACGACGACGCCAAACACGAGGCACGCCCTGCCCAGACGCCGCTCGCGCACCTCACGCCAGCACCAGGCGACGACAGCGACACCGCCGACGACGACGAGCCCGAAGCTGGAGACGACCTGGTACCAGGCCTGGCCGAAGAGCGCGCGCAGAATCAGGCCGGGACGGGTGTCGCGGAGGTTGTCCATGAACCCTTCACCCTGGGCGAACTCGCCGCCCTCGATCACCGCGGCGTTGAGCGCGTGCGAGACCTGATAGACGAGCAGCGTCGCCGCCGCGAGGACGATGAGAGCGACGACTGCGACGCGCCACCGGCGCCAGAGCAGCGCCACCAACCAGATGGCGGCGACGATCACGATGGGCAGGGCACGGGCGTGCGAGAAGTAACTCAGACCGATCACGACGGAGAAGACCGCCCCGCGCATCACGGTCGGTCTCTCCCACAGGGCGAAACCGGCGACCACGGCCCACACCAGAAGAAAGACGAGGAGCTTCTCGCTCATTGCGTAGTCTGCCTGGAGGGTCCTCGCCGGCATGCACATCACGATCGCCGCCACAGCGACCGACTGGGCGCGCGACAGGCCGACACGTCGGACGAGCAGGGATAACGGCCAGATCGTGGCCACGGCGAGAACCACGCCGATAGCGGTCGCCCCCGCGTACACGGTCGCCGGGTCGGAGCTGATCCACCACAGCGGCGCGATGAGGAACGCCCAGAGGGGGAAGTAGCCGCCACTGGCCACGAGAGTGACCGGCTCACCCGCGACGTACTTGGCCAGGGCGAAGATCGTGATCTCGTCGTAGGGGAACGCCGGGGTCACGGCGCTCCGCGCGACGAGGATGTGCAGGACGGCGGCCGTGACGACGGCGACGACGGCGAGCGCGGGCCAGACACGCCTCCGTGCTCGGGAGCGGCCGACAACGGCGGCGTCCTCGAGGTTGGTCGGCACGAGCTCGGCGGTGACAGTCATGGAGGCAGGGGTCTTCCGTGGCGAGGTGGGGCGGGGGAACCGACGGTGCGCGCCGGACCAAGCCACCCTACCTGCCGGGGGTGGACGGGTCCCCGCAGAGCCACATCAGTCGCCGCTCGGCGGCACCGATCCGGTCGAACCGAGTCGTTGATTCGCTCGGGTAGACTGAGCCACCGCCGTCAGGGCCCAGCCCGGATTCGGGCCTCGCCGCTGTGACGATTGCCCGTCTTCTCAAGAGAAAAATGGTGAATCCCCGCTCATGCGCGTCTTCGTCCAAATCCCCTGCCTCAACGAAGAAGAGACCCTCCCCTCGGTGCTGGAGTCCATCCCGACCCACATCGACGGCGTCGACGAGATCGTCATCCTCGTCGTCGACGACGGCTCGACCGACCGCACGATCGAGGTCGCCCAGTCCTACGGCGTCACCCACTTCGTCCGCCACGCGCGCAACATGGGCCTGGCCCGGTCCTTCCGCGACGGCGTCGACTACGCCCTCCAGCACGGGGCGGACATCGTGGTCAACACCGACGGCGACAACCAGTACCCCCAGTCGCGCATCGGGGACCTCGTCCAGCCGCTCCTGGCCGGCAGGGCCGACATCGCCATCGGCGACCGTCAGACGAAGACGATCGCGCACTTCTCGCCGTTCAAGAAGTTCATGCAGGGCGCGGGCAGCCGCGTCGTGAACCTCGCGGCGGGCACCGAGCTCCCCGACGCTGCGAGCGGCTTCCGCGCCTACTCGAAGCTGGCGCTGGAGCGGCTCAACATCGTCACCCAGTTCAGCTACTGCATGGAGACGATCATCCAGGCGGGCAACAAGCGGCTGCGCATCGAGTCGGTGCCGATCACCACGAACCCGAAGACCCGCGAGTCCCGCCTGTTCAGCAACATCTTCCAGCACATGGGCAAGTCGGCCCAGGCGATCATGCGCAGCTACATCATGTTCAAGCCGCACACGATCTTCCTCACCCTGGCCGGGCTGTTCTTCCTCGGCGCGGTCATCCCCTTCGGCCGCTTCCTCATCCTCAGCTGGATGGGCGTGGCCGGTGACCACATCCAGTCGCTCATCTTCGGCAGCGCGATGCTCGTCGGCACGCTGCTGTCCCTGGCGCTGCTGGTCATCTCCGACCTGCAGCAGACCAACCGGGTGCTCATCGAGGACAGCCTGGAGCGCATCAAGCAGCTGCAGTACGCGCCGGAGCGCCTCATCCTCGACGCCACGGGCCCCGGGCCGCTGCCCGCGAACGGCACCAGGCCGGACGCGGCCGACGGCAGCACGCCGGAGCAGCACGAGCGATGATCCTCGGCTTCGGCAGCTACGACACCGGCAAGCACCCCCGCGTCGGGATCATCCTCGACGGCCTGAGGGAGCACGGTGCCGAGGTCGCGGAGATCAACCACCCGCTCGGGTTCAGCACGGCTGAGCGTGTGCGGATGCTCGCCCAGCCGTGGCGGTTGCCGGCCTTCGGCTGGCGCATGCTCCGCTGCTGGTGGCTGATGGCGGCCGACGCCCGGCGGCTGCGCCGGACGGGGGCCAGGGTCGACGCGGTCGTCGTCGGCTACATGGGCCACTTCGACGTCCTCGTGGCGCGGCGGCTGTTCCGTCGCGTGCCGATCGTGCTCGACCACCTGATCTTCGCCGGCGACACCGCCCAGGACCGCGGCGCCACCGGCCTGAAGGTCCGCCTGCTGAACCGGCTCGACCGTGCGGCCACGAGCGCGGCCGACATCGTCGTCGTCGACACCGAGGAGCACCGGGCGCTGCTGCCCGACCCCGACAGGGGTGTCGTCGTGCCGGTCGGGGCGCGTCAGGAGTGGTTCGACGCGGCCGCCCGTGCCGCGCACGGGGCCAGCACTGCCGGCTCCCCCGTGCCGACCGGAACGGCGCACGGCGCCGACGGGCGGGCGGCAGACCCAGGGGACGGTCGCCTCAGCGTCATCTTCTTCGGACTGTTCACGCCGCTCCAGGGCGCCCCGGTCATCGCCGAGGCGCTCCGGATCGCCTCCGGCGCCGGTGCGCCGGTCCGGGCGACGCTCGTCGGCACGGGTCAGGACTACGACGCGGCGCGGGCGATCCTCGACGGCACCGACGGTGTCGAGTGGATCGACTGGGTGGACCACCGCGAGCTGCCCGACCTCGTCGCCGCCCACGACGTCTGCCTCGGCATCTTCGCCGACACCGCGAAGGCGCTCCGCGTCGTGCCCAACAAGGTGTACGAGGGGCTCGCCGCGGGATGCGCGGTCGTGACCAGCGACACCGGACCCCAGCGCAGGGCACTCGGCGACGCGCTCGCCCTCGTCGCCCCCGCCGACCCCTCCGCGCTCGCCGCCGAGCTCGTCTCCCTCGCCACCGACAGCGAGCGGCTCGACGCGCTCCGTTCCCGCAGCCGCGCCGGAGCCGACCGCGTGCGCGCCGCCGTCATCGTCGAGCCGCTACGCCGACGACTCGAGCAGCTGACGGGGGGACGCCCGTGAAGCGCGCACTCGGGGCGCTGCGCTCCCCCCTGATCAAGTGGCTCTTCCTCGCCGTGGCCCTCGGCCTCGGCGTCTGGGCGGTCTGGCGGCAGTGGGACGAGATCGTCGTCGCACTGGCCCAGCTGAACGTGTGGCTGCTCGTGCTCGCGGCCCTCGTCAGCGCGGCCTACGTGTGGTGCACCATGCTGTCGTGGCGACGGATCCTGCGCGACCTGGGATCGCCGATCAGCATCGGGGCGGCCACGGAGCTGTTCGGCGTCAGCCAGATCGGCAAGTACATCCCCGGCGGCGTGTGGAACATCGTCGCCGCGGCCGAGATCGGCATGGCGCACCAGATCCCTCGCCGCCGCTCGGTCACGGCGATGGCGATCGCCGTGCTCGTCTCCCTCGTCAGCGGTCTGGCCATCGGTTGCACGGCGTTCCTGTTCTCGCCGAGCCCCGCGCTGCAGGCCTGGGGCTGGCTCGTCGTCGCCGCCGTCCCGCTCGCGGTCGCCCTCGTCCCCCCGGTGCTCAACCGGGTCGTCGCCCTCGTCTTCCGCCTCACCAAGCGCCCGCCGCTGGAGTCCCCGCTGTCGACGCGGGGCGTGCTCGTCTCCGTCATCTGGGCCCTCCTCGGCTGGGCCCTCGCCGGCCTGCAGGTCTGGCTCCTGGCCACCGGCCTCGGCTCCGCGGGCCCCGAGCTCGCCTGGCTCTGCATCGCCGGCTACGCGCTGGCCTGGTCGGCCGGGTTCCTGTTCATCGTCGCCCCCGCGGGCGTGGGCGCCCGCGAGGCCGTCCTCGGCGCCACCCTCGCCGGAGGGGTGTCCGGTCCGGTCGTCCTCACCGTCGTGCTGCTCAGCCGCGTCCTGCTCACCCTCGTCGACGTCGTGCTCGCCACCATCGGTCTCATCGCCGGGCGGCGCATCCGCGCGGCGCGGGCCGCTGGAGACGATGCCGCGTCGGCCGAGCCAGCCACGACGCCGAACGACGGCAGGCCGTCCCGGTGACAGAGAGGACCTCGATCCCCATGCCCTCACGTCACGGCGCTCCGCGCCGCATCCCGCGATGGCTGGGGGTTCTCGGACTCGTCGCGCTCGGCCTCGGCGGCCCGCTGATCTACGTGTTCGGGTCCCCGGCGTACTCGAGCGGCGATGAGGCGGCCCACGTCGACTACGCGCTGCAGCTGTGGCAGGGACGGCTCCCCGTGTTCGAGGACGGCCTCGTTCTCGCCAACACGATGGGGGTGCACCCGCCGGTGCAATGGACGGCGCAGCATCCTCCGCTCTTCTACCTGCTCCTGGCCCCCGTCGTCGGCCCGCTCGTCGACGCCGGCCACATCGTCGGTGCCGCGATCGGTGCCCGGCTGGTCGTCGCCGGACTCGCGGTCGCTCTGCTGTTCGCCGTCAGGTGGACCACGAGCCGGATCTTCCCCGGCCGCCCCGCCGTCGCCTGGGCTGCAGCGCTGATCACGGGCCTCTCCGTCTGGTTCGTCCGCCTCGGCGGCTCGGTGTACAACGACGTCCTCGCCGCCGTGGTCGTGTGCCTGGCCTTCGGGATGCTCGTGGCGATGTTCCGCGAACCGCATCGTCGCCGGTGGTACCTCGGTTTCACGCTTTTCATCACCCTGGCCGCGCTGACGCGTTTCTCCGCCCTCCCGTTGTGCGCGCTGCTGCTCACCGCGTTCCTCATCCAGCGGCTCACTGTGTCACGCCCCGGGTTCTGGCGCGCCGTCGGCGCCCCCGTGCTCAGCGGCGTCGTGATGGTCCTTGGCAGTGCCTGGTTCTACCTGCGCAACGTCGCGCTCACCGGCAACCTCAGCGGAGGGCACCCGGACTGGGCCACCGAGCACACCGGACGCGGGGCACGGCCGCTGCTGAAGGTTGCCGGTGACCCCGACTTCTGGAAAACCATGCTCCAGCAGTTCTCCACCCGAACCGTTCCCGAGCAGCCCTGGGCGTGGTGGATGAACTGGGGCATCCCGATCCTGTTCCTCCTGCCCGTGGCCGTCGGCGGTGTCATCTGGCTGCGCCGGATCGCGGTGACCCGTACACCCACGGACGTCGATACGATCGCGCCCACGGCACGCCGCAGCGACGTGGCCGCGCCGGATCGGTCCGGCGAGAGCCGCGGGACCGAGATGATCGTGTTCGGCGTCATCGTGCTCGCGTGCCTCGGCGTCGCAGCCATGCAGATCTCTCACACGGCGGGTGCGGGCTCCTCGCTCCCCCGGTACTTCTTCGCCCTCGTGCCGTTCCTCGCCCCGGTGATGGCCCTCGCGCTCGTCACCGGCCGTGCGGCGGCGATCGCGTTGCTGGGCTGGGTGGTGATCCGTTCGACCCTCATGGGCGTCGAGACGTCGGCGATGCTCGCACGACGCTTCAGCGGGGAGCAAGCGGCGATCTGGCCAGGACTCACCTGGGCCGGCTACGTCCTGGCCTTGGCGGGCGCGGCCGCACTAGTCGTGACGATCCTGATCGCACGCCACCCGCGTTTCCAGCACACGCGCCCAAGCGCCGAGTTCCGGGCCTTGCTCTCAGACGGCACGCCCTAGACTGTTCACGGATTATTCACCTTCCGTAACATCCACGGCGCGCCCCGGCCCGTCGTGCAGAAAGGACCGTGCTCGTGACGTCGTCGTCCAAGAACATCGCCGTGGTGCTCGCCGGAGGCGTCGGCGAGCGCGTGGGCCTCGGCATCCCCAAGCAGCTGATCCGCATCGCGGGCAAGCCGATCATGGTGCACACGCTGGAGACCATCAACGACCACCCCCGCATCGACGAGGTCATCGTCATGATGCACGAGGACTCCATCCCCGAGCTCGAGAAGGTCATCGACCGCGACCGGCTTCACAAGCTCAGCCGCACCCTGCCCGGCGGTGCCACCCGCAACGACACCACGCTGCGCGCCCTCGACGCCGTCGGCGCCGACGACACGAAGGTGCTCTTCCACGACGCCGTCCGCCCCTTCATCGACGACCGCATCATCGACGACTGCATCGACGCGCTCGACGACTACTCCGCCGTCGATACCGCGATCGTCTCCGCCGACACCATCATCCGCGTCGACGCCGACGACTGCATCGACCAGATGCCGGCCCGCGCCGTGCTCCGCAGGGGCCAGACCCCGCAGGCATTCCGCGCCGGGACGATCAGGGCCGCCTACGCCAAGGCCGCGGAGGACCCGGACTTCGCCGCGACCGACGACTGCGGCGTCGTGTTCAACTACCTGCCCGGCACGCCGATCAAGGTGGTCGAGGGCAGCTCCGAGAACATGAAGGTCACGGAGGCGATCGACATCGCCTTCGCCGACAAGATCTTCCAGATGCGCAAGAAGGGCGTCGATGCGGACACCGTCGACCTCGCGGACCTCGCCGGCAAGCGCGTCGTCGTCTTCGGCGGCTCCTACGGCATCGGGCTGTCGATCGCGGAGGGCTTCGCCGAGAACGGCGCCGTCGTGAAAACCTTCAGCCGCTCCGCCACGGGGACCGACGTGCGCTCCCGCAAGAGCATCCGGAAGGCCGTCGACGCGGCCGTCGCCGAGCTCGGCGGCATCGACATCGTCGTCATCACCGCGGGCGTGCTCACCATCGCCCCGCTGACCACCATCAAGAAGCGCGACATGGTCAAGACCATCAACACGAACCTGCTGGCGCCCGCCATCATCGCGCGGGAGGTGTACCCCCACCTCGAGGCGAGCCACGGCGACCTCGTGCTGTTCACCTCCAGCTCGTACACGCGCGGGCGTGCCGGATACAGCCTGTACTCCGCGACGAAGGCCGGCGTGGTCAACCTCACCCAGGCGCTCAGCGAGGAGTGGGCCGACAGCGGCGTCAGCGTGAACTGCATCAACCCGCAGCGCACCGCCACCCCGATGCGGACGGCCGCCTTCGGCGACGAGCCCGCCGACACCCTGCTCACGCCGGAGAAGGTCGCCGAGGCGACTGCGCGCACGGTGCTCAGCGAGCTGACCGGGCAGGTCGTCGACGTCACCGTGCGGTAGCTGGTCCCGCCTACGTGTCGGGCCCGTTCGCTCCCTGGAGCGGACGGGCCCGACAAGTTTCACGGCAATCGCGTCAGCTGATGGCGTACGGGATCCCCTGGATAAAAACTGTTGCACCCAATCGCGATGGAGCAGCCACGCTAGTTATGCCACCAGTCCGGTCTACTGCTGTCCAGCGAGCGCGAGCCAGCAACCGCACCAGTCGCCGTGCGGCCACGCTGCGCTGAGCGAATACCATCAAACGATCGCCCCACGGAAACACTAGTTTCCTTCCCATCAAGATCTTCCCTTTGATCGGAGCGATGTCGGTCTCGACAAAACGAATCATCGGTGCACCCCCGGACCTATCGAGAGTGACCGTGAGGCGTGCGACCGTCAGCTCATAACCGGAAGCGACACGAGCAACCGTCATCACGCGACCATCCGCAGCGGTGTATGCCCTGGTGATCGTACTATCCCCAACCCGGAGCGGACGCTGCTGTGTGTACTGGAACAGCGCCGTAAAGCTATTGAGAACCCAACTCCCGCCGTTCAGAACATTACCCGCTGAGGTTTCGAGACCGGTCAGCTCCACTTCAGATTCGACGACAAGGTCGAGATCTTGGTCGGGCCCCTCCAGAGTCTTGCTAGTGATCCTCGTGTCGAATGTCCAGGTCACCGGTTGGGAACGATGCCGAACTCCGAGTCGCACCGTCGCATCTTGAATATCCCGGTCTAAGCCAGCCACCTCGCGACCGAGAGCGCCCCGGACTGCCTCCGGGTACGCTCTGCGCAAGACCCCGGCCTCATCGCGATAGATCCCCGGTTTCCGCTCTCCCGAACGCCGCCACACGGTGCGGAGAGACAGTCTAACGCCACCTTGCGGCGTCGACCGCATTCTGGTCAGCGTCGTCCTGCCAACGACTTCCTCGTCCCAGGCCGCTATTTCACGCAACTCGGCGTTCTTCCGGGCACGCAAGAGAGTGCTGCGGTCGTGCAACGAACTCGCTAATAGGTCATCGAGATGGGGATCCAGATAGGGGATTGTGTGCGTATGAGCCAGCTCAACCAGGTGACTTAATTCGTCGTCGGTTTTCCGCGCAATGTGACGTGAGAAAAACCCGGCACCCCGAGAATGGTGCACATACAGCAACGCAGAGTCTCGCTGGACACTCCCGGCCTCGGTGGTTTCCGTAATCGTACGAAGCACGCGTTCCTGCCCCTTGAACCGCTCTTCGGGCTCCAGCACCACAGTCGAACTAATACTCGCCTGCCCGCTCTGCACCCACACCGCGTATGGGGTGTCCGCCAGAATTGACACGACCGAAGCTTTAGCAAAGACGGCCATATTAAAGAGAGCATCCTCAAACGGCACTCGCTCGCCGTTATCCAGGAAGCGCAACTGATGATCATTAAGGAACTGTCGCCGGTACAATTTGCGCGGATTAAGAGCCATCAGTGAAAAAGGTGCTAGCACATTACGAGCATTCGGCACGTTTTTCTTAAACACAGCCATCGACCAGGACGGAACCTCGGAGTGAGACTCTTTCGGGTTAACGACATCAGAATTGTTTGATTTCCCAAACTCGTACGCAGCCCGCAGCGCATCCGGAAAAAAGACGTCGTCATCATCCATGATCGCCACATACTCACCTCGAGCAGCATCGATGCCCACATTTCGCGGCCGACACGGCCAACCCGAGTTATCGATCGAGATCACGTGCGTGTTGTCGAATGACGCGGCGAGCTCGTTCAAAATTTCCAATGTGGCGTCCGTCGATCCATCGTCAACATAGATCACCTCAAAATCACTCTGCGGGAGTGTCTGGCCTCGCAGTGATTCATCCAGACGGTGGACATCATGCTGCGAGTTGTGAGTAGAAACAACTACGCTGACTTTCGGTTCCATAGAATCTCGCTTTATCACAATTGGGCCTGCCGCTGGATTTAAGTGTATGTTCCCGACTGGTTCTGGCTGCCACCGACACGGAGCACAATAACCATTGTGCCTCGTAAAACCTCGTCGATCGTGTGCCGATGGAACTCCGTGCGGGGATGCGCGATTGCGCGTCATGCGTGTCGAGGGCCTCGAACGAGTGCGCGTAGCGCCCCGGGGCCACCTGCCAAAAAACGCCGCCCGGGTCCCTGCGCGGCGCCCCGCCCGGCGCCAAACCAAAACCCCGCGATGTGCGCCGGCGCCCGTGTCGCCGCCAACAACTCGCCCCAGCTCCTCTACGAGTCCATCCACAGGGGGCGCACCCGACGTGCCAGCCGCGCGCTATCGCTGGTCGGCAGCTTTACTCGCCCCTATCTCGAGCATCGCGTCAACGAGACGGCTAGCCGCTCTTCCGTCCTCAAGGGGCGTGAAGCGCTCCCGGAACTCCTTGCGCTCGTCAGAGCCGTGGAGTGCAGAGGCGGGCGGATCTTTGACCACCGAGGTCAGCGACGACAAGGTATCGACGTGCGGGCCCGGCGCGGTGCCGTCATACGGGATGAAACCCTGCCGGTAGCTGAAGTAGCGGTCACGGTCGGGATCGAAGAACACCATAGGCTTATCCGTCAACGCGTAGTCGAACCGGAGCGACGAATAGTCGAGAACACCGATGTCCGACGCGAGGATGAGATCGTTGATGTCCGGATAATCCGTCACGTTGATGACCGTCGCAGGGACCTTGGTCCCCCGGCGGGCGTTGAACGGGTGCCCACGCAACAGCACGACGTAGCCCGGACCCAACCGCTTAGCCAGTTGGGCGTAGTCGAGAAGCGCCACCATATCGGCGCTCATATCGTCACCGGACACGTAGTCCCTAAACGTGGGCGCGTAAAGAATCGCGCGCTGGTTTGGGCCGATACCGAGCACCCGGCGAGCGCGATCGCGTCGCTCCGCGTCGCCGCGAACCAGAACATCGTTTCTCGGGTACCCCAGCTCGATCATCTCGGGGAACTCCGTGCGTTCCGGGCGATAGAACGTCTGAAGGTGCTCACTGGCGTATGGGGCAGGAGAGACCAGGATGTCCCATTCGTCCGCCCGCCGGAAGAAGGACTCCTTTCTTTCGGCACCGAAATCGAGTCGATCCCACCACTCACGCCCGTTGAATTTGAACGGATAACCGTGAAAAGTCTGGATAAGCGTCTGCTCATCCCGCTTGAAGAACCAGTCGGGCTGGTGCACGTTCACCATCACATACTGCGAAAGCGCGAACGCCTCGAAATACTCCCTGGTTCCCTCGACCACAGTCACTGCGCCGTCCGGGACCGGGACCGAGCGGTCTCGCACCGCCCACACGCGTTCAATGTCGCTTCCACGTCTAAGTAGCTCGTTATGAACGGCGAGCGCGCTGTCGTTCGCGGCTTCGCTGTAGAGATTGCGGAACAGTATGGCCCGCCGCAGCGGTCGCCGTTCGTGCCGGTACTCGTCCTTCAGACGCCACTGATTTCCCCCGCCGCGCTCATCGGTGCGCCGATAAGGCTCGACGCCAAGCCGGACGGCTCGAGGTCCCGCCGATCCCCGCGAGGCACCGAACAGAACGTAGGAGTGTTCGCCGTCGTCAAACCTCACGGAGAGGGACTGGATGATCGCCGTTGCTGGCGAAAGCTCGACCTTGCCCGTCGCAGTCCGGAACATCACCGTGTAGTCCCCCGACTTCAACGGCCTGACCACGCCGTCGGCTCCCGGTACGTTTCGCGGAATAACGAGCCGGACTGCCGTGTCAGAGACGCGCTCGATCGGAACGGGAAAGGTCAGCGAACCTGAGATGATGGAGGCGGCAATGAGTCGTGTGCCGGGAACGAACGACGCGTCGACGACAAGCGCGTCGGGCGTCAGGCGCACCTCATCCGCGAAGACGCGACCGCGGTGATGCCGCACCAGCACGTCTGCGGAAGTCTCCGTATCCGACAGCTCTCCGGTCGCGCGCGTCGTGTAGCGCGACACCACCTCAACGGCTTTCCCGTTTTGCTCCACGCCGGGCTCAATCGCGGCACGATGGTCTTTTCCGGCGGCGTCCCGAACCGTGACATTGTAGTTGTGCGTACAGCGGTCGGCCCCTGGCCGACGCGGCAGTCGGAACCGTGCGGTCCACGTTCCATCACCTACGGCACGGAGAGGAACATTCACTCGCTCAAGCCCGAAGCGGTCGCCGCGGTCCACGAGGATGAGACGTTCCGGCTGCGCGGCAGCCACCAGGGAAACCGTGACGTCCTCACCATCGATCTTGGCGGCACGGACGACAAAGTCGCGCCGACTCTGCCTGATCTCCAGTTCGCCGCCCACGCTCCTGACGAACTCCGTTATAAGGCCCTGCTCGTTGAATCCCGGACGCGGAACGCTGGCATTCCCCCACAATCTCGCCGTCGTCGAGCGAGCAACACCGTGCCATCCCAGTTCAACGTGCAGCGCGAGTGTTCCTGTACCGGCCAGCGCTTCGAGGGGGAGATCAATCTCGATCGATGCATCCGACATGTCCGCATAGCGTCGCGTGTGACCGACGACATCACCGAGGCTCTCCCCCCGACGCACCTCGAGCGGGGTCCCCGTCCCTCCGCGGTGATCGACGAGAGCGGCCGCGAACGTGTAGTCGTTCCCTGCGATGCGGTTGATGTAGGCAATCGCCCGCAGGCGGTACAGGTCATCGTCGACGCGTTCCACTGACCGCACCTCGACGGTGGCCTGGGTCTCTGTGGCACTGAGCTCCATTGCAAATGGTGGTACCAACTGCTCGACAGCTGCGTATGGTGCGCCATCGGCGTGTAGTTCCGCGTTGGCCGCTCGAGCGGGAAAGTGGTCGGCGTGCCATCCGCCGTCTCGCAAGAAGCCTAGCGCCGCGTCTCGTTCGCCTGCGACGACCAGGCTGAGGAGCACCTTTTTACGCGCATCGATCTGAGACCAAAGGCCCCGCTCCCCGGTGAGATCTACGAGCCCCTTGACCATGTGCTGGAACTCGGTCCATGCTTCGCCGCCGATGCCGCGCAGCTGGAGGAGGAACTCACCCATGTTGTTGTTGAGGACCTGTCGCAGGCGCTCGTCGTGGACTTCCTCACGGCCGGCCTCCCGAAGGATTTGCAGGGACTCTTGGACAGCGGCGCCGTGATCCCGGATGTTCCGCGGCTGAGTGATCTGCTGGGTGATGGAGGTCTGATCGGCCCGGATACGCCAGTTGATACTGACCCGGCTAAGCACATCGAACGACCGCGCTGCCGTATACGCAGCCGTCGAGACGGCCTGGTCCTCGTAGAGCACACCCTGGGGAAACTGAAAGCCACTGGCGTCCCAGAAGTCCCTACGGTACACCTTGCTCCATGCCACGGCGTTGACGAGAATGTCCGGGAACTCATCGATAGTTACGCCGAGCCGCGTCACCTGATGCGCCGATCGAATCCAAGGCGCGGCCGATGGGAATGTTCCGTTCTTTTCTCGCCGGTATGGCATAACAGCGAAATCCGACCCTGATTCGACAAGCGCTCCGATCGCGTCGGAGTAAGCGTGCCGGTCGACGAAATCATCTCCGTCGAGGAACGCAAGATACTCGCCGTTGGCAGCAGAGATACCGGTGTTTCGTGCCCCGCTCAGCCCCTGGTTCTTTTGCGAGATAACACGAATTCTTGGGTCGGAGCGAGCCATCTTCCGAGCAATATGAGCGCTCGCGTCCGGAGAACCGTCGTCGACGACGATGATCTCGATATTGCTGTAGCGCTGTTTACTCAACGAACCGAGCGTCTCGGCGATGTACGCCTCGACACCATACGCCGGAACGACAACGCTGAGCAGCCCCGCGCGGAATCGATCGGGACGCACCCCCATCCGGCGGCCGACTCCGATGGCCCAGTTCCTCGCCGCCCGGACGCTCTCACGCGCAGGCAGCAGACGGGGGTGTGCGAGTGCATCGTGCACTACGGCAGGCAGCTTCACGCGTCTCCTGTTCGATGTGTCAGGGGTTGGTGGTCGCCAACGCTCGCGACAGGGCGAAGACGTTGCCGTTGGCCAGCTTACTCCACGGTGAGGTCGCGGCACCGCAGCGGGTACCGGCGTATGCATTAGGAATCAACAACCCAGCCACCAGGCCGCCTCTGCGGAGGGAAGCAATTCCGTGACTGAGCCGGTAGGCTCACGCACCATGCCGACTCACAGGATCCTGATCCGCGCTCCCAAGGACCCGACGCAGACGCTTTCACTGGAAGCGAGTTTCGCCCACGGGCCCAACGGAGTTTTCGGCGCGAACAGCGGAAATCTGCTTTTCGCGGAGTCGGTGTTCCGGACCCTCAGTGTTCCGAATATCGATCTGGTGCCGGATTCTTTCACGACCGAGCGCACAGGCAGCGATCGCGCCCACGCATCCCGTATAAAGGATGAATTCAACGGATTCGTCGTCCCCCTCGCCAACGCGTTTCGAGAGCAATTCCGCCCCGCGCTGAGACGGCTCACAACGGTCGTCACCGAGCTCGACATTCCGGTCACGGTAACCGGGGTGGGAGCACAGCTGCCTTCAAGCGGCGATCTCAGCGGGGTGAGCGACGCCTTGAACGAGGACGTGCGCGCGTTCGTGTCCGCCGTGCTCGATCGTTCAGCCAGCGTCGGCGTGCGCGGGGAGATCACGAAGGACTACTTGGCATCGCTGGGCTTCGGCGACGACCACATCGACGTCATCGGTTGTCCCTCCATGTTTGACTTCCGCGGCAATGCCCCCACGATCGAGAAGAAGCTCAATAGCCTCAACCCGACGAGCAAGCTCGCGGTGAACATCACCCCGACCGTGCCGGGGTCGGCGGAGATGTTGCGGCGACACCACAAGCGGTTCACCGATATCGTCTTCGTCCCCCAAGAACACCGGGAGCTCGGGCTTCTGCTCTGGGGGGAACCGATTGCCGGATGGAACAAGGACCTGCCCGGCACGCTCGATCACCCCTACCACCACGACGGCCAGGTCCGGTTCTTCGTCGACGCCCGCACCTGGCATGAGTTCATGGCTACGCGCGACTTCGCGTTCGGCACGCGCATCCACGGCAACATCGCAGCCCTCGCGGCAGGCACCCCGAGCGTAGTTCTGACCTTCGACTCCCGTACCGCCGAACTCGCCTCATATCACGGCATGCCCGCTGAACCGGTGGGTCGAAACGGTATCGGTGAATGCACCGCAGAGTCCTTATTCAACCGCGCGGACTTTAGTGAGCTCAATACCCGGCGGCAGCCCACCTTCGAGCGCTGGATCGACTTCCTCGAAAGAAACGGGCTCCGTCATGTCCACCAGCCGGGAAACCAGAATGAGGCCTTTGACGAGAAGCTCCGCACCGCGCAACTCGCGCCTGCTGCTACGCCCGTGCGCTCCTCGAACGGAGCCGAGCTCGCGTCACGTCTTCGCTGGCTGTGTGGATCGACGAAGTCACCCGCGGCGGACCGTTACGTTCCCCCCTTCGCCCCGAAACCGATATGCCCGCCCAAGCCTTCCGATGACAGCGAGCTCGAGCAAGTGGTCCAGACGTTGAAGTACGAGGTCACGTCAGTCTCACGACGCGCCCGAGAAAACGACGAGTACATCTCTGCGCTTAGAAAACGAGCTGCGAAGCGTCTACTGAGCACACGTAGTCGCCGTTCGGGTCGCCCTTGATCGCGGCGTGACCACGGTTGAACCCTCGCCCCGGCCAAACCGAGGCTCAGCGCCGGAACACTTCCTCCCGCAATGCCGTGACGAAGTCACTCGCGTAGCTCCGTCGTGCGAACTCGCCCAGGTAGTAACGACGTGCCGCGAGCCGCGCAAGCCTACCGGTGTCGGTCACCGCGAGCTCATTGAGGACGCTCTCGAAGTTGCGCAGCTCCTGATCAACGACGTACAGGCTGCGGGACACGGGGAACGACTCCCGGAATGCCGCGACATCCGTATTGGCCGACACCATGGCCATGGGCTTCTCCGAGTACAGGTAGTCGGTCACGATACTTGAGACGTCGGCGATCATGGCGTCGGATCGATTGAAGCAGTCGACGATCCCCATCTCGCTCTCAGCGATTCGCCCGAACAGGTGACCGCGATGAGAGGTTTCAGAGTCAGCTCGCAGCATCGCGCGGATTCGTTCCGCCGCTTGAGCGAGCTCAGGATTCCTCTCCGTGAAGCTATGCGGCCGGAAGATCACGGTCTTGCCTCGCGCGAGGAGGGCACCCACGATGGCTTCCCCCTGCCGGAGCGAACTGAAGTCGGAGTCACCGAAGAATCCCGCCCAGGTCGGCGCATAGAGCACCGTGTCGACCGAACTCTGCTTGGCCGTCTCGATCGCGGCGACCTGGGGCCGGCCGACGATGCGAACGAGTTCGCGCGGAACGCGGACGCCGTAGTGGGCGAAGCGGTCGACGGCGGCCTGACCCGCGACCATGTTCACATCGAACATGCGAAATGCCTTGCTCGCGCTCGCGGGTTTGTCACTGTCACCGTGGTTGATCTGGATCTGACGCAGATGGGTGAAGCGAATGTAGTGCGCGTTTTTCACCGCGGTGTTGACGTACACGATGGCGTGCAGGCTGGGCAGAATCGAGCGATCGACGTCGACGGAGTCGCCGATGTGGATCACGGGCAGGCCGTTCGTCGCGTCGGACATCGCTCTGACGTGCTGGTCATTGCGCACCACGATCGCAAACGGCAGCTTGGTTGCCCGGAGTGCGTCCCCCACATCCCCACCTGATAGGTACCGGCCAGGGGGCCGTCCCAATGCACGAGGAAGCGGGGCTCCAGCTCGGCAAGCCGGTCGAACTTCGCGACGACCATGCGGTGGTGCTGCGCGCGCACGGCCTTGATCCGGAAAGCGATGTACCCCAGCAGCGCGATACCGGCAAGGAGCGGCACGATCGCAAGCAGCGGCAGTCCGTACGCCAGGAGCGCGATCACAGCGGCCTCCGCCACAACCAGCAAGACGTACCCCACCTTGAAGGTGCGCTTCAGCGTCGGCAGATCGGTCATCCCGGGCACATTGGCCATCGGAATACGCGGCAGCTTGTTCGCGGGCTGGTTGAGCAGCGCCTCGACGGTGATGAGCAGAGCCATCGCCACGATCACGAGGCTGGACACGGTGTTCCCTGTGGAGGTAAAGGCGACCGCGGGCGCCAGGAGCAGAATCAGCCTCGGGGCAGGAAACCGGCCCAGCCAGGCGGCACGCTGCTGAGCGGCGACGGTCAGGGCGAGCACGACGATGGAGCTCAAGGTGGCGACGAGGGCGGAGCCGCTCGCCAAACTCACCACGCCGGCGACCACCGCGGCGAGGGAGAGCCCGTGCAGCCGCCCGCTCCACCGGTTGAAGTGGTCCAGGTAGCCGCGGATCAGAGCCCGTCGCTGGTCCTCAGCCGACAGTACGGTCGCCGCGGGGGTCCCGGCGGCGCTCGCCTCCATGTTGACACGATCGGCATCGTCCGTGCTTCCGGCGCGGCCGAGCAGAACACGGGGCCGCAGCGGGCCCAGCGCGCTGGTCCCCCGGACCGTGTCCGCGGAGAAGTACTCCGGGCGGAACCGGTGACTTGCGTCCATGACGTAGCGCCCGGCTTCACGTGTCGACGTCGCTCCGAACGCCCAGTGCAGCTGATCAGGAGCCAGCGCGTCGCCACCGCAGCCCTCGGCCTCGAGCACGGCAAGTGTCTCCGCGCTGAGGGAGCCTCCAGCAGCCTCACGGACGGTGAGTTCTGCAGCGTTCCTCCTGGAGCCGTCGACGACCACTGTGAGAACGCCTTCCGCCACACCCGACGCCGAAGCGCTCAACACCAGTTCAGGGTCCAGGTTCGACGCGAGCGTTCGCAGTGACGACGCCTCCTGAACGGTGCCGTGTCGGAGGATGGCGACGGCGAACCGGTCGGCCGGGCTCGAGAGACGGGCGTCCGCGGTGACGGGGACGCGCTCGCGCAGAGTCCGCCGAGCCTCGGTGACGAGCGCGGTTCGTCCCTCGTCGTCGAGCTTGCCCAGGAGGGTGCCGCGGAGCCGCCCGAGGATCTCGACCCTGACCCAGCGGTTCATGAAGACGTCGTGGTCGCGACCAGGGGGCAGATAGGTGTCGAGGACGTCCATCGCCTCGCGGAGGTTGGTGTAGTAACCGCGGGCGTCGAAGCGCTGGAACCCCGCGTTCCCCCCCGTCGTCGCGCGAGATGTGGAAGTAGCAGTCGTAGCTGGAGAGCACGGACACGTTCCTGGCACGCAGGTACGCCTCGGTGACGAACAGGTGGTCCTCGAGCCGGCGCTTGCCCTCGGCGAACCGGAGGCCCGTGGCGGCGAGGAAGCTCGCACGGAACATCTTGTGCGGCGTCATGGAGTCGGCGAGGAGCGTGTTGCTCACGCTGGCGTAGGGGATGTCCTTCTCGAACAGCTTCTTGGGGACGGTGCGGCGGATCCCGACCATCTTGCCGACGATCACGTCGGCGCCGTTGGCGACGCCGTAGTCCCGCATGCGCTCGAGTGCCTCGTCGCCCAGCCAGTCGTCTTGGTCGCTGAACATGACGAACTCGCCCCTGGCCAGGTCCATCCCGACGTTGCGCGGCTTGCCCGGCCAGCCCGAGTTCGGCTGGCGGACGACGGTCACCCAGTCCTCCTGCTCGGCGAGGCGTTCCAGCTCCTCGCCGCTGCCGTCGGTCGAGCCGTCGTCGACGAAGATCGCCTCCATCCGGTCGAGGCCGATGCTCTGCCTGCGCAGGCTCGCGATGAGGTCGGCCATGTGCGGGCCCGGATTGAACACGGGGATGACGACACTGACGAGGATGGGGGCGGGATCAGCACGCGCGGATTCATCTGTCGTTTGCTCGGGGTTCACAGAGTCGATTTTGTCACGCGCCCGTCGAACTCGGCCTGGGATCGGCCGCTTTCATGGTGACTGCGAAGCGGAGCGGCGAATCGCGCAGTCGGCCGCAGCCCCACCTGTTAGATTCGAATTCACCCGAACCTTCCCCGTCGACCACGCCGTGTCCTCGACGGCCACCGACTCGTGCAGCACAAGAGGAGCCCGCGTGAACATCGACGCAGACGGCTCCGCTCGTGTGCCGGACGGTGATCTTCCGCGGACGTCGGCGCTCGACACCGACCTCGTCCATGCCGCCCGGCGCGACGCGGCCCGCGACGCCTCGGACACGGGTGCGATCCTCCGCGCGGACGTCGACGAGCTGCGCGTCGCGCTGATCGGGCTCGACCCCGATGCCACCATCACCGTCTCCTTCGACGGCCGCCCGATCTGGTCGACGACGCTGCCGGAGCCGCACAGGCGGGTGCACCGCCTGCCCTGGCCCGAGCCACTCCGGCCCCACCTGCGCGGGAGCACTCGCCTGACCGTCACCGACGCGGCGACGGCGAGCGTCGTCGCCGGCAGCGACGTCACCTTCGACGACAGCCCCGAGCGGACCACGGTCGTCGACGCGAACGGCAAAGCGCTCGTCGTGAACAAGTGGGGCGTCCTCGGGGCGGTCGTCACCGCGGACGAGGACCTGCGCCAGCGGCTGATCGCCCGGACGGCCGTCCTCTGCGACGACCTGGAGACTCTGGGCTACGACGTGGCGATCACCAGCGGCACCCTGCTGGGCTTGGTCAGGGACGGGCGCATGCTGCCCAACGACGACGACAGCGACCTCTCGGTGATCTTCCCCGACTCCTCCCCCGCCGACCTGGTGCTGCGCAGCTACCGGATGGAGCGGGAGCTCGCCGACGCCGGATACACCGTCGTCCGGCACAGCGGCGCTCACCTGCAGGTGACGTTCCTCATCGACGGCGGCGACATCGACCACTACATCGACATCTTCACCGGGTTCTTCCGCGGCGAGGACTTCTGCCAGCCGTTCCACCTGCGCGCGCCGGTGCCGAGGTCGTCGCTCCTGCCGACCGTCCGGGTGGAGTGGGAGGGCGTCCAGGTGCCCGCCCCTCCCGTCCCCGAGGACTGGCTCGCCGCCTGCTACGGCGCGGACTGGCGCACCCCTGACCCCGCGTTCCACTTCGAGACCCCCTCGGCGACCCGGCGCAGGTACGAGAACTGGTTCGGCAGCTTCAACACCGGGCGCGTGCACTGGGAGTCGTATTACTCGTCCGTCGCCGCCCCGGAGCACCTCGACGGGCAGCAGCGCTACCTGCGCAGCGCCAGAGCGCTGCTCCCCGCCGGCGGGAGCGTGCTCGACCTCGGGACCGGGTCGGGGGCGATCGCCGCGGCCCTGGCGGGCGACGGCCGACGCGTGCTCGGCGTGGACTACTCGCTCAAGGCCGTCGCTCTTGCACGGTCAGCCGGCGTCGACGCCGAGTTCCTCAACCTGAACGAGCGCCGTCGCGTCGACCAGCTCGCGGTCCGGATCCGCGCCGACCCCTCGCCGTGGTCGATCAGCGCCGCCTTCGTCCTGCACACGCTGACGGGCGAGACCCGATCGGCGGTCTTCGGTCTGATCCGCTCCGCACTGCGGCACCCCTCACCGGAGCCGCGCTCCGCCGTCGTGGCGGTCGACACGGTACTGGACGAGGACGCGTACAGCTTCGACGACCCGAGCAGCTGGCACCTGCCGGTCGAGACCCTGGCGGACGAGCTCGAACCGCACGGGCTCTCGTTCCGCATCGAGCGCGACGGTGTGAGGACCACACCGCACGGTGAGAGAGAATTCGTCGTCGGGACCATCACCCTGACGACGCCGACCCAGGAGGAGAACCGATGAGCATCGCCGGACGGATCAGTCGGGCGCTGTCGCGCGTGGCACCGACCACGACCCAGCGGGTGCACCGCTCGCTGACCGCACCGTCGTCCGCTACCCTCGGCGAGCAGCTGGCCGAGGCGCAGGCGCAGATCCTCGAGCTGCAGCGCGACGTCGACGAGCTGCGTGCCGACAACCTCCGCATCGCGGAGCTCTACGACGTCGTCGTGGACCGGCTCGGCCAGGACGGGGACCCGTCCGGCACGTGACGCCCCCGGCGGCGTGGACGTCGTGCCCGCGACCGCCCGAGCCTCCGGCGCGCGACCGCCCGGCCCGCGGCTTCGCCCGCGCCGGCGATCCCGGCAGTCCCGCGCTGCCTCACCCCGCACTGCCCCACCCCGCAACGACGACGGGAGCCCCGACCATTCGGTCGGGGCTCCCGTCGTCGGCGACACCGCTACTTCTGCTGCATGACCTCGATGGCGTCCGCCACAGGGCCGTCGTAGACCTGCTTGCCCTTCTTGATGACGATGCCGCGGTCGCAGAGCTCCTTCATCATGCGCTGGTCGTGGCTGACGATGACCATCGTCTTGCCCTGACCGGCGAGCTCGCGGATCTTGGCGCGGCACTTCTCCTTGAAGGGGGCGTCGCCGACGGAGAGGATCTCGTCGACGAGCAGGATGTCGAGCTCCGTGTGGATCGCGACGGAGAACGCCAGCCGCATGAACATTCCGGAGGAGTAGTGCTTGACCTCCTGGTCGATGAAGGCCTCGATCTCGCTGAAGGCGACGATGTCGTCGAAGCGCTTGTCGATCTCCTCCTTCTGCATGCCGAGGATCGCGGCGTTCAGGTAGACGTTCTCGCGACCGGAGAGCTCCGGGTGGAAGCCCGCGCCGACCTCGATCAGCCCGGCGAGGCGCCCCCGGATGAGGATCTTGCCCGCATCCGGCTCGAGGACGCCCGAGATGAGCTTCAGCATCGTCGACTTGCCGGAGCCGTTGTAGCCCATGATGGCGACGGACTCGCCCTCGTTGATGATGAAGCTGACGTCGTCGAGCGCCTGGAACTTCTTCGCCTTGACCTCCTTGCCGCGGATCCAGCCGATGAAGGCCTCCTTGAAGGAGTGCGACTTGCGCAGCAGGAAGTCCTTGCGGACGTGGTCGACGATGATGCTCGGCTTGTTCTCTGCCACGGCTGGGGTGCTTTCTGTGGTCTCGGACACGTTCGTCATCACAGGTCCTGGGCGAAGCGGCGCTCGAAGCGGCGGAACACGGCCTGCCCGGCGAGCAGGAACACGACGGCGATGGCCAGGCCGATGCCGGCATTCAGCCAGAGGTTGGCCGGGCCGGCGAACAGCTCGCCGCCGTCCGTCGCGATCGCGCGCTCGGCGACGGGCCGCCACATCCCGCGGTGGAACAGCTCGACGGCGGCGGCGAGCGGGTTCACCATGTAGATGTTGAACAGCCACTCCGGCGCCTTGTCGGCGACCATGTGCCAGGTGTAGAGCACGGGGACGGACCAGGTGGAGAACACCTGGATGATCTCGACGAAGTTCTGCGCGTCGCGGTACGCGACGTTCAGGGCGCCGAAGAACATGCCGAGGCCGAGCGCCGTCACCGCGACGATGACGATGGCGACGACGATCGCGGCGAGCCCGATTAACGACGGCGTCCAGCCCATCAGCAGGCACACGACCAGCAGGATCGCGGCCTGGGGCAGGAAGTGGATGAACGCGCCGATCACGGCGGCGATGGGGAACAGCTCACGTGGAAGGTAGATCTTCTTCACCAGCGCACGGTTGTCGGTGATCGACTTGGTGGCGTTCGAGAACGACTCGTTGAAGAAGTTCACCATCACAATGCCGGAGAACAGGTACACCGCGAAGAGCGGAATGTTGCGGTGCAGCTCGAGGATGATGCCCATCACGACGTAGTAGACGCCGAACTGGGCTGCCGGCTTCACATACGACCAGCCCCATCCAAGGGCGGAGTTGCGGTAGCGGGTCTGGGTGCCTTTTCTGACGAGCAGACGGAGCAGATAGTGCCAGCGGAAGACGTCGAGGATGCCTCGACCGCGTCCGGGCGTCCTGAACTCACTCAGGTCAACGGTAGTCACTGGGGTGGGTCACTCTTTCTAGGCGGAGACGGGCCGGATCGGGCCGCGCCTTGCATCATACCCCGGCTGCTGGCGGTGTCCCCGGCAGCCGGCCGTGGGTCCCGGCCGCCGCCGCGGGGCAGCGCTGATCAGTAGTTCGGGCCCTTCGGCATCACGCGCAGCGAGTCCGCGTGGATGCTGAGGACGGTCGGCCAGGATCCGCCGTTGAGCTTCTCCAGTTTGGCGCGCGTGGTGATCCACCTGGCCTTCCCATTGACGAGCTCGTAGACCTTTCCGGTCCCGCTCGCCTTGACGAAGACGCGGCCGCTGACGGAGCCGGACGTCGTGATGCTCGAGCAGAAACCGCTCGACAGCGTGATCGGCGTGAACCCGGCGGGCACCTTCTGGACCTTGGTCGCCTTGCCGCCGTTCATGATGTAGTTCGTGCTGCCGCAGCGGACGAACAGGCCGGCGTCCTTCTTCGTGTAGGACGCAGCGGACAGCGTCGACGGGGCCACGAGGTGGCTCGTGCGGGCCAGCCCGTAGTCGTTCGCCATGCCCCAGACCGGCAGGCGGTACCGCGTCTTCGCATCGGTGACGAGGTACACGATCGAGTCGCCGTCCTGCTTGTACAGGTTGCCGGGAACGATCGCCGTCGGGCCGGTGGCCAGCACGGACGTCCGCGTCGTCCCCGCCACCTTGAGCACGCGCGGGGCAGAGCCGTTATTGAGCGTGGCGTGCATGTCGGCGTTCCGCGACCAGCGCCACTGGCCGCTCTGCGGAACGTAGACGCGGTTGTTGCTCGTGTCCTGGACGAACACGGTCGCCGTGGTGAGCTTCTTGGTGTCCTTCTTCGTCAGGGCGCAGTTCAGGCCGTCGAGGGTCACGGCGGAGGGCAGGCCGCCCTTCGCGGCCGAGCCGACCGGCACGAGCGTGCCGCGCGAGCCGACGTACTCGGTCCCGCCGCAGCCGACGAGCAGGCCGAGGTTGGCTCCGGCCTTGTACGGCTTGAGCTCGGCGTCGCTGACAGTGGTGACCGTCGTGGAGGCGCCGTGCTCGGCGGCGACCGAGGCGTGCGCGACACGGTGCCGCGAGCCGAGGCCGTTGACGTACCAGAGCTGCGAGCTGCCCGAGGTCTTCACGAGGGAGTGCGGCGCGAGCACCCGCTGCGACGACACGGTGAGCTTCTTCAAGCGGGCGTCCGGGAGCGTGGCCACGTAGGGCGCTTTGCCGCCGTTGAGCGCACTGTTGGCCTGGCTGTTCTTCGTCCAGTAGGCGGTCGTGTTGCCCTTGATCCAGTAGACGTTGCTGCTGCTGGGGGTCCGGACGAAGGGCGCGACGTCCGCGCCCTTGCCGAACTTCGCCAGCGCGGCGGGCGCGGCGTTGGCTGCGTTGGCGCAGCTGGTCCCCCACAGCGCCACCTGGGCGCAGGAGGTGAAACGGTGGTACTGGCCGTTGTCGATGAGGACGACGTCATCTCCCGTGCCGTTCCGGAGCACGAGCGTGGCCTTCTTCGTGCTCGTCGTGTAGCCGTTGACCGTCGCGACGCTGACCTTCTGGGCGGCACCCAGCTTGGACTTGAGCACGTTGTAGTTGGCCTTGCTGTCGACGTGGAACTTGGTCTTGCCGTTGACCAGGTACACCTCGTTCTGACCCGTGGCCTGGATCAGGTGGCTGGTGACGCCGTTGCCGCTGGAGCTGTTGCCGCCGCCGGTGGAGCCGAACCAGTCGGTGAAGTAGTTGTAGAAGTTGCGGTTGCCGTAGGCCGCGCAGGAGTTGCTCGACGCCCCGTAGCCGGCCGCGAGGGCGGCGGCGTTCGGCTGGTACGGCGTGTAGTAGTACAGCGCGGCCGTCGCCTTGTTCTTGATGGTCAGGCGGGAGGAGCCGCAGGCCGCGTTCGGGTGGTACTGGACGGAGCTGGCCTTGCCCACCGGGAACCAGGTGAAGTAGCCGGAGTAGGCGTAGACCTTGAACTGGCGCGCCGCGGAGTACACCTGGTTGGCGAAGCCGTAGTAGCGCGTGTCACAGGCCGCGGTGTCGGGGCAGGCGTACCCCATCGCGATCTTCCACCTGGCCGAGGACGTGGACGCGCCGCTGGTGATGAGCCCCTGCTCCTTCTGCAGCGTCGTGATGAGCACGCGCGGGTTGATGCCGCAGGCCTGGGACACCTTGTAGATGATGGCCGAGGCGAGCTCGTTCGATGCGCCCGTGTAGGCCTTGCAGTAGCTGTCGGCGGCACGGCTGGTCGTGGTCTGGCGGTAGTCCTTGATGCAGGTCACGCCCGAGCAGCTCGCGGCCTTGGAGGCCAGGAAGTTCTGGATCTGCCCCTGCGTCATGGTGCCCGAGTTGAAGAACACCGCGTCGCTGATGATGTTCGACGGGTCGAACTTGGACAGGTCGGCCGCCGCTGCCGGCTCCTCGTCGGCGCCGGGGACACCGGGGACGCTGGGTGCGACGAGCATCACCGCGGCGAGGGCGAAGCTCAGGACGGCGACGATCGCGGTGCGGAGCACACGCTGAGGGGGTGTGGGGCGCATGAGGCAATACTATGCGCAACTTTCACACCAAAAACAATAGTCACACTGATCACACTCCCAGCCGGGGAGCGACACGCCGAGTGTTCGTCAGGACGAGGTCTTGGTGGCGAACACCCGCTGGTAGAGGAACTTCCGCACGCCGACCGGCACGAAGCGGTAGCCGCCGCGCACCAGCACGTTGCGCAGGAACCGCCCCGTCCCGATGAATCCCTCGCGGTACAGATGCCGCTGCAGCGCGAGCTCGCTGCGGAACAGCCGCCAGCCTCCGCGCCGGGAGTAGGAGCCCGAGTCCGTGCGGTACATCACCAGCGGCTCCGCGACGTTGTCGACGCGGGCGCCGTCGCGGATCATCCGGGCGAACAGCCAGTAGTCCTCCATCAGCTCGAGCGGGCGGTAGCCGCCGGCGCTCAGGACCGCGGCGCGGCGGTACACCACCGTCGGGTGGTTGAACGGGTCGTGGAACCGCGCGAAGGCGCTGATCTCGTCGTGGCCGACGGGCGGCGTCCGCACCGCCGTGATGTCGCCGTCGCCGGTGAACTCGTACAGCCCGGAGCCGACCAGCTCCACCCCCGCCTCGATGAGCGGCAGCTGCCGCTCGAAGCGCTCGGGGAGCGAGATGTCGTCGGCGTCCATCCGGGCGACGACGTCGTGGGCGCACAGCGCCAGGCCGACCGTGAGCGCGTGGGCGAGACCCCTGTTCTCCGGGACCACCTCGTGCACGACCGGGACGGGCGAGCCCGCCACCGCCACGGCGATCGCGTCCGCGAGCGCTCCCGGCACCGGCCCGTCCTGGACGACGACGACCTGCGCCGGCCGCCGCGTCTGCTCCTGCACGGCGCTACGGAACGCGCGCTCGAAGTGCGCCGCCTCATCGCCGGCGTACACCGGCAGCAGCACGCTGAACGGGACGGCGTCACTCATCGGGAACGGCCGCTGTCCGCCCCGGCCTGGAGCTCGTGCTGGCCGCGGACGATCGCCTCCGGCAGCCCGTCCAGGACGACGTCGTTCGGCTCGGGAGCCGTGCGCAGACCGTCGCGCAGGCCCGTGGCCAGGCCGCGGCGGAGCACGCCCCTGTCGGAGGAGGCGAGGAACGTCCGCGCCCAGCGGCGCAGCGTCGCCACGAGGTAGAGGGCCTTCTCCGGCAGGCTGAAGGCGTCCGAGAAGCGGAACAGCCAGAGCTTGTTGCGCACCTCGAGCCAGAAGCGCTCCCCCGGGTCGGCGTCGGTCGAGCCGAACACCTTCGTCTTGTGCACCACCAGGCTGTCGGCGGCGAGGTAGCCGCGCGAGCGCCGGAGCACGCGGGCGGTGAACTCGAAGTCGTCGTTCCAGAGGAAGTACGCGGCGACCGGCAGGCCGACGCGCCTGATCGCCGCGGCGGAGACCATCATGGACACGAAGGACACCGAGCGCACCGGGTACGCGTTGTGCCTGGCCGCCGCCGCGATCGACCGGCGGGAGGCGAAGGGCTTGCGCCGGGGCATGTTCATCGGGTGCTCGCGGCCGTCCGTCCACACCACACGGGAGGCGAAGAGATCGCTGCCCTCCGGGGCGACCCGCGCGGTGCGAAGCAGGGCCTCGAGCGCCGTCTCCGTCGGCACGGTGTCGTCGTCCATCACCCACACCCAGTCGGCGTCCTCCACGGCGAGCGCGCGCTCCATGCCGACCGCGAAGCCGCCGGCGCCGCCGGTGTTCCGGTCCAGAGTGAGCAGCCGTGCACGGGGGAACCGTTCGGCGACCAGCTCGCTCGTGCCGTCGGTCGAGCCGTTGTCGACGACGATGACGGCATCGACGGGGCGGCTCTGCGCGAAGAGCGACTCGAGCGTCTCCGTGACCAGGTCGCGTCGGTTGAAGGCGACGACGACGGCCACGACGCGTGGGCTGGGGGTCATGCGGGGTCCTTTCGTCCGAGACGAGCGGGCCCGGCACTGTCCGCCCGCGGCGACTCGACCGAACCAGACTAGCCGACCGTCCGGCCGAACCGATGCGCGGCTAGGAGTCGAGGAGGTCGACCAGGTACTGGCCGTATCCGCTCTTGATGAGCGGAGCCGCGAGGGTGCGCAGCTGCTCGTCGTCGATCCAGCCGGCCCGCCAGGCGATCTCCTCGATGCAGCCGACCTTGTAGCCCTGGCGGTGCTCGATGACGCGGACGTAGTCGGCGGCCTGCATCATCGACTCGAAGGTGCCGGTGTCGAGCCAGGCGGTCCCGCGCTCGAGCACCTGCACCTGCAGCGTTCCCGCATCGAGGTAGTGCTCATTGACGGAGGAGATCTCGAGCTCGCCGCGCTCGCTCGGCGTGATCGACTTGGCGACCTCGATGACGGAGTTGTCATAGAAGTACAGGCCCGGGACGGCGTAGCTGGACTTCGGCTCCGCCGGCTTCTCCTCGATGGACACGGCCGTCATGGACTCGTCGAACTCGACGACGCCGTACGCCCGCGGGTTGGAGACCTGGTAGGCGAAGATCTGCGCCCCGCTGAGCGACTCGGGCCCGCTCGTGAGGGCCGAGCCGAGGCCGACCCCGTGGAAGATGTTGTCGCCGAGGACGAGGGCGACGCTGTCGTCGCCGATGAACTCCTCGCCGATGACGAAGGCCTGCGCCAGGCCGTCCGGCGAGGGCTGGACGGCGTACTCGATCCGCATGCCCAGCTCGGAGCCGTCGCCGAGGAGCGCGCGGAACTGGTCGTTGTACTCGGGGGTGGTGATGATCAGCACCTCGCTGATGCCGGCCATCATCAGCGTCGACAGCGGGTAGTACACCATCGGCTTGTCGTAGATCGGCATCAGCTGCTTGGAGATGCCCTTGGTGATCGGCCAAAGCCTGGTACCGGATCCCCCGGCGAGGATGATGCCCTTCATGAGCCCTGTCCCCCTTCGTGCGTGCCGCCCGCGTTGAGCTGTGCGTAGAACTCCCTCGCCTGCGACCAGGTGGGCAGCAGGCCGGCGTTGGCCGCCTCGGCGAGACTCGGCGCCGCGGTGTCCTTCTCGGACAGCAGCAGCTCGCCGGCCGCCTCGGGGATGGCCAGGCCGATGTCGGGGTCGAGCGGGTTCACGCCGTGCTCGCGCTCCGCGGCGTAGGTCGAGGACACCAGGTAGCTCACGGTCGCCCGGTCGGTCAGGGCGACGAAGGCGTGCCCGAGGCCCTCGGCCAGGTAGACGGCGCGGCGGTCGACGTCGTCGAGGAGCACGGAGTCCCACTGGCCGAAGGTGGGCGAGCCGACGCGGATGTCGACGATGTAGTCGACGACCGCGCCGTGAGTGACGGTCACGTACTTGGCCTGGCTCGGCGGGATGTCGGCGAAGTGGATCCCCCGCAGCGTCCCGCGGGAGGACATCGAGGTGTTGGCCTGACGCAGGTCGAGGCTGTGGCCGATGGTCTCCTCGAGGCGGTCGAAGCGGTACCACTCGAGGAACACCCCGCGGTCGTCGCCGAACACCTGGGGGGTGATCTCGTAGCTGTCGGGGATGGTGAGTTCGCGGATCTGCACGGGGGAATCCTAGCAATCGCGCCTGACCGCGCCGCGAGCACGCCGCCGACGCCTGGGAGCGACGTGCCCAAGCGACGCCGGGGAGCGGAGGGGCACCAGCGGCCGCGCCCGCCGACCCCGCATTCCCCCCGCCGATCCGATCGCCACAGCGCCCTCCCATGCGCACGAGGTGCACAGTAAGATGAAGGCCTCACGTCAAGACTGCAGGACACCCTCCCGAGGTCGCCGTTCCACTCCCGATACCCGATAGAGGACCTCGTGACGCCACCGCCCATCGACGGCACACCGTCGCGCCTGAGGCGTCGCATCCGCCACCTGTCGGCGTCGCTGGCCAAGTTCCTCGTCGTCGGCGGCGTCGGGTTCGTCGTCGACGTGACCCTGTTCAACCTGCTCCGGCTCGGCGTCTTCGGCACCGACGTCCCCTGGCAGTCGCCGCTCGGCGCCAAGACCATCAGCGTCAGCGTCGCCATCGTCCTCAACTGGCTGGGCAACCGCAGCTGGACGTTCCGGCGCGGCCGTGCGGGAGGCGGCCCCGGCCGGATGACCGTCGGGACGGAGTTCGTCCAGGTCGTGCTGGTGTCGCTCGGCGGCATGGCGATCACGCTCGGATGCCTGTGGGTGAGCCACTACGTGCTGGGCTTCACCTCGATCGTCGCCGACAACATCGCCAGCAACGTCGTGGGGCTCGGGCTCGGCACCGCGTTCCGCTTCGCGCTGCTGAGGACCTGGGTGTACCGCGACAGGACGCCGACCGAGGACAGGGGGCGCGCCGCAGCACGCCCGACCGGGCCGGGGTCCGTCCTGACCCCCACCGCACCCGCCACCGGCGGCGTCGCCACGCTGACGGGAGAGGACCGTCATGCCTGACCCCGGCCGCGCGCTGGTCATCGTGCCCTGCTACAACGAGGTCGAGAACATCCCCCTCGTGCTGGAGCGCATCCTGTCCACCCTCGACGACGTCGACGTGCTGGTCGTGGACGACAACTCCCCCGACGGCACCGGCGAGCTCGCCGACCGCATCGCCGCCGAGGAGCCCCGGGTCACCGTCATGCACCGCAGCGGCAAGCTCGGGCTCGGAACCGCGTACCTGCAGGGCTTTAGCTGGGGGCTGTCGGCCGGCTACCGCTACCTCGTCGAGATGGACGCCGACGGCTCGCACCCGGCCGACCAGCTGCCGGCGATGCTCCGCCTGGCCGCCGAGGGCGCCAGGGACGGCGTGGGGCTGGTCATCGGCTCACGCTGGGTCCCCGGCGGAGGGATCGAGGACTGGCCGCGACGGCGGCAGCTGCTCAGCCGAGGGGGCAACTGGTACGTCAGGGCCGCCCTCGGCATCGACGTGAAAGACGCCACCGCCGGGTACCGCGTGTACACGGCGGAGGCGCTGCGCGCCATCGACTTCGACGAGGTGCACGCGCACGGATACATCTTCCAGGTCGGCATGACCCTGGAGACGCTCGACGCCGGCTACCGCGTCGTCGAGCACCCCATCGTCTTCCGCGAGCGGCAGCTCGGCCACTCCAAGATGAGCACCGCGATCGTCGCCGAGGCGATGGTGCGGGTGACCGGGTGGGGCCTCGTCCGCCGCCTCGGCCGGCGGGGAGCCCGCAGGTGACCGCGTTCGCCGATCGCCTCGCCGACACCCCCGAGGCCGAGCAGGACGCCGTCTTCGACGTGTTCGAGTCCTGGGCGTCCGACCGGGGGCTGACCCTCTACCCCGCGCAGGAGGAGGCCGCATTCGAGCTCGTCGCCGGGGCCAACGTGATCCTGTCGACCCCGACGGGCACGGGGAAGTCGATGGTGGCGATCGCCGCGCACGCCGTCTCGGTGGCCCGCGGCGAGCGCAGCTACTACACGGCGCCGATCAAGGCGCTGGTGTCGGAGAAGTTCTTCGCCCTCGTCGACATCTTCGGCGCCGACAGGGTCGGCATGATGACGGGCGACTCCGCCGTCAACCCCGACGCCGACATCATCTGCTGCACGGCGGAGATCCTGGCGAACCTGTCTCTCCGCCACGGCGAGGACACCCCCGTCGGCACCGTCGTCATGGACGAGTTCCACTACTACGGCGACCCCGACAGGGGCTGGGCGTGGCAGGTGCCCCTGCTCACGCTCCCGCACGCGCAGTTCCTGCTCATGTCGGCGACGCTCGGCGACGTCAGCGAGCTGGCCGCGGACCTCAGCAGGCGGACCGGACGCCCCACGGTGGAGGTCACCGGGGTGGAGCGACCCGTCCCGCTGAGCTTCGACTACGCGACCACTCCGGTGCACGAGACGGTCGACGAGATCATCCACACGGGGAGGGCACCGGTCTACATCGTGCACTTCTCGCAGGCCCAGGCGCTGGAGCGTGCGCAGGGCCTGGCCGGCATGGGCCTGGTGTCGCGGGGGGCGCGGGACCAGATCGGCGAGGCGATCGCCGGGTTCCGTTTCAGCTCCGGCTTCGGCACGACCCTCAACCGCCTCCTCCGCCTCGGCATCGGCGTGCACCACGCGGGGATGCTGCCCAAGTACCGGCGTCTGGTCGAGCGACTCGCCCAGGACGGCCTGCTGCCGATCATCTGCGGCACGGACACCCTCGGCGTCGGGATCAACGTTCCCATCCGCACGGTGCTGTTCACCGCGCTGACCAAGTACGACGGCACCCGCATGCGCCAGCTGAGCGCCAGAGAGTTCCACCAGATCGCCGGACGCGCGGGCCGGGCGGGCTACGACACGGCCGGAACGGTGATCGCGCAGGCCCCCGAGCACGAGATCGACAACCTCAAGGCCGTCCAGAAGGCCGGTGACGACCCCAAGAAGAAGCGCAAGATCGTCCGGAAGAAGGCCCCCGACGGCTTCGTCAGCTGGGGCGAGCCCTCCTTCGACCGCCTCATCGCGAAGGCGCCGGAGACCCTCGTGTCGCAGATGCGCATCTCGCACGCCATGGTGCTCGCGGTGATCGCCCGCGGCGGGGACGCCTTCGCCATCCTGCGGGCGCTCGTGTTCGACAACCACGAGCCGCGGAGCAGGCAGCGCGCCCTCGCCGTCCAGACGATCCGCATCGTGCAGGCGCTGCTGCGCTCGGGTGTCGTGGTCCGCACCGTCGACGACGCCGGCGCCGTGCGCTTCGAGGTGACCGTCGACGTGCAGCCAGGCTTCGCCCTCAACCAGCCGCTGTCCCCGTTCGCCCTCGCCGCGTTCGAGCTCATCGAGCCGAGGGACGACGACGACCCGCTCCGCGTGGAGTACGCGCTCGACATCGTCTCCATCGTCGAGGCGACGCTCGACGATCCCCGACCGGTGCTGCTCTCCCAGGAGCACAGGGCGAGGGGGGAGGCCATCCAGGCGCTCAAGGCGGACGGGGTCGACTACGACACCCGCATGGAGCTCATCGAGCAGGTCACCCACCCGAAGCCCCTCGACGAGCTGCTGACCGCGGCCTTCGAGGAGTACCGGGCGGCCTCGCCCTGGGTCGGCGACCAGGAGCTGCGCCCCAAGTCGGTGGTGCGCGAGATGTATGAGCGGGCCATGACCTTCGGCGAGTTCGTTGCGTTCCACGGCATCCAGCGCTCGGAGGGCGTGCTGCTGCGCTACCTGTCCGACGCCGTGAGGGCGTTCCGGCAGACGATCCCCGACGAGAAGAAGAGCGAGGCGCTCAGCGACCTGATCAGCTGGCTCGGCGAGGTGGTGGCGCAGACCGACTCGAGCCTGCTCGACGAGTGGGCGCTGCTCGCCGACCCGGACGCCGTCGCCCGCCCCGCGGTCGAGGCGGAGGTCAGGCCGCGCAGCGTCCTCGACTCCCCCGTCGCCTTCACCGTGATGGTCAGGAACGAGATGTTCCGTCGCGTCCTGCTCCTCGAGCGCGAGGACTACGACGCGCTCGGCGCCCTCGACTCCGGCATCGGCATGACGGCCGATGCCTGGGCGGATGCGGCCGACGGCTACTGGGACGAGCACGACGCCATCGGGACGGGGCCGTCCGCGCGCAGCCCCGAGCTGTTCCTCGTCGACAGGGGCAGGGACAGCTGGCGGGTCAGGCAGATCATCGAGGACCCGCACGACGAGCGCGGCTGGAGCATCACCGCGAGCGTCGACCTCGCCGCGTCGGTCCAGCGCGGCGAGGCGGTCGTCCGCGTCACGGGTTTCGGCCCCAGTGGTCAGCTCCCGCAGGACACCGACAACTAGACTCGAGCACGTCTGCCCGGTGCACACGGCCGGGGGGCGAACAGGAGGGACACATGGGGCGCATACTCATCACCGGTGCGGGCGGGATGCTCGGCCAGGACCTGATCACCGTGCTCGGCGACCATCGACTGACCGCCCTCACCAGGGCCGAGCTCGACGTCACCGACCCCGCCGCGGTCGATGAGACCGTCGCGGGGCACGACGTCGTGATCAACGCCGCCGCCTACACGGCCGTCGACGCCGCCGAGACGGACGAGGAGCGCGCCCTCGCCGTCAACGCGACCGGGCCGCGCCTGCTCGCGGAGGCGGCCGAGCGCCACGGGGCGAGCCTCATCCAGGTGTCGACCGACTACGTCTTCCCCGGAACGGCGACGACCCCGTACGCCGAGTCGGCGCCACGGGGTCCGGTCAGCGCCTACGGCCGCACCAAGGCGGCGGGAGAGGAGCAGGCCCTCGCCGCGCACCCCGACGGCACGGCCGTCGTCCGGACGGCGTGGCTCTACGGCGCCGGCGGTCCCAACTTCGCCCGTACGATGCTCACGCTCGCGCGCAGCCGCGACACCGTGCAGGTCGTCGACGACCAGCTCGGGCAGCCCACGTGGACGAGGGACCTCGCCGAGCAGATCTCGCGGCTCGTCGACGCCGGCGTTCCCGCAGGGATCTACCACGGGACGAACGCCGGCCAGACGAGCTGGTACGGCTTCGCCCGGGCCGTGTTCGAGCTCTCCGGCCTCGACCCGGAGCGCGTGCAGCCGACCGACAGCACCGCCTTCGTCCGGCCAGCGCCCCGTCCGGCCTACTCCGTTCTCGGCCACGACGCCTGGGCCCGCGTCGGCATCGCTGCCCCGCGCGACTGGCGCGAGGCGCTCGAGGAGGCGGTCGCCGTCGGGGCCGTCGCACCCCCCGCAGGGGCGGACGCATGAGCGCGGTGCTTCGCCTCGTCCTCGACCGGCTCACCGTCGAGCAGCCCACCTCCGTCTCGCGGTACGCCGAGGAGCTCGCCCGCGCGCTCATCGCGACCGCGCCGCGCAACTGCGTCGTCGAGGGGATCGTGTCGGCGAGCGGGAGCGCCGGTGCGGCCGCGATCGCGGAACGGCTGCCCGGCCTGGCGGACCTGCACGTCTCGCCGCTCCCCCACCGCGAGCTGCGCACCGCGTGGCAGCTGGGCCTCGCGACCGGCATCGCCCCCGGCATGCTGCACGCCCCCGACCTGCTCGCCCCACTGCGCAAGCACGACCGTCGCTACGAGAGCGCGCAGTCCGTCGTCACGGTCCACAACACGCTCGCGTGGACCCACCCGAAGTCCCTGCACAGTTCCGAGGTCGCCTGGCAGAAGGCGATGCTGCGCCGGGCGCGGAAGTTCGCCGACGCCGTCATCGTGCCCTCCCACGCCGTGGCTGCGCAGCTGACCGAGATCGTCGCGCTCGGCGATCGGGTGCGCGTCATCGAGCACGGCGTGTCACCCCAGCTGACGCTCCCCGTCGACGCGGAGTGGCGCGCCCAGCGCCTGGAGCTGCCCGAGCACTACCTGCTCGCGCAGGGCGACCTCGACCCCCGCCGCGGGCTGACCGAGCTGGTGGCGGCGCTCGCGGAGCCCGCACTGGCGGACGCCCGTCTCCTCATCGTCGGCGGCGAGCCGTGGGGCGAGGTCTCGGTGGCGGCCGTGCTCGCCTCCTCGGGGGTCGACCCGGACCGCGTGCGGGCCCTCGGCCGGGTCAGCAACGCCGATCTCGCCGTGCTGTACGACAGGGCGGACGCCTTCGTTCTGCCGTCGCGCGCGGTCGGCTTCGGCCTTCCGGCGCTGGAGGCGTTCAGCTTCGGCACACCCGTCGTGATCTCCGACGACGCCTCCCTCCGCGAGGTCGCCGGGGACTCGGCTGAGGTCGTCCCGCTCGACGGCGAGGGCTTCAGCGTGCGACTCGCGGCGACGATCGCCGCGCTCGTCTCCGACGAGGAACGCCGGGCGGAGCTCGCGGTCATCGGTCAGGACCGCGCCCGCGCCTACAGCTGGGCGTCCACGGGCGAGCAGATCTGGCAGCTGCACGCCGACCTCTGATCCCGCCGCGAACTGCGGAGGGCCCCGACCGTTCGGTCGGGGCCCTCCGTCGTCGGTGAGGGGTCAGACGGTGACGCCCTTGCCCACGAGGAACGGGTCGGGGTCGGTCGTGTCGCCATCGAGCATGATCTTGAGGTCGAGGTGGCAGCCGCTGACGACCCCGGTCGCACCGACCTCGGCGATGATCTGGCCGCCGGACACCTCGTCGCCGACCTGAACGGACATCGAGCCACTGAGCAGGTGGCCGTAGACGGTCTCGAGCTTCTGGCCGTCCTCGTCGTCGTGCTCGAGGATCACGCGGTTGCCGTAGCCGCCCGCGTCGCCGACGAAGGTCACCCTGCCGTCGGCCACCGCTCGGATGGGAGTGCCGCAGTCGTTGCCGAAGTCGATGCCCTCATGCACCGAGTTGGAGCAGCCGACGGCGTTGCAGATGAGGTTGCGGGGACCGTAGGGCGAGGTGATCGGGCCGGGAAGGGGACGCCACCAGCCGTCGTCCGAGGCGTTGAGGTAGGAGTCGAGCGCGCCGGCCGTGTCACCGGATCCGGCCGCGGACGCCGCGATCTGGTCCGAGCCGTTGCTCGTGCCGTAGTCGTCGGCCGCGAGGTCGACGGGAGCGACCTCGGCCGAGACGGAGAGCGACTGGCTCTGAGCCACTCCGCTGAGGCTGGCCTTGGCGTCCGCGACCGAGCCGTCGCCGCCGAGCGCATACGCGGGCAGTGCGGCGGTCGCGAACAGTCCGGGGACGGCGAGCCCGACGATGAGCGAGGTCTTGACCGACTTGCGCGGCGCGGCCGCGGCCGTGCGCGGGGCGCGGCGCCGAGCACGGGCCGCCGGCGGTGCCGCGGAGAAGGAGGAGAGGGAAATCGTCGCGCTGGCCGCCGAGCGGGGGCGGGCGGGGGCAGCGGATCGGCGCGAGGCGGAGGGACGGCGGGCGACGCTCGGCAGCGGGAGGGTGTCGAGCGGGTGGACCGCATCGTGGCTGCTGATCTCGGCGGGCAGAACACGTGATCGCTCGGGGGTGCGGTCGTCGCCCGCGCCCCCACCGGCGGCCGGGCGCACGGAACCGGGACGCTCGGAGGCACGAGGTGCGGGCTGCGGAGCCGACACGGGCACCGACGGCTCGACCGGTCCCGACGCCTCGACCGGTCCCGACGCCTCATCGACGCGGCGGACGGCGTCCTCCTGCGCCTGGCGCATCTCGCGAAGCTGCCGTCGGGTCATCGGCGCGGCCGCGTCCCTGGCGGGAGCGGCGTCGTCGCCGTGTCCCGGGTTCCGGGTCGGGTCTGTGCTGTTTGCCACGGGGTGAATGCCTCCAGATCCCACCGACACAGGGGTCCTGTCGCGAACGTTCGGGTACTCGTCTCCGGAAGACAGCGGGGGTGGGATTCCGGGACGTCGCCGCGATCCGGGGATCGACGACCATTCGAGGATACGACAGTGCGGACGCGCTTTCGACCTTTCCCCGGAATTTGTCACGAAAAGATAACGCGTCAGTGGATCAGGGCGTCGGGGTCGCCTCCAGCTCCGCCTCGACCGCCGTGTGGATCGCGTCGATGTCGGGGTTGTCCTGGTCGACGCCGTTCTCCGGCGTGAGGTCGTAGGTGCGCAGCTCGTGCGTCCTCGTCTTGTTCGCCAGCTCGGCGAAGAAGCCGAGCTGGTTGGCCGGGACGTCGGTCTTGATGAGGTCCGAACCGGCGGACATGACGTCCTCGAACTTGGTCAGCACGTTGACCGGCTCGAACTGGCTGACCACCGCGGCGATGAGCTCCTTCTGCCGCGCCATCCGGTCGTAGTCGCTCGTCCCGTGCCGGCTGCGCGCGTACCACTGCGCGTAGTAGCCGTTGAAGTGGTGCATGCCCGGCTCGATCCACTCGTCGACGTTGTTGAAGTTCTCGTCGCCGCCGATCGGCAGCCGCTCGGTCACCTCGATGTCGACCCCGCCGAGCGCGTCGATGAGGCTCGAGAACCCTGCCATGTCGACAAGCACGTAGTACTGGATCGTCAGACCGGTGATGCCCTCGGCGGCATCCTTCGTCGCCTCGATGCCGGGGCTGGAGGAGTTCGCCACGGCGTCCGGATAGTAGTCGGCGTGCCAGACCTCGGCCTCGGTGTAGATCGAGTTGAGCTTGCAGACGTCGACGTCGCAGTTCCAGTAGCCGTCCGGGTACCTCGCCGCCATCGGCGAGCCCTCGGCGAAGCGCGCGCCGAGCATGTCGCGCGGGAGGCCGATCATGACGGCCTCACCGCTGTCCGCGTCGATGCTGACGACCGAGATGCTGTCCGGCCGCAGCCCCTCCCTGTCGTCGCCCGCGTCCCCTCCGAGCAGCAGCACGTTGTAGCGCCCGTCCACGGCGGGCAGCGACTGCGTCGCCGAGAAGATCGAGCCGATGCCCCCGCCGGCCACACCGGCCAGGTACGAGCCCCACGACGCACCGCCGACGCTGAGCACGAGCCCGACGACCGTGAGCACGGCGACCAGACCGCGCGAGGTGCCCGACAGCCGCACGAGCCGCACCAGCCGGAGCGTGTCGAGCGTGAGCACCACGAAGAGCACGGCGTACAGCGCCAACAGCACCTGCACCACGATGAGGAACCACGGGGTGAGCGCGACGGAGAGCAGCCAGCTGCGTGCCGTGAGGACGAGGATGACGGTGACCACGACGAGAGCCCAGAGGGTCAGCGTCGCGCTCAGGCCGATCCGACCGAGCCGCTTGTTCCCCGCCAGCACCTGGGCCGAGCCGGGGATGAGCACGTTGAGGACGACAAGCCACCAGCCCCGCCGCCCCATCAGGCGCTGCGAATCGACGTCGGGGTCGCGGATGGGCTGCGTCGAGGACACGGTCGCGCTCATCGCTTCTGGCGCAGCGCCTGGCGCTTGACCTCGACCTGATCGTTCAGGTCACGGCGGTACGCGTCCAGCCGGGCGCCCAGCTCCGCATCGGAGCTGCCCAGCACCGCGGCGGCCAGCAGCCCGGCGTTCTTCGCGCCGCCGATCGACACCGTCGCGACGGGGATCCCCGCCGGCATCTGCACGATCGACAGCAGCGAGTCCATCCCGTCGAGGTGGCTCAGCGGGACGGGGACGCCGATGACGGGGATCGTCGTGACGGCGGCCACCATCCCCGGCAGGTGCGCCGCGCCCCCCGCGCCGGCGATGATCGCCCTGAGGCCGCGCTCGCGCGCCGTCCGCCCGTACTCGACCATGCGCTCGGGGGTGCGGTGCGCCGACACCACGTCGACCTCGCAGGGGATGCCGAAGTCGTCGAGCACGGCGACCGCGTCCTGCATGACGCGCCAGTCCGAGTCGCTGCCCATGATGACGCCGATGAGCGGGGAGGCCGACGGCTCGGCAGGCGTGGAGGGTGAAGACATGGGCACCATCGTAGAGCGCCGATCGTGGAGATCAGCTGCGCGGCACACGTGCGTCCCGGATCAGTCCGCGAAGACCGCTGCCACCGCCCTCGCGTCGGCGAGCACGCGCTCCGCGTCGTCGCCGATGAGGGTGACGTGGCCGACCTTGCGCCCCGGACGGGAGAGCTTGTCGTAGGAGTGCAGCTTGGCCGAGGGGTTCAGCGCCGCGGCCCGGTCGTAGCGGTCGGGCATGCTCTGCCCCTCCGGGCCGCCGAGCACGTTGATCATGACCGCGGCGGGGGCGAGCGGGCTCGGGTCGCCGAGCGGCAGATCGACGACGGCCCTGAGGTGCTGCTCGAACTGGCCGGTGACCGCACCGTCCTGACTCCAGTGACCCGAGTTGTGCGGCCGCATCGCGAGCTCGTTGACGAGCACCCTCCCGTCGACCGTCTCGAACAGCTCGACCGCGAGGACGCCGGTGACGTCCAGCCCCTCGGCGACGGCCACGGCGATGGCCGCCGCGGTCTCGGACACGGGGCCGTCCGAGGCGGGCGCGGGGGCCACGACCTCGGCGCACACGCCGTCCTTCTGGACCGTCTCGACGACGGGCCACAGGGCGATCTCCCCGCCGGGCCGTCGCGCCACCAGCTGAGCGAGCTCGCGAGAGAACTCGACGAACTCCTCGACGAGCAGACTGCCGCCGTTGCCGTCCTCCGCCAGCGAGGCGAACCAGTCGTCGGCCTCGGCTGCGTGCTCGATGACCCGCACACCCTTGCCGTCGTAGCCGCCCCTCGGCGTCTTCACGACGACCCGGGGTCCGTGGCGGGAGATGAACGCGGCGAGCTCCTCCGGTGAGGCCACCCGGCCCCACGCGGGCACGGGCAGCCCGAGCTCGCCGAGCCGCTCGCGCATGAGCAGTTTGTCCTGCGCGTACTGCAGGGCGTCGGGTCCCGGACGCACGACCACGCCGTCCGCGACGAGCGCGCGCAGCACCGCCTGCGGGACGTGCTCGTGGTCGAAGGTGACGACGTCGACCGTCGCCGCGAAGGCCCGGACGGTCTCGAGGTCCCTGTAGTCGCCGACGAGCGTGGTCGCGAGCGCGGCCGGTGCCCCCTCCGCCTCGGCCAGGACGCCGATCGGCAGCCCCAGCTCCACCGCGGGCGCGATCATCATCCGTGCCAGCTGTCCTCCGCCGATTACCCCGACCCGCTTCATCCGTGCTCCTCCCGGCCCTGCTCCGAACGTCCGTGGGACCATCTTGGCGCACCGGACGCCGTCAGCCGAAAAGGCGGGCTCCGTCAGCCCAGGACGCGGGTCGCGTCGGTGCGCGGCCTGGCCGACTGGGAGCGCTCGACGAGCTCCGTCAGCGCGTCGGCGACCCGTCCGGCGCCGGCGACGTCGTCGAGCGCGAGCGGCGCGTCGATCCCGTTGGACAGGGTCACCGTCCCCGACCTCGTCATCGACTGGATGGGGCCGCGCCTGAGGGTGACGGTGTACCCGCGGGAGTGGAACATCTCGCGCCGGGTCCTGACGAAGACACCGTGCTTGACGATGACGCGGCGGGACGTGATCGTGTACGAGCGGCTGAGCCACATGAGGTACGGCATGACACAGCCGAAGACGGCGACGACCACGGCCGAGCCGAGCAGCACCCAGGCCTGCCAGGGGCGGTCGACGAACCCGAGGGCGAACGGAACGAGGCCGCAGAGCGCGACGAACAGCACAGCGGGCAGCAGCAGGCCCCTGGCGCTCGCGCGGACCCGGGCGACCTCCCACTCGGTGGGGACGAGCGGACGCTCATCGTCGACCTCGCGGGCCTGCGACCAGTCCGTTCCACTCATACCCCTATTACTATCACCGGCTCCCGCGGAGGGAGCACGGCGCGCTCAGAGCGCGCGCAGATGGGTGATGTCCGCCGCCGACACCGCCTGTTCGGCCGCGCCGTCGACCCCGATGACGAGCCGCCCCTCGCCGTCGATGCGCAGCGCCGTGCCCATCAGCTCAGCCGACGGCAGCTCCGCGCGCACGCGCAGCCCGAGGGTCTGGCAGAGGGAGTCCACGCGCGCGGCGATCCCCGAGCCGACCGGGTCCCCCCCGGCGTCGCGCCAGTCGCCGACGAGCGCGCCCAGCCGCGCGAGCACCGCGCTGGCCAGGCGGTCATCGGGAACGCCGTCGACCCCCTCCATCGCCAGCGATCCCGCCGTCGACACCGGACGCTGATCCTCGGTCATGCCGGTGTTGATCCCGATCCCGACGATCGCCCTGAGCGGCGACCCCTCGCGGAGCTCACAAAGGATCCCGGCGATCTTGCCGCCGGACACGAGGACGTCGTTGGGCCACTTGAGGCGCGCGCCGATCCCCGGAGCGACGTCCTCGAGGGCGTCGGCGACCGCGACGCCGCTGAGCAGCGGCAGCCAGCCGAGCAGCGACGCCGGGATAGATCCGACGTCGACGAGGGTGGACAGGGCGAGCATCGTGCCGTCGGGTGCCGACCACGAGCGACCCAGACGCCCGCGTCCACCGCGCTGCGCCGCGCTGACCACGGTCGTGCCGTCGGGGAGCGCCGGGTCGTCGACCAGCCGACGCGCCAGCTCGTCCGAGGTGGAGTCCACGACGCCCGGCGCGAACAGCCGGCTCGCGATCGCGGTCGTCAGGGGGTAGTCGCTGCGGATGCTCACCCGGTCAGCGTAGCGGCGGCCCGTCACGCCGCTCCGTCCGGGCGGCGGCCGAGCCGAGCGGCAGGAGCACCCCGACAACGCGACGCGGATCGGCTTGTCGCGATTCTCCACAGGAGCGGGGTGGGCGCCCCGCTAGAGTGAGTCGGGTGAGCGAAGACCTGAACAGCGCCGACGGCCCCGATCTCAGCAGCACAGCCGGAAAGATCCGGGACCTGCAGAACCGATACCACGAGGCCGTGGTCGCCTCGGGTGAGGCCGCGATCGCGAAGCAGCACGCCAAGGGCAAGCTGACCGCCCGCGAGCGCATCGAGGAGCTGCTCGACCCGGGGAGCTTCGTCGAGCTCGACGAGTTCGTGCGGCACCGCACCCACGCCTTCGGCATGGACGCCAAGCGCCCCTACGGCGACGCCGTCGTCTCGGGGACGGGCACCATCAACGGACGCCAGGTCGCGGTCTACGCGCAGGACTTCACCGTCTTCGGCGGCTCCCTCGGCGAGGTGGCCGGCGAGAAGATCATCAAGGTGATGGACCTGGCGCTGCGCATCGGCGTGCCGATCATCGGCATCCTCGACTCCGGAGGGGCGCGCATCCAGGAGGGCGTGGTCGCACTCGGCAAGTACGGCGAGATCTTCCGCCGCAACACCGCCGCGTCCGGCGTCATCCCCCAGATCTCGATCATCATGGGACCGGCCGCCGGTGGCGCCGTGTACTCCCCCGCCCTGACCGACTTCGTGATCATGGTCGACAAGACCAGCCAGATGTTCGTCACCGGCCCCGACGTGATCAAGACCGTCACCGGCGAGGACGTCGGCATGGAGGAGCTCGGCGGCGCGCTGACGCACAACACCCGCTCCGGCGTCGCCCACTACCTGGCGGAGGACGAGCACGACGCGCTCGGCTACGCCAGGGCCCTCATCGGCTTCCTCCCCGACAACAACATGTCGGACGCCCCGGCGTACGACGCGGACCCGATCCTCGAGACCACCGACGAGGACCGCGAGCTCAACACGCTCATCCCCGACTCAGCCAATCAGCCCTACGACGTCAAGACCGTCATCGAGCACGTCGTCGACGACGGCGACTTCCTCGAGGTCCAGCCGCTGTTCGCGCCGAACATCGTCATCGGCTTCGGACGGGTCGAGGGCAGGCCGGTCGGCATCATCGCCAACCAGCCCTCGCAGATGGCCGGGACGCTCAACATCGAGGCGGGCGAGAAGGCCAGCCGTTTCGTGCGCTTCTGTGACGCGTTCTCGATCCCGATCCTCACCCTCGTCGACGTGCCCGGCTACTTGCCCGGCACCGACCAGGAGTGGACGGGCGTCATCCGACGCGGCGCGAAGCTGCTCTACGCCTACGCCGAGGCCACCGTGCCGCTGGTCACGGTGATCCTGCGCAAGGCCTACGGCGGCGCCTACATCGTGATGGGCTCCAAGCAGCTCGGCGCGGACATCAACCTGGCCTGGCCGACGGCGGAGATCGCGGTCATGGGCGGTCAGGGTGCCGTCAACATCCTCTACCGGGGCGAGATCAAGAACGCCGAGGCCGCGGGCCAGGACGTCAACGAGGTGCGCACGCGGCTGGCCAACGAGTACACCTACAACGTGGCCAGCCCGTTCCTCGCGGCCGAGCGCGGCGAGCTGGATGGGATCATCGAGCCGGCGGCGACACGCGTGTCTGTGGTGAAAGCCCTGCGCACGCTGCGGACCAAGCGCGCGAGCCTGCCGCAGAAGAAGCACGGGAACATCCCGCTGTGACCGTCCAGGATTCCGGCGCGATCCGTTTCGTCTCCGGCTCGCCGAGCGACGAGGAGCTCGCCGCGGTCACGGCCGTGCTCAGCGCCCTCGCGGTCGAGTCGGAGTCGCTCGGCGCGCAGGCGACCGCCGTGCGGGCGCCCACCGCATGGTCGCGGAGCCAGCGGTCGATGCGTTCCGCCTGGCAGCCGGGGCCGGGGCGCTGGCAGCACTTCGGCCGCTGACCGGTCGGCGGGACGGGGCGCGCGACGGTGTCCCCCAAAGTGACGACTATCGCCGGGGTACCCGGGTCGGAATGATGGCAATCGTCGGAGTTCCAATCTGGGGCTCCACCTAAGTGCTCGCCTTACAAGGGTTACGGGTGAGTTATTGGGGGACGGATCGGATCGGCATTCGGGTTGCCTCTCTGATCCGGGGTACGGAAGGGCCGTTCGTCACGAACGGCCCTTCTTCCGTTGTCACCGCGCAGTCGGACGCCGCAGTCGGACGCCGCATCCGGAGTGCGAACCCGGCATCCGGACGCCGCATCCGGCTTCCGCGCGCGGAACCCGCACCCGCCCCAGAGCAACCCGGCCGCCCGCGGGACCGCGTATACGCACCCGACCCGGAGCCACCCCTCCGATGCGAGTGGCCCCGCGCCACGCGCACGCGACGCTCCGCGGTCAGCGTTCGGTCGCCGCCTCACCGAGCGGGTGTCGCAGGACGGAGCCGTCCCTGAGGATCTCGACCCAGACGACGACGTCGTCCTCCGGATCGTCCGGGTCGGGCGACTGGTCGAGCCCGACGACGGTGACCGCCGTCGACGTCCCCGTCGCCCCCGTCCTGACCACGAGCGAGGCACACACCAGGCCGTCGAGTTCCCCCGCGAGACGGTCGAGGACGAGCAGGCGCTCGCGCGGACCCATCTCGTCCAGGCCGCCCTCGTCGAGCACGGCCACCCGGGTCCCGCGCCGCCGGATCTCCTCGAGCCGGCTCCGCACGAGCGGGGTGATCAGAGCGCGACCGCGGATCTCGTCGCGGAGCGCCGACTCGATGATCCCCGCCTCGACCCGCTGCCGCTCGGGCAGGACGCCTCCGGCGAGGATGACGTCGCGGAGCACGGGCATCGCCTCACGCGTCGTCCGCTCCAGCCGCGCGGTGCGCTCGGCGTCGTGCGCCCACTGGACGGCCTGCCAGCGCGCGGCCTCCCGCTCGGCGTCGGCCAGCTCGCGTGCCCGCCGGTCGATGGCGACCAGGCTCCTGGTGAGGAGGCTGGCGAGCGCGCCCCAGAACAGCGCACCGCTGATGCCGACCCCCACGGCCGTGCTCAGCCCCGTCCAGAGCACCGTCTGCACGGACAAAAAGAGGATGCCCGCCCAGCCGAACACCTCCTGGCGCAGCACGATCGTGATTGTCATGAGCGCCCCGATCGAGGCGACGTGCCAGCTCGCGTAGCCGTTGTCGACGCCGCCGTCCAGCTGGGACGTCACGAGCACAGGGACGACGATGGCTGTGCTCAGGTTGACGACCGCCGCCCAGATCGGCAGCGGCCCCCTCATCCCCAGCCACAGGCTGATCGTCGTCGCGGTGGCATACAGCGCCATCGCCCAGACGGAGGGCCACGGGCTCTGGGCCTGCCCCAGCGTGATCACGCCCCTCACCAGGTTGTAGGCGGAGAAGACGACCGCAAGAGCGATGAGGAGCGTCCTGTTCAGCGCCACGTCGCACCGCCGTCCTGCGGTGCGGGCCAGCGCAGCTCCACCCTGGTGCCCTCCCCCGGGGCCGTGTCCAGGGTGACGTCGCCGCCGAACACGGCCATCCGCTCGATGATGGAGACGCGCAGGCCGAGCCGGCGCGGCTCGACCGTGGCCGGGACGAAGCCCGACCCGTCGTCCTCGACGACGATCACCACGTTCCCGGCACCGCCGCGCAGTGTGACGCACCGGTTGACCCCGGGACCGCCCGCGTGAGCGACGCTGTTCTCCAGTGCCTGCGTCGCCGCCCGGACGAGCGCCTCGGCGACGTCCCGCGGAAGCGTGCCCCCCTCCGCCGACAGCAGGTCGCGGAACACCGCTCCCGCACCGGATGCGGCGACCCGCGACGCGAGCTCCCTCCGCAGGTACGCGACGCTGGTGCGCTGGCGCAGTTCGTCCGGGTCGACGTCGGGTGAGGAGACGAGCACGGCGATGGCCCGCGCCGCCATGGTCCGTGCCGCCCGGCCGCCGGGGGCGTCCTCGGCGCGGGCGGCGGTCTGCAGCGCGGCGAGCACCGAGTCGTGCACGAGGGCGTCGACGGCGATCCGCTCCGCACCGACCACGTCCTGCCTCACCACCTCGTCGTAGCGCACCAGGGCGGCGTTCCTCGCCGTGTCGAGGCTGACGGCCGCGGTCCGGAAGATCAGCCAGAGCGTGACGATGAGGTAGCCGATCATGAGCGCGTAGGAGGTGTCCAACAGCGCGGTCGTCGTGGCCACCTCGGACCGGGGCAGCACGAGGAACTGGGCCGCGCCGTACCCGATCGAGGCGACGGCCACGTAGAGGGCGGAGACCACGAGCCCCGCGGCCTGGACGGCGCACGCGCTGGCGAGGGAGCAGAGGAACCAGGTCCAGGGGTGTCCCATCGGGTCGGAGGCGCTGCCGAGGACCGGCCACATCGCGATGACGAGAAGGTACGCGATCGCGAAGCAGGCGTTCACCTGCCTCGCCCCCCTGCCGAGGAGCCCGGCCACGGCGACGCCGGCGACGAGCAGGTGGCACACCGCGACGACGACCTCGCCGATCACGGGGGGCAGCCCCGTCCCCTCGCCCAGTGCGACGAACAGCGACTGCGTGCCGAACACGAGCGCATACAGCGCCACCGACACCTGGAGCAGCCGCTGCACCCGTCGGAGCGTGAAGTCGGGCTGCGGCGCGACGCCCCTCGGCGGGCGCAACAGCCGGTCGGGGCTCATGTCCCCTCGGTCAGCGACGGCAGGATGCCGTCCTCGACCGCCCGGCGGAGCAGGTCGACCTTCGTCGGGGCGGGCCTGCCGACCTCGACGTACTTCTCACGGACGCGCGCCAGATACTCCCGCGCGGTCGACGGTGCGATCCCCAGCTGAGCGGCGACGGCCTTGAGCGGGAGACCCGAGGCGTAGAGGTTGAGCACCTCGCGTTCCCTCGGCCCGAGCTGGACGCGGGCGAACTCGTCGTCGGCGCCGACGACGGAGGCCCACTCCAGGTTGTTGAGCTCCTCGCCGCGGGCGACCGTCGCGATCGCGTTGACGACGTCGCAGATCGGCGAGGACTTGGGGACCACCCCGGACGCGCCGGCGGCGAGCGCCTCACGCACGGCGGGGACGCGGTCGGCGATGCTGTGGATGAGCACGGCCGCCCCGGTGCACTGCACGGCCGTGACGTTCTCGGTGACGCTCCTGCCGTCGCCGAGGGAGAGGTCGAGGACGACGACGTCGCCCGCACCCGACTCTGCTGCGGCCACGCGCTGCAGGAGCTCGGTGACGCTGGGGACGCTGTGCTCGACGGAGAAACCGGCCGTCTCCAGGCTCGCCTGCAGGCCGAGCCGGACGGACTCGTGATCGTCGACGATCGATACTGTCACCACGTGTCCATGCTAAGCCAGCCCCGCGACGCCGTCCCGCACGGCGCGGCGCGGGCGCGACGTCGGGCGGGAGCGCCGGCCGCCACGGCTCAGCCGCGGTGAAGCACCGCGACCGCCTCGACGTGGTGGGTGTGCGGGAAGAGGTCGTACCCGGTGAGGCCGCCCAGCTCGTAGCCGCCCGCGAGCAGGCGGCCGAGATCCCTGGACAGCGCGACCGGGTCGCAGGCGACGTACACGAGGGTCTGCGGCCGCAGCTCGAGCAGCCGGTCCACCACCGCGGCCCCCGCCCCCTGCCGCGGCGGGTCGAGCACGATCGTCGCCGCCCGGAGCCGTTCGCGCTCGCGGGGCGACGCGGTGCGCGCCAGGCCGTCGAGGTAGCGGTCGACGCGGGCCGTCTCGGCCCGTGCCCCGATCCAGTCGGCGAGGTTCTCCGAGGCGAACTCGGTTGCCGTCGCCGAGGACTCCACGCTCGTCACACGGGTGGACGCCCCGCCGACGCCGGCGAGCGCCGCGGCGAGAAGTCCCACGCCGCCGTAGAGGTCGTGGTTGGCCGCGGCGGGGTCGAATCGCCCGTCCGACGCGACGGCGGAGGCGACGGCGGAGGACAGCACGGCCGCGGCGTTGCGGTGGACCTGCCAGAACCCCGACGCGTCGAGCCGGAACTCCCGGTCGCCGACCCTCTCGACGATCCCGGCACCGCCGTGCGGCGTGCGGCCGCTGCCGGTGAGCACGACCGGCTCGCCGGCGGAGGGGGCGACGACGTCGACCCACTCGGCGGTGCCGGGGGCGAGCCGGGACGGGATGAGCGCGGCGGCCGCGGGAACGGCGAGCGGGTAGCCGGCCACGGGGATGACGCGGTGGCTGCGGGAGGCGAACGGCCCGACGACACCGTCGGCGTCCACGTGCGCCCTGACCCTGGTGCGCCACCCCGTGCCGTCGGTCGCGTCGTCGTCCTCGACGCCGAGAACCTCGACGTCGCGCCGCAGTCCCGCGAACCGGGCGAGGGAGTCGGTGAGCACCTCCGCCTTCAGCGCGCGCTGGTGGGTGAGCGCGATGTGCCCGAACTCGGCACCGCCGGCACGCTCACTCGGATCGCGGTCGATGCCGGCCTCGGCCCACACGTGCGCGGTGCGGTGGGGGGACGCCTCGATCACCTCGACGGTGTCGGCGCGCCAGAACGACCGCTTGCTCGTGTCGCTGAGCCTGGCCCTCACCCGCTCGCCGGGTAGGGTGTCGGTGACGAACACGACCCGCCCGTCCAGCCGGGCGACGCTCACCCCTCCGTGCGCGATTCCGGTGATCTCCAGGTCGACCTCGTGGGGGTGCTGCTCGTCCATCCGTCGAGCATGACACGGAACGCACCCGACCACCATTCGCCCCTCGACGAAGGACAGCACAGGACATGACGCGCCTCTACCTCGCCTCCACCTCTCCCGCCCGCCTGGCGCTGCTGGCTCAGATCGGCGTCGAGCCGGTCGTCGTCCCGTCCCGGGTTGACGAGCCGGCGGCGGTGGAACGCGAGCAGGCGCGTCTGGGCCGTGAGATGACCACTCCGGAGATGGTCGCCCTGCTGGCCAGGGCGAAGGCGGAGGCCGTCGCGGACCGCTGCGCCGACGGCATCGTCCTCGGCGGGGACTCGTCGTTCCTTCTCGACGGCCGCAGCCTCGGCAAGCCCCACACGGCCGAGCGGGCCGCGGCGCGCTGGCGGGAGAACCGCGGGGCGACCGGCGTGCTGTGGAGCGGCCTGCACCTCATCGACACCCGCTCACCGGACCGACCGTCCGTCACGCGGACCGACGCGGCAGAGGTGCGGTTCGCCGACGACATCACGGAGGAAGAGATCCTCGACTACGTCGCCTCGGGCGAGCCGCTGGAGGTGGCGGGCGCGTTCACCATCGACGGCCTCGCCGCGCCGCTGATCGCCGCGGTCTCCGGCGCACCGTCGGCGGTCATCGGCCTGTCGCTCCCCGGCCTCCGGCTCGCCCTGGCCGAGCTCGGGGTGGGCCTGGCGGAGCTGCGGGCCGGCCGCTGACCTGGCCGTCCCCTCCGCCGCGGGCCGAGGATTTGTAGAGACGTTCACGCGCGCGGACGGGTTTTTTGTCGCGCCATTCCAAAGCCCGGCGGCGGGCGGCGAATAGGCTAAAGGACTGTGCCCCGTATTACGAAAGTTCTGATCGCCAATCGTGGCGAGATCGCCGTCCGTGTCATCCGCGCCGCAGCCGACAGCGGCATCGCCTCGGTCGCCGTGTACGCCGACCAGGATCGCGACGCCCTGCACGTCCGCCTCGCCGACGAGGCCTACGCGCTCAACGGCTCGACCAGCGCGGAGACCTACCTCGTCATCGACAAGCTGCTCTCCGTGGCCCGCCGATCCGGCGCGGACGCCGTGCACCCCGGCTACGGCTTCCTCGCCGAGAACGCCGACTTCGCGCGCGCGGTCATCGACGCGGGCCTGGTCTGGATCGGGCCGTCGCCGGACGCCATCGAGCTGCTCGGCGACAAGGTGTCGGCCAGGCACATCGCCGAGAAGGTGAAGGCCCCGCTCGCCCCCGGGACGCTCAACCCGGTCTCCGGCGCGGAGGAGGTCCTCGACTTCGTCGACGAGTTCGGCCTTCCCGTCGCCATCAAGGCGGCGTTCGGCGGTGGCGGCCGCGGCCTCAAGGTCGCCAGGGACCGCGACGAGGTGGCCGAGCTGTTCGACTCGGCCACGCGCGAGGCCGTCGCCGCGTTCGGCAGGGGCGAGTGCTTCGTCGAGAAGTACCTCGACAAGCCGCGTCACGTCGAGACCCAGTGCCTCGCCGACGCACACGGCAACGTCGTCGTCGTGTCCACGCGCGACTGCTCGCTGCAGCGCCGCCACCAGAAGCTCGTCGAGGAGGCCCCCGCACCGTTCCTCACCGCGGAGCAGACGGCTCTGCTGTACACCTCGTCCAAGGCCATCCTGCGCGAGGTCGGCTACGTCGGCGCGGGCACGTGCGAGTTCCTCATCGGGCAGGACGGCACCGTCTCCTTCCTCGAGGTGAACACGCGCCTCCAGGTGGAGCACCCCGTGTCCGAAGAGGTCACCGGCCTCGACCTCGTGCGCGAGCAGTTCCGTCTTGCCGAGGGCGGCGTGCTCGACTACGACGACCCGGCTCCGCGCGGGCATTCCTTCGAGTTCCGCATCAACGGGGAGGACCCCGGCCGCGGCTTCCTCCCCCAGCCCGGCCCCGTCACCGCGTTCAAGACGTTCGGCGGCCCCGGCATCCGCGTCGACAGCGGCGTGACCGCCGGCGACGAGATTTCGGGCGCGTTCGACTCGCTGCTCGGCAAGATCATCGTCACCGGCGCCACGCGCGAGCAGGCGCTCGAGCGCAGCCGCCGCGCGCTTGACGAGTTCGAGGTGTCCGGCCTTCCGACCGTGCTGCCGTTCCACAGGGCGGTCGTGCGCGACCCCGCGTTCACCGCGGAGAACGGCGCCTTCGGCGTCTACACGCGCTGGATCGAGACGGAGTTCCAGGCCGACATCGAGCCGTGGAACGGTGAGGTCGCGAGTTCCTCCGAGGCGACGGAGCGGCACTCGGTGACGGTCGAGGTCGGCGGCAAGCGCCTCGAGGTGTCCCTGCCCGAGTCGCTGCTCGCAGCCGCGGGCGGCCAGGCGAGGCGCGGCGCCCACGCACCTGCCAAGCGCGGCAAGCGCAGCCAGTCCGCCGCGGCGACGGGCGAGTCGGTGACGTCGCCGATGCAGGCAACCGTCGTGAAGCTCGCGGTCGAGGACGGCGCGACGGTCGTCAAGGGCGACCTGGTGGTCGTCCTCGAGGCGATGAAGATGGAGCAGCCGATCACCGCGCACCGCGACGGGACGGTCCGCTCCATCGATGCGCCCGTCGGACAGACGGTTCCGGCCGGCCACCAGCTGCTCCGCATCGTCGACTGACCGCCGCCCGGCCGCGGCCGTCGACACGCACTCGACCCTATACCCCATGGGGGTATAGGGTCGAGTCATGAGCACGCCAGGACACGACCCTCGCGAGGGACACACGGCACACCAGGAGCACGCGGCGCACACGGACCCTGCCGCAGGCATGACCGGCATGGACCGCCACGGACACGAGGGCCATGCCGGCATGGCGGGCATGGACCACGCCGGGCACGGGGGCCACGCCGGCCACGCGGCCCACTTCCGGCGACTGTTCTGGATCATGCTCGCGCTCGCGATCCCCACCATCGCCGCCAGCTCCGGGTTCTGGATGCTGTTCGGTGCGGAGCACGCGGTCCCCGACTCCCTCGCCTGGGTGTCCCCCCTCCTCGGAACGGTGATGTACCTCTGGGGCGGCTCGCCCTTCCTCCTCGGGGCGAAGGACGAGATCGTGGCCAGGCGACCCGGCATGATGCTCCTGGTCGCGCTGGCCATCACGGTGGCGTTCCTCTCCTCCCTCGCCTCGAGCATCGGCCTGGTCGGGCACGAGCTCAGCTTCTGGTGGGAGCTCGCACTCCTGGTCGTGATCATGCTGCTCGGCCACTGGGTCGAGATGGCCGCACTGGCGAAGACGGGCGACGCCCTCGAGTCGATCGCCTCACTCCTGCCCGACACCGCCGACCGCATCGGCCCCGACGGACGCACCACGACCACCGTCCCCGTCGCCGATCTCACCCCCGGCGACGACGTCCTGGTCAGGCCGGGCGGGCGCATCCCCGCCGACGGCCGCGTCATGGACGGCAGGGCGGAGGTGGACGAGTCCCTCATCACCGGCGAGTCGGTGCCCGTCACCCGGCGCGCGGGCGACCGCGTCGTCGCGGGCTCCATCTCGACCGACGGCGCCCTCCGCGTCCGGGTCGAGGCCACGGGCGAGGCGACCACCGTCGCCGGGATCCGCGCGCTGGTGCAGGAGGCACAGAGCTCCACGACCCCGACGCAGCGGCTGGCCGACAGGGCCGCGGCCTGGCTGTTCTGGTTCGCGCTCGGCGCGGCCGTGCTCACCGCCGTCGTATGGCTCGCCCTCGGCCGCCCCGACGACGCCACCATCCGCACCATCACGGTGCTCGTCATCGCCTGCCCGCACGCCCTCGGCCTGGCGATCCCCCTCGTCGTCGCGATCGCCAGCGGCCAGGCCGCACGCCACGGCATCCTCATCGCCGACAGGGTCGCCCTGGAGCGCATGCGCCAGGTCACCACGGTCGTCTTCGACAAGACGGGCACGCTCACCGCGGGGTCCCCCCGCGTGGACCGGATCGTCCCGCTCGACGCGGAGTGGAGTGCGCCGCGCGTCCTCGCCGTCGCGGCCGCGCTCGAGCACGACAGCGAGCACCCGATCGCCCGGGCCGTCCGCGCCGAGGCGACCGCCACCGGCGTGAGCGTGCCCGACGCCACGGACGCCAGGTCCGAGGCCTCCACAGGGATGACCGGCTTCATCGCCGGGGTCGACGCGGCGATCGGCGGGCCGCGGATGCTCGACGACGCGGGGATCGCCGTCCCGGCCGAGGCGGACGGGGCCCTGCTCGCCGGCGGCACGGTGCTGTACGTCCGCTACGGCGACGAGCTGGTCGGGCTGCTCCGCGTCGTCGACACGATCCGCCCGGAGTCGGCCGAGGCCGTCCAGACGCTTCGCGACGACGGCGTCCACGTCGTCATGGCCAGCGGGGACACGGCGGCCGTCTCGGACACGGTCGCGGCCGAGCTCGGCATCACCGAGGTGCACGCGGGGCTGCGGCCGACCGACAAGTCGGCCATGATCGCCGAGCTGCAGAGCCGCGGAGAGGTCGTGGCGATGGTCGGTGACGGCGTCAACGACGCCCCCGCCCTCGCCAGGGCCGACGTCGGCCTCGCCATCGGGGCGGGGACGGACGTCGCCATCGACTCCGCGCAGATCGTGCTCAGCGGCGACGACCCCCGCGCCATCGCGGCGGTGCGCGAGCTGTCCAGGCGGAGCTACCGCATCATGACGGAGAACCTCTGGTGGGCCGCCGGCTACAACCTCGCCGCCGTGCCGCTCGCCGCCGGCGTCCTCGCACCGATCGGCATCAGCATGCCGATGTCGCTCGGCGCCGTGCTGATGAGCGCCTCGACGGTCATCGTCGCCCTCAACGCGCAGCGCATCAGGCGGAGCGCCCTGACCCGGTCCGCCTGACACCCCCGCGGACCAGGCGAACGGGGGCGGGGCACGACCCGGTTATGCTGAACGATGGCGCAGGCGGGCGCTGGCCGGGGCACCGGTGGTCCGCGGCTCCCCCGTCCGCCCACTCGGAGAGGCAGAATCGATGGCCGTCAAGGGACTGTTCACCCGTCGAAGCACCGACCTGGCGACACCACAGGCGGGCAGACGCGCGCCGCGCAGCGGCGACCTCGAGAGCACCGACGCCCTCGGCCGCGCCTCCGAGGCGGTGGCGATGTTCTTCGGCCGGCCGCTGTTCCTGGCGATCATGGTCGTCTTCGTGGCCGTGTGGATCATCATCAACACGCTCACACCGTGGCGGTTCGACCCCTACACCTTCACCTTCCTGACCCTGCTGCTGTCGATCCAGGCGTCGTTCTCCTCGCCGCTGATCCTGCTGGCGCAGACCCGGCAGGTCGAGCGCGACCGCGTGCAGAACGAGCAGGACCGCATCCGCGCCGAGCGCAACGTGGCCGACACCGAGTACATCGCCCGTGAGCTCGTCGACGTCCGCCTCGGCTCGGCCGAGCTGCTCAAGGAGGTGCAGCGCCTGCGCAAGCAGGTCGGCGAGCTGAACGACCGGCTGACCGGCGACGACTCCTCCGACGATCGGACGCGGCGGGACGCCCCGCGCTGACGGCCCTCGGCCGCGTCCGACGCTCCGGCTCCGGCTCCGGCTCCGGCTCCGGCTCCGGCTCCGGCTCCGGCTCCGGCTAGGAGACGATGTGCATCGCGCGGGCGGCGTCGACGATCGAGCCGCTCAGCGAGGGGTACACCGTGAAGGCGCTCGCCACCTGGTCGACGTTGAGCCTGTGCTCCACGGCGAGGGCGAGAGGGAAGATCAGCTCCGACGCCTTCGGCGCGACGATCACGCCGCCGATCACCGTCCCGGAGCCGGTCCGGGCGAACAGCTTGACGAAGCCGTCCTTGATCCCGATCATCTTCGCCCTCGGGTTCGAGGCGAGGGCGATCTTGTAGATCTCCCCCTGCGCGATGCCGTCCTCGATCTGGCGCTGGGTCCAGCCGACCGTCGCGATCTCCGGCTGCGTGAAGATGTTCGCGGCGACGTTGCGCAGCTCGATCGGGTGCACCGCATCGCCCATCGCGTGCATCATCGCCGTGCGCCCCTGCATGGAGGCGATGGAAGCGAGCGGCATCGACGTGGTGCAGTCCCCGGCGGCGTAGATGTTGGGCACGCTCGTCCTGGCCACGCGGTTGACGCGGATGTGACCGGACTCGGTCAGCTGCACACCCGCCTCCGCCAGGCCCAGGTCCTCCGTGTTGGGGATCGAGCCGACCGCCATGAGGCAGTGGCTGCCCTCGACGGTCCGCCCGTCGGTGAGGGTCGCGACGACGCCGTCCTCGGTGCGCACCACGCTCTCCGCCCGCGAGCGGTTGAGCACCGTCATGCCGTTGCGGGTGAACACCCGCTCGATCACCTCGGCCGCGTCGGCGTCCTCGCCGGGCAGGACCTGGTCGCGGCTGGAGATGAGCGTCACCTTCGCGCCCAGCGCACGGTAGGCCGAGGCGAACTCGGCACCGGTCACCCCGGAGCCGACGACGATGAGGTGCTCGGGGATCGCCTGCAGGTCGTAGAGCTGCGTCCAGGTGAGGATCCGTTCGCCGTCCGGCTGGGCGCTGTCCAGGCGCCGCGGCCTGGCGCCGACGGCGACGACGATCGTGTCAGCCTCGAGCTCGTCGAAGTCGGTGCCGCCGCGCCCCGTCGACACGACCACCCTCCGGTCGCCGTCCAGCCGGCCCTGGCCGTTGACGATGCGCACCCCCGCGCGGACGAGGGCAGTGCGCATGTCCTCCGACTGCTGACGGGCGAGGCCGAGCAGACGCTTGTTCACGGCGGCGAGGTTGACGGCCGTCTCGACGCGCAGCGGCCTGCCCTCCGGCGTGCGCCCGAAGAACTGGACGCCGAGGTCGCCGGCGCCGCCGATCGCGCTCGCCGCCTCCGCCGTGGCGATGAGGCTCTTCGACGGGACGACGTCGGTCATGACCGCCGCGCCGCCGACGCCGCCGCGCTCCACGAGCGTCACCTCCGCGCCGAGCTGGGCTCCGGCGAGAGCCGCCTCGTAGCCGCCGGGACCGCCGCCGACGACGACAACCCGCTGGATCCGTTCGAACTCGTTCGCCATGCCTCCCATTCTCTCGCGGCCGCGCGGGGCGGACCAAATGGGGAGCGGCCGCGGAACCCCACCGCGCTCATCGGAGCAGCCCGCAGGGCGCCGTCCCAGCGTCCCCGCCCGCGGCTACAGTTGGTCCATGGCCCACACAGCACAGAACCCCTTGGACGACCCGGCCGCCCGGCCGGCCGAGATCGCCGCCCAGGCGGCCGCAGACATCGCGGCCGCGACCGGCGTCGACCGTCACGACATCGCCCTCACCCTCGGCAGCGGCTGGGGCAAGGCCGCGGACCTCATCGGAGAGACAACCGCGACCGTCCCCGCCGAGCAGATCACCGGTTTCTCCCGCCCCGCGCTCGCGGGACACACCGGGACGATCCGCTCGATCCTGCTGGAGAACGGCACCAGGGCGCTCGTCATCGGCGCGCGCACGCACTACTACGAGGGGCACGGCGTCCGCCGCGTCGTGCACAGCGTCCGCACCGCCGCGGCCACCGGCGCGTCGACGATGATCCTCACCAACGGCGCGGGAGGGATCAACGAGCACTGGACGCCGGGGACGCCCGTCCTCATCAGCGACCACATCAACCTCACCGCGGACTCTCCGCTCGAGGGCGCCACCTTCGTCGACCTCACCGACCTGTACTCCTCGCGCCTGCGCGCCATCGCGCACGGCATCGACCCGAGCCTGGACGAGGGCGTGTACACGCAGTTCCGCGGCCCGCACTACGAGACGCCCGCCGAGGTGCGGATGGCCAGGACCATCGGCGGCGACATCGTCGGCATGTCGACCGCGCTCGAGGCGATCGCCGCCCGCGAGGCGGGCATGGAGGTGCTCGGCCTGTCACTGATCACCAACCTCGCCGCGGGCATCCAGTCGACGCCGCTGTCGCACGAGGAGGTCATCGAGGCCGGCCAGACCGCCGAGGCGGGCATCAGCGCGCTGCTGGCCCGGATCGTGGCGGCGCTGTGAGCGCCATCACCGCGGCCGTCGACTGGGTCGCCCAGGACCCGGACGCGACGACCAGGGCCGAGCTGACCGCGCTCATCGAGGCCGCGCAGGGCGGCGACGAGGCCGCACTCGGCGAGCTCACCGAGCGCTTCTCCTCCCGCCTCGCCTTCGGCACCGCCGGGCTGCGCGGCCCCGTCCAGGCGGGCCCGACCGGCATGAACCGCGTGCTCGTCTCGCAGGCGGCCGCCGGACTGGCCCGCTACCTGGCCGAGCGGGCCGAGCCGGGCACGACCCCGTCTGTGGTCATCGGCTACGACGGCAGGACCAACTCCGACGTCTTCGCCCGCGACACCGCGGAGATCGTCGCCGGGGCCGGCCTGAGGGCGATCCTGCTCCCCCGCCTGCTGCCGACGCCCGTGCTCGCCTTCGCCGTGCGCGAGCTCGACGCCTCCGCCGGCGTCATGGTCACGGCGAGCCACAACCCCCCGCGCGACAACGGCTACAAGGTCTACCTGGGCGGGGCCGATGAGGGCTCGCAGATCGTCCCGCCCGCGGACAGCGCCATCGCCGCGGCGATCACCGCCGTCGCCGAGCAGGAGCGTGTCACGGAGCTGCCCCGCTCGGACGACTACGCGATCGCCACGGAGGACGTCGTCGACGCCTACGTCGCCGCGACCGCCTCGCTCGCGTCCCCGCGCGACACCAGGGCGAGCCTGCGCGTGGTCTACACGGCCATGCACGGCGTCGGTTGGGAGACCTTCGCCGCCGTCGCCGAGCGCGCCGGCTTCTCCGGCATCGAGCCGGTCGTCGAGCAGCGCGACCCGGACGCCGCCTTCCCCACCGTCGCGTTCCCCAACCCGGAGGAGGCCGGCGCGCTCGACCTCGCCGTCCGCGACGCGGTGGCTGCCCACGCCGACCTCATCATCGCCAACGACCCCGACGCCGACCGCATGTCCGTCGCGATCCCCGACGCCGCGGCCGAGGGCGGCTACCGGCAGCTCAGCGGCAACGAGGTCGGCTGGCTGCTCGGCTGGCAGGCGGCTCAGACGGCGCACGGGCTCGGCACGGGCGGCGCTCTGGCGGCGTCCATCGTCTCCTCCCCCGCGCTCGGTGAGGTCGCCAGCGCCTACGGCCTCGAGTTCGTCGAGACGCTCACCGGGTTCAAGTGGGTCTCCCGCGTGCCCGGGCTGCTGTTCGGCTACGAGGAGGCGCTGGGCTACCTGGTGAACCCCGGCACGCTGCGCGATAAGGACGGCATCTCCGCGGCTGTGGCGTTCCTCGACCTGGCCGAGCGCACCGCGGCGGACGGCGGCAGCATCGCCGGGCTGCTCGACGAGTTCGCGGAGCGCTTCGGCCACTTCGCCAGCTCCCAGCTGTCGGTGCGCGTCGAGGACCTCGGCATCATCGGCGCCGTCATGGCGCGGCTGCGCGCCGAAACGCCCACGGTCCTCGGCGGACTCGCCGTCGACCGGGTCGACGACCTGCTGCACCCCGACGAGGGCCCCAGCACCGACGCGCTCCGCTTCGTGCTCGCCGGCGGGTCCCGGGTCATGGCACGGCCGAGCGGCACCGAGCCGAAACTGAAGTTCTACCTCGACGTCCGGGTCGACGCCGCGAACCGGGCCGCACCGCTACTCGAGGCGATCCGGACGGACCTGTCCGCCATCGTCGCCGAGGTCGCTCCCGGGTCCTGAGGCCGCGACGCGCGGGGCCGCCCGGCCCCGCGCCCGCTCAGGACAGCGCGTCCTCGACCTTGCGGGTGACCTCGTCGAGGTCGAAGTAGTTCTCGATCACCACGACGTCGGCCGCGGTCGGGCCGATCCGATCGACCAGCTCGGGCGAGGTGAGGATCACCTGGGCGTCGGCCGCGGACACCCCCACCGAGTCGATGTCGCTCGCCGAGACGTCGGCGGTCAGCCCGAGCCGGGCCAGCGCCCGCTCGGCGTTCAGCTTGAGGATGGCGGAGCTGCCCACCCCGACACCGCAGACGGCGACGATCCTCATCCGGCCTCTCCTTCCGCGAACAGCCTGCTGACCTCGTCGACGCTCGTCGCGGCGGCCAGCCGCGGGACCGCCTGCGGGTCGTTGAAGACGTTGGCGAGCTCGGCGACGCTCGTGACGTGCTCGTCGTTGGACACGCTCGCGACGGCGACGACGACGCTCACCGGGTCGTTGTAGGGGTGTCCGAAGCTCACCGGCTCGGCGAGCGTGACGACGGCGATGCCCTCGCTGAGCACGTCATCGCCGGGGCGTGCATGCACGAGGGCGAGTCCCGGCGCGACCACGACGTAGGCGCCGTAGGCGGTGATCACCTCGACCATGCGGTCCGCGTACCCGGCGAGCGTCGCACCCGACCGCTCCAGGGCCTCGCCCGCGCGTGCGACGGCCTGACGCCAGTCGGCCGCCTCGGCGCGCAGGCTGATCGCGGATGCCGGCAGAGGAGGCAGGGGCATGGGCTGTGAACTCACTTCGTCGTCGCGGAGCTGGGACCACCAGATTACTACCGAGCGGAGCGCACACCCTCCGCGGCGTCCTCGAAGCCGTCGAGAATCGCCTCGACGAGCTCCTCGCGGTCCTCCAGCGGCAGGAACGCGGCGCGCGCGGCGTTCACCTGGAAGTTCTCGATGTCGTCCAGGTCGTAGCCGAAGGCGTCCGAGAGCAGGGCCAGCTCGCGCGTCAGGCTCGTGCCGCTCATCGTCCGGTTGTCGACGTTGACCGTGACGCGGAAGCCGAGCTGGTAAAGCAGGTCGAAGGGGTGGTCGACGAGGTCGTCGCCCCACTCCTGCACGGCCCCGGTCTGCAGGTTGGACGTCGGGCTGAGCTCGAGCGGGATCTCGCGGTCCTTCACCCACTGGGACAGCTCGCCGAGCGCCACGTAGCTGTTCTCCGCGTCGCTGCGGACCGTCTCGATGTCCTCCGCCAGCCGGACGCCGTGGCCGAGTCGGAGCGCACGGCCGTCGACGAGGGCGCCGGAGATGGAGTCCAGGCCGTCGGCCTCGCCCGCGTGCACGGTCACGGGGAAGTGCGCGGCCGCGAGGTAGTCGAAGGCGAGGCGGTGGCGGCTCGGCGGGAATCCGGCCTCGGCGCCGGCGATGTCGAAGCCGACGGCACCGGAGTCACGGTGCCGGACGGCCAGCTCGGCGATCTCGAGGGCGCGGTCCGCGTGGCGCATCGCCGTGATGAGCTGGCCGATGCGGATGTACCCCCCGGCGGACTCGACGTCGTCGATGCCCTGCTCGATGCCCGACTGCACGGCCTCGACCGCCTCGTCGAGGGTGAGCCCCCCGGCGAGGTGCTGCTCGGGCGCCCAGCGGATCTCGCCGTAGATCACGCCGTCCGCGGCGAGGTCCTGGACGAACTCGCGTGCGATGCGCTCGAGGTTGTCGGCCGTCTGCATGACGGCGGTGGTGAGGTCGAAGGTCTTCAGGTACTCGACGAGGCTGCCGGAGGTGGACTGGGCGACGAACCACTCGGCGAGCTCGTCGGGGTCGTCGGCGGGCAGCTCGACGCCGGCCGCCGGGGCCAGCTCGATGATCGTCGCGGGCCGCAGTCCCCCGTCCAGGTGGTCGTGCAGCGACACCTTCGGCAGTGCCTGCAGGTTGACGCCGTCGGAAAGCTGGAACTCGGGGGCTGCGCTCATACCCTCAGACTAGCCGCCGCGACGGGTGCGGAACAGCGCGTGTCGCGGCCGTGCACGCGCTGTTCACACGCCTCAGCCGATGCGGGCCGCGACGATCGGGCCGCGCGAGACCTCGGTGCCGGGGGCATCGAGCGTCAGCGCGCCCTCGAGCGCCTCCAGCGCGCGGGGGAAGCGGCCCTCCTCGTCGGCGGACAGGGTGTAGAGCGGCTGCCCCGCCACGACCGCGTCGCCCGGCTTGACGTGCAGGTCGATGCCTGCCGCATGCACGACCGGATCCTGCTGCCTGGCGCGCCCGGCGCCGAGCCTCCACGCGGCGATCCCGAACGGCAGCGCCTCCTGGCCGGCGACCACGCCCGCCGCCTCGGCCCTCACCGTGTGGGTGTGCCGCGGCTCCGGCAGTGCGGCGTCCGGGTCTCCGCCCTGGGCGACGACGAAACGACGCCAGACGTCCATCGCCCGTCCGTCGGCGAGGGCGGCCTCGACGTCGGCGTCCGGCTGCCCGGCCTGGGCGAGCATCTCGCGGGCGAGGGCGACGGTCAGCTCGACCACGTCGGCCGGCCCGCCGCCGGCGAGGACCTCGACGGACTCGCGGACCTCGTTGGCGTTGCCGATCGCGAGGCCGAGCGGCGCGTTCATGTCGGTCAGCAGCGCGGCGGTGTTCACCCCGGCGTCGCGCCCCAGCTCGACCATGGTGCGCGCCAGCTCCTCGGCACGGTCGTACTCGCGCATGAAGGCGCCCGAGCCGAACTTGACGTCCAGGACGAGCGCGGCGGTGCCCTCGGCGATCTTCTTCGACATGATGCTCGAGGCGATGAGCGGGATCGCCTCGACGGTTCCCGTGGTGTCCCTCAGGGCGTAGAGCCGCTTGTCCGCCGGTGCGAGCTCGGCGCCCGCCGCGCAGATGACGCCTCCGACGTCGCGCAGCTGCTCCCTGATCTCGGCGTTGCTGAGGTCAGCGCGCCAGCCGGGAATCGACTCCAGCTTGTCGAGCGTGCCGCCGGTGTGCCCGAGCCCCCGCCCCGACAGCTGCGGCACGGCGACACCGAACGCGGCCACGAGGGGCATCAGCGGGAGGGTTATCTTGTCGCCGACGCCTCCGGTCGAGTGCTTGTCGACCGTCGTCTTGCCGAGCCCGTCGAAGTTCAGGCGCTCGCCCGAGTCGATCATCGCCAGCGTCAGGTCCTTGATCTCGCGTCGGCCCATGCCGTTGAGCAGGATCGCCATGGCCAGGGCCGACATCTGCTCGTCGACGACGTAGCCCCGGGTGAAGGCGTCGACGAGCCAGCGGATCTCCTCCGTGGTCAGCTCGCCGCGGTCGCGCTTGCGTCGGATGAGGTCGACGGCGTCGAAGGGCTCGACAGTGCGCTGCTCGGTGGTCATGGTGCGTCCTCCTGGTCTCGGCCGTTCCTCGTGGTCCCGGCCTGTCGTCGGGCCGGTCGGCCCTGCGTGTGGCGGATGCCGGCGTTCGGCGCCGGCGCGCTGCTCAGCCGGCGTACGCGGCGAGGGTGCTCGGCCCGAAGGCGTCGGGAAGCACCTCGTCGATGGTGCGGATCCCCGACACCGTCTTCAGCAGCATGCCGGGGGCGGCATGCTCGAACAACAGCTGGCGGCAGCGGCCGCAGGGCATGAGCGCCTGCTCCGCGCCGTCGATGCAGACGAAGGCGACGAGTTTGCCTCCCCCGCCCATGTGCAGCGCGGAGACGAGCGAGCACTCGGCGCACAGCGTCACCCCGTAGCTGGCGTTCTCGACGTTCGCCCCGGCGATGATCCGGCCGTCGTCGACGAGCGCCGCCACCCCGACGGGGAAGTGCGAGTAGGGGACGTAGGCGTGCGTGAGCGCGTCGACGGCTCCCGCGTGCAGGCGGTCCCAGACCTCGTCGGTGACGGGGCCGCCGCCCGGCGGACGGGTCGCGGGTGTCTCGGTCATTGCTTGACGTACGCCTTCCCCGAGGCCGCAGGCCCCCGTGACTGTCCGACGAAGCCGGCCACGGCGAGGATCGTGATCACGTAGGGCAGCATCAGCATGAACTCGCTGGGCACCGGCGAGCCGATCGCTCCGAGGACGTTCTGCAGGTTGCTGGCGAAGCCGAACAGCAGCGCGGCGAGCGTGGCCTTGATCGGGTCCCAGCGGCCGAAGATGACGGCGGCGAGGGCGATGAACCCGGCTCCCGCGGTCATCTCCTTGGTGAACCCGCCGACCGAGCCGAGGGTGAAGTACGCCCCGCCGAGCCCGGCGATCGCGCCGGCGAGCGAGACGTTCCAGAAGCGGGTCATGTTGACCCGGATCCCGACGGTGTCGGCGGCCTGAGGGTGCTCGCCGACGGCACGGAGGCGCAGACCCCACTTGGTCTTGTACAGCCCCCACCAGACGAGGAAGATCGCCACGTACATCAGGTAGATGATGAGCGTCTGGCGGAACAGGATCGGCCCGATCACGGGGATCTCGCTGAGCACGGGGATCGGGAGCTGCGGCAGCTTCGGCGGGGAGTTGAACAGCGCCTCGTTGGAGCCCATCACCGTCGAGTAGAGGAAACCGGTCAGGCCGGCCACCAGCACGTTGAGCACGACGCCGACGATGACCTGCTCGACGAGGTAGCGGATCGAGAACACCGCGAGCACCATGCCGACGAGCACGCCCGCGACCATCGCCGCGAGGAGCCCGACGAGGGCGTTGCCCGTCATGGACGCGACCATCGCCGAGGTGAACGCCCCGGCGAGCAGCTGCCCCTCGATGGCGACGTTGACGACGCCGACCCGCTCGGAGATGACGCCGCCGAGCGCGCCGAAGATCAGCGGGGCGCTGAGGGCGATCGAGCCGAGCAGCAGTCCCGTGGCGTTGATGAAGTTGCCCGCGACCACCCAGGCGAGGAAGTCGGCGACGAAGAGGACGCCGAAGAGGCTGACCAGCCAGATCGGCGTGGTCCTGGCCGTGGAGGTGCGCCAGACCGAGTAGCCGGTCAGGGCGAGCAGCAGCACGCTGAGCACGATCGTCGCCGGGGTCGAGCCCACGACGAGCGGGGGGATGGCGAAGAAGTCGCTCCCCGTGGCGAAGCGGAACTCGCTGACGCCCTCGCGACGGAAGCCGACGAAGACGACCACGGCGATGACGCTGAACACCGCGAAGACGATGGGCGCCTTCCAGTTCTTGACGGTCGCGGACTCCAGCGAGGCGCTGACGGAGAGCTCGGGGGACGGCGTGGTCACGCTCATTTGGCGCTCACCTCCGGGAGACGGCTGGCCGCGGCGGCGCGGCGCGCCGGGCGGTTGAGGAAGAAGATCGAGCGCACCAGCGGCGGCGCCGCGATCATGAGCACGACGACCGCCTGGACGACGGTGACGATGTCGATGGGGATGCCCTGCGCGGCCTGCATGCTGAAGCTGCCCGCCTTCAGCGCGCCGAACAGCACACCGGCGGCGAAGATGCCCCACGGCCGGGAGCGTCCAAGCAGCGCGACGGTGATGGCGTCGAAGCCGATGCCGGCGTCGATGCCGCTGGTCACCCCGCTGGTCACGCTCCCGAGCACCTGAGAGGCCCCGCCGAGGCCCGCGAGGGCACCGGCGAGCAGCATCGCGTAGATGTACACGTTGTTGACGTTGATGCCGGCGACCCGGGACGCCTCGGGGTTCTCCCCGACGGCGCGGAACCGGAAGCCGAGCGCCGAGCGGTTGAGCAGCCACCAGACGAAGATCGTCGCCAGGATGACCAGGATGAAGCCGAAGTGCAGGTTGTAGCGGTCGCCGAGGATCTTCGGGAACACCGCGGTGTCGGCCATCGGCCCCGACTTGGGGTTCGAGGAGTCCGGCGCCTGCAGCAGCCCGGGGGTGCGCAGCAGGAACGCGAGCAGGTAGAACGCGATGTAGTTGAGCATGATCGTGAGGATCACCTCGTGCGCACCCGTGCGGGCCTTGAGGAAGCCGACGAGCCCTCCCCACACCGCCCCGCCGATCAGGCCGGCGACGACGGCGAGGATCATGTGCAGACCCCACGGCAGGTTCATCGTCGAGCCCACCCAGCCCGCGGCGGCGGCGGCGATGAGCATCTGTCCGCGACCGCCGATGTTGAACAGCCCGACGCGGAACGCCAGCCCGACGCCGAGCGCCGCCGCGATGAGCGGTGTGGCGAAGGTGAGGGTGTCCATGAGCGGCCGGATCCCCGAGAGGAAGTCCGGCCGGTTGATGTTGTACACCGAGCCCTGGAACAGCGCGCCGTAGCCGCCGGCGACGGCCTGCCACACGGCGGCGAAGAAGTCCGTCGGCCTGGCGAAGAAGTATCCGGCCGTGGCCTGCACCTGGCTGTTGGTGACGGCGATGAGGATGCCGCCGGCGACGAGCCCGAGGACGAGCGCGAGCACCGTGACGGTGACGCTGGACTGGCTGATCCGGCTCAGGAGCGTCGGCTCCGCGCGCGGCGGCACGACGGGTCGCCCTCCGGAGGCGGGTGCCGCGGCGGCGGCTGCCTCGGCGGCGGGTGCCGCCGTCCCTGTGCCGTCTGCCGCGTCCCCGCGGCCGGGGTCGGTGGGGGTGCTGCCGCTCATTCGACGATTCCTTCCGGGCGTTCGCCCGCCATCATGAGACCGAGGGTGTCTCTGGACGTTGTTCCTGGCACGATGCCGACGATCTCGCCGCGGTACATGACGGCGATCCGGTCGGCAAGCGCCGCGACCTCGTCGAGCTCCGTGGAGACCACGATCACGGGCACGCCCGCGTCCCTCGTGGCGACCATGCGCTTGTGCACGAACTCGATCGAGCCGACGTCGATGCCGCGCGTCGGCTGCGCGGCGACGAAGAGTTTGAGGTCGCGGCTGAGCTCGCGTGCCAGCACGACCTTCTGCTGGTTGCCGCCGGAGAGGCGGCCCGCCGCGGTCTGGATGGAGGCGGCCCTGATGTCGAACTCGGCCTTCTTCTCCTCCGCGAAGGCGTTGAGCACGCCGTACTGCACCGAGCCTGCGCGCACGAACGGCGCACCCGTCGAGCGGTCGAGCATGAGGTTCTCCGCGATGGTGAACTCGCCGACGAGGCCGTCGTGGGTGCGGTCCTCCGGCACGAAGCCGATGCCCTCGTCGAGCGCCTGCCGCACGGTAAGGCCGGTGAGCTCGCGCCCTCCCAGGCTGACCCTGCCCTCCGCCGCGCTCTGCAGCCCGATGAGGGCCTCCGTCAGCTCGGTCTGGCCGTTGCCCTGGACACCGGCGATGGCGAGGATCTCGCCCTCGTGGACGGTGAAGCTGACGTCGTTGACGACCTTGAGGCCGTTATCGTCGACGACGGTGAGGTTCTCGACGACCAGCGCCGGGGCGCCGGGGGTGGCCGGCGCCTTCTGCACGGTCAGCTCGACGGCGCGGCCGACCATCTGGGTGGCCAGCTCGGCGTTCGTCGCGGTCGGCTCCGCCTGGCCGACGACCTTCCCCAGCCGGATGACGGTGATGGTGTCGGCGACGCGGCGCACCTCGCGGAGCTTGTGGGTGATGAAGACGATGGCGGTGCCCTCGGCCTTCAGCTGCTCCATGATGGCCATGAGCTCGTCGGTCTCCTGGGGGGTCAGCACCGCGGTCGGCTCGTCGAAGACGAGGACCTTCGCCCGCTGCGACAGCGCCTTGATGATCTCGACCCGCTGCTGGACGCCGACCGGCAGGTCCTCGACCACGGCGTCGGGGTCGATGTCGAAGCCGAAGCGCTCGGAGATCTCGCGGACCTTCGCCCTGGCGGCGGCCAGGTCGAGCCGCCCGGCGAAACCGGTCTGCTCGTGGCCGAGCATGACGTTCTCGGCGACGGTGAAGACGGGGACGAGCATGAAGTGCTGGTGGACCATCCCGATGCCCGCGCGGCGGGCGTCACCCGGTCCGGCGAAGTCCTGGACGACGCCGTCGAGGACGATCTCGCCCTCGTCGGCCTGGTAGAGGCCGTACAGGACGTTCATCAGCGTGGACTTGCCCGCGCCGTTCTCGCCGAGCAGGCAGTGGATGCTGCCCGCCTCGACCCGGAGGTCGATGTGGTCGTTGGCCACGAGTGCGCCGAAGCGCTTGGTGATCCCTCGGAGTTCCAGGGTCATGGGGTGGTCACCCTTCAGAGTGCAGAGTGTGCGGGGAGTGTGCTCGGGCTGGCCGGCCGCCTGACGGCCGGGGATGCCGGTCGACGGTGACCGGCGGTGCGGAGGAGGGGGTGCGGCGG
>NZ_FUKR01000061.1 GCF_900163835.1 Mycetocola reblochoni REB411 | reverse complement strand
GGCAGGGTGGCCCCGAACCCCAATATCAGCGGCCCTCAGAAGCGCGAATACTCAGTGAGGCTTTCCGCCTTGCCTGGCAGCGATACGAAGACGGGGAGGCGTTGAGCGTGCCCTGGCTGTATGGCGTCGTGCGGAACCGGATCGGCGACGAGTACCGGCGCCGAGGACGGCGCGCTGAACTGCAATGTCAGCTCAACGAGGACTTCGCGCTGCGTATGCCTGTTTCCGATGACTTGTACGCGGAGGTGCGTGATGCGGTCGAGCGGCTGCCGCAGATACACCGCGAGGTGCTGAAGATGACCTACTGGGAGCGCCTGACGGCTCGGGAGATTGCCGCCGTGCTCAATATGAACAGTGCTGCCGTCCGTGCCCGGCTGATGCGTGCCAGGCGCATGCTTCGTGCGGCATTGAGCGAACTGCAGGACCCGGCTGTCGAGGAGGTGCCCACTCATGAATGACCTGTTGAGCAAGCTGCTGCGCGCAGCCGACCCCGGAACCGTGAAGCGCGGTGACCCACTCTCCGAGCGAGGCCTGCGCGAGCTCGCGGAGTACGAAGCTAAGGAGACCGCACTTGCTCGTTCGCGTCGTCGCGGCACTCGGGAGCCTGTGAAGCGGCGTGCTTGGCGTCCTGTGCAATTAGCGACCGGTGGAGCGTTCGTCGTCGTGCTCCTCGTCGCTGTCATCGCGTTGACGAGTATTCTGCGCCCCGTGCCGGCTGTCGCCGCGACCCCACCACTGCTGGACCTGACCCCGGTTTCCGCGGCGGCTCCGGAGCTGTTGAAGGAGATGGAGACCATGCGTCGCACCGGCCAAGAGCCCGGCAACACGATCCGTACACAGACCTGGGCGCTGAACACGACGTTCGCTGAGGACGGGACGACCGAGTCCACCGTCGTCGAACCGCAGTGGAGCGAGACCGCCTTCCGGGCCGACGGGAGCGTGCATTATCGGCTCATCGCCGCGGAGCCCTTCCCCGGGCAGAACGACGACACCCTGCCCGCACCCGGCACGGTCCTCGTCGAAGAGACCTTACCGCCAGGCGATTGGGACGCTCTGATCGAGGACGGTCCACCCACCGACGTCGACGAGGTCGGCGCATACCTGGCCGCCTTCGCGGGCGATGAGGAGTTGAGCGCGGGGCAGACGCTGCAGGAGATCAGCACCATCGTCTCCAACTACCTGCTCACGCCCGAACAGGAAGCGGCGCTCATCGGATACTTGAGCGGCGTGAGCAACATCCAGGTCTCCGGATCGACAACCGACCGGCTGGGCCGGACGGGGATCGTGTTCAGCGCAACCGACCGTGCCCCCGGCGAGTACGAGGGCTGATCATCTCGCCGCGCACCGGGCAGATCCTTGCTGCCGAGACGCCCTACACCGGGACCAGCAGGACGGACCTCCACGCCCCAGCGGTCGTCGACTACACCGCCTGGGAACGCTGACCGCCTTCTTCGACTGTTCCTCCCCCTGACCACCATCTATCGAACGGATACCTGATCCATGCGTCATACTCGTGCTGCCCTCGCCGCCACCGCCCTCGCCCTGATCGCGCTCTTCACCCCAGCCGTCGCATCCGCGACCGAGCAGGAAACCACACCCATGCAGGAACGCGTCTACGAGGTGATCGACGAGTTCGGCGGCGAGCAAACTGGCTGGAACGAGGTGAGCTGGGACGACGGCGACGTCGTCCTCACCCTCGACCCTGACAACAACCTCAGCGTGAACGCCAATACGATGAAGTCGGTTGGCGTGACGGCGGCGGCATCGAAGGAGGACTGCGCCAGCGGGAAGTACTGCGTCTACAGCAGAGCGCTCTACGACGGTAACAAGCTCACGTTCTCGGCGTGCCCGGCAACGCACACGTCGTTCAGCAAACTCGGCGGTGCCCCGCGCTCGATCATGAACGACCGCGCCTCCGGCAAGGTGAGAGCGTACAACGGGAACACCGTGAAGGCCACGCTGAACGCGGGAACTGGAACCTCGAACATCAGCGGCGTCACGAAGGTCACCTGCTCCTGACCCCTTGATCGCCACGGAGCACCGGACTGCAGCAAGCTTCGGTGTTCTGTGTCACGCGAACCCGCAAGTTCCTGCAAGAAGTGCTAACGAAAGTGCTAAGCAACCTGTAGGTCGGGGTATCGTGGCGGAGTTATCCACAGGTCACATGCCGCAGATCGTTGATTTTATGCGGCAGAACGCCTTACACGGTTTCGCGGCGCGAGGGGGCCGAGTGCAGTTCAAGTCCCCCCTCGCGCACAGAGTATGAGCGGCCCCCGGCTGAGGATTTCTCCTTCGGTCAGGGGCCGTTTTTCGTTGGCTTCCCTCACCCGGTCGGTGCGGCGCGCCCGCACCGCCTCGGTGACGGCCGAGCGCGGCGCCGGTCGGCGCGCACCAGTGACGAGGCCGCCCGCGCCGCCGGCGAGGCGGGAGAATAGCCGCATGAGCGAGTACATCAGGCCGCAGATCGGGTCGGCCGTCTTCAGGGATGATGCGGGCGGCGTCATCGCGTACGGTGCGCGCTGGGACGATCGGGACGGGAGCCCTCCGGAGGAGAGCTACTCGGTCGTCAGCCACCCGGAGAGGTTCGCTCCGCTGCACCTCGTCGCCACGGCGGTGGTCGACGAGCTGGTGCGCCGGTTCGACGTCGATGTCGAGGAGGGGGCCCAGCAGGTCGACGGCCTGCTCGGCGCACCGGATCCGGCCAGGGTGGTCCGCGCGATCCGTCTGACGCCGCGCGACGAGGCGTGCGCCCCTCTCGTGGTGGTCTTGACCGATTTCCCCGGCATCTGGGTGTCTGCCGGTGTGCTGCACACGGCCGCGTACCCGTCCTGCGGCTGCGACGCCTGCGACGAGGTGTGGACCGACGCCGCGGACGAGTTCGAGTGGCAGACCTTCGCCGTGGCCTCGGGCGGCTTCTCGGAGGGGGTGAATGCGCCGCGTCGTCCGCGCTGGACGTTCCAGCGGGGGATCGGCTTCGTCAAGGGGATGGGGCAGACGGTCACCGTCCGCCTGGTCGGCGAGGACGGACAGTCGGAGATGAGCGGAGAGTCCAGGGCGGAAGACGTCCCGCCCGCACTGCTCGCTCGTCTGCAGGCGCGACTGGCCGCGATCGCCGCCCGTGGCGGCGACGGGGGATGGCAGCGCTGGCCCGATCGTGCGGCTGGCGATCGGCTCAGCTGACCGGGCGCACCATGTCCGCGCGGGAGACGGGCCGTGCACGGGAGGACACGATGTTCCGGTCCACCTCGACGCGGCCGTCGCCGTGGCCGACGTGGGTGTTCTCGATCTGGTCGTACCACCAGTTCGACGGCAGCCGATGGCCCAGGTTGCCCCGGTAGCCCGTCGACATCCCCGACACGAAGGATGCCTCCGCGAGGGACGCATCGGCGAGGAGGGTGCACAGCGCCCGCGGACCGTAGACGCCGGGCCGGAATCGGCGCGGCGCCTGTCCGAGCGCACGGCCGACCCCGCGGAAGTACGGCACGGCTGCCGCTCTGGACTCGTCGTCGGAGATGTCGAAGTCGACCGCGAAGAAGATCACCGTGTCCTCGGGGAAGCCGAGGGCCCCGGCGCGCTCCGCCGCGGAGCGCCCCTGGCGTTCACCCGTGGTGGCGCTGAGGTCGCCGACCGCCCTGTTCGACTCCTGCATGATGGGGAACGTCGTCAGCCCGGCGTCGAAGATGACGTCGAGCTCACCGTCGCCGTAGCGCTTGCCGCGCCCGGTCAGATAGCGGCCGACCGTGCGGTAGCCGGCTTCACGCAGGGCTGCGGCGCGGGCGGCGGTGATGGTCGTGGAGGTGTCGACGGCCCTGGCCGTGCGCGACAGGTCACCCGTCGAGACGAGCAGTCCCGTCCAGGTGGCCGGGTCGGCCTCGCCCGTGACGGGGAGCTCGTCGCGAGCCTGCACCCGGCGAACCGCCGACTCGGTCGCCGAGTCGAACACCCCCGTGAAGCGGAGGTCTGCGCCGTCCATGAGAAGGGCGCCCTGGAACACCCGCACCAGCGCGCTGCGCCGGTCGTCCGCATCGCCCCCGTCGCCCGGTCTCAGAAGGCCCGTCGCCGCGATGAGGGACCTGGTCGTGGGGCCGAGCACGATGCTCGCCTCCGCGGCGGGGATGCCGAGTGCGTGCTGGAGGGCGAAGACGAGTCCGTTCATCGTGGCCGCGTCCGGTCGGCGGCCGCGCGGGTCGATGCGAGGGAATGCGTCGAACCGCGCATATCGGGAGAGCAGCCAGCGCTGCATGCGCGAGCGCTCGCCGTCGGCGCCGTCCGCGGATCCCGCGGTGCCGGTGCGCAGCGGTGTCGCGTGTGCAGTCGTCGCGGACCAGGAGGGCGCCAGGAGCCCGAGGCCGGCAGCGCTGACGAGGGTCCTGCGTGAGAGGGGAGACATGGAGTGGGTGCCCTTCGCTCGTCCGGCTGGGGGCGGGGCCGGTCATGGTGTCGTCCGGGGAAGGTTACGCGTGACCGTTTCGTTACCGGAGCGGGTGGAGCGGATCCGGGGAGAGCGGTCGCGCTCCCGTGTTCCGGACGGAACCCGGCGGTCGACAGCGGCACCCGGGTCACGACCGTGCCTCGCGTGCCTCGCGTGCCTCGGCGCTGCGGCGCTGCGGCGCGCGCGTGCCGGGCCGCCGCGACGGCGACGATCAGCCGGGCGTCGGCACCATGTCGATCGCCCGGATCGGCCGTGCACGAGAGGACACCACGTTCCTGTCGATCCCGATGGCGCCGGAGCCCTCGCCGACGGCGGTCTCCTCGATCTGGTCGTACCACCAGTCCGGCGGGAGCGGGTGGCCGAGGTTGCCGAGGTACCCGGTGGACATCCCGCCCACGAAGGAGGCGGTCGTCAGAGCGCTGTCGCCGAGGAGGCGGCACACGGCGCGCGGACCGTACACGCCCGGCTCGAACCGACGCTCCGCGCGGCTCAGCGCGCGGCGGACGCCCCGGAAGTACGGCATCACGTGACGGTGCGTCTGCTCGACGGAGACGTCGAAGTCGACGGCGAAGAAGATGACCGTGCCGGGGGGGAAGCCGAGCCCGATCGCGCGCCTGGCCGCGGCCGCGCCCTGCCGCTCCCCCTCGGCCCTGCCGAAGTCGTCGGCGGCGCGGTTCGACTCCTGATAGATGGGGAAGGTGCTGAGGCCGTGAGCGAAGATCGTGTCGAGCTCGCCGTGCGCGTACTGCTTGCCCCGCCCGGTGAGGTACCGGCCCACGGTCGTGTAGCCGGCGTCGACGAGGGTGCTCGCCCTGGCGTCCGTGACGACCGTGGAGGCGTCGACCGCGCGGGTCGTCCGGGTGAGGTCCCCGGTCGACACGAGCAGGCCCGTCCAGGTGGTGAGGTCGCCGTCGCCCGTGACCGGCAGCTCCGCCCGCTCCTGGAACGCCATCGTCGCCGCGCGGGTGAGCACGTCGAACTCGCCGGTGAAGGGCAGTGGCGCGCCGTCCATGAGCAGGGCGCCCTGGAAGAGCCGCGTCAGCTCGGCGTTGATCGGGCGGCGCATGCCGATCTGGCCGCGCTCGACGATTCGCTCCCTAGTGTCGGGTCCGAGCGCGATGCTCGCCTCCGCCGCCGGGACCCCGAGCGCCACCTGCAGCGCGAACACGAGGGCGTTCATGGTGTGGCGGTCGCCCGCCACGCCGGTGGGGTCGATGGGAGGGAACGCGGGGTAGTCGGCGTAGCGCGCGAGCAGCCAGCGCTGCAGCTCGACGATCTGCACGCTCGCCTCCGCCGCGGAGACCGGCCAGCCGGGCGGGGCCCAGCCTCCGTCCGCGACCGCCGCGGCAGCTCGGTCGGCCCGCGCCGCCGCGATCGGGGGCAGCGCGAGACCCCACCCCGCGGCAGCGAGAAGGCCGCGGCGACTGATCCCCGTCATCGCCCGCTCCTCTCCGCCCCGAGGGACGAGTGCCGCTCGCTCATCGTCAGACCCGTCGTCCCCGTCCGATCAGGATGCGCCACCACCGGCCGCATCGGCCGTCGAGGGGAGTCCGCGTGGCACGGGTGCGGCGAGGCCGAGCAGCTCCGCGAGTTGGACGGGGGTGTCGACCGCGGCGGTCGCCCCGCGCTCCTCCTCCGCCGAGCCGTAGCCCCAGCGCACCAGGATCGAGGAGAGGCCGTGCGCCGCGGCCCCCTCGACGTCCATGACGCGATCGCCGACGAGGACCCCCGGGTGTGCGGCGATCCCGAGTGCGCCGAGCCGGCGGATCGCCTCGGCGACGACGTCGGCCTTGCTCGAGCGCACCTCGTCCTCGCTGGCGCCGCAGATGACGGTGAAGAAACCCGTGAGTCCGTAATGCCGGAGAATCCGCACCGCCTGGGACTCCGGCTTGCTGGTGGAAAGCGCGAGCGGAATTCCGCGCAGGGACAGTTCGCCGAGGATCTCCGCGACTCCCGGGTAGAGCGCGGAGTCGTGCTCCGGGCCGACCTCGGCGACGCGGGAACGGTAATGGCGCAGCGCCTCGTCCGCCTCCGAATCGCTCAATCCGCTGATGTTCCGGAAGCCGTCGAGAATCGGGGGACCGACGTAGCTCCGCAACTGCGCGTCGGTGGGCCGCGGATGGCCGAGCTCGACCAGGCTCGCGGCGATTCGGCTCGTGATGCCTGGTGCCGAGTCGACGATCGTGCCGTCGAGATCGAAGAAGACGACGGACCAGGGGGACAGGGTTTCGACTGGGATCACGCGAGCAGTCTATGCGGACCGTGTGCCGTGATCCTGAGCGGGGCGCGGGAGTGGACACGGGGCGCGGATGCGCCGCGTGCAGGGGCGCGGACGGGGTGGCCGCCCCGCCTCGTCCGGCATGACAACGACCGCGAGCGGACAAACACGAAGCGGTGAATTGGTATCCACAGGAAAGGCAATTCGAGCGCTTTCATGAATAATCCAAGAATTGTGTGTCATCATTGCTCGCGTCACAGCGGCAGGAACCCGAACAGCGGCCGCGAATGACAATACCGATTATCGATTCCAGACTTAGGGGAACAATGGCCCAGAAGACGATCGTCACCCTGATCGACGACATCAACGGCGAAAGCATCGGCGAGGGCGAGGGACGCACCGTCGCGTTCGCCTTCGACGGAACCAACTACGAGATCGACCTCCTCGACGCGCACGTCGACGAGCTCAGCGCCGCCCTGCAGCCCTACATCGCCCAGGCCCGCCGCGTCACGCGCGCCGGCACGAAGAGCACCTCCCGGCCCAGCGCCGCCAAGCGCGACCTCGCCCGTGTCAGGGAGTGGCTGCGCGCCCCGGGGCACACGGTGTCCGAGCGCGGCCGCATCCCCGCCGCGCTGCTCGAGGAGTACGACGCCGGCGCAGGCAAGTAGCCACCACCCGCCACACGGCGGGAGCGGGGCGGGAGGACGCATCGGGCGACCTCCCGCCCCGTCGCCGTCCCGCGGTCAGCGCGGCGGGTACATCGCCAGCTGGGCGTTCCAGTGCTCGACCGCGGCGGCAAGCTCCGGCGTCGGCATCGCGACGCCGACGTCCAGCCGACCCGGCCGGACATCACCGTCGAGCGCGACGCCGAACCGGAGCTCCGTCCGGCCGTGCGTGCGGTCGACGACCCGGACCCGGAGGTTCGGCTCGATCGGGGCGAAGTCGGCGCCGGCCGGTGCGCGGAGCAGGAACGCGGCGAGCTCCCGCGCCTCCGTGGTCGTCAGGCACGGAAGAGTCGCCTCCCGTCGTTCGCCTCCGGCCGTCGCGTCGATGCGGACGAGCAGCCAGTTGGCGTCGTCGTCCCTCGGCTTCACGACCGCGTCCAGGCGGGAGCGCCACTCCCGCAGCGACTCCCGCGCGCCGTCCCCGTCATCGCGCCAGGCAGCGCCGACCGTGTCGGGCCAGTCGCTCCGGGTCCGGGGGAACTCGTAGCCGGCGACGGACAGGTCCAGGCGGGCGCCCGAGGGCGAGGTCAGGATCATGTGCCGATCAGAACAGGCGGGAGTGCCCGTCGTCAATGCCCCGCATCTCGTCGTAGTCGAGGAGGACGCAGCGGATGCCCCTGTCCTCGGCGAGGGTGCGGGCCTGCGGCTTGATCTCCTGCGCGGCGAACACGCCGGTCACCGGGGCGAGCAGCGGGTCGCGGTTCATCAGCTCCAGGTACCTGGTCAGCTGCTCGACGCCGTCGATGTCGCCCCTCCGCTTCAGCTCTACGGCCACGGAGGCGCCCGAGCCGTCCCTGGCGAGGATGTCGACCGGTCCGATCGCGGTCATGTACTCACGGCGGACGAGGGAGTAGCCCTCGCCCAGGCGCTCGATCTGCTCAGCGAGGAGCTTCTGCAGGTGCGCCTCGACGCCGTCCTTCTGCAGCCCGGGGTCGACGCCCAGCTCGTGCCTGCTGTCGTGCTCGATGTCGTGGATGGACACGATCAGCATGTCGGCCGTCTTCTGGTGGGTGACCTTCCACAGCTCGACGACCCCGGCCTCGCGCTGCCGCTCGTCCGGCTCGGCGACGGCGAGGGTGCATGGGGGGCTCATCCAGTTGAGCGGCTTGTAGCTGCCGCCGTCGGAGTGCACCAGCAGGCTGCCGTCGTTCTTGACCATGAGCAGCCGGCGGGCGAGCGGCAGGTGGGCGGACAGCCGGCCCGCGTAATCGATGGAGCAGTTCGCAATGACCAGACGCACCCGACAACCGTAGCCCAGACGCGGCGGCCCGGCCGTCAGTCGGAGGCGCCCCGGCGCTCGCGTGCGGCGGGCGCCGCCAGGCCGGACAGCACGATGAGCACGAGCACCACCACGAGCGCCGTCAGGATCCCGACATGCTCGCCGAGGATGCCGATCCCCGGCGGGCCGACGAGGAAGGCGATGTAGCCGATGATCGACACCGCGCCGACACGCGCCGTCGAGTCACCGGGGCCGTCCGCGGCGGCGGAGATGCCCAGGGGGAACCCGAGCGAGGCGCCGAGACCCCAGAGGACGGTCCCGAGGACGAACAGCGCGGGGACGTCCGTGACGATGAACACGCCGAGCCCCACAGTGGCCAGCAGCGCCGACCAGCGCAGGGCGGGGACACGGCCGATGCGGTCGACGACGGGACCGCCGAGCAGGCGCCCGACGAACATGGACCCCACGAACACGGCGAACACGGCGGCGCCCGTCGCCTCCGCCTGTCCGTGGCCGTCCACGACGGCGAGGGCGAGCCAGTCGTTCGCGCTGCCCTCGGCGAACGCCATGCCGAGCATGATGACGCCGATGAGCAGCAGTGAGGGGTCTCGCCAGACGGCGAGGCGCTCGCCGAGGCTGCGGCGCGCGACCGGCTCCGTTCCGCTCGCGGCGGCGAGGGGGATCGGGCCGGTCAGGGTGCTCTGCTCCGTCGCGGTTCCGGCGGTCGCCGTGCCGTTCGCGTGGCGGCGCAGCTCGTGTCCCTCGAGGGGGACGAAGCGCAGCACGGCCGCGACGATGAGGGCGAGGACGACGGCGACGATGAGCAGGTGCTCGCCCGCGGGGAGCCCGACGAGCGCCGCGAGCGAGCCGAGCGCGGCCCCGCAGAGGGTGCCGAGGCTGAAGCAGGCGTGCAACAGGGGCATGATCGTGCGCCCCAGCCGGCCCTCGGCCGCGGCTCCGTCGACGTTCATCGCCACGTCGAGGCAGCCGTTCCCGAAGCCGAAGACGAACAGCGCCACCGCCACGACGGTGAGCGAGCCGAGCAGGGACCCGAGCGCGATCCCCGCGACGCCGAGCACGACCAGCAGCATGACGACCCGCATGGTCCCGCGCGACCCCCAGCGGCCGAGCAGGCCGGGCGCCTGGGTGATGCCGATGACGGAGCCGACCGACATGGCGAGGATGACGAGGCCGAGCTGGTCGGTCCCCACGTCGAGGGTCGTCCTGATCGCGGGAAGACGTGACGCCCACGTCGCCATGGACAGGCCGGAGAACGCGAACACGACGAAGAGCGCGTTGCGCCAGTGGCGGAGCTCCGTCGAGACGGGAGCGGAGGAGAGGGGTGGCTGCTGCGACACGGGAGGACACCTGGCTGGAGAGTGGGCGGAGCGCGGTCGACCGTGACCGCATCCCCCAGCCAATCACAGAGGGCGTCCCGCGTGGGACGTGTGTGCGGCCGTGTCGGCGCCCGGCGGCGTGGCGCGGTCGTCGACGGCGCCCTGCGGGGCGTGTGCCCGAGCCGGTCGAGCCGCTATCGTTGAGCGAAGGAGGGGACGCAGACCCCGGCCGGTAGAGGGGGGTTCGTGCGCACCGACATCACCGTCGACTTCGGCGCCCCCGTCGTGCTCCTGATCACGATCGACGGGGTCGACGACGACGCCGTCAGCATCCGCGACCGCGGTGACGGCCGTGCCCAGGTGACCGCGGGCTCGTCGAGGAGCGTCCGGGTCCGCACCGGCTCGGGGTGGACGGAGCACACGGCGTCGGAGGCGACCGTCCGCGTCGACGGGGCGCTCGGCGTGAGGGTCGGGACCGGCGGGCAGGAGCCGCCGACGGGGGACACCCACGTCGGCAGGGCGGAGCCCGCCCGCGCGGGCACGGCGGCGGAGTATCCGCTCACCCGTCCGCCCGCGCCGCCCTCGGGAGGCTCGGCGGACGTCGCTGCCGCCGACGCCGAGGACGAGACCATCTACTACCGGGACGGACGGCCGGTGGCCGGACCGACCCCCTCCGGCACCACGGGCCCCTCCGGCACCACGGGCCCCTCCGGCACCGCGGGCCCCTCCGGCACCACAGGTCCCGGCGGCACCGCGGGCCCCGGCGCTCCCGCCGACCCGGCCGACACCGGTGGTCTGGCCGACTCCGGCGACGCCGACGACTCCGACCACACGGTCATCACTCGGCGCCGCTCCGGCGTCTCCCAGCTCTCCCTCCGCGTCACCGATGACAGCGGCCAGCGGCTCGTCCCGCTCCTGGGCACCCTCGTCGTCGGCCGGGCGCCCGAGCCGAGCGCGGGCCTTAGCAGGGGAGGGGCGCAGCTGCCGGGGACACTGACCATCGCCGCCGGCCGCAGCTCCATCAGCCAGTCGCACCTGCGGATTTCCCCCTCCGGAACCGCGGCGCTCGTCCGCGACCTCTGGTCGACGAACGGCACCAGGGTGAGGGCGACCGGCATGGCCCCGTTCCGCCTCCGCAACGGCGAGGAGATCCCGCTCGGGCTCGGCGGGACCGTCGACCTCGGCGACGGTGTCACCATCGAGATCGTCGGCGGGCCGGTCGATGGCGCGTAGGCTGCCCGGCGATCCCCCGACGCTGTCCGGGTACACCTACGTCCGGGCGCTGGGCACGGGAGGCTTCGCCGACGTCCACCTGTACGAGCAGAGCATGCCGCGGCGCACCATCGCCGTGAAGGTCCTGCTGCCCGACGCCGTCGACGGTGAACTGCGCGCGGCGTTCCTGCAGGAGACGACGATGCTCGCCCAGCTGTCCACCCACCCGAGCGTCCTCACCATGTACGAGGCGGGGATCGCGCCGGACGGCCGCCCGTACCTGGTGACGGAGTACTGCCCGGACAACTACGGCGACCGCTCCCGCGGCGGCGCGCTCGGCGTCCCCGAGGTGCTCGGCGTGGGGATCGCCGTCGGCAGCGTCCTCGAGACCGCCCACAGGGCCGGGGTGCTGCACCGCGACATCAAGCCGGCGAACGTGCTCGTCACCGCGTACGGCAAGCCGGTGCTCGCGGACTTCGGCATCGCCGCGACCGTGTCCAGGGCCGAGTCGGACGAGTCGGTGGGGATCTCGGTGCCCTGGTCGGCGCCCGAGGTGCTCAGCGGCGCCAGCAGGGGCGGCGTCGCGACGGAGCTGTGGTCGTTCGGGGCCATGCTGTACGCCCTGCTCACCGGGAGGTCCCCCTTCGAGCAGCCGGGAGGCGACAACGCGCGCGAGGCGATCGCCGACCGCATCCGCGGTCGCAAGGCCCCCCGGCCGATCGAGCGCCAGGACGTGCCGGCGGCGCTGCTCGACCTGATCGCCGCCTGCCTGGACCGTGACCCCTCACGTCGACCCGCGAGCATGCTGGACGCGCTGCGGGAGCTCCAGCGCGCGGAACTGGAGCTCCAGCTCAGGCCGAGCACCCTGGAGATCCCCGGGGACACCGCCACGGAGCTCAGCCGCGTCCTCGCCGCGGCGGCCGCGGCGGAGCGGGACGCCCCGGCCGCCGCCGCACCCGTCCGGTCGCGACGTCGGCGCCCGGCGGCCACCGAGACGGGGCCGGACGACCGAACCAGCATCCGCACGCTCGACCGCCGTCCGCCCCGTCGCCGTCCGCTGCGCTGGCTGGTCGCCGCCGCGGGCGCGCTCCTCGCAGCCGGCGTCGTGACCGCCGTGGTGCTGTCGATCCCGCGCGGCGTCCCCGCGGTGGACAGGCTGCACGCCGAGCCGGCGGACGGGGCGGTGCAGTTCAGCTGGGACCCCGCCGCCGACGATGCCCGCTATCAGGTCCGCGTCGACGGCGAACCGGCCGTGCAACAGGACACCACCGGCTACCGCGCCGAGGCGTCCGCCGGGGACCGCGTCTGCGCCACCGTCGCCGTCATCCTCGCCGACGGGCGGCTCGGCGAGCCCAGCCAGGCCCAGTGCGCCCGAGCGGGGCAGGACCGGTGATCGGCGGCATCGCCAGGCGGCTGTCGCGGCACCGCGTCGCCACCGCCAGCGCCGTCGGGGGGCTCGCCCTCGCGCTGCTCGTCGGCGGGGCGGTCATCGCCGACGGCTACGAGCGCAGCGACCAGCAGCTCGGCGACGCCTCCGTCTGGGTCGAGAACCGGACGGAGCGGCTGCTCGGCCAGGCGAACACCGCGATCGCGCAGCTCAGCACCGTGCTCGGCTCCCCCGGGGCCGACGGGGTCATCGTGCAGGACGCCGACACCGTCGCCGTGCACACCCCTGCCGACAACACCCTCAGCCTCGTCGACCCGAGCAGGGCCGAGCTGACCGAGAGCGTCCCGCTCCCCGCGGGGGAGCCGGTCGTCGTCGGCAGCGGCTCCGTCCTCGGCATCCTGGAACCGGGGGAGGGGGAGCTCTGGGTCACCTCCCTGGCCGACGCGGCCGCCTTCGAGACCGGGCAGTCGCCGACCGCGGAGATCGGGGTCGACGCGGTCGCCGCCGTCGACGACTCCGGCGCGTGGGCCGGGTTCAGCCAGCGGGCGTCGCGCCTGGTCACCGGAGGGGCGGGCCAGGGCACGCGGGTGAGCGAGCTCGAGTTCTCCTCCCCGCCCTCGGGGGCGCAGCTCACCCTCATCGGCGGCGAGCCGGCCGTCTACAGCCCCGCGTCCGACGAGCTGTGGTTCGGTGGCCAGACCCGCTCCCTCGGCTCCGTCGTCGACGACCCGGAGTCGGTGCGGCTGGAGGCAGCCCGGTCGGCGGACGGCGGGTTGCTCGTCGCGCACGCGGGCGGGCTGATCGCGGTCGACCCGGACAGGGACGAGCTGCGCGTCGTCCTCGACGGACTCGACGGAGCCGCGGCCGCGCCCCTCGCCGTCGACGGCTGCTCCTACGCCGCCTGGTCGGACGGCACCGGCGTCCAGTGGTGCGAGGGGACCGAGCCCGCGACGCTCGACCTCGCCGAGATGCCGGGGACAGCCGAGCCGCTCGTCGCGTCCAACGGCATCAGCGTCGTCGCCAGCGACCCGGGGTCAGGCCGCGCCTGGGCGCTCGCCGACGGCGGCCGCCTCATCGACAACTGGGACGACTTCGACGAGGACACCACCGTCGTCGAGACCGAGCGGGACGACCTCGACGTCCCGCCGGAGACGGAAGACCAGCAGAAGCCGCCGTCCGCCGTCGACGACGAGATGGGAGTCAGGGCCGGCAGGGCGAACCTGCTGCCGGTGCTGCTCAACGACTCGGACCCCAACGGCGACCCGCTCGCCATCGTCGACGTCGAGCAGCCCTCCGCCGACCTCGGCCGGATCGAGATCGTCGCCGACGCCCAGAAGCTCCAGCTGACCACCAGGGACGGAGCGAGCGGGGCGGAGAGCGTGCGCTACACCGTCAGCGACGGCAGGGGAGGCACCGCCTCGGCGACGCTGGCGCTCACCGTCGTCGCGGAGGACGTCAACGAGCCGCCCGTGCAGCAGCGCACCACGACGAGCTCCGTCGCCCGCGACGGCCAGGTCACCGTCCACACGATCGAGGACTGGGTGGACCCGGAGTCCGACCCCGTGTACCTGGAGGCCGCCGACGCCACCACGCAGAGCAGCGTCTCGTTCAGCCCCGAGGGCGACATCGAGTTCGTCCAGGGCGGGGGGGACGAGGAGCTCGAGCAGATCACCCTCCGCGCGTCCGACGGGCGCGACAGCGGCGAGGGCCTGGTCAACATCACCGTCGGGGCCAGGGGCGAGGTGCCGATCATCGCCGAGTCGTACACGATCACCGGCTACGCGGGCACGGAGATCGTCACCGCGCCGCTGGAGGCGGCCAGGGGCGGGAGCGGGGAGCTGCGCTTCACGGGGGCCAGCACCGACGACGAGGCGCTCACGCTCAGCCCGAACTACACCGACGGCAGCCTCACGGTGCTCGCCGAGGAGCCGGGGACCCGCTTCGTCGAGTACTCCGTGACCGACGGGGAGCTCACCTCCAGCGGCGTCATCCGCGTCGAGATCGCCCCCGTGCCGGACGCGGCGGCCCCACCCGTCGTGCTGCCCGTCACCGCGTTCCTCTACCTGCAGAACACGACGGAGGTCGACGTGCTCGCCTCCGCCTACGACCCGGGCGGGGGGGTGCTCTCCGTCGTCGGGACCGGCGAGGTGCCGGAGGGGTCGGGCATCGTCGTCGAGAACCTGGAGAGCAGGGCGCTCCGGGTGACGCTGAAGAACGAGCTCGTCGAGCCGGTCGAGCTGAGCGTCCGCGTCAGCAACGGTCAGGCCGTCACCGAGGGCGTCGTCACGCTCGTCAACGTGCCGGAGCCGAGCAGGCTGCAGGCGCCGATCGCCAGGGACGACCGCAGCTCCGTCCGCGTCGGCGAGGTCGTCGACATCCCCGTCATGCGCAACGACGAGCAGCCCAACGGCAAGCCGTTCACCCTCGACACCGAGCTCGTCGCCGAGCCGGAGGACGGGCTGCTCGTCGTCGCGCAGGACCGGCTGCGCTACCTCGCCCCCGACACCCCCGGCGACTACACGGCGTCGTACCGCATCACCGGGACCGACGGGCAGTGGGCCAGCGCCGAGGTCGAGATCGTCGTCCGCGACATCGACGTCGCGAGCAACCGCCCGCCCTCGGCGCCCACCGTCACCGGCCGCACGACCGCGGGCGAGGCCACGACGCTGAGCGTGCCGCTGACCGGCGTCGACCCTGACGGCGACGCGGTCCAGATCGGCGGCATCAGCGCGCAGCCGACGCTCGGCTCGGTCACCTCCGTGGACACGCAGAGCATCGAGTACACGGCGAACCCGTACTCGACGGGGACCGACGTGTTCGAGTACACCCTCGTCGACGCCCAGGGTGCCAGCAGCACGGGGCTCGTGCGCGTGGGCATCAGCGAGGACGCCGGAGCCGCCGTCCCCCCGGTGGCGATGGACGACATCGTCACCACCCGGCCGGGCTCCGCGCTGACCGTCGACCCGCGGCTGAACGACTCCGACCCGACCGGCCGCGGCCTGACCGTGACCGAGGCAGAGCCGAACGGCGACGGGCTGAGCGCGGAGATCACCGACGACGGCCTCGCGCTCGTCGCCCCCGAGCGCGAGGGGACCGTCGCCGTGCTCTACACCGTCGCGACCAGGGCGGGCGGCACCTCCAGCGCGTGGGTGTTCGTCGAGGTCGACAGGGACGCGCCCCTGGCCGCCCCCGTCGCCTCCGACGTGCAGCTGCGCCTCGCCGACATCAACGGACGCGAGGAGGTGCCGGTCGACGTGCTCGCCCTCGCCCGGTTCAGCGAGGGAGCCGTGTCGGGGCTCGACGTCACCGTCCCCTCCGGCTTCGGGCAGGCGGAGGTCGACGGCTCCGGACGCGTCGTCGTCCCCGTGGCCGAGTCCGCGCAGATCGTGCCCTTCCGCGTGGGCAGGCCGGACGACCCCTCCGTGTCCAGCACGGCGTTCATCCGGGTGCCGGGGACCGCCGACGCCGCCCCGGAGCTGCGCCCCGACGCGCCCGAGCTGGTCGTCGCCTCCGGCGAGGAGCTGACCATCCCCCTCGCCGAGCAGGTCATCGCGGCGGAGGACCGCGAGGTCGCCGTCACCGACGGATCGGCCGTGCAGGCGACGCAGTCGGACGGCTCCGAGCTCGTCGCGGACGCGCGGACGCTGCGCTTCCGCTCCGCCGAGGGCTTCTGGGGCGTCGCCTCCATCACCGCGACCGTGACGGACGGCCGCACCCAGTCGACGCTGACCATGCCGATCACGGTGACCCCGGCCGAGGACCAGCCGCCGGTGCTGGCCGACGCGCGCGTCGGGCTGGAGGCGGGCACGGACACGACCATCGACCTGTCCGCGCTCACCGACTACGCCAGCACGGCGGAGGGCGCCCTGAGCTGGAGCGTCGACGACTCCGGCTCGGCCGGGGTGGTCTCCGCATCGGTGTCGGGGTCGATCCTCACGGTGACGGCCGTCGACGGCACCGAGGTCGGAGGCAGGGCGGAGCTCCCCATCGCCGTCGAGGACCGGGCGGGCCAGAGTGACGACGCGGTCGTGCGCGTCGACGTGGTGCGCTCGACGCGGCCGGTGGTGTCCCCCGTCGCCGACGAGGTCGTGCTCGTCAGGGGCGAGTCGGACACCGTCGACGTGCTCGCCAACGACGAGGCGAGCAACCCGTTCCCCGGCCGTGCGCTCCGGGTGGTGTCCGTGAGCACCTCGACCGGGCTGGACGGCGTGAGCGCGACGCCGAGCGCGGATCGCCGCCGCGTCCAGCTCAGCGCGGCGGAGCAGTCGGAGACGGGAACGATGACACTGCGCTACACGGTCGCCGACATCACCGACGACCCGGACCGCTACGCTACGGGCACGGTCTCCGTGCGCATCCAGGACGTCCCCGACGCACCGGGAGCCCCGCGCATCGCCGCCAGGCACCCGGAGGACGCCGCGGTGACGCTGCGCATCCCGCACGCGTTCCCCAATGCCTCGCCGGTGACCGGCTACCGCGTGCTCGACTCCGACGGCGACCCGGTCGCCGACTGTGAGAACCCGGACTCGTGCCGCGTCGAGGGCATCCCCTACGGGGAGTCGGTCAGCTTCAGGGCGGAGGCGACGAACGCCGTCGGCACGAGCGGGCGCTCGCCGGCGAGCGAGTCGCTCGTCATGGACGGCTCGCCGGGGACGCCGCGCTCGGTCGGGCTCGAGGCGAGCAACGCCGAGCCGGACGGGCGTGTGCTCCGCGCCAGCTGGCAGGCGCCCGAGTCGGCCGCGTACGGGACGCCCGTGCGGGCGTACGAGGTGCGGCTGCGCGGGCCCGGCGTCGACGTCGCCCGAACGGTGACGGCCGACGAGCAGAGCGTGCTCATCCGCGACGGCGGCATCAGGCCCGGCTCCGAGTACACGGTCAGCGTGACGGCGCGGAACGCCACGAACACGAGCGAGAAGGCGGGTAGCGCCTCGGCGGTCGCGGTCGGCCCCCCGAGCATCGCGGGCGCGTCCGCGGCCCGCTCGGGCGACGGGGACCGGATCACCGTGGCGGTCACCTTCTCCGGGGTCAACGGCAACGGCCGCGACCCTGGCATCCAGGTCAGCCCGATGACCTCGGCCGACGGCGAGGGCACCTCCTGCACGGTCGGCGACGTCCGGCCCAACGCCTCCGGCGGCCAGTGGGTGGACACCGCGCCCTCGGGCGACAGCCCGCGCTACACCGTCGACGTCACGAACGGGCTGTTCTGCGTCCGTACCCACACCGACGGTCTCTCGCTGCGGCCGAACGTCGCCTCCGCCCGCGTCGACGTGGCGGCGCCGAACGGCGACGGCGACGCCCTGCTTCAGCTGTCCGGGCTGCGCGCGACCGAGGACGGGGCGCGCTACTCGTACTCGGTCGTCGACGCCGGCTCGGCGTCCGGTCAGTGGAGCCGCCCGCAGCGCGCCGACGGCGGCACCATCACCATCTCCGACGGCTCCCGCTTCGGCAGGGCGACCGATGTCTACGTGCGGGCGTGCAGCTACGGCTTCGCGGGCTCCTGCGGCCAGGAGACGAAGGTGTCCGGATCGGGGGCGGTGCCGTTGCGCACCCTCGTGGCCGTTGAGCGCTGCACCATCGGCCAGCCCGTCGACCAGCTCGTCCGGATGCCGGACAACAATGGTCGGCAGGGCACGATCCGCGTGCGATACCTGGACGAGGAGGACCGGCCGCTCGGTGAGTTCGTCGCGCCGACCGACCCGGTCCCCGCGGCGGCCGAGGGGCAGGACAGCGTGCGCGTGCTCACGGAGATCGTGTTCCCCGACCTCGGCGGGGCGCGCTACGTCTCGCCCGAGCCCGTCGCCGAATGCGAGGCGCCATGATCGGCCCGCTCGCCCCGCTCGCCCCGCTCGGCCCGCTCGCCCCGCTCGCGTTGCTCGGCCCGTTCGCGGATCGGCGGACCGCCGCGCCCTCTCGCGACGCCCCGCCCCCGGCCGTCACCGCTTCGACCCCGCAGACCGCAGACCACCCCGGCCACCCCGCCGCCCACGCACAGGAGAGACCATGAACGCCGCCTCCCAGCCGAGCATGACCGACGAGCAGGCCGCCTGGTTCTCGCAGGTCTTCGGCCGCCTCGTCGAGAACGTCGAGCAGGTCGTCCTCGGCAAGGCCCACGTCGTCAAGCTCGCCTTCGCGAGCCTGCTCACCGGCGGTCACCTGCTGCTCGAGGACTACCCCGGTACAGGCAAGACCTCCCTCGCCCGGGCGCTCGCCCAGACCGTCGGAGGCCACAGCGGCCGCATCCAGTTCACCCCCGACCTGCTGCCGGGCGACGTCACCGGCATGAGCGTCTACGACCAGGCCAGCCGCCGCTTCGAGTTCCACCGCGGACCCGTGTTCGCCACCGTGCTCCTCGCCGACGAGATCAACAGGGCCAGCCCGAAGACGCAGTCGGCGCTGCTGGAGGTCATGGAGGAGGGCCAGGTCACCGTCGACGGCGTCACCCACCCGGTCGACGACCCCTTCATGGTGATCGCCACGCAGAACCCCGTCGAGCAGGCCGGCACCTACCGGCTGCCGGAGGCTCAGCTGGACCGCTTCCTCATGAAGTCCAGCCTCGGCTACCCCGACCAGGCCTCCACGCTGCGCATCCTGCAGGGCGCGCGCGTCCGCAGCCACCACGTGGAGCTCGACCCCGTCGTCGACCTGCGCACCCTCCAGGAGATGGCCGTCATCGCCCGCATGCCGCACACCGACGACGCCCTGCTGGACTACATCACCCGGCTGGTGGAGGAGACCCGGAACGCGCCGGAGGTCCGGCTCGGCGTCAGCGTCCGCGGCGCGCTCGGACTGGTCAGGGCGGCGACGACGTGGGCCGCCGTCGAGGGGCGCAGCTACGTCACCCCCGACGACGTCAAGACGCTCGCCACCCCCGTCCTCGCGCACCGGCTCGTCCTGGACCCCGAGGCCGAGTTCGACGGCGTCACCGCGGCGAGCGTCATCGGGCGCATCCTCATCGACGTCCGGCCCCCCGCCGAGCGGCTGCCCCGCTGATGCCGCTGTCCCCGCGCCGGAACCGGACCGCGGCGCCCCCGGGCGTGCGGGCCGGTCGTCGTGCGCGGGGGAACGATCAGGGTGCGGACGCGTCGGCGAACGGCTCGCCGATCACCCGTCGAACGCGCCACGACGAGCACACCGGGGGCACCGGCCTCACCCGGGGGACCGAGGCGACGCGAGGCACATCGCGCACCCTCGGCACGACGACGCGGCTCGGCGTCGCCGGGGCGGGCGGGGCACCGCGCTGGCTGCGCCGCCTGCGCCGACGGGCACGTCGGGTCCTGGTCTGGCTGCGCGCGGCCCTCTCCTGGGTCTCCGAGGTGACGACGCCGGTCGGCTGGGCCAGCGTCCTCGGCGCCGTCGTGCTCGGCGTCGCCGGACTCGTGCTCGGCTGGGCGGAGCTGCTCACCGTCGCCGCGGGGCTCGGCGTGCTCGTGCTCGCCTCGCTGCTGTTCCTCATCGGCCGGCCGCGCTACGACGTCGAGCTCGAGGTCGATGCCAGGCGCACGCGCGTCGGCGAACCGGTCGCGGCGCGCGTGCGGATCACCGACCGCACCCGGTTCCGGATCTGGGTGACGCGGATCGAGCTCGGCATCGGCGACCGGGTCGTCGAGCTTCCCGCCCCCGGCCCGGGAGGGCGCACCGCCGACGTCGAGGTGCCGGCGGAGCGCCGCGGCGTCGTCACCGTCGGTCCGGTCCGCACCGTCAGGGGCGACCCGGTCGGGCTGTTCCGCCGCCACGCCAGCTGGAGCGAGCAGCAGGAGGTGTACGTGCACCCGGAGACCGTCGGCCTTCCGCCGACCTCGACCGGCTTCGTCCGCGACCTCGAGGGCTCCCCGACGACCGAGCTCACCACGAGCGACATCTCCTTCCACGCGCTGCGCGAGTACCGCGAGGGCGACGAGCGGCGCCACGTGTACTGGAAGGCCGTGGCCAGGACCGGGCAGCTCATGGTGCGCCAGTTCGAGCAGACCAGGCGTAGCCACATCGTCGTCGCCTTCGGCCGCGACACCACCGGCTGGGCCGACCAGGACGAGTTCGAACTCGGTGTGAGCGTCGCCGCCTCCCTCGGGGTCAGGGCGATCCGCGACGGCCGCGACATCACGGTGCTGACCAGTCCCGAGCCGAACCCCGCCGCCGAGGACGGCCTGCCGATGCCGGTCCGCTTCCCGACGGTCAGTCCGACCCGGCTGCTCGACGGCCTCAGCGAGGTCGAGTTCGACTCCGCCGAGATCGGCGTCGGCGAGCTGGCGGTGCTGGCCGCGGCGACGGTGCCGGGCATCTCGATCGTCTTCCTCGTCACGGGGACCGAGCCGAGCGTGCGCGAGCTGCGCAGCTGGTCGCAGCGGCTGCCGCTCGGCGTCCAGACGATCGCCGTCGTGTGCGGCCCCGGTATGACGCCGGGCTTCCAGCAGCTCGCCGAGCTCAGCGTGCTGCGGATCGGCTACCTCGACGACCTCCGGCTCGCCCTGCTGCGGGGGAGCGCGTCGTGAGCGCCACCGATGCCTCCACCGCCTCCCGCCGGGCTCGCAGGGCACAGGAGCTGCGTGAGCGCAGGGAGCGCGAGCGGGCCGAGCGCCGTGTCAGCGCCGAGTCGCTCCGGCGCGGTGGCGCGGACGAGCGCAGGGGACTGCGCACGGCGACCCCGGTCAGGGACGTCGTCGCCGTCCTCGGCCTGCTGCTCATCGTCGCCGTCCCGCTGTGGCCGCTCTACCGGCACCCGCACCTGGTGGTCACGGTCGCCGGTGCCCTGCTCATCGGCACGGCTGCCGCGCTGCTCAGCGTGCGCCGGCGTCTGCCCTGGTACGCGACCGCCGTCATCGTCGTCGCCGCGACCATCGTGGCCGGTCCCGCGCTCGCCGTCCCGTCGGAGACGATCGCGGGGGTCGTGCCGACGGTCGCCGGGCTGGCGCGGGTCGGAACGGGACTGGTCACCGGCTGGGCGGACATCGTCAGCGTCGAGCTGCCGCTCGGCGACTACGACGCGGTGCTCGTCCCCGCCCTCGTCGTGCTGCTGGCCGCCACCACGGTCGGGGTGACGGAGGCGTTGAGGGGCCGCCGCTGGCCCGCGCTGCTCGCGGCGCTGGCCGTGCTGGTCTTCGGCATCGCCTTCGGCCCGAGGGACGCGTTCCTGCCGGTCGTCGTCGGCATGGCCGCCGTCGTCTGGGCGATGCTCTGGTCGATCGTCGTCCGTCCGCGGCTGGAGGGCGTGACCGCGGAGCACAGTCGCAGCCTGCGCGCCGGGCAGCTGCGCCGAGCCGCGGTCGCCGCGGTGTTCGTGCTGGTCTGCGCGGTCGTCGGCGGCGGCGTGGTCCAGGCCGCGTCGCCGGGGGACCGCTCGGTGCTGCGCACTGCCTTCGCGCCCGACTTCGAGCCGGACCGTCAGGACAGCCCCCTGCAGGCGTACCGCGCGAGCGTGACCGGCCCCGCGGCCGAGCGCAGCCTCGTCGGCGTGGACGGCCTGCCCGAGGGCGCGATGCTCCGGCTCTCGGTGCTCGACGACTACAACGGCGTGGCCTTCACCATCGGCGACCAGCGCACCTCGGCGAGCACGGGGAGCTTCGCACGCCTGCCCTACCTCGTCGATCGCGCGGGGGAGACGGGCACGCCGGTGAGCGTGGACGTCTCCGTCCATGCCGATCTGGGAATACTCCTGCCGACCGCGGGCCGCGTCGCCTCCATCACTCTGCCCGACGGCGACGACGACGGCGTTTACTACAACCGCGAGCTGGACTCGGCCGTCCGCACCGGGGGTGCCGGTGACGGGCTGGACTACACCGTGACAGGGCTCGATCCCTCGCCGCCGCTGCGCTCGGGACTGGCGGCGCTGGAGCCGGGCGACGCCGAACAGGGCGAGCTCGTCCGCATTCCCGAGGCGCTCGTCGACGCGGCGGCCCGCAGCTGGGACGCGACTCAGTCGCCCGGCGCGCGGCTGCAGTCGGCCCTGGACTACCTGCACGCCGGCTACGTCTCCCACTCGGACGAGGGCGAGGTGTTCAGCCGCTCGGGCCACTCGGCGGGCCGGCTCGACCTGCTCGCCACCGAGGAGCCGATGCTCGGCGACGCCGAACAGTACGCGGCCGCCTTCGCCGTGCTCGCCCGGGAGCTCGGCTACCCGTCCCGCGTGGTGCTCGGTCTCGTCGACCAGGACGGCGACGGCGAGCTGTCCGGCGCGGAGCTGACCGCCTGGGTCGAGGTCGACACCGCCTCCGACGGCTGGGTCGCCGTCGACCCGAATCCCGAGCCGCGGGAGGTTCCGGAGGAGGAGAAGACCATCTCCGACGCCGTCGCGCCGCCCCGCACCGTGATCCCGCCGGAGCCGCCGACGCAGCAGGACGCGATCGCGCCGCGCGCCGATGACTCCGACGTGGAGGACAGGGCCGAGCCGCCGCTCTGGCAGCTCGTGCTGCTGGCGGTCTGGTGGTGGACGTGGCGGGTCGGGCTGGTTCTCGCCGTGCTCACCTCGCCGCTGTGGGGCGTGCTGCTCGCCGAGGCGATCCGGCGTCGGGTGCGTCGGCGGCGCGACCGGGAGTCGCTCGTCGCCGCGGGGGCGTGGCGTGAGGTGCGCGACGAGATCGTGGACTCGGGGACGACCGTGCCGGTCACGGCGACCAGGAGCGAGACCGCCGCGGCGAGCGGCTCGGAGCGCGCGGCGCTGCTGGCCGCGCGGGTGGACCGCAGCGTGTTCGGCCGCGGCGAGCTCAGCAGGGAGGAGGTCGACGAGCTCTGGGCCCAGCTCCCCGGCGTCCGTGCGGAACTGGGGGCGGGCCGCAGCCGGTGGCAGCGGTTCCTCGGCCGGGTCTCGCCGCGCTCGCTGTCCTCCGGCTGGCGCCGCGGCTGAGCCGGTGGCGGGTGAGCGGCTGCCGGGTGGCCGGGTCAGCCGGGTGGCCGGGTCAGCCGCAGGGCCTGCTGACCCTGGCGGGCGGCTCGACACCCTGCTCGTCCCCCCAGCCGTCGAAACGCAGCTCGGCGCTGCCCGTCTCGTCGGCGACGACCAGCTCGCTGGGCAGTGGTGCTCCGACCCTGGCGACGAGGATCCGGCCGAGCGGGGCGGCCTCCTCGCCGACGACCACCTCGACCGTGCTGTCCTCCGCCGACGGCTCCCTGCCGGAGGCGGGCGTCTCCGTCTCCAGCAGCAGACTCTCCAGCAGCAGCTCCGGGTCGGCGACGGGGGACCAGCGCCGCACGATCTCGTCGTCGGGGGTGACGCACACCGCTCCGTCGGCGACCTCCGCGACCCCGGTCTGCTCCGCGAGCGCCGCGTTGCCGGAGACGTAGGCGTCGCCGCCGACGACCGTGACCTCGACCTCCACCTCGTCGGCGTCGATCCGCGCGAGGTAGTCGTCGGCCGAGCGGACCACGTCCACGCCGATACTCCGGCCGGGGACCGCCGCGCCACCGTCGCCGAGCGTCTTCTCGGTGATCGTGCCGCGCATGCGGACGGAGGGCTCGTCCCCGACCGCGTCGACGACGCGGCCAAGCAGCTCCGCGTCCCTCAGGTGCCAGAGCGCGTTGCCGTCGGGGTCGTCGGGATCGACGGTGCTGAGGTCGACCGCGGTGGGCGTCGGCACCGGCTGCTCCGCGTCGGTGCGACTGCACCCCGTCAGGGCGAGCAGCGCGGTCAGGCCCGCGGCGGTCAGCCCTGTGGCCGTCGCCGTCTTCGGGCGAGGCGCACGACCGCCACGGCCGCCGCCGGTCATCGCTCCATGCAGACGCTCTGACCGCCCTGATCGGCGAGCGTCTGGGCGACGAGGGACGGCTGAGCGGTCACGGCCGCCGGGCGGACGACGAAGCACGAGTCGTCGTCGTACAGTCCCAGCGCGACGGGGAGCCACAGCTCCGAGCCGCCGCGGATCCGCGCCGAGACGTCGACGGCGTCGCCCCTGCCGTCGATGACGTAGGCGCTGTACGGCTCGTCCCCGCCCGACCAGCTCAGCCGGACGTTGGTGTCGCCCCCGCTGAGGCTGAGGTCGGTCACCGGCGTGCTCGAGGGCCGCAGGATCCCGACGACGAAGATCACGACGACGGCGACGAGCGCCAGCCCCGTCGTGATGATCGAGATGAGGAACGCCGGGTGGCGCCACATGCTGCGCTGCGTCGGCTGCGCCTCCGCCAGCTCGGGCAGCACGCCCCTGCCGCTCTCCAGCGGCCGCTTCTGCCCGGCCGTGCCCGTCTCCGACGAGTACAGGGCGGTCTGGCCCTGCTCCCACCCGAGTGTCTCGGCGCGGTTGTCGTCCGCCATCGCCGGTCCTCCCGATCCGCCCGCCCGCGCGCGGCCTGACGACCGCCCCTAACGCCCACTAGCATATGGGCAGAGCGAGCCCCGGCGTCCCTGCACAGCCGGGCTGAACGGAAGGGGAACCGTGCCGCAGCAGCGACGCGCACGCCGCACGGCGCCCCGCCCCCTCCTCGCCGCACTGGCGCTGACGGCCGCGTTCGCCGTCGCCGCGTCCGCGCCGTCGGCCGTCCCCGCGTTCGCCGCGGGCGGTGAGGACTCCGCGGGAGCCGAGCAGCCCGCGCCGAGCGGACCCGGCGGCGCGCTCATCGACGTGCCCTACCGCGGCAGCGCCGAGGTCGCACCCGCCGCGTCGTGGCGGTTCGACGACTGCGCCGCGATGGAGCGCGCCTTCGCCTCGGCCGCCGTGGACGTCAACGACGAGGTGCTCCGGCTGACCGCGTGCGCGCCGGACGGCATCACCGTCGTCTCCGACCTCTACGACCCGGACCAGCCCGAGCTCAGCCTGCCGGTCTCCGTGACGGACGGCGACGTCGGCATGGTCCTGCACTACCGGGTCCGCCTCGCCCCGCCCGAGCCGCCCGCCTTCGCGGTGGACGCGCTCGCCTACGACCACCCGATCGCCGCGGGGTCGCGCGCCCTTGTGCCCGTCTCCGACCTCGGCCTCGGCTGCGCCACCTGCGATGGAGGGGTCCGGCTCCGTGTCGATGAGGTGTCCCCCGAGGGCGCGGCCGCCTCCGCCAGCGCCACCCACCTCGTCGTCGTCCCCTCGGGGACGGGCCGCGAGACGGTGACCGTCCGGCTGAGCGCCGCCGACGACAGCGAGCAGTGGTCGGAGCCGCTGACCCTCGCGGTGCGTTTCGTCCCCGAGGGCGACGACCCGGTGCAGGCCGCCCACGTCGTCCGCGTGCTCGACGGCACCTCGGCGCGCGTGCAGCTCGGCGACCTCGTCGGGAGCGAGGGGGAGTGGTCGCTCATCGGCTGCGGGGACGCCATGCACGGACGCGTGGTGTGCGGCCGCGACGGCACGATCGACTACGTGCCCGACGCCGGAGCCGCGACCGGGGGCGGCGACCGCGTCCTCGACCAGTTCTCCTACCACGTGGCCACTCCCGGCGGCGACCAGGACAGCGGGAGCGTGACCCTCGTCGCGCCGGGCGGCACCCTCGCGCAGCGCCCCGTCGCCAGCACGGGGGCGGCCGACGACGCGGGCGTCGCCAGGACCCTCGTCGTCCCCGCCGACCCGCCGGACGACGACGCGGCGGCCCGCCAGCCCAGCCGCTTCGACGCCGTCCTCGGCGTTCTCGACGCCGACCGCACCGACACCAGGAGGACAGCCCGATGAGCCTGCGACTGAGCCTGCGCACGCCCGCGACGGGACGCCGGGCCGCCCGCGTGGCGGAGACGCGGTCCGACTACCTCGTCGACGTCGACGAGCTGACCACCGTCGCCGAGCTCGCCGAGGTGCTCGGCGTCGAGCCGGGCGCGCTCGTCGAGGGGGAGGGCCGTCCGGGCGGCGCCGAGCTCGGCGCGCTCACCCTCACCGAGGCGGGGATCCGCTCCGGGGCGGTGCTCCCTCCCGTTCCCGTCGAGGCCGCCGACCCCGGCGCCCCGCGGCTCGAGGTGGTCGGCGGTCCCTTCGCGGGCTCCGTCGTGCCGCTGCCCTGGGGATCGACCCTCACCATCGGAACGGCGCAGGAGTCGGGGCTGCGCGTGCAGGACCCCTTCCTGCTGCCGCTGCACCTCACCGTCCAGGTCGTCGCCCCCTCCGGCGACGGGCCCGCGCCGCTGACGGCGACGATCACCCCCGCCCCCGACGCCGGGGGAGCCGCCCCCGTCCGAATCAACGGCGAGCCCGTCGCCGGGCCGACGACGATCGTGCCCGTCGACCTCGTGCAGCTGGGGAGCAGCATCATCCGGCTCGGCTTCGAGCCGGTCAGCGACGCCGACCTGTCCGCCGACGAGCCGGGCGTGCTCGACTTCAACCGACCGTCCCGGATCGACCCGAGCATCCCGACCCCCGCCGTGCTCATGCCGGGCGACAAGCCCGACGACCCCGACAAGTCGCCGCTGCCGTGGCTGTCCGCGCTCGTGCCGATCGTGCTCGGCGTGACCATGGCGCTCGTGTTCCAGCGCTACGTCATGCTGCTCATGGCCGCCGCCAGCCCCGTCATGGTCATCGGCTCCTTCCTCACCAACCGCCGGCTCGCCAAGCGCAAGGGCGCGCGAACCGAGGAGCAGTGGATCGAGAGCATCAGGGACGCCGAGGAACGCATCGGAACGCTCGTGCGCGCCCAGCGCATCGACTCCTGGCAGCGCTCCGCCGACCCCGTCCACATCACCGACATCGCCACGGCCCCGCTGTCCCGGCTCTGGGAGCGGCGCATCACCGACCCCGACGCCCGCAGGGTGCGGGTCGGGGTGGGCGAGACGGAGCTCGACGTGCGGTTCGAGGGCGGCTCGCAGAAGGACCGGATCACCGAGCGCGCCGTCGGCGTCAGCCCCGCGCCCATCGAGGTCGACTTCTCCGCCGGGCCCGTCGGCCTCGCCGGGCCCGTCGACGCCGTCCGCAGCACGGCGCGCGCCATGCTCACGCAGCTGGCGACGCTGCGCTCGCCGCGCGACCTGGAGATCGTCGTCCTCACCGGCGACGAGGACGCCGCCGACTGGGAGTGGGCGCAGTGGCTGCCGCACACCCAGCAGCCCGGCCTCGGCGCCGCCATCGGCAACACCGACGACACGAGGCGTGAGCGCCTGCGCGACGTCGCGGCGCTCATCGACGCCCGCAGGCGCAGCGGCGAGGGCGGCCGCCGGGCGGCCGTGCAGTCCGAGGTCCTCGTCGTCGTCGACGGCGCGCGCCGGTACCGGACGCTGCCGGGCATGGTCGGGATCCTCGGCGACGGTGCCGCCTCCGGCGTCCACGTCCTCGCACTGGACAGCGACCCGTCACGACTGCCGGAGGAGGGCAGGACCGTCATCACCGTCGACGGTCAGGACCGCTCCCTCGCCCGGGTGGAGACCCAGCAGAAGTTCCGCTCGACGGTGCTGCTCGACGGCTGCTCGGTCCCCCGCGCGGAGCGCATCGCCCGCAGCCTCTGCTCCATCCGCCACGTCTCCGGCGACGGCGACGACTCCCTCATCCCCACGAGCGTGCGCTACGCCGAGCTGCTCGGCATCGACCTGGACGACCCCGACCCCGTCGTCACGCGCTGGGAGCACCAGCCGCGGCAGTCCTACGTCGTCGTCGGAGCCACCGCGGAGGGCGAGTTCGCCCTCGACATCGTCGCCGACGGCCCGCACGCGCTCGTCGCCGGCACCACGGGGTCGGGCAAGAGCGAGTTCCTGCAGGCGCTCGTCGTCTCGCTCGCCCTGGCCAACCGTCCGGAGGCGCTCAACTTCGTCCTCGTCGACTACAAGGGCGGCTCCGCCTTCGCCGACTGCGAGCGGCTGCCGCACACCGTCGGCATGGTGACCAACCTCGACGCCCAGGAGACCGAGCGCGCCCTCGCCTCGCTCGACGCGGAGCTGCGCCGCCGCGAGCACGTGCTCCGCGACATGGGTGCCCGCGACATCGACCAGGCGTGGGCCAAGGACCCGGAGCAGGCCGCCGAGCGCGGGCTCGCGCGCCTCATGCTCGTCATCGACGAGTTCGCCGAGCTGAAGACCGAGCTGCCCGAGTTCATCGACGGCCTCGTCCGCATCGCCAGGGTCGGGCGGTCGCTCGGCGTCAACCTCGTGCTGGCGACGCAGCGGCCGAGCGGCGTCATCACGCCGGAGATGCAGTCCAACGTGAACCTCCGCGTCGCCCTCAGGGTCACCGACAGGGCCGACTCCACCGACGTGCTCGGCTCGCCGGAGGCGTCCCTGATCTCCCCCGCCACCCCTGGCCGCGGCTTCGTCCGGCTGGGCGCGGGGATCGCGCCGATCGCCTTCCAGACCGCCCGCGTCGCCGGGCTGCGTCTGGGCACCCAGAGGCTGCAGCGCGTCCTCCCCCCTGTCGCCCCGCTGAGCTGGCAGAGCCTCGGCTACCCGCCCCGGTTCCCCGCCGTCGCGGTGGCGCAGGTCACCGACCACGACAACACCGACCTCCGTGCACTCGTCGACCTGGCGGAGGCCGCCGCGGCGCGGATCGGCGCGCGGCGCAACCCCTCGCCGTGGCTCGCGCCGCTGCCGGAGCTGGTCACCGTCGCGGAGCTGGCCGAGCGGGCGCGGCCGCTGCGGGCCCCGTCGCCGACGGCGCTCGCCGTCGGGCTCGAGGACGTCCCGTCCGAGCAGACCCAGCGCCCGTTCTTCTGGGACCTGGCGCGGGACTCGCACCTGTTGTTCATCGGCGGTGCGCGCTCAGGGCGCACGAGCGCTCTGCGCACCATCGTGTCAGGGCTCATCGAGCGCTTCGATCGCTCCGAGCTGCAGCTCGTCCTCGCCGACTTCGGCACGGGGGCGCTGCTGCCCTTCGCGGAGGCACCGCAGTGCGGCGCGGTGGTCACCCAGATGGAGCTGCACCGGGTGCAGCGGCTGGTCACCCGCCTGCTCGCGGAGCTCGGCGACCGTCAGCAGCGGCTCGCCGCCGTCGGCGCGGGCGACATCGGCGAGCAGCGCCGCAGCGTCCCGTCCGGCCAGGGGCTGCCCTACCTTGTCTTCGGCATCGACGGCTGGGACCGGCTGATCGCCGCCCTCGACCCCGACCGGATGCTGGCGCTGCGCGACGAGGTGCTCCGGCTGCTGCGCGAGGGTCCGTCGGTCGGCATCCGGGTGCTCGTCACCGGTGACAGGGGCGTGCTCTCGGACAAGCTGCAGGGCTTCATCGACGAGCAGTACCTGCTGCCGCTGCGCGACGTCAACGACTACCGTGCCGCGGGCGTGATGATCCGCGAGCTGCCGACCAGCCAGCCACCCGGCCGGGTTCTCCGGCGCGGTGCGTCGGCGAGCGTCCAGCTGGCGACCCTGTCCGACGACCTCAGCTCCGCCGGGCAGGGCGAGGCGGTCGCGGCGCGCGTGGCGACCGCGCGGCGGCGGGACGAGGCCGTCGACCCCGCCGTGCCCCGGCCGTTCCGGGTGGACGCGCTTCCCACGCGCATCGCGCTGGAGCAGGCGCTCGCACTCCCGTCGGCGGACGGCGACGCCGACGGGCCGCTCCTCGCGGTCGGCGGCGACCGCCTCGGCGGCTTCCGGCTGGACTGGCCGCTCGACGGGGGCGTCGTCGTCGTGGGGCCGCGCGGCTCTGGCCGCTCGACGGCCCTCGCCGTCCTCTGCCGGCAGTGGGCGCTGGCGGGCGAGCGGCTGCTCGTGGTGGCCCCGCGCGGCGGCGCGCTCCTCGCGGTGGCGGCCGAGCACGGCGTGCCGACGGTCACCGCCAGCGACACCGACGTGAACGCCGTGATGGGGATGCTGCCGGCCGAGGGCACCGTGACCGTGATCGTCGACGACGCGGACCTGCTCAAGAACACCCCGCTGGAGCAGGCGCTGAACGCCGTCGCGCACCGCGCGGTGTTCGCCGCCGCGAGTGAGCTGGAGGCGGCGGCGACGCTGTACAACGGTCCGTTCGCCCATGCGCGGAAGGCCAGGGTCGGCGTTCTGCTTTCGCCGACGAGCGCCGTGTCCGGCACCCAGGTGCTCGGCCAGGCGGTGCCCAAGGCGATGCTCGGCCGGCGACCGGCCGGAGGAGGGGTCCTGCTCCGCGGCGGCGGCTGGACCGAGGTCAGGGTGCCGCGGCTCGACTGAGCCCGACGACGCCGCGACGCGCCTCTGACGGGTGCCGCGCCTCTGACGGGTGCCGCGCCCCGAGGGGTGCCGTGCCGGTGGCCCCGTGCGGTGACGGGGCGCCACCGACCGGCGCGGCGTCGCTCAGAGCGCCGCGTCGTCCCCGTCGTCGGTCCGCTGCCGCTGGGCCTTCGCGGCCTCGGCCTTGGCGTTCTCGTGGTCGCGGAGCGCCGTCAGCACCGGGAAGGCGTCGTCGCCGGTGAGCATGACCGGCTGCTGCTCGATCACCCAGCCCCTGCCGTCGTCCGCGTGGCGCCAGACGAGCGCGACCAGGGCTGACGCGTCCGCGCTGGACTCCGCGACGAGGGTGCGGGCGCCGTCGGGGTCGTGCCTGACCGGCTCGAGCGCGGCCGCGAAGCCGTCCGGGTCTCCCGCGTGCCCGGTGACCAGCGCCAGCACCTCGGCGGTGTCGCGCTCCGCCCCGAGCCGCCGCGTCGTCCCGACCGTCATGGCCGAGCCGTTCGCCGTCAGCAGCCACCGGCTCGACCACCGCAGCAGCCCGACGATCCCGAGCAGGGTCGCCAGGGGCGGCAGGACCAGCGCGCTGACGAGGGCGATCCCCGTCCGCCTGTCCGCGCCACTGCCGGAGAGCAGGTGGGCCACCTGGTCGGGGTCGGATAGGACGCGCACCGTCAGCAGCGCACCGACGACGGTCAGCAGCGTGAAGCCGATCGTCCGCAGCGGCGCTCGACCCCGGCGGAAGACCTCGGGGTGCTGCCGGTACCACTCCTCGAGCGGGCGGCGGCCCGTCCCGTGGACGGGGAGGCGGTCGGGTTCCGGGTGTCGCGGCACCGGATGCGATGCCGCCCCGCGTGGGTGTGTGCTCATGTGTTCCCGCCAGGTTCTGCGCCAGGACGGCCCGGTGGCGCCGTGGCCGTCCGCGCGGGGTGCGCGCGGGGCCGTCGCCCCCCAGTCTACGAGCCCCTGACGGCTCAGCCGGGCTGCGCGGTCCGGCGTCGCCTCGGGTCGGTCCGCTCGAACTCGGCGGCGAGGTGGACGGTGAGGTCCTTGACGTTGCTGAAGTCGTGGATCGGGACCCCCGCGGGGGCGAAGGACTCCAGCGCGGACCGGAACCCGGCGATCTGCTCATGCGTGAGCGCGGAGTCCAGGTAGAGCGGCAGGTCGCACGGCTGCGCGGCGTCGAAGGAGGCACCCCAGCGGCGCAGCGCCCAGCGCTTGTCCTCGGCGACGGCGGCGTGCGCGGCCGCTCCGTCGCGGTAGGCGACCGCGACGACCAGGCCCTCGCCGGTGGCACGCGCGCTCAGCCGCTTCATCCCCCTGAACAGGAAGAACGTGCGCTCGATGGTGCGGCGCTGCGCCTCCCTCCTGTCGGTCCACAGCACCGATTCGATCCCGGACCACGGGGTGAACGGCACGACGCCGTAGGCGATCCCCGTGCCGTCGACGCGGATCAGCGGCTGGGCCGACGCGAGCGTCGCCGCCAGCTTCTTGCGCATGGACAGGTACACCGGCAGGACGCCGAGGAGGGTGATCAGCCACATGACGCCGGTCGCGATCGTCAGGTACACGGAGGGGCGGCCGCTGGCGATGAAGAACAGCGTGACGGCGCTGAACAGCACGCTGATGCCCACCGCGATGCCGATGATCTTCAGGCACCAGCCGCGTGCGTCCTCGACCGTGGTCGGGTTGTAGGTGACGGAGTACTCGGTCATGGCTCTCTCTCGTGCCGGGGCGGGGAGTGGGGCGACGGGGCCGCCGTCGTGCGGAGCCCGTCGCCTACGATAGTTCAGGCGCACAGCGAGCGGCGCGGTGCGGGGCCGCACGGGGCGGAACCCCGGCGGACGAGGAGCGGGGGATCGATGACGGACGTCAGAGCGGAACGCTGCGACGAGGCCAGGCAGCACGTTCTCACCATGATCGAGGTGGGCATCCCCGCGCAGGTCAACCCGGCGGCGCTGCAGCGCTTCGGTGCGGAGGCCAGGGCGCTCCAGGCGATCCTGGAGCGAGGCGACGACGGCGTGCCCGAGGAGGCCTACCGGCGCTGGGTCGCCGACGGCGGCGAGGGCATCCGCGCGATGATCGAGGCGGCCGACCGCGGCGACGCCTCGGCGGCGTGGGCCGCGTTCACCGATCAGTCGAGGGGCATCGCGCTGCTGGCCACGGCCTGTGTTGCGCTTCCCGGCTGGTAGAGCTAGTGCGGCGGCGGGCGCGTTGCTACCCTGTTCGTTGTCACCCGGATGGGTGGTGCAGGACCATCGCTCGGGGGACGATAGTCGCTTCCCCTTAGCTCGCAGAGTCTCCACGTGAAAGGGAACCCCCATGGCTGAAATCAAGGTCACCTCCGAGTCGCTCGCCGCCGTCGCCACTCAGCTGGGCTCCGGATCGCAGTCGATCGAGTCGCAGCTGCAGAACCTCAAGGGCCTGGTCGACGGCCTCGTCGGCGCCGACTGGGGCGGTGCTGCGTCCGAGAGCTTCAACGAGCTGTACTCGCAGTGGGACCAGTCGGCCATCCAGCTCAAGGAGTCCCTGACCGGGATCAGCGAGCTGCTCAACCGCGCCTCGCAGGCATACGACGAGTCCGAGCAGTCGATCGCCGGCACCTTCCGCTCCTAAGTAGTCCGTTCGCCGCCCGGCGGCGTCAGCACGAGGGATCGGTTGCTGTGGTTGAGTTCAAAGTTCGAGTCGAGTCGCTGGCCGACGTCGCGTCGCTGCTCGACGGTGCCTGCACGGTGTTCGACACCAACGTGACGTCCGTCGACGAGACCGTGAGCCGCGTCGTCAGCTCAGGGTGGAACGGCGATGACTCCGACGCGTTCCAGGCGTCGTGGACGGACTGGAAGGCCCAGGCGGCGGCGCTGCGCGCCACGCTGTCCGCGCTCTCCGGCCAGCTGGTCGCCGCGAGCGGGCAGTACACCTCGACGGACTCCGGGCTCGGCGGCGGCTTCGTGCAGGAGCGGGGCTCCGTCGGCACGGTCTCGCAGGGCATCTCCGGCGGCGTCGGCCGGCGGGTCAGCGCGGGACTGGTCGCCTCGGAGCGTCCCGAGGGCGACGAGCTGGACGAGGAGCAGCGCCCCGCCGCGAGCACGGGCCTGCTCACCGGTCCGGGCGTCGCCGGCCAGCGGGCGCGCGGTTCGGCCCCCTCCGGCCGTACATCGCCGACGGCGGAGCAGAGGGCAGCCGAGCAGAGGGCGGCGGAGAATGCCTGAACAGCTCGCGGTCACGGAGGAGCTCAACGCCCTCGTCGGCCAGCTCGGAGAGCTGGTGGAGTACTGCTCCGCGCTGCGCGACGGCGCGAGCGGCTTCGCCTACGTCCTTCCCGGCACGTGGCAGGGTCCGGCGCTGAACGCGTTCATCACGGCGTTCGAGTCGTGGGCCGCCCAGGCGGAGGCGCTCCGCGTCGGGGCGGAGGGGCTGCTCGAGACGGCGTCGGTCGCCGAGGACGCCTACAACCAGACAATCGAGGGACTCGAGACGATGTGGTCCCAGCTCAAGGCTCAGCTGAGCGCATAACCGCGACAGGGGATCAGCAATGACGACGGTACGGCTCACTCCGTCCACGGTCGCCGCGGACGCCGCGGCTCTCGAGGCGATGCACGGGCGGCTCAGCACGGCGATCGCCTCGCTCGAGTCCGCGCTGTCCGGCAGTCAGGGCATGTCCGGCAGCGACGAGCTCGGCGTCGAGCTGGCCGCGTCCATCGATGCCGCGGCCGAGAACGCGAGGGGCCACATCCTCAGCGGCGCCGCGGGCATCGGCGGCCTCTCGGTCGCCCTGGCGGCCACCGCTGACGGCTACACCGCGGCCGGTCAGGCGGCCACCGGCGCGGCGTCGCCCGGTTCCACCGCGGTACCCCCGAGCGACCCGAGCCTGTCCATCCCCGACTCCTTCGGCGAGTGGCCCGACTCGCCCTGGGGCGAGTTCGGCGAGTGGATGGACCACGTGCTCGCGCTGATCGCGCTGAGCTGGCCGAACGGCAACCCGGAGCAGCTGCGCAAGGCGGCGGACTCCTGGCAGGCGTTCGAGGGCGACGTGACGCCCCTCGCGGCGGAGATCGACGCGAGCATCCCGAGCGTCGCGGCCTCCGAGCTGCCGCACGAGCCGAACATCACGGCCGTCGCGAGCTCGGTCAGCGACCGCATCGCCAAGGCGGCGACGACGGCCGCCGCGGTCGCAGCCGCCTGCATCGAGGTGGCCGACCACATCGACGCCGGTCGGGAGGACATCCTCTGGGCGCTCGGCAAGATGGCCGCCGAGATCGCTGCCACCGCCGGCATCGGGCTGCTGCTCTCGGCCGTGACCGCCGGTCTGACGGGTGTGCTCGCCGGCGCGCGCATCGCCGCGGTCATCCTGCGCTGGGCGAACAAGATCCGCGACCTCATCCAGACGGTGATGAGCCGGTCGAAGGCGATCGCCGCCAGCCTGAAGGCTCTGGCGGAGGCGACCAAGGGCACGATCGCGAGCGTCGCCGTGCAGGGCGGGGAGAACGTGTTCCGCCGCCCGGACGCGTTCGGGTACTACGCCGGTCCGCAGAGCCTGACGTCGACCGCCGCCCTGAGCTTCATCCCCGGGGTGGGGGCGGGGACCGTGTCGCGTGTGGTGTTCAAGGGCAACTCGCCGCTGAGCAACGTCGGGCAGAACCTGCTCGAGGGCGGGCTGTCGACCGCGGGCGGTGTTGGCTTCTCCGTGGTGACGTCCGGCCAGGGCTTGCAGGCCACGGACGGGCGCGACATCGCGCTCGGACTGGTCTCCTCCATCATCCCCGGCGGCGGCCGCGCCAAGCCGGGCGGTGGGAGCACGCCGGGCGGCGGTTCGACCGCGACCCCGACGCCGGCGAGCACGGGGCCGACCTCGGCCTCCTCGCTGGTGAACGCGCCGGGGTCCACCGGCTCGGCCGCAACGGGCGGTCAGGCGTCGGGCGGGCAGGGTTCCGGTGCTCAGGGGACGACGTCGGGCGGCGCAAGCGCGAGCGGCGATGCCGGTTCGGCAACGCAGTCGCCCGCGTCGCAGAGCTCGGCGACGACGCAGCCCGCCGGTTCGGGGGGCGAGGCGAGTGGCTCCGTCCCGACGGCCGAGGCCGCGTCGTCAGCTCCGTCGACCGACGCTGCACCGTCCGCTGCGTCCTCCGAGACGTCCAACGCGTCGACGGAATCCTCGGTGTCGAGCGAGTCTTCCGTCTCGACAGAGTCCGCGGTCTCCCCTGAGTCTTCTGTCTCTTCTGAGTCTTCTGTCTCCCCTGAGTCGCAGGTCTCTCCTGAGTCGCAGGTCTTTCCTGAGTCGTCCGTCTCTCCTGAGTCCTCCGTGTCTCCCGAGTCGCAGGTGTCGTCTGGATCCTCGACCGAGGCACCGTCGCCCTCGTCCCCGGATGCGCCCTCGTCCCCGGCGTCGAGCGACGCCGCTCAGGGCGGTCACGCCCCGGCCGGTGACGGGCACAGTGCAGCGGACGGGCCGAGCCCCGATGCGTCGAACCCGACAGGCGCCACCCCTGACGCGTCTGCGCAGGGAAGCGGTTCCGCGCACCCGGTCGCGGCGGGTGACGGCTCGGGCCGGCCCGCAGCCGATGCGGAGGTGCGCGTCGTCGACGGTTCCGCAGACGCGCCGAGCGCCGCGGACGGTGCGGGTCATCCCGTCGACACCAGTGCGCCCGACGTCGATGTGCTCGGCAGCGGTGTTGACGCCGCGGTGCACGCCGAGACGGCGGGCAGCGCGCACTCCGCTGACGCGGGCGCTCCCGGTGACGGGGTGACGCCTGCTGCGCACGGTGACGCCACCGGCCCGAGCCATTCAGCCGACACCGCCTCTGCAACGCCCGACGCCGCCACACGCCCGGACGGTGCTGACACCCCGGCCCACGGCGATGGAGCGGACGCGGACATCAGCCCAGCAGCTGCCCCGCACGGCACCGGAGCGGATGTCAGCATGGACCTCGGCGTGACGCATGGCACCGGCTCTCCCGACGCCTCGCTCGACCTGGGGGCGTCTGCTCGCCCCGACGCAGGGGACGGCGGCCTGGATCTGGGCGGTCAGCAGTCGCATCAGTCGGGTGGCTTCGAGCCCCCGGCCGGCCGCCCGGAGGGGTCGGACGGCTGGCCACAGCATTCCGTGGAGTGGAACTCGCCGAAGAAGCCGTTCGCCGACCAGGACCTTGACCCGCACAGTGTTTATGCGGTTGAGGGTCGTGGCACGTTCTACACGAATGCGGACGGGCGGG
>NZ_FUKR01000062.1 GCF_900163835.1 Mycetocola reblochoni REB411 | reverse complement strand
GTCACCCATCCAGAATCGCGCGTCAATCACGAACCATATGGGAGACACGCCCTAGTCAACCGGAGATTCGTCGCGGATGGGCCGCGCAAGCTCTGGGTGTGCGACGTGACCTACGTCGCTACCTGGTCTGGGTTCGCGTATGTCGCGTTCGTCACCGACGTGTACTCGCGCAGGATCGTGGGCTGGAACGTTGCTGCGACGCTGAAGTCTGAGGTCCTGCCGATGCAGGCGCTCGATATGGCGGCTTGGCAGTCAGGCGGCCGGCTCGATGGGCTCATCCATCACGCCGATCACGGGTCGAACTACACCGCCATGGTCTACACGGATCGCATCGCGGAACTCGGAGCGGTGCCCTCGACCGGAACTGTCGGCGACAGTTTCGATTGTCAGTCTGTTTCTGCCCGATCTCGCAATGATGGGGTAGTCCTGGCCGGAGTGTTCTGACCCTTGCTTACGATTGGCCCGTAGGGTGCCTTGGCGTTGATCTGTCGAACCTCCGGCCGGGCGTGCAGTAACCGCTGCCGCCGGATCGGGCGTGACCTGATAGGAGCCTGGAGCCTCGTCAAAGCGTCCCCATGACAGTCCTGTCCACCCGCCGGCGACAGCGTGACAACCACGCTAACCGGTGAAGGAGAGCACACCATGGAACAGATCGAGCCCGCCCGCTCTGGGCACGTCGTGATCGGCGTCGATACTCACAAGCACATTCACGTCGCCGCGGTGATGGACTCGATCGGCGGGATCCTCGCGTCCCTGACGATCTCGACCGACACCGCCGGGTTCCGGCAACTGTCGGAGTGGGCGGCGACGTTCGGGAAGATCATCGCGTTCGGGATCGAGGGCACCGGTTCCTATGGCGCTGGCCTGACCTCGTTCATTCGCCGGAACGGGCACAAGGTGATCGAGGTCTCCCGCCCCGATCGGCGGCTGCGGCGCCTGAACGGCAAGTCTGACACGCTGGGCGCGGAGAACGCCGCAAGAGCAGTTCTCGCCGGGTTCGCGACTGCGGTTCCGAAGACCGCTGACGGGGTCGTCGAGATGATCCGGCAGCTGAAGGTTGCGCACGATACCGCGGTGAAGGACCGCACCGGGGCGATGGTGACGCTCAAGGCGATGCTCGTCCATGCCACCGAGGACCTCCGCCGAGAGACCGCCAAGAAAACGCAGAAGATGGTCGCCC
>NZ_FUKR01000065.1 GCF_900163835.1 Mycetocola reblochoni REB411 | reverse complement strand
CTGACAGGTCAGGTGGTGGCGGCGCGGACTGCCCCTCACTGGCGGCTCCGGCGTGGCCGTCTGCGGTGCGGCCGATCGCGTCGCCGAGCTTCGGGCCGGCCTCCGCTGCGCCCTTGGCGATCTTCGCCCCGGCGACTGCGGCGATCCCGACCGGACCTGCCGCTGCAGCACCCGCCCCGGCCCCCGCTCCTGCACCGCCTCCGGCAGCACCACCGCCTGCGCTGCTCCCCGCCGCTCCGGCACCACCTCCGCCGCCCGGCGAGGGTTTGGGCCCACCCCCTGGAGGGGGCGGCGGATTCCCTCCACCACCATCGTTCTTGCCGCCGTCCCCGCCGTCGAGGATCTTCTGCGGCCCACCACCGTCCGGTTTCCCAGGGAGAGGCGTGGGCCGGTTCATGGCTTGCTTGGACTCCTGCTCCGCGGACATGACGTGGTACATGTCGAAGCCGACGAAGGAGATGAACTTGTAGACCATGTAGGGCGCGAACGCAGCGATGAACATCAGCACAATCCCCGCGATCGGATCCGCAATCGAACTGAGATCCATATCGATCGGCGCGTTGACCTGATTGATCGCCACCAGGAACACCACGACGATCACGAGCTTCGAGAAGATCAACGCGAGCACGAAGCTGGCCCACTTCCCGAACCAGCCCTTCGTCGCATCCCAACTCGCCCCCGACAGGGCGATCGGTGCCATCACCACGGCGACCAAGATCAGGGCCTTGCGGATGAGGAGACTGAACCAGACGATCGCTGCCGCGCAGATCGCTAAAAAGCTGAGGAAGATGGTGATGATCGCCCCGGCACCGGGGGCGGTGAGGTTGATCGCGGTGAGACCTGCGACGAGGACCCCGATCTTCCCACCCATCTCCTCCAACGTCGTCCCGGTCGCCTGGATGATCCCAATCGAGAGCTGGTCAACGATCTCGAGCAGTGTTGCCGTCAGCGTGATGACGAGGAACGACCCGAGCACCGACTTCCCGAGGCCGAGGGCGGCGCGGGAGAGGGCGGTGGGGTCGCGGCGGATGAGGCCGGTGATGAGTTGCAGGCAGAAGAAGATCAGCATGACGAAGATCGCAATCCCGAACATCACGTTGTACACGCCGATGTAGCCGGCCCCGGTGATGTCGACCAGGGTGGTCGAGTCAAGCAGCGCCCACACGCCTTGGAAGATCCACGACGCAGCGTGCCCGATCGCTTGGGCGAGCCAGTCGAATGGTGCAGCGACGAGGGTGGCTGCACCTTCGCCGACGGCGTCGCAGACGTTGCTGATGATGGGGACGTCACAGATACCAGCCACAACACCCCTCCCTTCTACGGGTCGAGATGGTGATGGTTAGGAGACGGTCTGGCCGACGTTCCAGAAGAAGTTGATCAACGTCACCGACGCGCCGGTAATGATCGCCGCACCGCAGGAGATCAGCACCCCGACCTTTCCCCTCGACGCCAGATGCGGGTTGGAGGAGTTGGAGCCGAAGCCCCACACGACGGCGGAGACGATAAGGGCAAGGACGGACAGGATCAGCCCGATCGTCATCACCGCACCCACCACCGTGCGCAGCGCGGCGATACCGGGCAGTCCAGAGTCGTTCGGGGTGATGTCCACATTCGCGGGCAGCACCACGGCGATGGTGGTGAGAGTGTCGAGAACGGCAAGCATGGGTGGGCTCCTTCACAAGCGATCGCCCCGTACCCGGTCGTGCGGGGTCACTGGGACAGGTGCGATGCCGGAACGTGCGACGAGGCTCAGAGGGTGTCTCCGAGGTTCAGGAGGAAGTTCATCCATGCCACTCCGGCACCTGCGAGGGCGGCGGCTCCGAGGGCGACGAACACGCCGACTTTCCCTTTCGCGGCGGTCTGCGGGTTCCCGGCGGAGGAGGACACTGCCCACACGATCCCGGAGACGACGAGCATGAGCACCGAGGCGATCAACACGATCGTGAGCAGCGCGCCGACGATCTCGATGAGGGTGGAGCGGCCTCCGACACTGGAGAGATCGGGGTAGACGTTCTCAGCCTGTAGCAGGGCCAAGGTGATGGCAGGCATACGGTTCTCCTCACGACAACGGGGGTGGGTGGGCACCGGTCAGGTGCGCCACCCACCCCGCCAGGCCCCGCTCAGCTCAGCTGGTGCAGCCTGGCCCGCCACCGACCGGGGCGTCGATGCCCTCGACACCGCGTTCTGCGAGCCACGGTTCAGCGTCGACGGCGGGGGCGTTCGCGCCGCCAGGGTGGACTTGGAAGTGCAGGTGCGGGCCGGTCGAGTGGCCGCTGCTGCCGACGTCGCCGATGTGTTGGCCGGCGGTGACCCTGTCGCCAGTGGTGACGTGGATGCCGTGTGCCCACATGTGGATGTACTTCGTCGCGACCTTTTCGCCGCCGATGGTGTGCTCGATAGTGATCTGCCCCGAATACCCATCGACCATCCCCGCATAGGTGACCAGGCCGTCGGCGAGAGCAAAGATCGGGGTGCCGTCGGGGGCTGCCCAGTCCGTGCCGGAGTGCAGGCGCGCCTCACCAGTGATGGGGTCAATCCGCGGCCCGAACGACGACGTGTGCACATAGCTGCCTGTCGGCAGTGGGAACACCAGCCGGCTCGTCTCGGGAATGTTCGTGTCCCCGGGCACACCGCTCCCGCCGCTGTTGTTGCGGGTGAGGGTGTCGAGGATGGTGCGGGCGACGGGCTCGTAGTTCTGGTACCGGTCCGGGTAGGCGGACACTTCGACGGCTTGGGCGGCTTCGCCCTTGTCCATCTGCTGCCACCCCGGAATATCGAGCAGCCCCCGCGGTGAGGGATAATTCGGTCCATCGGGTCCGCCATAGAACGCCCGCGCCTGATAGGTGGTGTCCATGAGCTCGGCAACGGTGCCCCACCCGGACTGCGGGCGCATCTGGAACAGACCCAAGCTGTCGTGATCGGAGCCGTTCCCGTCGTTCGGGTAGCTCCCGGATTCGGGGTAGGTGCCGGTATTGGCGAGCTGCCGCAGCGTCGACTCCGTCAGCGCCGCCATCAACGCGATCAAAATCCCGTCCCGCCCCACCCCAGGAGTATTCGCTCCGACGGTGATGATCGTCCCGGCGTGGGTGAGCTGCTGCTTGTTGAGAGTGAACGTGTACCCGTCTTTCATCGTCACCTGGAGCGAGTCCGGGATCGGCCCGAGGATCACACCGCTGGCGATGCAGTTCCCCTGGTTGAGGACGGCCGGGTTCACGAGCAGACCAATGCTGAGCAGCCCCAGCATCGGGGCGAGCAGCATAAACGTGGCTGCGGCAGCAAGGAGCTTCTTCATCCCGTGCCCCGGCCTATCGGAGGGGGTTGTCGAGTTCGGATAGGCGCAGCAGATGGCACCGGTCGAACACAGGCTGGCAGGACACGAACACCGTGAACGCCACCGCATGCTCGCTCTGGACGGGGTCGTCGTACCAGACGCCGTCCCGGTGCCTGATGCCTTCGACCGTGTACGCGACCGTGCCGTCGGTGAGGTGCCCGCCGGAGGCGGCGACCGCTTCCTCCCACTGTGCGGGGACGAATACCCGGTCGATCTCAATGTGTTGGCGGGTGCGGTACTCGGCAAGATCCCGCCACGTCGACGCCGACGGGAAGTACCCGTCCATGTCCGCGATCAGCCCCGGCGTCTCCGTGCCGGACGGGTCCGCGTCCTCGATCAACACACCCCGGTGATCAGCAGGAGTCAGGAGGGTAAAGGTATCCCAGTCGAACAACGCCACAGCGACCGCGCGCACGTAGGTCTCGGGGTTATTCGTGCGCGGCAAGGCCGGCAGATCGGCTTCGCCCGGCTGCCCAGTCGGGTCGACGGGGTCGAGCGGTGCCGTGGACGAGGTGGGTGTGCGCTCCCCGGGATCCTCACTGCCGTGGGGGCCGGTGACGAGGCCGTAGATGCCGACACCGGCGAGCACCGCGATGACGAGACCGGTCGCGGTGAGGGTGATGATCAGACGGCGACGACGACGCTGCTGGTCGTCGGTGTGAGGAGAAGACATGAAGTGGGGCCTTCCAATAGAGGGGCGGGCGGGGTCACCCGATAGGTGCGCCGCCCGCCCGCCGTCCGTTCCGCTCTCAGCGCGAGAGGCCCCTGCTCTGGTTGGTGTGTCCGCTTGCTGGGGGGTCGGGGTCGAGGGCAGCTTCCCGTTCCACGAGTGCTTCAGCGAGCCCCACAGATCGTGTCGGTGCGGCCTCGGGCTGCCAGGCGATCCGCCCGTTCTCACTGTGAGCTTTCATCACGAGCTGGACCACCTGCTCCGTGGAGGCAGCGGCGATCGACAACCACCCCGATGCTTTGACCGCGTGATCGTGCCCCGCAGCCCAGTCACCGTCGTCGGTAGCAGCGAACGAGGAATGCCGGTCGTGCCAGGCCGCGAGCTGCTGAAGCCCCTGCTGGATCCGCGACAACGTCAGATGCAATGACCCGAGCACCTCATAAGTGTCCTCCGGGGTCTCGACCTGCCGGGTCGCATACGCCAGCCCGCGCGCGGCTTCCGCCAGCTCGTCCGCGTCCCGGGACGAGTCCTCAAACGTCGGCATCAGCGCCGTCCTCGCTCGTCATACGTGCGGTGCTGGCCTGGTCGAGGAACCGGCCTGCTTCGGTGATGTAGGTCTCGACGAGTTCCCACTGCTCTTCGTCGGCATATCTTCCGAAGTCGGCCGGTTCGTAGCGGTCCCACCAGCCGTACTCCCGGCGCAGCAGATCAACGAGCTTGCGGATGGCGTGTTTCTGCCGCAGCAACGGGTCCGCGTCCTTCCACCCCTCCCGCGGCGCGAGAGCTGCGGCATCCGTCCGCAACTGACCCACCCTCCCCAACGCCCGCGTTGCTTCCTTCATCGCATCCTTGGGATGCTCCTGCGCCTTCACCAACTCGAGCTCCGCTGCGGCCGCCTCTCGGACCGCGTCGGGCTCGTCGGGGTCGAGCGCCCATCGCTGCAGGGTGTTCAGGGCTTGGAGGAGCTTCACTCGCAGATAGCGGCCGTTGACCTTCCCATCCGTGTTCAACTCGAGCAGCGCTTCGGCAGCGGCCTGCCGCACCTCGGGATGCTCGTTGTCGGACGCGGCGATCTGCTTGAGCTCCACGACCTGATCGAGCATCGAGTGAGAGTCCCGCCCGGTCACGGCTTTCGCGGCTTGCACTCTCGTCTTCCCACCGCCCGTGGTGCTCGTCTGCTGCGGGGGTGTTGAATCAACACCCCCGTGCATTCCACCCTGTGGTGCGGCATCGTGGGCCTGCGCGATCCGTTCATCCCGGGTCTCGGAACCGAACCGGGTCGCAGTCTCCCGCCGTTCAGCTTCTTCGGCGTAGAGCTGCTTGAGTTCCTCGTAGAGTTCTGCTTGTTCGATGGGGGTGAGCATCTTGTGGAGGGTGTTCTCGTCCTGGATCGCGAGGACGGTGGAGAGCTTGTCGGAGACTCCCTGCACAACCCATACGGGCACGGTGCGGTGTCCGAGGGTGCGCATGACGGCGAGGCGGCGGTTGCCGGAGATGAGGACGTTGCCGGTGGTGATCACGATCGGTGACAGCAACCCGAACCGGCGGATCGACTCCGTCAACTCCCCCAAGTCGCCGAGGTCACGCCGGTAGGAGTGACCATCGATGATCTGATCCGTCGCATGCTCCAACACCAAATGACCCCGACTCATGACGCACCTCCCTTGCCTTCCTGCCCGTCAGGTATGGACGCCATCCGGCGGGAGGTTGTCACGAGGGTCTCGTCGCGGAGGAGGTCGGCGACGTCGTCACCGAGGAGCACCCGGGCGAACAGCCCGTAGTCCCCGGCCTTCCGTTTCCCTGTCTTGGTGCCGACGACCAGGCGGACGAGGCTGGCCCATTCGTCGGGGGTGTATCCGAGGCGGATCGCGATATGCAGCTCCTTGGCGACGATCTCGAGCGCGGAAGTCCCGGAGGACAGGCCGGTGATGCGGTGGGCGATGTAGTCCACGGCCTGCTCAACGGGACGGGCGGGCCAGTCGGTGAGGACGAGGAACACGCAGGTCGCGCGGATCACCCGATCCACCGACCGATCCTCCCCGCCGTCGTCCCTCGCGTACAGGGTGTGGGCGTGGGGGTGGACGTCGTAGAAGAACTCCTCGTAATGCCCGGCCCGCATCGGCTCCTCCGCCGGTCTCTTCGACGGACGCCGCGCCTTGTCCTGGCTGGTCATGTTACGGTCGGCGTGCACCTCGGCGGCGATGCCGAGCGCGACCGCACGCGTGACTACCGCCCACGGATCATCCGCGCGCAGCGTGGTCGGTTGCCGCATCGCGAGGAATGCCTCGTAGGCGGCGTCGGCGGGATCGCGCCGCCAGGCTTTCGCGATCGGCGCATACTTCCGTGTCGCGTAGACCATGAGCTCGGCAGCGACCGGGCTGTTCGCCCAGGCGTTGTGCTCGTTTAATTCCGTGAGCAGCTCGCGCAGCCCCTCGCTCGTGGTGAAGTCCGGCAGCGGTGACGCGACTGCCGGACGGGTGGATGGGTGATGGTTCATAGCGACTCCTGAAACGTGATGAGATCCGTCAACAGATAGGTGCGACACCCATCCCGACGAACCCCGCCTTGGAGTCACCGAGCACCGCCCACCGCAGGCATCACGGCCGTGCGGAGGCATGAGGAGACCAGCAGACCCGCCCAGCGTGCGCGGGTCTGTGCGGTGCCGTCCGGTGCGACCGTGAGCAACCGGAACGGCGCGATACGTGGTCAGGGGGTGTGGGTGTCGTGCGGCACTCGGGTGGTGCCGGGACAGGCAGCGATCACCGGCTCACCCCCGTTCTCCCGACCACACGCTCCCGCGCATTTGTCGGACTGCTCGAATCTGGGTCCAGGGCCTCCTCGCGGCGGGCCAGACGCTCCTGCAACTGCGCACGCCCCTCACGAACCCCGTCAAGCACCGCATCACGCAGGCGCATGTTCAGCTCCGCACCACGGTCCAAAACGACGGCCCCGGCGCGGGCGGCGACATCCGTGGGACGCACCCACTGCACGCCCGGACGAGGCGAGACCGGACTGGCGCCTCCTCCTCGGACGAGCGTGGGATCGCCGTGGGTAGCGAACTCCGATGCCCGCGCATCCTCAGCCGCCCCTGTTGGCGTCGATGTCGGTGGCGCATCGGTGTGCTTGCTCGCACCCGTCCGCTGGTCGTGATCCGCGAGGCGCTGGTGGTCGACGTGCTGGTGGTCGGGGGTGGTGGGGTCAGTCATGGGAGTCTCCGTCCTGTTGCCGGTCAGGTGCGTTTACCCATCGGCCGACCGTGGTCGGGTGCACGCCCAGCTGCGCGGCGATCTGCCGCTTCGACACACCCTCCGCACTCAGCGCGAGCGCCCGAGCACGCGCGTCTCCCTGCTGCCCACTTCCTCCACGGGATCTCGACGGCTGTTCGGTGACGCTCAGTTCCGGCGGCGCCGCCACCGTTATCTCCTGCGGCTTGGGTATCGCGTCCTGCTCGGAGCGATCCAGGGTGTCGGTCATTGCGACCGTGCTCTCGGTAGGGACCAGTGGTCGAATGCTCGGCTCCTGAATGGTCGGAGACGATGCGGTGTTGCGAGTGAGTTCGACGGTGAGATGCGTCATCGCGAGCAGCACCAGCGGTGGTACCGACGCGACCAGCGCGGCGATCAGGGCGGGGACGCGGGTATCGGCGGCGACGACCGCGTGGGTGATGTTCGCCGCCACGCTCACTCCGGCACCTGCGCCCAGCAGGAGCCACGCGAACCGCCTCGCGGTGCGGGCGGAATCCCGCAGCGCGACGACACTGATCGTGGCCTCCAGGATCACACCGTCCACGATCAGCGGCCACATCCACGCCTGCCCCTCGGGGATCCCGGAGAGGACGGCGAGGTCACGAAGGGTGGTGAACGATAGCCAGAACGCTCCCAGGGCGAGCAGGATCGTCCCGGTGACTGCGAGCAGGACCACGAACCGCGACACACCAGCAATGGGAACTCCGTCCGGGCGCAGGTCAAGACCGCGCGGGACGCGAGCTGTCACTGCCGGGCCGGTCACCGCTACCTCCCGATCCCCGACAAGGATCGGACGGTCTGCGCGACAGGATCGTCCGGCGCCTCAGCGATCGTCGTGGCACGGTGGGCGGAGCGGATCGTTGCCGCGATTTCCCGCGCCTCGAGGCCGGCGGCGGACGCGGCAGGCTCGAGCGCACCGAGAGTGTCGAGCTCGGGCAGGCCGGCCTCAGCAAGTCGGCATGCCGCCCAGAACAGTCCCGCGTTCCGGTTCCCCTCCGGTAGCGCGGCGACCCAGGCCGCGAGATGCTCCACCGGCCGCTCCCGCAGCATCGCCGGATCGACCGGGCGGAGTGTTCGCCCTGGCTGAGGCGTCAGCAGCTCGCGGATCGCATCCGCGTCAACGGGGCGCGGGCGACGACCCCGGGCGATCACCTCGTAGCGGCGGTCCCCGTGGCCGGAGGTGATGGTGGAGGGTGGGGCGACGATGTAGCCGCCGGTGCCGCGGAAGTCCACATGCGCCCGCCCCCGCGACCACGATCGTTGAGCAGCGTCTGGGGCTGTCGGGTAGTACAAGTGCAATCCACCCGATGGGGAGCGCACGGCCTGCCCCCACCCGCCGATCAGCCCCTCTCGTTGCAGGGTGCGGAGGATCGGGTATCCGCTGCCGGTGGCGTGTACATCCACGTCCAGCACGCCGATCACGGTCCCGGTGGGGATGCCGATATTCGCTTCCGGATGCCGTCCCCACCAGGCGGCGATTTGCGCGGGGTCGGTGGTGGCGTCACGGAACCCATGCACGGTGAGCGGGCGCTTCTGACCGGGCGCGCACGGGAACACCGGGATGCCCGCCGCAGCGTAGACGGAGGCAGCGTGCGCGAGCACTCCAGGAAGCTCCGCGGGCATCGGCCAAACTTCGGGGTCGGTGATGACCATGCGCACCTCCTTCAGTACACGGCACGGGCCGGGGCTCGTGCGCGGTGTCACTGGGAAGGTGCGGGCAGCAGCCGTGCTGCCAGCAGAATCTCCGCTCTGAGCATCCCTTCTGAACCTCAACCCCTACCCGAACTCGCATGGTCGCCACGAGCGTTCCGGGGCAGGATGCGCCGTTTCGTCAAGAACATGCGCCAAATCGTCAAACACACCGGCACCCGCCTCCACCGGCCAACGGCGGCCCTCTGCTACAGGCTTCGGCCAGAATCACGACCCGGGGAGGGCGGCTCGGGGCCGTCAGGATCGGTGCTCAGGTGCTGCTCTCGTTCCGCGAGTAACTCGCTCAGCAGTGCCCCGCGTTCCAGCCTGGTCAGCGCCTGCTCGAGAGGGCGAATGTCCCCGGGAGCGGCGCCAGTGCGACCGGTAGCGAGGACTGCGGCGTTGATCCGATCAAGGACCACGGCCGGGTTGAGCTGTTCGGTGTCCTGCTCGAGGATGCGGGCGATCTCGTTCACCACGGCACCGTCATGCTCAACGGGTGGAAACGCCGCCGATGCCGTCGCCCCATCGCCGACGGGGATGCGGCCCACGACGAGTCGGAACTGGCCTTCTCCGGCGATCCCGGTCGCGTCGTAGACGCCGGGGACGATCCACGCATGCGCCTCCGACGCCGGCCCCTCGTAGATCGGCACACCGACCGGATCATCCGGATCAGGAACGCTGACGTCGGGGTCGGCGGCGAATAACATCGCCTCCAGTTCTTCCCGCTCCCGCCGGTCCAACAACGGCCTGCCTTCCCCGGCCTTCTCCCGTTCCACGAGGACGCGGAGGGTCTGCAGGGCGATCAGATCCGACGGCACCCACTCGCGGTGAAACCGCTCCGGAAGGAACGACGTCCGCGGACCGCCCTCGGCGACGAGTCCCTGCAGGGCGTGTTCGCGGCGTTGTGCGGTCGCGGTGAACTCGGACCGCCACTGGGCGTGGTCGGATCTAAATCGCATGTCGTCGTACTCGCCCTCGAACGACGGGGCGACCGTGACGAGATAGTCCTCCTTCACCGGCTCCACCGGCAACCGCTCCCGCTCCAGGAGGTCGATGAGGCCGTCCCGGACCCGCTCGGCCTGCTCCAACCGATCCAAAGTCTCCGGGAGACGTGATGCTTGCACGGCAAGCGAGAGACACTCGTCCCGCCACTGCTCGTGTGCGTCCTCGAAACCCTCCTGGTCGGGCCTGCCGTCTGGGAGGCGGAAGTCACCGACGCGCGGTTCGGGTGGGAACATCTCCGCCACGATCTCCGGGATCCCCGACCCCTCGAACGCCTCCCACCCCGGCGACTGCACCACGACCGGCGGGGTAGACGAGGCCTCGGCTGCGGGTATCCAGGAGCGGATGTGCGGGACGTCGTCGCCGAACTCTTCGCCGAACACCCGGTCACCGCCTGTGCGGAGCTGTTCGGGAGGACCAGCGAGTTCTTCGACCAGCACTTCGTCGACCATGTGCTGCGCCTCAGCCTGAGTGCGGGCGAGGACATCGAAAGCGATCACCACCCGATGCGGGCGCGGCGGCTCAGGCGAATACCCCAAAGGCGGGAGCGTGATATCGGACATGACGAAAAACTCCAATCACACTCGGATACACAGAACACGCACCCGCACCTGAACGCTCAGGTGCCACAGGTGGTGCTGTTCCAGAGGTACGCACAAGACCGTGTCAAGGTCGAGGCATCCCGGCAAAGACGCGTCGAACCATCAAAAACATGCGCCGAAACGTCAAACCCCGCAACCGGGTCAGCGTGCGAGGTGACGCCCTGACGAGTGGCCAGCGACGGCGCTCGGCGACGAGTCAGGGGTGAGAGCATCCTCACGTTCCTGCAACGTGTGCTGCAGATAGCGGTTGATGACGGTGTGGTTCGTTCCGTCCGCGCCGCCCGTCAGGGGCACGTGGTGGAACGAGTACGCCGGGTACGGCGTCGCCTCCCGCAGCGCTTCCAACCACGCATCCACGTCCTCGGGCAGTACCCAATCCGGCGGCGGCGGATTCGACTGTAGGAACTCCGTCGCCCCGGCATATGCCTCAGAGTCTTCGAGCATCTCGTGGATCGTGACCGCCACCGCCCGCGCCAACGCGACCGGGTTCCGGTCGGCGATCACGGTCGGCTCGACCTCCGGGTCATCGGTCCAGACGATGATGCCGAGAGACAGGGCGCTCGGCGGGCTTATCTTGCGCCGAGGATCCGCAGCGTTCGTGGACGTCGATGCTGGTGGTTCCTTCCCTCGCAGGTTCGCGCGCACGATGGCGTGGTCGGCGTACCTGTGAGGTAGGACCCAGTTGGCGGTCACTGGTATCGGGCAGTCGTCTATCGTCGGTAAATTTGCCGATACTGCTGCGGGGACAGACCGTGTACCTGACGGAAGGCGCGTGAGGCGTGGCTGGGGTCGGTCCATCCGACGCGACGTGCGATGGTTTCGACGGTGTCGCTGCTTGAGCGTAGAAGGTCGGCCATGCGTCGTGAACGTTCGTTGCGAAGGAACGCTGCTGGGCTTGTGCCGACGTGGCGGGTGAAGAGTCGGGCGAGTTGCGATCGAGAGATCGCGGCCTCGTCGGCGAGAACATCCATGGTCCACGCGCGGCCAAGATCGTTCATGAGCAACGCCATTGCGTGGCGTACCGAGGGGTGTTCGGGCGAGTGCTCGGGGACGGGTCGCGTGAGGATATCGAGCAGGTCCACTGCCAGACTCAAGCGGCGAAGTGTCGGCAAATGGTGCCGTTCACCGTCGATCAACCGTTGCAGGGAAGCATTCACGTGCGGGAACACTGTGGAAGGCACGTCGAGCACGGTCGGGTCTGACCGGTGACTATCTGAAAGCACAAGAGGAGCAGGAGCGCTGGACTGAGTGATCCAGCGCTCCTGCTCCTCAAGGAATGCCGTGTCAATGTATGCGGTGGTGGTGATGACTAGACCGGCGGGTTCTCCCGCATACCAGCGGCCTGGAGGGAGCAGCACGACCTGCCCTGCGGCAAGATCGACTTCACCGGTCTCGTGCCTGAGCGTCGTGGTGCCCGAGTTCACGATCATCACCTTGGTCGCGTCGACAGCAACCCGACCCGTCGAGGCGGAGTGGAGCACGCGCTTTACCGTCAGTGGAAAGGGATTATCACGCGCGCCCAGAGCCTGCGCTCGTGCTTCCGGGGATGCAGGCATCGCATCAACGCACCGAGTTCTGACCTTCGATGAGTCGAGCGAAGCGGAGGATGTAGTCCCGGAGGAACTGCACGGTCGATTCCTGCGAGATGTTCCCATCCTCACCGAAAAGGGTGGGTGATTGGGAAAGGAAGACCTCGGGCTGTCCGGGGGTGGGCATGTCGAAGTATGAGAGTGCGAGCCGGAGGTTCTTCTGCGAGCTGTACCCGCCCATGCGGCCAACGGAGTGGCTGATGATCCCTGCGGGCAGGTTCTTCCAGGCGACATCGCTGTTGGGTTTGGAGCCGATGTCGATGGCGTTTTTCAAGCAGGCGGGGATGGTGCGGTTGTTCTCTGGTGTGACGAACAACACGCCGTCGGAGGCTTTGATGATCTCGCGGAACTGGGTGTATTCCGGCGGGGTGGGTTTGTCGGTGATGTCGGGATCGTCGTAGTCGAAGTCGTAGAGAGGAAGGTCGCGGATCTCAACGATGCGTGCGTCGTAGTCTTCGGGAAAGTAGCCGATGGCATTGTGGGCGATCTTGCGTGCGTCGGAGCCGCGGCGCAGACTGCCGACAAGGACGGAGACGTTCTTACTCAAGGGGTGATTCTCTTTCTCTGGGGTGGATGTGTGGGAGTGACGGCCGGTTAGAAGTCCCAGTCGTCGTCGCTGGTGTCGACGGCTTTGCCGATGATGTAGGAGGATCCGGATCCGGAGAAGAAGTCGTGGTTCTCGTCTGCTCCGGGGGCGAGGGCGGCGAGGATTTCCGGGTTGACTTCGGTCTCTTCTGGGGTGAAGCGGGCGGGGTAGCCGAGGTTCATGAGTGCTTTGTTGGCGTTGTATCGGACGAAGACGGCGACGTCGTCCATGAGGCCGAGCGGTTCGTAGAGCTCGCCGGAGTACTGCAGTTCGAGTTCGTAGAGCTCTTCGAGGAGCGCGTAGGTGAACTCGCGCATGTGTTCCTGCTCGGCTGCGGTGTGGGTTTCGAGGCCGCGCTGGTACTTGTAGCCGGAGTAGTAGCCGTGCACGGCCTTGTCGCGCAGGATGAGCCGGATCATGTCCGCGGTGTTGGTGAGGGTCGCGTGGACGGAGAAGTGCAGCGGCAGGTAGAAGCCCGCGTACAGCAGCAGCGATGACAGCAGCGTGGAGGAGACCTTCCGTTTGAGCGGGTCATCCCCGTAGTAGTGCGCGAGCACCTTCTTGCACCGCTCTTGGAGCAGGTCGTTGGCGATGGCCCACCGGTAGGCGTCGTCGATCTCTGGTGTCGAGGTGAGCGTGGAGAAGACGGAGGAGTAGGAGCGCGCGTGCACGGACTGCATGAAGGCGATGTTGGTGTAGACGGCCTCTTCGTGTTCGGTGCGGGCGTCTTGGATCTGGCAGATCTCGCCGACGGTGGCCTGCACGGTGTCGAGCATGGTGAGCCCGGTGAACACGCGCATGGTCAGCGTGCGCTCTTCCTGGGTGAGTTTCTGCCAGGCGGGGAGGTCGTTGGAGAGGGGCACTTTCTCGGGGAGCCAGAAGTTCGCGGTGAGCCGGTTCCACACCTCGAGGTCTTTGTCGTCTCCTACGCGGTTCCAGTTGATGGGCCGCAGGCGCGCTGCCGGATCGTGCCGGTAGCCCGGTGGGGTGACGGAGATCTCGGTGATCGGGCGCGTGGTGTCGGTGAGGGGCATTGGGGTTCCTTCGGGAAGATCGGATTCTGGGGTTAAAGGGCGCAGGAGACGCAGCCTTCGATTTCGGTGCCTTCGAGTGCGGGCTGGCGGAGGCGAATGTAGTAGAGGGTCTTGATCCCGGCGCGCCAGGCGTGGATCTGTGCCTTGTTGATGTCGCGGGTGGTCGCGGTGTCGCGGAAGAACAGCGTCAGGGAGAGGCCTTGGTCGACGTGGCGGGTGGCGG
>NZ_FUKR01000067.1 GCF_900163835.1 Mycetocola reblochoni REB411 | reverse complement strand
CACCCCCACCCGTCCGTCTCCAGAAAGGACCCGGTCACATGGGAATCGTGTCGGCCCTCACCTCAGCTCTCGATCGAGCCTCGGACCGCTCCGTCGACATCGCCGAACGAACGAGCGCGGCCACCCAGATCCTCTCCTCCCTCGAATACCTCGCCAGCGCCTCCGACCGCACACGCGGCGGCCTGAACGACTGGACGCACATGCAGCACCAGGTTCCGACCCGGAGCCCGCTGGTCGCCCGGCTCCGCGGCCTGATCGCCCGCGAGCCCGTGTTCCGCGCGTTGCACCTCGGCCGCATCGGCGCCTGCGTCGTCCTGGTCTCGCCGGTCACGAACAACGCCGCGCGCGCGGCCGCCAACCTCTACCTCGTCGGCTCGACGGCCGTGCTGTACCCGATCCAGCTCAACGGCACCGACGGCTCCGACCAGGTCTCGTTCCTCGTCCACTCCGCCGCCGGCCTCGGCCGGGCGGGCGGAAGCGATCGGACGCGCCGCGCCGCGAGCGACTTCATCGGAGCGCAGACGACCCTTAGCTACGTCGCCGGGGGCCTGACCAAGCTGCCAGGCAAGGACTGGCGGACGGGCACGGCGCTCACCAAGATCATGCGGACGGAGACCTACGGCGACTCCCGGCTCTTCCGGCTGCTCTCCACGCACCCGGGGATCGGCCGCGTCGGCTCCAAGGCGGCGCTGAGCTGGGAGATCAGCTTCCCCCTCCTGCTGCTCAGCCGTCCGACGGCCCTCGTCGCCCTCGGCGCGGGGGCGGGGTTCCACCTGTTCAACGCCGCCTTCATGGGGCTGTGGCGCTTCCTGCTCACCTTCGTCGGGACCTACCCCGCCGTGTGGAAGCTGGTGCGCCGATGAGCGCCGTCACCTTCGGCAGGGCGGCCGCGGCGCTGGGCGCGGTGACCGCCGTCACGGGGATCGCCCACGGGCTGACCATGCAGCGCCGCGCGGAGCGGGGCTACCCCGGCTACGAGTCGACGACCGTCACCGCCCCGAGCGGGAACGTCATCGTCGACCACCACGTCGGCACCGATCGCGACGACGTCGTCGTGCTGCTGCCGGGGCTGATGTCGTCCGCCTCCACCGTCGCCGCCCTCGCCGACGCGATCCGCGACGGGCACCCCGACCGCGGCGGGCGGGCGAACGCCCCCGGCGTGCTCATGCACAACCGCGCCGGCTACGGCTCGTCGCGGGTGCTGTCGGCCCGGCCGTTCAGCATGGCGGAGGCCGTGCACGACCTGCACGCCGCGATCTCCGCGATCGTGCCGGAGACCGCCAGGGTGCACCTGGTCGGGCACTCGCTGGGGGGCTACCTCGCCTTCCGCTACGCGCAGTTCGTCCGCGACGCGGGGCTCGACCGCGGCGTCGAGTCGGTCACCCTGCTCGACCCGACCCACCCCGGCGAGCTCGTGGCCAGCCGGGCCCAGTACCTCGGCGCGGAGGGCCTCGACCTGTCGATCTCGCTCGCGCCGGAGACCATGGCGCTCGGCGGCGGACTGCTGCTGGTGCGCGCGGACTCGCTCGCGTACGCCGAGGGAAACCCGCACGTCGACCGCATCTGGGCGGATGCGACCAGCGTCCGCACGCTCAGGGCCGCCCGGCGGGAGTGGCGCTTCCTCCACCCGACGATGCTGGACTGGACGGGAGGGCTCGGCACCGTCGCCTGCTCCGTCCACGTGGTCGCGGCGGGCGAGACCGTCCGCACGATCCCCGGGCACGAGGAGCTGTACGCCGAGTTCCTCGAGACCGCACCGCACAGCAGCTACAACGTCCTGGGCGGCGCCGACCACCAGAGCCTCATCGCGAGCCCCGTACAGGTGGAACGGCTGCACGACCTGCTGGCCGCCGGGCGCGTCTGGGGGGAGAGCTGATGTCACGGCAGAGCGCACGCGCACACCGCCGGCCGCGGATCCTGCGCCGCGTCCTCGACGTGGGGGTGACCGGCTTCTTCGCGGCCTGGTTCGTCACGACCGTCGTGGCCCAGCACCCCGACCGCGCCTACGACCGGGTGCGCCGTCTCGACGTCGGCGTGGGAAACGCCGCCATCCCCAACTGGCGGTTCTTCGCGCCCAAGCCGGCGGTGGAGGACGTGCACTACCTCTACCGGCTCGCGGACGGCGACCGCTCGCGGCACTCGGAGTGGCGCGCGATGCACACCATCAGCACCCGCAGGCTCCGGCAGGCGCTGTGGTTCCCCGGCCGGCGCAGGGAGAAGGGGTTCTTCGACGTGGCCAACCTGATCATGACGGTGTCCCCCGAGGGGCCGGCCCACCTGGTGAAGGCGAGGGAGAGCGCGATGGAGTCGATCAACGACGCCGTGCGGCTGAGCGCGGAACCGGAGGACGGCATGGAGTGGTTCCAGGTCATGATGCTGCGCTACGCCGGTCACGACCGCACGGCGAAGCCGGAGTACGACGTGATCTTCGACTACGCGCGCTTCGACCGGGAGGCGGCGCGGTGACCGCCGGGTTCAGCGTCACGGCGGGCGCCGGCGCGGCCGGCTACGACCGGGTGATGGACGCGCTGGCGCCGCCGGAGGCGACCGACGCCGTGCTGAGCGGCGTGGTGCGGCCGGACGACGTGGTGCTCGATGTGGGCTGCGGGACGGGCCGCGCGACCAGGGCCATCGCCGCCCGTGCACGGGCGGTCCTCGCACTGGATCTGTCCACCGACATGCTGGAGCGCTTCGCCGCCCGCGGCGTTCCCGGCAATGTGGAGCTGCGAGCGGGGGACGTCACCGACCCCGCCGTGGTCGAGCCCCGTTCCGTGGATCTGGTGACCTGCCTGCTGGGGGGTCTGCAGTATGTGCAGGACCTCGGCACGCAGGCACGGGTGGTGCGGAACATGCGCCGGTGGCTGCGCCCCGGCGGCCGCGTCGCCGTCGAGATGTTCGAGCGGTCCGCGTATGACGCCCTGCTCGGCTCGCACCGGCTGCCCCTCGTCCTCGACGGAGTGCACTGGTGGCTCCGGATGGACGTCAGTCACGACGGGCAGATCTACACGAGCGTCAGCTCCGTCCACAGGGACGGGCGCGAGGACGAGGCGGCCGGCTTCACCGAGGTCTTCCGTCCGACCGACGTCGACGAGGCCTTCGCGCTCATGGCCGGGGCGGGGTTCGAGTCCGTCGCGGTCCAACCGGACCTGGCGAACCGCGGCTTCCTCTGGGTCAGCGCGGTGACGCCCGAGAACGACCGGAACGACCGGAACGACCGGAACGACAACGATTCACACCGCGGAGGCCGGGCGACACCGGCCCCGCACGAGGAGAGGAACCGAGCATGAGATTCACCACCGCAATCGTGACCGCACTGATGGTCTTCTCGATCTACTTCATCATGTTCGCCACGCCCGACGGGGCCGACATGACCAGGCAGGGCGTCGTGGCGGCGATCGTCGCCGTCGTCGGCGGGGCGATCGCCTACGCCATCACCCGCCCCCGCCAGAAGGACTCGTCCCAGTGACGAGCACCGGGCCCGTCCTGGCGGAGCCCGCGGCACCCGGCGGCCCCGCCGACCGGGCACGGGCCGACACGACCGAGCCGCGCACCGTCGACGCGGCGGGCCTGCGCGGGCGCCGCGTCCCGCTGGTCACGGGGACCGCGCTCGGCGTCGTCGGAGCCGTCGTCACCCTGGCGCAGCCCCTGCTCGCCGGGCGCCTCATCGCCGACGTCTCCGCGGGGACCTTCGGGCTGCTCTCCGTCGCCCCGTTGATGGCGCTGTTCGCCATCGACGCGATCCTGTCGATCTCGTCGCAGCTGCTGCTGGCCAGGGCGAGCGAAGGGTACGTCTACGGCCTGCGGTCCTACCTCATCTCCCGGGTGCTGCGCGGGTACTGGCCCGCCGTGCACGGCTACGACCGCGGCGACCTGTACTCCCGGCTCGTCGTCGACACCGCCCTGTCCAAGGGGTGGATCGTCGGCGCGATCCCCGCGCTGCTGTCGTCGCTGACCATGGTGATCGGCTGCGGCATCGCCATGGCGATCCTCAGCCTGCCGCTGTTCCTGCTCACCTTCGCCGTGCTCGCCCTGTTCGGCGGCGCGGCCTGGTGGACGGCCCGCGGCGTCCAGCGCGCCGCCACGGAGAACCAGGAGGACACCGCCGGGTTCATCGAGGGCGTGCAGCGCATGATCTCCAGCCTCGTCACGATCAAGGCGTCGGGGCTGGAGGCGCAGGTCGACGCGGACACCACCGGCCGCGCCGACCGGGCCAGGCGCAGCGGCGTGCGCGTCCTCACCCGGACCGCGGTGCTCACGCCGGTGATGAACGTGGGCACGCAGGCCGCCATCGCGGTCGCGGTCATCGCCGGCGCAGCCTTCGTGGCCTCCGGCTCGCTGACCACGGCCGCCATGGTCTCCTTCTTCATGTACCTGCTCTACATCGTCGCGCCGCTCGTCCAGGCGTCGTCGGCGCTCGGCGACATCGCCCAGTGCCGGGCGGCCCTCGCCCGCGTCCGCGAGGTGGGCGGCGTCGAGCAGGAGCGCGTCCGCACCGACGGCGATGCACGACTCGCCACGACCGGGCACGCGCGGATCGAGCTCGGCGGGGTCGAGATCCGGCACGACGAGTCGCCGGAGCCCCTGCTGACCGGCATCGACGGGCGCTTCTCCTCCCCCGGCCTGGTCGCCCTCGTCGGGCCGAACGGGGTCGGCAAGAGCACCCTGCTCTGGCTCGCCTGCGGTCTGCAGCGCCCCACGGGCGGCCGCGTCAGCGTCGACGGTGTCGACGTCGCCGAGTGGCCGGTCGCCGAGCTGCGCCGCCGGGTGGTCCTCGTGCAGCAGGACGCCGCACCGATGACGGGGACGATCAGGGACAACCTTCAGTTCGGGTCGGGCGACCACAGCGACGGGGAACGCCTGCGGCTCCTCGAGCGCGTCGGGCTCGGCCCGCTGCTGGCGCGGCTGCCCGACGGGCTCGACACCGGCCTGGGCGAGGGGGGTGTCGAGCTCTCCGGCGGACAGCGGCGGCTCCTGGCCGTGGCGAGGGCGCTGCTCGCCGACCCGGGCGTGCTCCTGCTCGACGAGTTCACCTCGAACGTCGACCAGAAGGGGGCGGAGAAGCTGCTGCGCATCGCGAGGGACCTCGCATCGGACAGACTGGTCATCGTGACCAGTCATGCCTCCGCGATCCTCAACATCGCCGACCGGATCGTCGAGCTGACGCCGACCGGTCTCGAGAACCGTCCCGCGGTGTCGGCCGTCGACGAGACGGCGGGGACCGGATGAGCGCGAACGCCGGAATCGCGCGGGCGTTCGCCCGCGCTCGGGTCCCCCTCGGCATCGGCGGCGTCGTCCTCGTCGTCGGCACCGCCGCCTGGGCGCTCATCGACCGCGGCTCGGACACCGCCATCGATGCGCTGACCTGGCTGCTGCCGACCGGGCTCGCGCTCATCGCCCTCGGCTTCCTCGCGACCGTGTTCGCACCGGTCAGCGGCGGCGAACCGATCACGCTCGCCTCACCGGTGACGGGTCGATGGGTGGCGTTCAACTCGCCGACCGACAAGGTGCCCAGTCACGGCACCCACGGCTTCGGCCAGAGCTACGCCGTCGACCTGCTGACCGCCCCCGACGCGGACGCGCCTCCGCCCACCCCCGCCGGCGGCGCGTTCCGCGCGCCGGAGGACTACCCGTCCTTCGGACAGCCCATCCACGCGCCCGCCGATGCCGACGTCGTCGCGGTCGTGTCGACGGTTCGGGACCACCGCAGCCGGATCGGCTCGATCGGCACCTTCTACTTCAGCCTCGAGGCCGCGGTCAGGGAGGTCCGCGGCTCGCGCGGCATGCTCGGGAACCACGTCGTCCTCCGCCTCGCCGACGGGAGCCACTTCGTCCTCGCCCATCTCCGCCGTGGCAGCGTCACGGTCGCGCCGGGCGACCGGGTGCGCACCGGCCAGGTCCTCGCCCAGTGCGGCAACTCGGGCAACTCCACCGAGCCGCACCTGCACTGTCAGCGGCAGGACATCGCGCGCTCGGCCTTCGCGGCTGGCCTGCCGTGGACGATGGGGCCGAGAGGGATCCCGGCGACCGGCGACGTCACCGGCGGCTGAGCGCGGCCACGACGCCCCCTCCTCAGCCGACGGGCGACGGCGGACGTCCCCGCCGAGCGGAACCGCTCCACCGCGGCGGGCAAAACGCGAGAGAATCGACGGACACCACCGACACGCAGGAGCACACGTGAGCGACACCACCGGAGCGCCAGCGCCGACGCCCGGGCGATTCTCCCCCGACCTGGCCTACCAGGCCGCGCGGATGTACTACATCGAGGACGCCACCCAGGCCACCATCGCCGAGCGGCTCAGCATCTCCCGGACCAGCGTGAGCCGGCTCATCACCGAGGCGCGCCGGCTCGGCCTCGTCCGCATCGACGTCATCGACCCGCAGTCGGACGAGCGCGGCGCCCTCGAGGCCGAGCTCGCAGCGGCGCTCGGCCTCGACCGCGTGCGCGTCGTCGCGCCCGTGCACCCCTCCCGGCTCGGGCCGGACCTGGCGCCCGCCGTCGGCGAGGAGCTCGTCGAGCGCGGCCTGAAGCCGGGCGACATCCTGCTGCTGTCCTCCGGCAGGACCATGTACGAGATCGCCGAGCAGCCGCTTCCGCGCCTGACCGGCATCCAGCTCGTCCCCACGGTCGGCGGCCTGACCGAGCCGATCGCCTGGTTCCAGACGAACGAGATCGCGCGCAGGGCGGCGGAGCACACCGGCGGGTTCCCCGCCTTCGTCTTCGCCGAGGCCATGCCGACCGCGCAGATGCGGGCATCGCTGAACAGCGACCCCGCCTTCACGCACGTTCTCGGCCTGTGGGACACGGCCAGGGGGGCCGTGGTCGGGATCGGAGCCCCCACCGCGACACGCAACACCATCTCGCGCTACATCCCCGCCGGCGACGAGCACTTCGCCGACGCGGCCGGGGACATCACGCTCAACTTCTTCGACGTCAACGGCGACGAGGTCACCTTCCCCGGCGACGAACGGATCGTGCGCGCGCCCCGCCAGCGACTGCGGGAGCTGGAGTTCTCCATCGGCGTCGCCGTTGGCGCCGACAAGGTCCCCAGCATCATCGGGGCCGTGCGCTCCGGGATGATCAGCTCGCTCGTCACCGACGCCCCCACCGCCCGCGCGGTGATCGCCGCGGTGGCCCGCCGCGGCGCCGAGGACTGAGCGCCCCGGCATGGGCACGGGCGCCAGGGCGGGCGGGCCCCGCACGAGCAGGGCCGCGGCGACCGAACCGCTCGTCATCGGCGTCGACATCGGCACCTCGAGCACGAAGGGCATCCTCGCCACCCTCGACGGCGATGTCAGGCACAGCGTCACGCTCACCCACTCGCCCTCCCGCCCGCACCCCGGCCACGTCGAGATGGACAGCGAGCTGTGGTGGCAGGAGTTCGTCCGCATCGCCGCCGAGCTGTCCGCGAAGGCCGACGGCCCCATCCGTGCCGTCGGCGTGAGCGGAATGGGGCCGTGCGCACTGCTCACCGACGCGCACGGCACGCCGCTGCGGCCAGCGATCCTGTACGGCGTGGACACGCGCGCGACCGCGCAGATCGCCCGGCTCACCGCGTCCATCGGTGCCGACAGGCTCCGCCGGGAGGCGGGGTCCCCGCTGACCTCCCAGGCGACCGGCCCCAAGCTGGCCTGGGTCGCCGACACCGAGCCGGAGGTGTTCGCCCGCGCCCGGCGGCTCTTCATGCCCGCCTCCTGGCTGTCGTGGCGGCTCACCGGCGCCTACGTGATCGACCACGCCTCCGCGAGCCAGATGGTGCCCCTCTACGACCCGGCCGCGCGCGACTGGCACGCGGAGTGGGCCGACCCGCTCCGCGGAGGGATCGAGCTGCCGTCGCTCGCCTGGGCGGGGGACATCGCCGGGACGGTCACGGAAGAGGCCTCCGCCCTGACCGGACTCCCCCGCGGGGTGCCCGTCATCGTCGGAACCATCGACGCCTGGATGGAAGCGGTCAGCGTCGGCGCCGACGGGCCGGGCGACTTCTCGCTGATGTACGGCACCACCGTCCTGATGATCGCCACGAGCCGTCGGCGGCTCGACCACCCCGGGCTGTGGGGGACGCTCGGCACGACGCCAGGTACCTCCTGCCTCGCGGCGGGGACCGCCACGAGCGGGGCGATCACCAACTGGCTGAGGGAGCTGTCCGGCGGGCCGGACTTCGCGGAGCTCGTCGCCGAGGCCGAGCGTTCGCCCGCGGGGAGCAACGGCCTGCTGATGCTCGGCTACTTCGCCGGCGAGCGGACGCCGATCAACGACCCGGACGCGCGGGGCACCATCGTCGGGCTGACCGTCTCCCACACCCGCGGGGACCTGTACCGGGCGGCACTGGAGTCGACGGCCTACGCGATCAGGCACAACCTGGAGGCGCTGAGGCAGGCCGGTGCGGACATCGGCGTCGCCCATGCCGTCGGCGGTGGAACGACGAGCCCGCTGTGGCCGCAGATCGTGTCCGACGTGACCGGACTGACCCAGGTGCTCGCCGCCAACGCGGTCGGGGCGAGCCTCGGGGCCGCCTACCTCGCGGCGTCCGCGATCGCCGACGTCGACATCGCGGTGTGGAACCCGATCGTCCGCGAGGTCGCGCCCGACCCGCGCAACACCGAAAGGTACGAGGCGCTGTACGCCGACTACCGCAAGCTGGACCGCGCCACGCGCGGCATCGCGCACCGGCTCGCGGAGCGGCAGCGGGGACAGCGGCGGTAACCCGAGCACCCTCGGCGGCGGCAAGGACCACGGCGGCCACGAGAACGACAGCGGGAGCACGGACGGGCGGAGGGAGAGTCACCGACAGCGCGAGGGCGCGGCGGTCAGCCAACAACGAGCGACGGAAGACGGAAGACGGAAGATGACTGCCGGACGGCTCAGCGCTCGACCCGGTAGCTGGCGTGCACGAGGCCGTCGCTCGCGTGACTGGCCAGGAGTGTGAGCCGCACCTCGCGCCCCAGCTCCCCGAACAGCGATCGCCCCGCGCCGAGGATGACGGGGACCCGGCTCAGCGTGATCTCGTCGATGAGGCCCGCCCGCAGGAACGCCTGCACGGTGCGCCCGCCGTCGACGTAGACCTGTTCGGCACCGGATGCGGCGAGCGCCCGCGCCGCACCGTCGACGTCGGACACGACGGTGACGGGCCCGTCCGATCCGGCCGGCATCGTCCCGGACAGCACCAGAACGCGCTTGCCGTGGTACGGCCAGTCGGGGAAGGCCGCGACGGTGTCGTACGTGCCCCTGCCCATCACGAGCGTGTCGACGGACGGGAAGAACGTCTCCCAGGTCTCCGCGTGACGGCTGCTGTCGATGACAGCGTGCTCCGCGGCCGGCGGCTCGGTCAGCCAGTCGATCGAACCGTCCGGCCTGGCGATGTAGCCGTCGAGGCTGACGCCGATGAAGACCCGTCCGGTCCAGTCGCGATTCGTGATCATGTCCAGGCTTCCTCCATCGTGTCGAGCGTGCGGCGGACGGGGTCCGAGGCGGCGGGCGGGCCCGCGGGGGGCGGGCGCGACCCCGCCGCCGCCCGGATGGCCGCGCCGGTCAGGGCGTCGAAGAGCACGTCGGCCGCGGCAACGGGATCGCCGAGTCGCGGGAGCCCTGCCTCCGCCAGCAGCGCGGCGAGATAGGCGCGCTCGCGTGTCCAGCCCTCATCGAGCAGGGTGCGCAGCTCCGGGTCGGCCAGCTCGTCGACGAGCTGGCCGAGCGCGGCGGGGACGGTGCCGTCCTCAGCGCCGAAGCGGAGGACAGCCCACTCGCGCAGCTCATCCCACGGCCGCCGTCGCGGGTCGGGAGCTCCGGGGACCGCGTCGATCCAGCGCCTGCTGAGCGCGACGATGATGCCCCGGCGGGAGCCGAACCGCTTGACGAGCCCGGCGGGGCTCAGCCCGGCGAACGGAGCGACGTCGGCGAGGGTCCAGGGACGGAGCTCGGTGCGCGTCGCGAGGGCACGGGCAATGCCGTCGAGCACGACGTCCTGCTGCTGTCGTCGGGGTCGGGCCACTCCATTAGTAAATCAAGATTCACTAATTGTGTCCAACCCCCCCCCGTCAGTGGATCGTGTACCCGCCGTCGACCACGAGGTCCGCACCGTTGACCATCGCCGCCTGGTCCGAGGCGAGGAAGGCGACTGCGGCGGCGACCTCCTCCGGCTCCGCGAACCGGCCGACGGGGATCTCGCGCTTCATCGCCTCCCCCTTGTCGTTGTCCCACACCCGGCGCCCCAGCTCGGTGAGCACCACCGTCGGCGAGACCGTGTTCACGGTGACGCCGCCCCCTCCCCACTCGAGCGCGAGGGTGCGGACCAGCCCCGTCAGGGCGAACTTCGATGCGCAGTACGCCGTGTGCTCGTCGACGGCGACCGTTCCCGCCTGGGACGACAGCGTCACGATGCGGCCGTAGCCCGCCGCGAGCATCACCCTCGCCGCCGCGCGCGAGGCGATGAAGCTGCCGACGACGTTCACGTCGAGGATGCGGCGCATATCGTCGGCCGAGGCCTCCAGTGCCGGAGCAACCACCGAGATCCCGGCCGAGTTCACCAGGATGTCCAGCTTGCCGAGCTCCGCCACCGTGCGCGCGACGACCCGCTCGACGGCCGGCTCGTCGGACACGTCCGCAGCCAGACCCAGGTGACGCGCGGCGCTGCTGGAACGACACGAGGTGCTGCGCGCGGGCTTCACCACCGCGGTGGCCGAGC
>NZ_FUKR01000068.1 GCF_900163835.1 Mycetocola reblochoni REB411 | reverse complement strand
GCTCCGCCCCCTCCCTGTCCGTCCCGCCCCGCCGCCGTCGCGGCCGTGGCCTGGCCGCCGTCACGGCGGTCCTCGTCGGCGGCACGCTTGCCGTCCCCGTCGCCGTGTCCGCAGCCCCGGCCGCGGATGAGCTCACCGCCCTGGAGAGCGACGTGCTCGGCGCGGTCGCCAACGCCGACTTCTCCGGCGTCTACGACTTCGACCGCGGGCGCGTCACCGAGCAGGTGCCCCAGGTGGACGTGGCCGTCATCGAGCTCGACGAGCAGGGCCGGATCCGCGACAGGGCGAACGTCCTGGTCAGCCGCGACTACCCCGACGGCGTCGTCGCGCCGATCGACGACTCGCTGTCGTCGAGCTCCGTGCGCTGGCAGCGCTGGGAGCAGAACCGCTTCGACGGCTCAGGCGTCTACGGCGAGGGCACGGACATCATCCCCGGCCGGGAGGACGCGCCGCTGCGCTACATGTCCACGTACCCGGCCTCGCTGCTCAAGTCGATGGCGGCCTTCGGCCTGGTCTTCCTCAGCGACCACGGAGCGATCGACCTCGAGGCCGACTACACCTTCGACGGCGTGACCAAGCCGATCCAGCAGTGGACCTCGGAGATGATCCGCATGTCCAACAACACCTCCTCGCAGGCGATGATCAAGATGCTGCACGAGGTTCGCTACGAGGGCCAGACCGGCATCGAGTTCCTCAACGACGAACTGCAGCGCCTTGGCCTGACCACCCTGCAGCTGCAGGGGACCAGCGCGACGACGGGCGGGGGCTGGTCCAACGGCGGCGTGTCGATGACCTCCTTCGACACGGCCAGGCTCGACCTCATCCTCGATGGCGGAAGCGGGGGAGTGCTCTGGACCACGGACGCCGGCGTCGACGTCGCCTCCGACGTGCTCAGCGAGGAGGGCAGGGACTGGCTGCTGGACATCTGGAGCGGCAGCGCCTACCACTGGATGCTCGACACCGGGAACTTCTGCGGCTGGACCACGCCGTACACGGGCGAGAGCCAGTACCCCGCCGTCGGCATCCCCGCCGTGGTCCCCGAGTCCTCGCTCAAGGCCGACGGCACCTCGACCATCGCGTGGGCCGGCTCGCCGTTCGCCTCGATCGACGTCCGCCCCTGCAATGAGACCGCCGAGGTGACCTACTACAACAAGTACGGTCTCACCTACAACGCCGGCTCCGACGCGGGCATCGTCCGCTCGCTCGAGGGCAAGGACTTCCGGCACTACATCATCGCCGTGACCAGCAACCTCGGCTACCGCTACGGCGACGAGGAGCTCGCCGCGACGGGGAACGCCTGCCTGAGCAACGAGAGCAGCTTCTGCTACACCGACCGTTTCCCCGTGCTCGCCGGGACCATCGACGCGGCCATCGCCGCGCGCGGTGCGGCGGGACCGGTCGAGACGCCGGAGCCCACCGCCACGCCGGAGCCGACCGTGAGCCCGGAGCCGACACCGTCGGCGACGTCCGTGCCCACGTCGACGGCGACCCCCGGCAGCGGGGGAGAGGGCAGCGGCGCCGACCCGTCGGAGGCGTCCGGTTCCGACGCGGCGTCCGGCTCGGACGGCGGGCAGGCCACCGGCTCGGAGGCGGGTGCGGCGGACGACGGCTCGCTCGCGGCGACCGGTTCGGACGCGGCGACCGCTCTCACGGTGCTCGCCCTTCTCGCGCTCGGCGGTGGCGCGCTCGCGCTCACCCTCACGCGGCGCAGGCGGACCGCAGGGGAGTGACCCGTCGTGCCCTTCCCCGCGGCGTGGCCTCGGGGAAGGGCACGGTCGTCCCCGCGTCGGCGGCCGACGCGCTCGGCGGCGGTCGCCGACGCCGTGCTCAGGAGGGCGGCAGGGCCGCGTCGACGATCGTCCGCAGCCTGGCACCGGTGTGCGGGCAGTCCGTGGGGTCGTCCGCGGGGCACTCGCGCAGGTGCTCGAGCGTTCGCGCGGCGTCCTGGAGGCCGGCGATCCGTCGTTCGATCCCGGTGAGCTGCTCGGCGATGAGGGCGTGCCGTTCGGACGAGTGGTCCATCCGCATGACGCGACGGGTGTCGGTCACCCCGAGCCCGGCGTCGCGATGCCAGAGCAGGGCGTACGCGAGTGTGCGCAGAGCGTCCCTGTCGTAGTGCCTGACCCGGCCGATACGGGTGGTCGCGGAGATCAGCCCGCGCTCCTCGTAGAACCGCAGCGTCGCAACGCTCAGGCCGAACGCCTCGGCGACCTCGGTGATGGAGTGCAGGCCATCGGCGGTCACGGGCTCCTCCTCGGGGCGGAACGTTCGCCGCGCTCCACTTGCGCTCAAGCGTACATGAGCGTGCAGGATTCTCGGGTCCGTGATCCCCACGAAAGGCCCCGATGCCCACGCCCCGCGCCCGCGCAGCGCTTCTGCTCTCCTCCGTCGTCCTGCTCAGCCTGAACAGTCGTGCCCCATTCGGGCAGCCGGGGCCGCTGGCGCCGCTGGCCGGGTGGGACGGGGCGGTCGTCGGAATGCTCGGGGTGCTTCCCCCGCTGGGAATGGCGGTCAGCGCCGGCCTCGTGCCCTGGCTGCTCCGTCGGGTCTCCGCCGACCGCCTGCTGCTCTGGTCAACGGTGACGGCTCTGCTCGGCGCAGCGATCCGGCCGTGGGGCACCGGCGGGCTCGTCGCGGGCACCCTCGTCGCCGCCCTCGCGATCGGAGGGGGGAACGTGCTGATCCCCGTGCTGATCCGGACCCGCTACTCGTCGCGCGACTCCGGGCGGATGTTCGGTGTGTACGGCGCGATGATGGGCGTCGGATCGGCCGTCATCGCCGGGTCGGCGGTTCCCGTCGCCACGGCGACCGGGAGCTGGGAGGCGGCGATAGCGACCGCCGTCCTCCCCGCGGCGGCAGCCGTCGTCGGAGCGGCCTGGGTCAGGGTGCACGGCGGCGAGCACGCCGGGGTCGGCGCACCGCCCGGCGACGGGGATGACGCTGAGGTCGCCGTGCCCGGAGCGCTCGGCCACCCGCACGGCGCGGCGGCGGGCCGGGCACCGAGCGCCCGTTCCCGCACACCCGTCTGGCGAAGCGCCGCGGGCTGGAGCGCACTGCTGTTCTTCGGGGTTCAGAGCGTCCTCTTCTACGCGCTTCTGGCCTGGCTCCCCTCGGTGCTCATCGCGGCGGGCCTCACCGCGGCGCAGGCAGGCACCGGTCAGAGCATCCTCATCGCGGGGGTCGCCCTCGGTGGCGGTCTCGCGCCGATTCACGCGGGGCGACGACGCAGCCAGCTGGGCACGATGCTGGCCATCGCGGTCACCTCCCTGCTCGGCATCCTCGTCATCCTGACCGTTCCGTCGGCCCCGCTCCTGCTCGGTCTCGGAGTCCCCCTGCTCGGGATCGGCCTGGGGGGAGGGCAGGCGCTTCCCGCGCTCATCTACAGCCGCCGCGGCCGAGACGCCGGGCACACGGCCGCGCTGTCCTCGTTCGCCCAGACGGGCGGCTTCGCGCTCGCCGCCGTCGGCGCGCCCCTGGTCGGCGCGGTGCACGCGGCGTCCGGATCGTGGACACCCGTGCTGTGGTTGCTGATCGGAGTGTGCTGCGCCTCCCCGATTCTCGGCTGGCGTGCCGCCCGCCCGGACGCGCACAGATGATCGCTCGTGTCGCACATCGACCCGATGCGAGAATGGGCGCATGCGTGAGATCGATGTGACAGAACTGGCCGCACTCGGCGACGGGGCCGTCATCGTCGACGTGAGGGAGCCGGACGAGCTGCAGCGTGTCCGCCTGGCCAGCGCCGTGTCGATCCCCCTGAGCCGCTTCCTCGAGTCCGTGGGCGAACTGCCCGACGCCGAACCGCTGTACGTGCTCTGCCACTCCGGTGGGCGGAGCGCGCGCGTCGCCGCATACCTGGAGCAGAGCGGCCGTGAGGCCGTCAACGTTCGCGGCGGCATCACCGCCTGGGCGGAGGCCGGCCTGCCGGTCGTGCGGGACGAGACACCCGACGCCTGATCGGTCGCCGGCCGGAGGCCTCGTCGGGGTCGTGGGGCGTACGCGTCGGCCTCAGGCGGAGACGACGATGCGGACGCCGTCGTCGTCGACGAGCACTGCCTGGTCGTCGCGCAGCAGCGTCAGCGGGTAGTCGCGGCCGTACTCGCCGACGATGCGGTCGATGAGCGGCGCCGGGTAGGGCGGGAGAGCGCCGTCGGCGTGCGGTACGACGACGGTGTCGACGAGGCCGAGCCCGTCGCGCGTGGTCAGTCCCTCACCGAGCGCCGGGTCGTCCATCAGGCTGAGCGGTTCGAGGCTGCGCCCGGTGACGATCGATCCCGCGCTCGAGCCGATGTAGGGCAGCCCGGCGCGGACCAGTGCGGTGAGGACGGTGTCCCCTCCGGTTCGGCGCAGCGCCGCGAGGAGCGCGAAGCTCTCCCCGCCGCAGACGTACACCGCGTCGAGCCCGGCCAGTGCGGCGGCGACGGCCTCGGCATCGGGCAGGGAGCCGACGGTGATGTCGGTGATCGCGGCCCCGAAGCGGCCGAGCGCTGCATGCTCCGCCGCGACGAAGGGCGCGCCCGCGTGGGGGACCGCGGCGTCGTCGATGTAGCCGATGCGGGTCGCGGCCCTGTCCGTGCCGACGGTGGCGTCGAGGAAGCCGGGGACGGCACCGGTGCCGAGGGAGAGGAGGAGAAGGCGCACGCCTCGAGCCTAGGGGAGCACCGGCGCGGATGGGTCGTCCGGTGCGTGGTCCGTCCGGTGCGCGGTCCGCTCAGTCCGCGTCGAGCGCGGGCCGGACCACGCGGGTCCAGAGCATCGTGACGGCCGAGGCGCCCAGGACCAGGAGCGCCGCCGCGCCGAGGACGATCGGCACCCACGCGGACGAGGTCGGGGCGAGCAGGAGCGCCGCGCCGCCGGCGCAGAGGAGGCCGAGCAGCAGCCAGCGTCGGCGGGACCACCGCCACAGCTCCAGCCCGTCGAGGCCGGGCAGCGGCAGCATGCCGACCGCGGCCGAGCCGAGCGCCGCCGAGGCGGTGAGCACGGCCGTCTCCGTGGCCAGCGTCCCCGCGGACGACGGGAACGACTGGAGCAGCACGGCGACGGCGACGGCCGCCGCGCCGAGGACGAGCAGCACCACGGGGCGTCGGAGCGCCAGCCGTCGCCGGTCCGCGGCCGCGACCACCGGGGCGGTCTGCACGGCGGCGAGCAGAACGAACAGCACCGGGGGCTCGGTCCCGGTGGCCCGGCTGAGGACGGCCGTCGCCGCCAGGAGCACGAGCCCGACGACGCTGACGCGGAGCACCGGTTCGGCCCCGCCGCGCCCGCCGAGCGAGCGTAGCGCGGTCAGCAGCGATGCCGCGTTCACGATGACGGTCGCGATGAGCGCTGCGGTCAGCACGCGGGTCCACGTCGGCTCGACCACCTGCGGCAGGCTGAGGTACACCGCACCTGCCGCCGCCGACACGAGGACGCCGAGGCCGAGACCGCCGAGCCCTGCCGTCATCGCGTGCCGTGGCCGGCGCCCGATGGCTGCACGCGGTGCGTGGGCGCCGGAACCGGACGGGAGCGCGGCGAGGAGGGGGCGCCGGAGCGCGGTGAGGGCGCCGACGGCGAGAAGAAGCGCGAGGGCGATCACCAGCGGGGCGCCGCCCCCGGCCCAGATGCTCTGCGCGGTGAGCATCGAGGCGACGGGGCTCGGGCCCTCGTCGTCTCCGCCCTGCTCCGGCCCGGCGGGGGATGTGCCGTCCTCGCCCGGCGCGCCGGGGGTCGAGCTCTGCCCGTCCTCCGGCTCGTCACTGGTGTCCTGACCCTCCGGCGGTGCGGTCGGGCTCGGGGTCGCCGGGTTCTCCGGCCGGGCCGTGTCCTCGGGCGTGGCCGTCTCATCGTCCGTGTCCGGGCTCGCGGTCGGGTCCTGGGCGAAGCTGATCGTCACGGCGGTGGAGGGCGTCGAGGTCATCCCCGCCTCGGTGCGCTGGCTGGCGCTCAGCCGGAAGTCGCCGCCGGGCCCGCCCCCGTCGATGGTGCAGCTCCACGAGCCGTCGTCGGCGACCGGAGCGCTGCACGCCACGCCCTCGTGGTCGGCGTTGCCATAGCCGACGGTCACCGTGGCGCCCGGTACACCGGTTCCGGACGCCCTCGTTCCGGAGGCGGGGACGACGGCGCCGTCGCGCGGAGCCCGGAGCTCCGGAGCCGCGGGCCGCTCCGACTCCAGGCGTGTGGTCACCTCCGCGCTCCGTGCGGACACCGGTTTCGTGCCGAAGGGGGCGGTCTGGGTGGCACTCAGCCGGTAGCTGCCAGCGGGCAGCCCGAGCTCCTCGAGCGAGACCACCCAGCTGCCGTCCGAGCCGACCGTGGCCGTGACCGTCGAGGACCCGTTGATCGTGACCGTCACCGTCGCGCCCGGGTATCCGCGTCCGCCGATGATGCCGAAGGCGGCGACCGGGGCGGGGTTGATGCTCGGGGCGGCGATGAAGGACACGCTCGTCGACGCCTCGCTCGTGGTGCCGGCCGCATCTCGCTGGGTGGCACCGATCCGGATGCTGTCACCGCTCGGCAGCCCCCGCAGCTCGCACCGGTAGGAGGACTCGTCGCCGTCCCTGATGCAGGAGGGCTCGGTCGCGTCCCCGATCCGGATGTGCACGGTCGCGCCGGGCGCCTTGTCCCCGGTGACGGTCACCCGGCCGTCGGGGGTGGGGTCGCCGTGGTCGATGGTGACGGGCCGCGAGGACTCCTCGGGAGGGGTCGTCGAGCTCGTGGACTCCTCTGAACCGGGGGAGGGGGAGGGAGCGGCCTGCGCGACACCGCCGCCGGGGAGCCCAGCGCCGAGCACGAGCCCGATCGTCAGCGCCGCCGCGAGCCCGAGCGCGACAAGACGGGGGCGAGAGGTCGTTCGCGGCCCGAATCCGGGTTCCGCAGACTCCCCACCCACCCCTGCGCCCCGTGGATGGGGGAATGCACCGCTGACGCGAGAATCCACAGTGCACTCATTCCAACCCAGTTCCGGCTTCAGGTCAACGACCGCGGCCGGATGATGTCGGACCGGGTCCGGAAACGTTCGCGGCCGACACGCGCCGGGAGGACGCCACCCGGCGTCCACGAGGGGGCAGAGTGGGGACGTGACGCGGAACTGGACGAACTGGGGAAGGACCCAGCGGAGTGCCCCCTCCCGCGTCGAACGGCCCGCGGACGTCGGCGAGCTGCAGCGCGTCGTCGCCGCCGCAGCCGCCGCGCGCACCCCCGTGAAGGTCGTCGGCTCGGGGCACTCGTTCAGCGGCGTCGCGACGCCGGTCGACCGCATCGGCGTGCAGCTCGACCTCGGCGCCCTGAGCGGTCTCATCAGCGTCGACAGGGACCGCCGCACGGCCACCTTCCCCGCCGCGACGCCGCTTCACCGCGTCTCCGCGGCGCTCGCCGCCGAGGGACTCGCGCTCGACAACCTCGGCGACATCGACGTCCAGACGCTTGCGGGGGCGACCGCGACGGGGACGCACGGGACGGGACTCGGCCACCCCGGCCTCGCGGCGATGGTCGCGGCACTGACGCTCGTGACCGCCGACGGCGAGCGGATCCGTGTCGGAGAGGACGACCATCCCGAGCTGCTGCCCCTGCTCGCGCTCGGCCTCGGCGCGTTCGGCGTCGTGGACACCATCACCCTGCGCTGCGTGCCCCGCTTCCTGCTGCGGGCCACGGAGACGGTCGAGCCCTTCGCCGGGGCCGTCGGCTCGGCGCTGGCGCGAGCGGAGACCGCCGATCACCTCGAGTTCCTCTGGTTCCCCCACACCGACGACGTCATCGTCAAGACCCTGGAGCGTCGACCGGCCGACGAGCCCGTCGACGCACCCGCGCCCCTCGCCCGCTGGAGCAACGACATCGTGATGCAGAACGGCGCTCTCGCTCTCGCGTGCGGGCTCGCGACCCTCCGGCCGGCGTGGACGGCGAGGATCAACACGACGGCGACGGCCCTGCACAGCACCAGGGAGTACACGGACCGCTCGGACCGGGTGTTCGCGAGCCCGCGACTCGTGCGGTTCCGCGAGATGGAGTACGCCGTCCCCGCCGAGCGCGTCACCGAGGCGGTCGAGGCGGTGCGCCGGGTCATCGAGGAGAACGACTGGCGGATCTCGTTCCCCGTCGAGGTGCGCTTCGCCGCGGCCGACGGGCTCTGGCTCTCGACCGCGTCCGGCCGGCGGACGGCCTACATCGCGGTGCACCGCCACCTCCGTGACGAGCACGAGGACTACTTCGCCGCCGTCGAGGAGCGCCTCGTCGCGCTGGGCGGCCGTCCGCACTGGGGAAAGCTGCATGGAAGGAGCGCGGCGCAGCTCCGCGCGAGCTACCCGCGCCTTCCGGACGCACTCGCCGTCAGGGACCGCCTGGACCCCGAGCGTGTGTTCGGCAACCCCGAGCTGACCCGCATCCTCGGCGACTAGGGCGTGTCTCCTAATAGGGTCGCCCAGGTGAGGCAGGCGTGGAGGACGGCT
>NZ_FUKR01000071.1 GCF_900163835.1 Mycetocola reblochoni REB411 | reverse complement strand
GACGGCGAGGTCGCACTGGCCAGCACCCCAGGGCTGACGCTCCCGGTGACGTGGGCCTCGCGCTCGGAGGGGACGGGCCAGACCTCGACGCCAGAAGAACTGCTCGGAGCCGCCCACGCGGCCTGCTTCTCGATGGCGTTCGCCAAGGTGCTCGGCGACGAGGGCACACCTCCGGAGACGATCCAGGCGACCGCGGCCGTCACCTTCAGCCAGGGAACGGGGATCACCGGCAGCCACCTGCTCGTCAGTGCGACCGTGCCGGGACTCACCTCCGAACGCTTCGCCGAGCTCGCCGAGCAGGCGAAACAGAACTGCCCCGTCTCGGTGGCCCTCGCTGGGGTGACCGTCACCCTCGAAGCCTCGCTGGCCTGATCGTGCACGTCCTCATCGCCGGTGGGACCGGCCTGATCGGCACAGCGCTGTCCGCCCGCCTCCACGCCGACGGCCACCGCGTCTCCCTGCTCCGCCGCGGCGACGCCGACGGCCCCGGGCCCCGCTGGGACCCCGCGTCCGGGACCATCGACCCGTCGGCGCTCGACGGTGTCGACGCGGTCGTCAACCTCTCGGGTGCGAGCATCTCGACCATCCCCTGGACGCCGGGCAGGCGCAGGCGCATCCTCGACTCGAGGGTCGCGGCGACACGCACGCTCGTCGCCGCGATGCACAGGGCGGCCACGCCGCCCGCCGTGTTCGTGTCCGGCTCGGCGAGCGGCTACTACGGTTCGCGTCCGGGAGAACGGCTCGACGAGTCCTCGACGGCCGGCACCGGCTTCCTCGCCGACGTCTGCCGACGCTGGGAGGAGCAGGCGGTGCGCGCTCCCTCGGCCACGCGCACGGTCCTCGCCCGGACCGGCGTCGTCGTCCACCCCGACGCCGTGCTGCGCCCGCTCATCGCCCTCACGAAGGCGGGGGTCGCGGGCCCCCTCGGTCGCGGAACCCAGCACTGGCCGTGGGTGTCGCTCGACGACGAGGTCGCCGCTCTCGCCTTCGCCGTCACCACCGACGCGCTCCACGGGCCGTTGAACATCACCGGCCCGACGCCCGCGCGCGCCGACGACATCATGTTCCACCTCGCCCGACGCCTGGACCGGCCGTACCTGCTGCGGGCACCCCGGTTCGCGCTCAGGGCAGCGCTCGGCGAGGCGGCGGACGACCTCCTGCTGTCCGATCAGCTCATCGCATCCGATGCGCTTGTCTCGGCCGGCTTCGCCTTCAGCGTCGCGACGGCGGGCGAGGCGATCGATCGGGTCGTCCCCGCGCCGGACCGCCGCGGCTGAGTCGCAGCTCGTGCCCGCGACGACCGCTCAGCCGGAACGCTCCTCGGCGATGGCGCGTCGGACCGCGGCCCGCGCGCGCCTCCTGTCGCCCGCGGCGTCGTACACCAGGGCCAGCCGGAACCAGTCGCGCCAGTCCGCCCCCGGTGCGTCGACGGCCGCCCGGTAGCGGGGGAACACGCCGTCAGCGGCATCACGGTCGACACGACCGCTCGCGCGCACGGGAAGCTCCTCCTCGGGCAGGGCGCCCTCCCGCTCGAGCCGAACGCCGAGCCGCTCGGCCTGGACGCCGAAACGCCACTCGCGCACGAGCGCCCACACGCCGACGAGCGGGAGCACGAGCAGCGCCACACCCATCGCCACCGCGACCGGCTCCCCCGTCGCGATGAGCATCACGGCACGCTGACCCGCGACGACCAGGTAGACCAGGAGCAGAACCGCGAGGACCCCCGCCCCCACCTTTGCGCGCATCACTCCCCCGACGTCGCGAGCCGGAGACGGTCCAGACCGAGGAGCGCGTCGAGCCCGACGTGGACCCCGCGGAGCGACGGAAGCGCCTCGAGCGCCCTGATCACGCCGCCGCGGTACGCGTCATTGCTCACCGTGTCGTGCAGGATGCGCAGCTGCTCGCCCTCCCCGCCGAGGACGACCTCCTGCTGAGCCACCACTCCGTCCATCCGAAGACTGTGCACGGGGATCCCCGCGACGAGCTCGCCGCGGGCGCGCTGGTCGGCGTGCGGTGCGGCGACGGGGCCGCGCCCCCGTCGCGACTCGGCCATGAGCTCCGCGGTGCGCACCGCCGTGCCGCTCGGCGAGTCGACCTTGCTCTGCCGGTGCCGCTCGATGACCTCGATGGAGTCGAAGTGGCGCGCGGCGAGAGCGGCGAGTGTCGTCGCAACGACGGAGCCGAGAGAGAAGTTCGGGACGATGAGCACGGCGGAGCCGCTGTCGGCGACCCGCGCCTCCAGCTCGGCGACCCGCTCCGCCCCCCAACCGCTGGAGCCGACGAGCACGCGCGCTCCGGCGGAGAGGGCGTGCTCGACGACGCGCGGGCTCACCGTCGGGGTCGTGACGTCGACGACGATGTCCGCGCCGTCGACCTCGCTGAGGGCGCTCCGCGAGTCCAGCCCGGCGTGCAGCGTCAGCTCCGGGTGCTCGGAGACGACCTCGGTGATGAGCCGGCCCAGTTTTCCCGTGGCGCCGACGACGGCAACTCGCGTAGTCATGCCCCCAACGCTACCTGGTCGCCCGCGTGTTCTAGAGCGCGAGCGCTCCGGCGAGACCGGTGCGATCCTCCACGGGGATGTGGCCGAGGTCGTTGTAGCTGAGGAGGGTCCAGGGCCGTCCGGGCCGCTGCGCGATGACCGTCAACGCGCAGTGCGCCTGGGTCAGCGACATCCACCGCCACGCCGGCGCGCCGAGTGCCTCACGCACCAGCCAGCTGACCACGGAGTTGTGCGTGATGAGCAGTTCATGGCACTCCCCGCGCCGTGGCGCGAGGTACTCGGCCACAGCGTCGGCCATCTGCGCCGAGCCCGCCTCGATCTCCGCCTCGGTGACCGAGCCGAAGAACGGCTCGTACGCGGGGGGCATCCCGTCCGACGGCCCGGAGGGGATCGTGTCGAACAGCAGCGCCGACGGCTCCAGGCGGAGCGCAGGGAGGCGGGTGGCGAAGACCTCCGCCGTCTCCGAGGCCGGCTGCAGCGGCGAGAAGTGGGCGACATCCATGGGGACACCGCTCAGCCGGTCAGCCAGCAGGGCGGCCTGTCTGCGCCCCCTCGCCGACAGCGGCCCGTCCGACAGCCCGTGCTCGGCGTCCTGCTGCTCGCCGTGCCTGGCCAGGTAGATGTAGTGGTTCATCGATGCCCCGCCCCTGTGGTCGCCCGGTCCGAGGTGGAGCAGGCCCTGTCGCGTGCGAAGTCGTCGCCAACCGCACCCACCGCGGTGAGCACGGGCGTCCCCGCCGCGATCTCGGTGGCCAGCTCGGCGAGCTGAGCCCGGTCGACCTTCGCGAGCCGGGCGAGGGTGGCGTCGAGGTCGAGGAACTCCCCCGTCATCAGCTCCGCCCTGCCCAGTCGGGTCATCCGCGTGTCCGAGTCCTCCAGCGCCAGGGCGGCGCTTCCGGAGAGCTGGCCGAAGGCCCGGGCGATCTCCTGGTCGTCGACGCCGCGGTCGGCCAGGAGCAGGAACTGCTCCCAGAGACGGTCGGCGACCTCGCCCGCGTTCGCCGGGCTGCACGATGCGGCGAGCACGAAGGCGCCCTGGTCCGAGTAGCTGGGCGCGGAGGAGTACACCGAGTACGCCAGCCCCCTGCGCTCCCTGATGTCCTGGAACAGCCGCGAGGACATCCCCCCGCCGAGGACCGAGTTGAGCACCGACAGCGTCGCCCGCCGCGGGTCGGTGACAGCGAGCCCCGGCAGGCCGAGCATGAGGGTGCACTGCTCGATCGGTCGCGCGATCGCGTGGGCGCCCCCGTCGACGCGCACGGGCCCCTCGGGCATGGTGGCACGACGGGAGACGGGGGCCGCGTCGGGCGCGTCGGCCCAGGCCGTCGACGAGACGGCTGCCTCGATCAGCTCGCGCAGCTGCCCGTGGCTCACACCCCCTGCCGCGGTGACGACCAGCTGGCGCGGCGAGTAGCCGGAGCGGTAGTGCTCCCACACCGCGTCGCGCGCGGCGACGAGGATGTCGGCGCTCGTCCCGCCGATGGGCCGTGCGAGCGCGCTGCCGGCGAAGAGCCGGGCGAAGAGCCCCTCCGCGCAGACGGTGTTCGGGTCGTCCTCCCCCATGGCCAGCTCGTCGAGGATCACCCCGCGCTCGGTCTCGAACTCGACCTCGGACAGCAGCGAGTTGGCGAGCATGTCCACCATCACGTCGACGGCCATCGGCACGTCGAGGTCGCGCACCTTCGCGTAGTAGCAGGTGTACTCCTTGGCGGTGACGGCGTTGTGCTCGCCGCCGACGGCGTCGAAGGCGATCGCGATGTCGAGCGCGCTGCGGTTGCTCGTCCCCTTGAACAGCAGATGCTCGAGGAAGTGGGTGGAGCCCGCGGTGATGCCCCCGTCGGTACCGGTCCGCTCGTCCCTCGATCCGATCGGCACCCAGAATCCGAGGGTCACGCTGCGGGCGCCGGGAACGTGCTCGGTCAGGATGCGCAGCCCGTTGGCAAGGACCGACCTCTCGACGACGGCGTCCCCCGACGCCTCGAACCGCAGGGAGGGCTCGGTCAGGGGAAGAGCTACTGCACCGGTCACGGATCCAGCTTAGGGCAGCCGTCGACGACCGGACGAGCCAGAGGCGGCCACGTCGAGGGCGGCCCTGCCCCGCGGCGACAGCTCGAGGCGGGCCGCCGCCATGGCCTCGTCCAGCTGCCGCACGGAGCTCGAGCCGACGATCGCGCCGGTGATGCCCTGGCGGCCGAGCACCCAGGCGAGGGCGGCGGTCGCCGGCGCCACGCCGTGCTCGTCGGCGACGCGGTCGAGCGCGCGGAGGACCCGGAGCCCTCTGCGGTTCAGGTGCGCACCCGCGCGGGTCGAGCGGACCGACGCGGTCAGGTCCTGTCGCTGGCGGTACCGTCCGCTGAGGAAGCCGCTCTCCAGCGAGAAGTAGCTGAGCACCGACAGCCCCTGCGCCCTGGCCACCAGGCCGGTGTCCCCGTCGAACGCGTCCCGCGTGAGCAGGCTGTAGTGCAGCTGCAGCGAGGTGATGAGGGGGTAGCCGGCGCCGGCGAGAACCCGCGCCTCGACCAGGCGCTCGGCGGAGTAGGAGGTCACGCCGAGGGAGCCGACCTTGCCGCTGTCGATCAGCCAGCCGACCGTGCCGAGGACGTCCTCGAGCCGGGTCGCGCTGTCATCGACGTGGAGGTAGAGCTGGTTGATCCGGTCGACGCCGAGCCGCGTCAGGGAGGCCTCGACGGCCCTCACCAGCGAGACGGGTCCGAGGCCGGGCGCGTCGGGATGGCGCCCCACCTTGGTGGACACGAGGAAGCGCCCGGCGGCGTTCCGCCGACGCAGCCAGCTGCCGAGCATCACCTCGCTGCGGCCGCTCGCGTAGGAGTCGGCGACGTCGACGAGGTTGCCGCCCTCGTGGGCGTAGCGGTCGAGCAGCGCTCCCGCCAGCTCGTCTCCGATCGTCCAGCCGAAGGAGCTGCCGCCGAACACGACCGGGAACACCCGGTCGCCGGACGGGTTGAGCGGTCGGCTCAGCTCCTGGGCGGACACGGGCTCCCCGGGCGTCGACGACGAGGCGGGGGAAGAGGCGGATGGAACGCGGGGCGGCGCCGGGTCGCGACGAGCGGGCGCGGCGGCCTCATCCGTCGGCGCGGCCGCCTCCTCCGCCTGCACGGGGACGCCGGCGGTGAACGGTGCGACCGCCCGTGCCCATCGCGACGACATGCTGCCTCCGACCGTGGAGCCGACATGGGGGCGGCCCCTGCCTGTGACGATACTGCACCGCCCACGGTTCACCGCCCCTGCGATGTCGGCATTTCGGCGGACATGTTGCGCAGTCGCAACCTTCCCACGCGACGACGCCGGCGTCCCCGCATCGTGCGGGGACGCCGGCGTCGTCGACAAGCGGACTACTCGGCAGCGGCCTCCTCGGCCGTGCCCTCCTCCGCGATGACGGGGGCGAGCGAGAGCTTGCCCCGGTCATCGATCTTCGTGATCTCGACGAGGACCTTCTGGCCGACGCCGAGGACGTCCTCGACGTTCTCGACGCGCTTGCCCCCGGCGAGCTTGCGCACCTCGGAGATGTGCAGCAGGCCGTCCTTACCGGGAAGCAGCGAGACGAAGGCGCCGAAGGCGGCGATCTTCACGACCGTTCCGAGGAACTGCTCGCCGACCTCGGGGTTGGTCGGGTTGGCGATGGCGTTGACCTGGGCGCGGGCCGCCTCGGCCGAGGGGCCGTCGACGGCGCCGATGTAGACCGTACCGTCTTCCTCGATGGAGATGTCCGCACCGGTCTCGTCCTGGATGCCGTTGATCGTCTTGCCCTTGGGGCCGATCAGCTCGCCGATCTTGTCGACGGGGATCTGCACGCTGATGACGCGGGGCGCGGTGGGCGCCATCTCGTCGGGCGCGTCGATCGCCTGGTTGAGGACGGAGAGGATCGCCGTCCTGGCCTCCTTCGCCTGCGTCAGCGCCGCACCGAGGACCGAGGCGGGGATGCCGTCGAGCTTGGTGTCGAGCTGGATCGCGGTGACGAACTCGCTGGTGCCGGCGACCTTGAAGTCCATGTCGCCGAGCGCGTCCTCGGCGCCGAGGATGTCGGTCAGCGCGGCGTAGCGCGTCTGGCCGTCGACGACGTCGGACACGAGGCCCATCGCGATGCCGGCGACGGGTGCGCGCAGCGGCACGCCCGCGTTGAGCAGCGACAGCGTCGAGGCGCAGACGGAGCCCATCGAGGTCGAGCCGTTCGAGCCGAGCGCCTCGGAGACCTGACGGATCGCGTAGGGGAACTCGTTGCGGCTGGGCAGCACGGGCACGAGCGCGCGCTCGGCGAGGAAGCCGTGGCCGATCTCGCGACGCTTCGGGCTGCCGACACGACCGGTCTCACCGGTCGAGTAGGGCGGGAAGTTGTAGTGGTGCAGGTAGCGCTTGCTCGTCACGGGCGACAGCGAGTCGATCTGCTGCTCCATCTTGAGCATGTTCAGCGTGGTGACGCCGAGGATCTGCGTCTCGCCGCGCTGGAAGATCGCCGAACCGTGAACGCGCGGGATGACCTGCACCTCGGCGTCGAGCGGACGGATGTCCGCCAGGCCGCGGCCGTCGATGCGGACGCCGTCGGTGAGGATGCGGCCACGGACGACGCTCTTGGTGACGGCCTTGTAGGCGCCGGAGAACTGGGCGATCGCGCTCTCGTCGAGCTCGCCGGCCTCGACACGCTCGACGATCGCCGTCTTGACGCGGTCCTTGAGGGCGTCGTCGGCGTTCTGGCGCTCGATCTTGTCGGCGATCTGGTAGACGGAGGCGAGCTCGTCGTGCGCGAGCTCGCTCACGGCGGCGAGGTTCTCGTCGGTGTAGGGCAGGAAGACCGGGTAGTCGGCGACGGCCTTGGCCGCCTGACGGGCCAGGTCCTCCTGCGCCTTGACCAGCTGCGTGAGGAACGGCTTCGAGGCCTCCAGCCCCTGAGCGACGACGGCCTCATCGGGCTTGGTCGCGCCGGCCTGGATGAGGTCCCAGCTGTGCTCGGTCGCCTCGGCCTCGACCATCATGATGGCGATGTCCTCGTTGCCGTTCTCGTCGGTGACGAGACGGCCGGCCACGACGATGTCGAAGACGGCGTCCTCGAGCTGCGAGGCGGTGGGGAACGCGACCCACTGGCCGTTGATGAGCGCCAGGCGCACGGCGGCGATCGGGCCGGAGAACGGCAGACCGGAGATCTGCGTCGACGCCGAAGCGGCGTTGATCGCCAGCGCGTCGTAGAACTCGCCGGGAGCGATCGACAGCACGGTGATGACGACCTGGACCTCGTTGCGCAGACCGGTCACGAAGGACGGGCGCAGCGGCCGGTCGATGAGACGGCAGACGAGGATCGCCTCGGTCGAGGGGCGGCCCTCACGACGGAAGAACGAGCCGGGGATCTTGCCCGCGGCGTAGCTGCGCTCCTCGACGTCGACCGTCAGGGGGAAGAAGTCGAAGTTGTCCTTCGGGTGCTTCGAGGCGCTGGTGGCCGAGAGGAGCATGGTCTCCTCGTCCAGGTACGCCGCGACGGCTCCCTGCGCCTGCTGGGCCAGCCGGCCCGCCTCGAAACGGATGGTTCGTTTGCCGAACGAGCCGTTGTCGAGAACGGCCTCGGCGAATTTGATCTCGGGACCTTCCAAGGTCACATCTCCTTATGTTTGGGCGCGTCAACACCCGGCATGAGGAGCAGGATCGGCAGTACGTACTCAAGCGGTCATCGCGCGGTGTCCCGCGCGCAGCTTGGCTGATCTCCAGTAGAAGGACGCCATCCCGACCGGATGGAGAACCACCACCGAGGACCAGCTTCCTGCCGGCCTGCTCCGTATGATCCAGCCGCGTCGGACGACGCGACCTGGCCTCAGGCTAGCAGAGGAGCCCGGGCAGGCCCCGCTCCCCCGACGTGTCGGGGTCGGATTCCCTGACCCGTGTTCGGCGGGGCCGCGTTCGACGGGGTCAGTCGGTCGCCGCCCGGCCGTCGGACGAGGCCGACGCCGATGCGTCCGCCCTCTCCTGCCGGGCGATGACCGAGTTCCGTCGGCCGTAGAGGTAGTAGATGGCCACGCCGAGCAGAAGCCAGACGCCGAAGCGCAGCCAGGTATCGACGTGGAGGTTGAGCATCATCCAGAAGCACAGCACGGCGGAGATGATCGGGAGGACAGGAGAGAACGGGACCCGGAAGCCGCGCGTGAGCTCCGGACGCGTACGCCGGAGCACGATCACGCCGATGGAGACGAGGACGAAGGCCGAGAGCGTCCCGATGTTGATCATCTCCTCGAGCAGGTCAACCTCGGTCAGCCCCGCGAGGAGGGCGACGAGGATGCCGCCGCCGATCTGGATCCGCGCCGGGGTCCTGCGCTTGTCGCTCGTCTTGCTCCAGCTTCGCGGCAGCAGGCCGTCGCGACTCATGGCGAACACGATGCGTGCCAGACCCAGCAACAGCACCATGATGACCGTCGTCAAGCCGGCGAGGCTGCCGAGGGAGATGATCTGGCCCGCCCAGCCCGCGCCGACCGAGACGAATGCGGTCGCGAGGGACGGGTCCTCCGCCTGCGCCAGCTCCGTGTACGGGACCATGCCGGTGAGCACGAGCGAGACGCCGACGTAGAGGACGGACACCAGCACGAGGCCGCCGATGATGCCCCGCGGCAGGGTCCGCTGAGGGTTCTTGGTCTCCTCGGCGCTGGTGGCGACGACGTCGAAACCAATGAAGGCGAAGAACACGAGGGCCATGGCCGAGAGCATCCCGAAGATGCCGTATTGGGCGGGCGCCTGTCCGGTGAGGAACGCGAACAGCGACTGCGTCATCACGCTGCCCTCGCCCTGCTCGGCGGGGATGGCCGGCGGGATGAAGGGCGAGTAGTTCGCCGGGTTGATGAAGAACGCCCCCGCCACGATCACGAACACGACGATCGCCACCTTGATGATGGTGAACACGGAGGACACCCGCGACGACAGCTTCGTGCCGAGCACGAGAAGGACGGTGAAGACGGTGACGATGAGGAAGGGCCCCCAGGTCAGGGTCACGCCGCCGAGCTGGATCGTCGCCGGGACGTCCCAGCCACCGATCTCGAACACGGTGGAGAGGTAGATGCCCCAGTACTTGGCGACGACCGCGGCGGCCGTGAGCATCTCGAGGATGAGGTCCCAGCCGATGATCCAGGCCAGCAGCTCACCCATCGTCGCGTAGGTGAAGGTATACGCGCTCCCGGCCACGGGGACGGTGGAGGCGAACTCCGCGTAGCACATGATCGCCAGGCCGCAGATGAGCGCCGCGAGGACGAACGACAGCGAGACGGACGGGCCGGCGTACGCCCCGGCCGCCTTCGCCCCGACCGAGAAGATTCCGGCGCCGACGGCGACGGCCACCCCCATGACCATGATGTCCCAGGTGCCGAGCGTGCGTTTCAGCGAGCGGCCGTCCAGCCCCGCGTCCGCGATGGATGCCTCGATGCTCTTGACCCGACGAAACGCCATTGCGCTACCTCCCCCACCCGCCGAAGCGGTCGATCCCCTGTCCGGCGGACGCCGGTGTCCGCGCTCCGCGCGCAACGATTGCTCCACACTAGTGCCAGCGCGCCCCGCACGACCAGCGGCCGTCCGGAGCCGGACGCACCACGGCCGCCACGACACGGCGGGGCGGGTGAGGCACCGGTCGCGCGGCCCACGGTTCGGTCGGCGGCGCAACGAGAAGGGGCCGCCATCCGTGGATGACGACCCCTCGGGCCTCGGCGGGTGTACCCGCAGCGGGGTGCGCCTAGCGGCGCAGCCCCAGGCGCTCGATCAGCGAGCGGTAGCGGCTGATGTCGATGTCCTGGAGGTAGCCCAGGAGACGACGACGCTGACCCACCAGCAGGAGCAGGCCACGACGGGAGTGGTGGTCGTGCTTGTGCTGCTTGAGGTGCTCGGTCAGGTCCTTGATCCGGGCCGACATGATCGCGACCTGGACCTCGGGGGATCCGGTGTCACCGGGGTGGGTTGCGTACTCGTCGATGATCGCCTTCTTGGCCTGTGCGTCGATAGCCATAAAGGATCCCCTTTCGTTCGTTGCGCGGTGCCGCCAGCCGAATGCTGAGGCGCTCTTTATCCGCGGCCGTTTTACGGCAACTGGACAACCTTAGCAGACCGGCTCACTCCTCCAACACCAGTCCGCGCTGGTCTCGCAGCAGCAGCGCGGCCGCCGCCGCGACGGCGAACACGACGGCGAACACGACGAACAGCAGCGCGGTCCCGCCGGCATCCCTCAGCACCGGGACCAGCAGGGGCGCGATGATCGACGCGATCCGGCCGACGCCCGCGGCCCAGCCGGACCCTGTGCCCCTGAGCCGTGTCGGGTAGAGCTCGGGGGTGACCGCGTACAGGGCACCCCAGGCGCCGAGGTTGAAGAAGGACAGCGCCATCCCCGCGATGAGGATCTCCGACTCGCCTCCCGCCTGCCCGAAGAAGACCGCCGAGACGGCCGAGCCCACGAGGAAGAGCGCGAGTGTCCGCCCCCTGCCCAGCTTCTCGACCAGGAACGCCGAGGCCGCATAGCCCGGCAGCTGGGCGAGCGTGATGATAAGCGTGTACTCGAACGACTTCACCAGGTCGAAGCCCGCGGCGACGATGATGGTCGGCAGCCAGATGAAGGCGCCGTAGTAGGAGAAGTTGACGCAGAACCAGACCAGCCACAGTGCCGCGGTCTGCACCCGAAGGCGCGGGGCGAAAAGCGCGCCGAGGCGGCCGCCCGCGGATTCCGTCACCGGGGAGGGGCTGCTCGGCGCCGCTGCACTATTCGGCGCCGCCGCATCGCTCGGCGCCGCCGCATCGCTCGGGGCCGCCGCAACGCTCGGGGCCGCCGCTCCGTCAACGACGCGGGCGCCGGACGGCGACGCGGAGGCCTCGAACCGCCGGACCACGCGCTCCGCTTCCTCGTGCCTCCCCTTCGACTCCAGGAAGCGCACCGACTCCGGCAGTCCCCACCTGACCACGACCGCGTACAGCGCCGGCACCGTGCCGATCAGGAACGCCCACCGCCAGCCGTGGTCCCCCACGGGCACGACGAGGTAGCCGATGATCGCGGCGGCGAGCCAGCCCACCGCCCAGAACGCCTCGAGCAGGACGATCACGCGGCCGCGGATGCGCGGCGGTGCGAACTCGCTCATCAGCGTCGAGGCGACGGGCAGCTCGGCGCCGAGCCCCAGGCCGACGACGAAGCGCAGCGCGATGAGCACCCCGACCGACCAGGCGAGCGCCGAGGCGCCCGTCGCGATACCGAAGATCAGGAGCGTCACGGCGAACACCTGGCGTCGACCGATGCGGTCGGCGAGCAGCCCGCCGAGGCTCGCGCCGAGCGCCATGCCGACGAAGCCGGCCGAGGCGATCCAGCTGAGCTCCGCGGGACTGGCGTTCCAGGTGACGGCCAGCTGCGCGAGGACGAACGAGATCAGCCCGACGTCCATGGCGTCCAGCGCCCAGCCGAGTCCTGAACCGAGGAACACACGACGGTGCTCGCGGGTGAACGGGAGAGCATCGAGCCTGTCGACGCGCTCGCTGCGGGCCGCGGCGCCCGCCTGATGAGTTGAGGTCATTTAGACATTATCTATGCCTCCTCGTCGCCGCCGCCACCCCGCTGCCGAAAAAACTGTCCCTGGACGCCGGCCAGGCGCGCGATCAGAGCACGGCGGCCAGCCCGGCACGCCCCTCGGCGCTCAGCCGGAGTTCACGTCGAGCAGGGCCGAGCAGAAGCCAACCGCGCGCGGTCAACGTCGCCAGCAGCGCGTCAGCCGCGGGACCGGCCAGGTGCTCGCGGCGCTCCGTCCAGTCCATGCACGGCCGCAGCAGGGGGCGCCCCGACTCCGCCGGAAGGTCGACGCCGATGCCGGCGAACCACGTCCGGCCCGACTCCGTGAGCGCCCACGTCCCGTCCACCTGCCCGCCGGACCGGAGTCCGTCGCACAGCGCGACCCCCAGGCGGCCGGCCAGATGGCGGTAGCAGCTGCGGGCCTCCCTCAGGGCCCGGTCAGCACGCTGCGCACTCCACGAGTGCTCGGCCGGGCGGACGACGGCGGAGAACGCGGCGAGCGCCTCCACCATCTCGGCCACCGCAGGGTCAGCGATCCGCACGTAACGGTGCCTGCCCTGCCGGTTCTCGACGAGGAGGCCCGCGTCGACGAGGCGATGCAGGTGCTCGGTGACCGTCGGCGGGGACACCGCGAGCCCGCGGGCCAGCTCCGTCGGCGTCCAGGCCCGGCCGTCCAGCATCGCGACCAGCATCGACGCCCGTGTCTCGTTGGCCAGCAATGCGGCCGTCGCGGCCAGCTCCGGAGTGCTCGTCCCGTCCATGCCCGCAGTCTAAGCAGGCGACGCTTCGGTGATCGCCGAAGCCTCGGCCGCGGACACTGGTCACATGCAGCCGACCATCACGATCACCCCGTCCGTCCTCTACTTCGGCAGCCAGGTCCTGCTGCTGAGCACCCTCATGCCCGACGGCGCGACGAACATCACGCCGATCTCCTCTGGCTGGGCACTCGGGGACAGCTACGTGCTCGGGCTCGGTCTCAACGGACAGGCGGCCCGCAATCTCGCGTTGCACGACCGGCTGGTGATCAACATCCCCGATGCGTCGCAGGTCGACGCCGTCGAGCGCATCGCGCCGACGACGGGGGCACGCGAGGTCCCGGCGGCCAAGAGGGCACGGTTCCGCCACGAGCCGGACAAGTGGACGCTCGGCGGCTTCACGCCTCGGGCGAGCGAGCTCGTCCGGCCGGTGCGGATCGCCGAGTGCCCCGTCCAGATGGAGGCCGCCGTGACCCGCACGACTCCGGTCGGCGTCGACGGGGAGGCGGTCGCGGTCGAGGTGCGCGTCCTCCGAACGCACGCCCACGCCGCCATCGTCGAGCAGGGCACATCCCACATCGACCTGCGCGCCTGGCGGCCCATGTACTACACCTTCCGCCACTACATCGCCCAGGGCGAGGAGGTCGGCGTCAGCTTCCGCGCGGAGCAGTGAGCCCCACCGCGACAAGTCCCCTCCCCCGGGCCGGGTGGCCCGTGCTCAGGCCGCGTCGATCAGCTCGGAGAGCAGCTCCACACCGCGCACGCGTGCCGCAGCCGCCCGCGGGTCCTCGCCGCGCCTGTCGCCGGCGACCAGCGAGACCATGACCTCGTCGACGCCGAAGTACTCGGCGCGGACGCGCAGCTGGTCGGCGACCGAAGCGGCGTCGCCGATGATCCAGTCGTCGCGCATCCGATCCACCATCTCCTGCTGCAGCGCGGTGAGCGAGGCGGCGAGGGCGTCCTCGACGAGCGGGAGCCGGCCGAGGCGCTCGTTGCTCCGCAGCCGTGCCATCTGCTGGAGCTGCGGCACGGCACGGGCCTCGGCCTCCTCGGTCGTGTCGGCCACGACGACGTTGGCGGTGATGAAGCTGCGCGGCTCGGCGGCGTACTCGGACGGCGTGAAGCCGCCGCGGTAGGCCTGCAGCGCCGCGTCCGCACCGGTCGCGGAGAAGTGGTGCGCGAACACGTAGGGCAGGCCAAGCTGCGCGGCGAGCCGGGCACTGTAATCGCTCGACCCGAGCAGCCACACCGTGGGCCTGGCGGTCGCCAGCGGCGTGGAGTGCAGCTCGTACGGTCGGTCGGAGGACAGCCGCACGTTCGCCCCCTCCGCGTCGAGCAGAGCAAGGATGTCGGCGACGTGGTCGGGGAAGCGCGCGGCGCCCGACGCCGCGCCCTGACCGGTCAGCACCGCGGTCACGACGGGGTCGCTGCCCGGCGCGCGACCGAGCCCCAGATCGATGCGGCCGGGGGCCATGGCCTCGAGCAGCGCGAACTGCTCCGCCACGACCAGTGGAGCGTGGTTGGGGAGCATCACGCCTCCCGAGCCGATCCTGATCTTCTCCGTCGCGGCGATAGCGGCCGCTCCGAGCACCGCGGGGCTGGTCGAGGCCACCGAGGGCATGTTGTGGTGCTCCGCGAACCAGTAGCGGGTGAACCCCGCACGGTCGGCAGCCACCAGCACGGCCGTCGAGGCGGCGATGGCGTCGGCGCTGCTCTGTGCCGAGGACACGGGGACGAGGTCGAGAACGGACAGCTTCATGAAAAATCCTCCCCCGCTGGCAACGGCTCCGGCTCCGACTGCATTCCCGGAGGCGGCGAAGGCGTGTCGCGCCGTTCCGTGCGCCGACGGACGACGGCGTCCGACCCCTCCGTCCGTCGCGGAGGCGGGGTCGGACGCCGTCAGTCGACAGTCGTCAGTCGTCAGTCGTCAGTCGTCAGTCGACCAGGGTCGAGTGCATGCGGATGTCACCGAGCGCGTCCCGCCCACCGAGCCCGCCCAGCTCGACGATCACCGAGACGCCGGCGAGCCGATACCCCGCCCTGGCCACCAGACGCGCGGTGGCCGCAGCGCTGCCGCCCGTGGCGAGCACATCGTCCACGACAAGGACGCGCGTCGACTCGTCCAGGCGCCGCGGGGCCATCTCCAGGACGGCCGAACCGTACTCGAGCGAGTACTCCTCGCTCAGCACGGGCGGAGGGAGCTTGCCGCGCTTGCGGGCGACGAGGACCGGCACACCGCGGCGGACGCCGATCGCCGCAGCGAGCAGGAAGCCCCGCGACTCGATCCCGAGGACCGCATCGAACGCGCCCTCGAACGGCGACGCCAGCTCGTCCGTCACCGCACGGAACGCCTCGACGTCCTCGAAGACCGGCGTGAGGTCCCGGAACAGGATGCCCGGCGCCGGGAAGTCCCTGACGTGGACGCTCAGCCGGTGGACGGCGTCGGACGCAGCGCTCACGCGACGTCGAGCAGGTCGATCACGAAGATCAGGGTCTGCCCGCCGAGCGGGTGGCCGGAACCGGCGGGGCCGTAGGCGAGCTCCGGCGGCACGCTCAGCTGGCGGCGACCGCCGACGCGCATGCCGGGGATCCCCTGCTGCCAGCCGGCGATGAGGCGCGACAGCGGGAAGCGGATCGACTCGCCCCTGCTCCAGGACGAGTCGAACTCCTCGCCCGACTCGTGGCTGACGCCGAGGTAGTGGACGTCCACGACGGAGGAGGCCTGCGCCTCCGCGCCGTCGCCGACGATCAGGTCGACGACCTCGAGCGTCTCCGGCGCGGGGCCGGTGGGGGCGTCGATCTCGGGACGGGTGCGGTTGGTCTCAGTCATGGCTCCATCCAATCCCGTCGAGGGCCGCCGGTCAAAACCGGTTCCACCGGGGAGTCGCCCGAGGGCGCCGTCCGACTCAGGGCCCCAGCAGCACCTGCCTGGCGTCGACGACGCGACCGAGCAGGACCCGCTCCCTGGCGACGTCCTGCTCGCGCAGTGTCTGACGGGTGCCGGTGAGGATCCGCTGCCGGGTGAAGGCCAGCCGGACTGCCGCCGTCGTGAACTGCTGCATCGCCGCACGCTTGTTCCCCGGCAGGGTGCGCGCCCACGCCGAGGCCTGACGCCGACCGCTCCAGCTGGCCAGCATGTGCACCTCCCCCGCCGTGAACCAGCCCGCCTGCTGATACTCGGACAGTCGCTCGCGGGTGATCTGCACCTCTTCCCTCCGCAGGAGCACGACGAGCCAGATCGCGAACGCGAAGAGCGGGATCTGAACGAGTGTGACGTAGAGCACGTACTGAGGAAGAGTCGCGACGGCGAACAGCGCACCGTTCCAGAGCGCGTGCAGACCGACGGCTCCCGCGTAGCCGACGAGGAGCCACCACCAACGACGCGCGGTCGTCGAACGGATCGACACGCCCCACGCCAGACCGAGCACGGCACTGAACACCACATGCGCGAACGGGGAGATCACCGCCCGGACGACGAAGGTGGCGCCGAGTCCTGCCGGACCGTTGCTGGCCAGAGCGTCGGCGAAGTAGATGATGTTCTCGGTGAAGGCGAACCCGGAGGCGATGACGGCTCCGTAGACGAGGCCGTCGAGCGGGCCGTCCACCTGCCGCCTGGCGACGAGGAAGATCACCATGAGCCCGAGGCCCTTCGCGAACTCCTCGACCAGCGGCGCCTGAACGACGGAGAGCACCAGCTCGCGCTGAGCGCCGACGCCCACGGCGACGAGCCCCGCGTCGACGAGGAGCGCCAGGATGACGGCCGCCCCCGCACCCCACAGGAAGCCGAGAAGGAGCAGCCTCCGCGGCTCCGGCTCCCAGCGGTCGACCCACGCCAGCACGAGCAGCACCGCCGCCAGCGGCACGAGCGCCGCGAGGAAGGCGGGGACCAGCAGGGAGCCGCCCAACCGCTCGAACAGGGCGAGCACGACGGCGAGCAGGAGGAACGCGAGGACGCCGATCACCACGGAGATGATGATCGTGCGCGAGAGCACGGGACGAACCGGCTCCGTCCAGACGGCCTGCGGGCGCGACTCCGACGTCGGGGTCTCGGAGTCCATCGTGCGCCGCCGGGCCAGACCGTCGGTGGGCTGAACCGGTCGGGCACCGGAACGGGGGGTCTGCATTTCACTAGATTACGCACCCCGGCGGTGTTCTGCGTACGCGTGCCGTCTGCGGGCCGGCTGGGAACTCGACTAGCCTGTGATCGTGAGATTCGCACACATCGCAGGATCAGACAACGACGTCCCCGTGCTCGCGCTCGTCGTCGACGGACGCGCCCACCCGCTCGACTCGCTCGTCGACGACGCCCCCTCGCAGCTCGGCGAGCTCATCGACCGGGGAGAGGCGGAGCTCGCCCGCATCGCCGCGGCCCCCGTCGACGCGGACTCGCCGTCCGCCGTCCCCCTGGATCGCGCACGCCTGGCCTCGGCGGTCCTCCGCCCCCCGCAGGTGATCGCCGTCGGGCTGAACTACACGGCACACTCGAGCGAGCTGAACCTCGCCACCGACGCCGCGCCCACGCTGTTCTCCCTCTGGCCGAACTCGCTGAGCGGGCACGACGCGACGACGAGCTGGCCGGCGTCGCTGACCTCGCAGGTCGACTACGAGGCCGAGCTCGGCGTCATCATCGGAACGGCGGCGAAGGACGTGACCGAGGCCGAGGCGCTCGACCACGTCTTCGGCTACACCGTGGTCAACGACATCACGGCCAGGGACATCCAGTACTCCGAGGCGCAGTGGTCGCGCTGCAAGTCCTTCGACGGCTTCACCCCGACCGGGCCGGTCGTCGTCACCGCCGACGAGATCCCCGACCCGCAGGCGCTGCGCATCCGGACCGTCCTCGACGGGGACGTCATGCAGGACGCGGGAACCGATCTCATGGTGCGCGGCGTGGCCACGCTCGTCGCACGGCTGTCGCGCTCGACGACGCTGCTGCCGGGCACGCTCATCTCGACGGGGAGCCCCGGCGGTGCGGGCTACTCACGCGACCCGCAGGTGTTCCTCACCGACGGAGCCACCGTGACGGTGTCGATCGACGCGATCGGTGAGCTCACCACCCACTGCCGCGTCCTCGGCGACGCGTCGGACGAGGACGCGCCGGGCACCACCCACGCCTGACCCCCGCCGGGTCCCGGTCGCCGCGGGGACGTCCGCGCCCTCGCTCAGACGATGATCGGCAGCGTCCCCGTGGCGGCGGTCAGCCCCGACAGCCGCTCGGGGCTCAGCTGCTTCTCGACCTCCGCCCGCGACATCAGCTCCGCCTCGACGACAAGATCGGCGATGTTGCGGTGCGTCAGCAGGGCGGTCTTGGCCAGGGCGGCCGCGGCCGAGTAGCCGATGAACGGCGTCAGCGCGGTGATGACCCCGACCGAGCTGCCGACCATGAGCTCGAGCCGCTCCTCATTCGCCTGGATGCCCTCGACGCAGTTGACCCTCAGGGTGAGGCAGGCGTTCGCCATCCAGGTGATGCTCTGCAGCAGGGAGTGGGCGATGACCGGCTCGAAGGCGTTGAGCTGCAGCTGTCCGGCCTCCGCCGCCATCGTCACCGTCATGTCCGCGCCGACGACGGAGAACGCGACCTGGTTCACCACCTCCGGGATCACCGGGTTGACCTTGCCCGGCATGATGCTCGACCCCGCCTGCTTGGGCGGAAGGATGATCTCGCCCAGCCCGGCCTGGGGGCCGCTGGAGAGCAGCCGCAGGTCGTTGCAGATCTTCGACAGCTTGATCGCCGACCGCTTGAGCGTGCCGCTGAACGACATGAAGCCGCCCGCGTCGCTCGTCGACTCGATCAGGTCGGGGGCCGTGACCAGCTCGCGCCCGGTGATGGCGCTGAGGATCTCGACCACGGTCGTGGCGTAGCGGGGGTCGGCGGTGATGCCCGTCCCGATCGCCGTCGCGCCCAGGTTGATCTCGGCGAGCAGGTGCCTGGCCTCGCCCAGCCGCTCGAGATCCTCCCCCAGCGTCGTGGCGAAACCGTGGAACTCCTGGCCGAGGGTCATCGGCACGGCGTCCTGCAACTGGGTCCTGCCGACCTTGAGGACGTTGCGGAACTCGACCCCCTTCGCCGCGAACGCCCGCTGCAGCAGCTCCAGCTGTTCCAGCAGCTCGGTGAGGCTGGAGGCGAGGGCGATCTTCAACGAGGTCGGGTAGACGTCGTTCGTGCTCTGGCTGCGGTTGGTGTGGTCGATGGGCGACAGGAAGGCGTAGTCGCCCTTGGGCCGACCGGCCAGCTCCAGGGCGACGTTGGTGATCACCTCGTTGGCGTTCATGTTCGTCGACGTGCCCGCCCCGCCCTGGATCACCCCGACGACGAACTGGTCGTGGTGGTGGCCGTCGATGATCCGCTGGCACGCCGCGTCGATCAACTCCGCCGTGTCCGGGCTCAGTGCGCCGAGGCGCTCGTTCGCCCTCGCCGCCGCCTGCTTGACCTGCGCCAGGGCGACGACCAGGCTCGGGTACACCGAGATGGGCCGCGTCGTGATCGGGAAGTTCTCGAGCGCCCGCGTGGTGTGGATCCCCCAGTAGGCGTCGGCCGGCACCTCCAGGCTGCCCAGCGAGTCGGATTCGGTGCGGGTGGGGCCGGAATGGGTCATGACGCCTCTCAGACAGAACGATGGTGGAGCATCGGCAACGGATTCGTCTTCGTCGGCGGCACCGTTGCCCGACCGTTCCAGCCTAGCGCGACGCGGGTGGGCGTTTGCGGGAGAACGCCTCGCGCCGTGCAGACGGGTCCAGCGCCTCCATGCGTCGGATGAAGGCCTCGTCGAAGGTGTCCCACGTCGCGAAGTCGCCGACGGGGACGACCTGGTGCACCGTCGTGTCCGCGTACACATGGACGAGCGTGTACGACCGTCCGCCGTCCATGCCGTTCATCCGCTCCGGCGGCACGGCGAGGTTCATCGTGTAACAGCTCGCCGCCGCCACAGACACCGGGATGCCGGCGAAGGAGGCGTGGCTGGCGTAGTGCAGGTGACCGGCGAGGATCACCCTGACGTCGCTTCCGGCGAGCACCCGGGCGAGCCGGTCCTGACGCTCCAGCTCGAGCAGCTGGAACAGCGGCTGCGGGCTCGGGATCGGCGGGTGGTGCATCATCAGCACGGAGCCCTCGGGCGCCGGCTCGGCGAGCACGCCGGCGAGCCACTCCAGCTGGGCGTCGTCGACGGCGCCGTGGTGGTACCCCGGCACGGTGGAGTCCAGGGTGATCAGGCGCAGTCCGCCGCTCAGGGCGACCGAGTCGACGGGGGCGTCCCCTCCCGCATCGTCCAGGAGGTGCCGCCGGAACGGCGCGCGCTCGTCGTGGTTGCCCATGACCCAGTGCACCGTCGCGCCGAGCCGGTCCGCGACCGGCTCGACCGCCGCCCGCAGGGCGAGGTAGGCCTCCTCCTCGCCGAGGTCGGCGAGGTCACCGGTGAACACGAGGGCGCTGACGTCGAGACCGCTGCGCTCCACCTGGGCGAGGGTGGTCGGCAGCTGCGCGGCGCAGTCGATGCTGCCACCGAGCCTGGCGCCGCCGGCGAGCAGGTGCGGGTCGCTGAGGTGGACGATGGTCTGCCCCGGGGCGGGGTACTGGCCCAGCTGAACTGCCGACATGCGGCGAGTGTACCCAGAGCCCCGCGCCGGTCGGCTGACCGACGCGGGGCTCCGCGCGAGACGGTGGGGACGCCGGAGGCGTCAGCCGATGAGCGCCTCGATGGGGCCGCGCGCGAAGTACACCACGAAGCCGGCGGCGACCACCCACAGCAGCGGGCTGATGGTGCGCACCCGCCCGGCGAAGGCGTGCAGGACCACCCAGGTGATGAAGCCCGCGCCGATGCCGTTCGCGATCGAGTAGCTCAGCGGCATGACCGTCACCGTGACGAACACGGGCAGTGCGACGGCGAAGTCGCTCCACTCGATGTCGCGGATCTGCGCCATCATCATGGCACCGACGATGACGAGCGCAGCGGAGGCGACCTCGCTCGGGACGACCTGCGTCAACGGCGTGAGGAACATCGACAGCGCGAACAGCAGGGCGGTGACCAGGTTGGCGAAGCCCGTGCGGGCGCCCTCGCCGATGCCGGCACCCGACTCGACGAACACCGTGCTCGAGGACGAGGACGTGGCGCCTCCGGCGATCGCGCCGACGCCCTCCACGACCAGCGCCGAGCGCAGGCGGGGGAAGTCGCCCTTCGCGTCCGCCACGCCGGCCTCCTTCGACAGCCCCGTCATCGTTCCCATCGCGTCGAAGAAGTTCGTGAAGACGAGCGTGAACACGAGCATGAGGGCGGCCAGGACGCCGATGCGGCCGAAGGCGCCGACCGGGTCGAACTGGCCGAGCAGGCTGAGGTCGGGGATGCTGACGATCTCGGTCGGCAGAACGGGGACGGACAGGTTCCAGCCGTTCGGGTTCTCGCCGCCGTTCGACGGGCCCGCGTGGAAGATGGCCTCCGCGATGATCGCGAGGACCGTCGAGATGAGGATGCCGAAGAACAGACCGCCGCGGACCTTCCGCGCGACGAGCACGCCCGTGATCAGCAGCGACACCACGAAGACGATCGTCGGAACGGTCGCCACGCTGCCCTCGATGCCGAGCCCGACCGGGGGCGAGGACGTCCCCGTCGCACGGACGAAGCCGGCGTTGACGAAGCCGATGAAGGCGATGAACATGCCGATGCCGACCGAGATGGCGATCTTCAGCTGGATCGGGACGGCGTTGAAGATGAGCGCGCGCAGCCCCGTCGCCGCCAGGAGCACGATGATGATGCCGTTGACGACGACGAGCCCCATGGCCTCGGCCCAGGTGACCTGCCCCACCACGCTGACCGCGAGGAACGAGTTGATGCCCAGACCGGCCGCGAAACCGAACGGCAGCCGGGCGACCAGGCCGAACAGCGCCGTCATGAGCGCGGCGGTGAACGCCGTCGCCGCCGCCACCGGCGCGAAGCCGAGCTGTGCGCCGTCCACGTCGGCCGAGCCGGAGAGGATGATCGGGTTCAGGATCACGATGTACGCCATCGTGACGAAGGTCACGAGACCACCGCGGACCTCCGTCCCGAACGACGAGCCGCGCTCGCTGATGCCGAAGTAGCTGTCGATGCGCTGCGGGAGCGTCCGGGTGGGGGTCGCCGACACGGCTGATCCTCTCGATCGGTGAAGGGGGAACCCGCACAGTCTATTACCAGGTGGATCTGGCAAGGGCGTACCGTGGTCGAGGTGCCCGTCGGCGCCAGTCCCCACCCACGAACGGAAACCACGGCACACCCATGACCTCACCCTGGACGCTGCACGGCAACGGCCGCGATGTCGCCAGCAGCGACATCGTCGCCCCCGACGAACGCCTGAGCTGGCCCCGGACGATCGGGCTGGGCATGCAGCACGTCGTCGCCATGTTCGGCGCGACGTTCCTCGTCCCCGCTCTGACCGGCCTCTCCCCCACGGCGACGCTGTTCTTCTCCGGGCTCGGGACCATCCTCTTCCAGCTGATCACCCGCAACCGGATGCCGAGCTACCTCGGCTCGTCCTTCGCGTTCCTCGCACCCATCGCCGCGGCCACCGCGAGCGGCGAGCTGGGCGGCGCGCAGTTCGGCATCCTCGCCGTCGGGGTGCTGCTCGCCCTCATCGGCGTCGTCACCCAGCTGGTCGGCACACGCTGGATCGACGTGCTCATGCCGCCGGTCGTCGCCGGGGCCATCGTCGCGCTCATCGGCTTCAACCTGGCGCCGACCGCGATCGAGAAGTACACCGATGCCCCAGTCACCGCCACGGTCACCCTCGCGGCGATCGTCGTCAGCGCCGTGCTGTTCCGCGGCATCCTCGGCCGGCTCTCCATCCTGCTCGGTGTCCTCATCGGCTACGGCGTGGCGGTGCTGCGCGGCGAGGTCGACTTCACCCGGATCGCCGAGGCCCCGCTGCTCGGCCTGCCGGCGTTCACCGCCCCGGGCAACCCCGTCGCCGATCCGGCGCTCTGGGGGCTGCTGCCCGCGTTCATCCCCGTCGTGCTCGTCCTGGTCGCCGAGAACGTCGGCCACATCCGCTCCGTCGCGCAGATGACCGGTCGGCCGGAGACGAACCGCCTCACCGGGCGGGCCCTGCTCGCGGACGGCGTCGCGACCGTGCTCGCCGGCGCCGGGGGCGGGGCGGGGACGACCACCTACGGCGAGAACATCGGCGTGATGGCGGCGACGCGCATCTACTCGACCGCCGCCTACTGGGTCGCGGGCGGCTTCGCGCTGCTGCTGAGCTTCTCCCCCCTCGTCGGCGCGGTCATCAACTCGATCCCCGCCGGGGTGCTCGGCGGGACGACGACCGCGCTGTACGGGCTCATCGGCATCATCGGCGTGAAGATCTGGCTCGACAACGACGTGGACTTCCGCCGGCCGGTGATGCAGATGACCGCCTCGGTCGCCCTCATCGTCGGCATCGCCAACCCCAGCCTCGTCATCGGGACGCTGGAGTTCAACGGGATCGCCCTCGGCACGATCGCCGCCGTCGTCGTCTACCACGTGATGAGCCTGATCGGCCGCTGGCGCGGCACCGACTGAGCGCCCGCCCGTCGCCACGGTGGCACGGAGATGAGAGTTCTCTCATCGCCGTGCCATCGTCGTCTCATCCACGGTCGAGAGCCTGAACCCGTGCCGCAGTCGGCGGCGCAGGAAGAGGTGTCCCGACCATGCGCGCAGCCCTGTACTCGCACGACTCGGTCGGGCTCGGCCACGTCAGACGCAATCTCGCCCTCGCCGGAGCCCTCGCCACGTCCGACGACGGCGAGCGCGTCGGCGGACTCGTCATCACCTCGCAGCCCTCCGCGACCGTCGCCGGTACGCCCGGGGGGTGGGACTGGCTGGTGCTTCCGGGCATCCGGCCCTCCAGCGACGGCTACGCCGCACGCGACCTAGACCTCGAGCCACCGGCCGTCGCCCGGCTGCGCGGAGCGCTTGTGGCCTCGGCGCTGGAGGAGTACCGCCCCGAGCTGCTCATCGTCGACCGGCACCCCTTCGGCGCGTCCGGCGAGCTGAGGGACACGATCGAGCGCCTGCGGCGGCAGCCGGACGCCCCCCGCATCGTCCTGGGCCTGCGCGACGTGCTGGACGAGCCGCGACGGGCGACGGCCGAGTGGGAGGACGCAGGGGGCGCCGGCCGGGTCGCCGACGCCGTCGACGAGGTCTGGGTGTACGGCGACCCCGCCGTCCACGACCCGGTCGCCTCAGGCGAGATTCCCGCCGAGCTCGCCGAGAAGGTGAGCTTCACCGGGTACCTCTCCCTCGGCAGGCGGAGCGCGTGGACGCCGCAACGGCGCGACCCCTTCGTCCTCACCATGGTGGGGGGCGGCTCCGACGGCGCCTCCCTGGCCGGGACCGTCGCGACGATCGCGCCGCCGCGCGGGGTGCGCAGCCTCATCGTCACCGGCCCGCAGATGCCGAGCGAGCACGTCGAGCATCTGCGGCGGATCGCCGTCGCGGGGGTGGACGTGGTCCGGCAGGTCCCCGACGCGCTCGCCCTCGTCCAGCGCGCGGAGGCGGTCGTGTGCATGGCCGGCTACAACTCGCTGGCCGAGGTGATGAGCACCCGCGTCCCCGCGCTGGTCGTCCCCCGTCACCAGCGCAGGCAGGAGCAGCGGATCAGGGCGGCGGCGCTGGCCAGGCACGGCGTCGTGGCCGCGCTCGACCCGGAGGAGGCGGACCGCGGTGCCATCCGTCGGTGGCTCCACGGAGCGGTCGGGCGCCGGGTCGACCGCACCGGGCTCCGCCGCGACGGGCTGGCGGTCGTACCCTCGCTCGCGCGCGGCCTGGTCGCCGGACACCCGGACGGCCGGAGGGGACTCCCCCTCGACGCCGCGACGACCGCGGACAACGGCACCCCATCAACCGGACCGACCACACGAGAGGCCACAGCCCATGTTCGTTGACACCACGGCCCCCACCGCAGCGGACGGCAGCGTCCGCACCACGGAGGGCACCCCGCGCATCGGATATGTCGTCAAGGTGTACCCGCGATTCTCGGAGACCTTCGTGGTGACCGAGATCCTGGCGCGTGAGCGCCGCGGCGAACGCCTGACGGTCTTCGCCCTGCGCCCCACCACCGACGGCCACTTCCACGCGGAGCTCGCGGAGGTCGCCGCCCCCGTCGTCCACCTGCAGCGGCCCGGATCCCGGGCGGCGCTCTGGCAGGCACTGGCGGAGGCCAGGCGACGCGGTGCGCGGATGGAGGACGTCATCGACGAGCTGCTCGCGGCGGAGGTCGACGACGCCGTGCAGGCGTGCCTGCTCGCCGCCGAGGTGATCACCGGGCGGATCACCCACCTGCACGCCCACTTCGCCACGGCGGCGGGACGGGTGGCACGCCTCGCAGCGGCGATGACGGGCATCGGGTACTCCGTGACCGCCCACGCCAAGGACATCTACCACCGCGACGTGGACAGGGGCGTGCTGCGCACGCTGATCGCGGACGCCCACCACGTCGTCACGGTCAGCGACGTGAACCTGCGCCACCTGCGCGCGCTGGCCCCTGAGCACGCCGCGCGGATCCACCGCGTGTACAACGGGGTCGACTCCGAGCGGTTCCCCTTCCGGGAGGAGCCGGCCGGAACCGGGGACGCGCTCCACGTGGTCGCCGTCGGACGCCTGGTCGAGAAGAAGGGCTTCGAGGTGCTGATCGAGGCGGCGAGGATCGCCGGGGAGGCCGGCCTCGATCTCCGGGTCGACATCGTCGGCGAGGGCGAGCGGCGTGAGTCCCTGCAGGCCCAGATCCGGCGCTCGGGGCTCGAGGGACGCGTCCGGCTGCTCGGCGCCAGGACCCAGGACGGCGTGAGGGAGCTGCTCACCCGCGCGGACGTCTTCGCCGCGCCGAGCGTCGAGGGGGCCGACGGGAACATCGACGGCCTGCCGACGGTGCTTCTCGAGGCGATGGCGCTCGGGGTGCCGGCCGTGTCCACCACCGTGGCCGGCATCCCCGAGGCGATCGACGACGGCGTGCACGGGCTGCTCGTGGCCGAGGCCGACCCGCACGCGCTCGGCGACGCCCTCCGGCGGCTCGCCGACGACCCGCACCTCGGTCGACGGCTCGCCGTGTCGGCCAGGGACCGGGTCGTGACCCGATTCGCGACGAGCAGGCAGGCGGAACGACTGGCCGCGCTCGTGACCGACGGCGCCCCCACCGTCCACGTCTCCCCTGACGGCGCCCCCGCGATCGACGGCGCCCCCGCGACGGCCGCGTCCTCCCCCGTCCGAGCCGAGGGGGTGCTCCGATGACCCGGATCGCCTACATCGTCGCGGACCCGGGGATCCCCGTGTTCGGGCGCAAGGGGGCGAGCGTTCACGTCCAGGCGATCGTCCGCGCCGCTAGGGCCCGCGGCCACGAGGTCCACGTCTTCGCCGCCAGCAGAGGAGACGACGTGCCCTCCGACCTCGCCGAGCTCCCGGTGAGCGTCGAACCGGTCGGCTCGGCCCCCGCCGAGCGGCGCGAGCGCGCGCAGCGGACCGCGGCCGAGCGGCTCGCGGACGCGGCCGTCCGGTGGGGGCCCGACGTCGTCTACGAGCGTCTCAGCCTGTTCTCGACGGCGGGCGCCCGCGCGGCCGCGGGAGCATCCGCGCGCCTCATCGTCGAGGTGAACTCCCCGCTCGTCGAGGAGCAGGCCCGACACCGCGTCCTCGTCGACGAGGAGGGTGCCCTCGCCGACGTCGCCGCAACGCTCGCCGCCGCCGACACGGTCATCGCCGTGTCAGCCCCGGTCGCGGCGTGGGCGGTTCGACGCGGCGCGGACCCGGCACGGACCCGGGTCGTCCCCAACGGCGTCGACCCGGCCCGATTCGTCCCCGCCGACCCCGCTGCCGCCCCTCCGACCGGCCGCGGCGAGGGGCGACGGCCCATCACCGTCGGCTTCGTCGGGACGCTCAAGCCGTGGCACGGCACGCAGACCCTCGTCGACGCACTCGCCCTCGCCAGGAATGCCGGAGCCGACCTCACCCTCCGCGTGGTCGGCGACGGGCCCGAACGCCGGGAGCTGAGCCGGCGCGCGGACGCGGCCGGTGTTCCGGCCGTGTTCACGGGCTCCCTCGCACCGGAGGACGTACCGAAGGAGTACGCGCTCATGGACATCGCGACGGCGCCGTACCCCGCCGAGGCGGACGACTACTTCTCCCCCCTCAAGGTCGTCGAGTACCTCGCCGCCGGCGTGCCGGTCGTGGCGAGCCGCGTCGGACAGATCCCCCGGCTCATCGACGGCTGCGGCGTCCTCGTGCCGCCGGGCGACCCGGCCGCGCTCGCCACCGCACTGAGCGACCTCGCCGCCGATCCGGAACGCCGAACCGCGCTCGCCACGGCGGGCCGCGCGCGGGCGGTGGAGCGCCACTCCTGGGACGGCGTCCTCGAGGCGAGCCTGGCACCGTCGACGTCTCCGGCCCCCGCCGCAACGCGGGTCGCGTCATGAGCCGCCGCACGCCTCGGCCGGCCGGGCCGCTGCGCCGCACGGTCGAGACGCTCCGTCCCCAGCTGAACGGCAACAGGGCGCTGATGGCCGGGGGGCTGGCCGCGCTGCTGCTCGAGGTCGCCCTGCGCGTGCTCGAGCCGTGGCCGATCAAGTTCGCCGTCGACGCGGTCTCCGCCCGCCTCGGGGCCGACCTGGGCGCGGCGGGCGGCGCGCCCCAGGCCAGCGTCGGGCTGCTGCTCGGCTGCGGGATCGGCCTGCTCGGGCTCGCCGTCCTGCGGGCGCTCGCCGGCTACCTCTCGACCGTCGCCTTCGCGATCGCCGGCTCCCGCGTGGCCACCGCGCTGCGCGCCCGGGTCTTCGCGCACGTGCAGGCGCTGTCCGTCCGCCACCACGCGGGGACCGCCCTGGGCGACACCGTCCAACGCCTCGTCGCCGACATCGGCCGCGTGCAGGAGGTCGCCGTCACGGCGGGGCTCCCCCTCGTCGGCAACGTGCTCACGCTCGTCGTGCTCACCGTGGTCATGGCGCTGCTCGACCCGATCCTCGCCGTCGTCGTACTCGCCAGCTGCGGCGTGTACCTCCTGTTCGCCCGACGCAGCTCACGCGAGATCACGCTCAGCTCCCGGGCGACCCGCCGCGGAGAGGGGGCGCTGGCGAGCACGGCGTCGGAGTCGATCGCCGCGATCGGGGTGGTGCAGAGCTTCGGGCTGGAGTCGACCGTCGCCGGGCGCTTCACCGCGGGGAACGTCCAGGCGCTGACCGAGGGCGTCAAGGCGAAGCGCCTCTCCGCCGCGCTGGAGCGGCGCACCGACGTGCTCGTCGGCGTGTCCACGGCCGTCGTTCTCACCGTCGGGGCGATCCAGGTCATGCGCGGCTCCATGACGCCGGGCGATCTGGTCATTTTCCTGATGTACCTGAAGATCGCGCTCAAGCCCCTCAAGGACCTGGCCAAGTACCAGGGCCGGATCGCCCGAGCGGCGGCGAGTGGCGAGCGCGTCGCCGACCTGCTCGACGAGGACCCCGAGATCGTGGACAAAAACCCCGAAGGCCACATGCCTTCCGTCGCCGGGCGAATCGAGCTGGACGGGGTCCGGGTGAGGGACGGCCGCGGAGCGCTCGTGTTCGACGCGCTCTCGCTGACGATCCCCGCCGGCCAGACCGTCGCCGTCGTCGGCCCGTCCGGGGCGGGGAAGTCGACGCTGGCGGCACTGCTGTCGCGCCTGCAGGACCCGGAGAGCGGGAGGATCCTCCTCGACGGCCGGCCGCTGGACGATCTGCCGCTGCGCGGCGTGCGCGGCAGCATCGCGGTCGTCCACCAGGAGGCGGTGCTGTTCCACGGGAGCATCCTGGAGAACATCCGACACGGGCGCCTGGACGCCAGCGACGAGGAGGTGGCCTCGGCCGCCAGGGCGGCGGAGGCCGACGGCTTCATCCGGGCGCTCCCCGACGGCTACCTCACCGAGATCGGCGAGCGCGGCGCCACCCTCTCCGGCGGTCAGCGGCAGCGCATCGCGATCGCGCGGGCCCTGCTCAGGGACGCGCCGATCGTCGTCCTCGACGAGGCGACGACGGGGCTCGACCCGCAGTCGCGAACGCTCGTGCGCGCCGCACTGCGCCGCCTCGGCGCGGGCAGGACGACACTGGCGATCACCCATGACGCGGAGCAGCTGGCCGGCGCCGACCGGGTCATCTGGCTCGCCGACGGCGACGTCCAGGAGGACGGGACCCCCGCCGAGCTCGCCGCCGACCCGGGCAGCCGCCTCGCGGGCTGGCTCCGTGCCCACGCCGCCGAGACGGGCGCCGACGCAGGCGACCGGGACGACACGACGGAGGAGGTGGCGACGCGATGACCCCCGCAGCGACCGTCTCCCCCGACGTGACGGGCATCCCCTCCGGGCACCGGCTGCTGGACGAGGCGGGCCGCGCCGAACTGCTCGGGGCGGACGTCACCGTCGCCCGGCTGCGGTTCAAACCACGCCACGCGATCGTGATGGCCCTGCACGGCGAGCACGGCCCCCGGCTCCTCCAGGCGTACGCGGACCCGGTGAAGGCGGCGAAGACCCGCCTCCTGGCCCGCGAGCACGGCATCCTGCTGACCGAGCCGGCCGCGGGCGTGCTCGTCGGCCCCGCCGGCAGCGACCGGGTGCTCGCCCGCCTGCTGCACCGCGTCGGGCTCGACGCCGGCGGCACGGCAGGCACGGACGGCGCCGTTCCGACGTCGAGGGTCGCGCACCGCGAGCCCGCACTGCTGAAGCACAACCCGCTCCGGCGCCTCGTGATGAGCGCTCCGCGACACCGCGTCGCCGGCGACACGGACTCCGCCACCCCGGTCGTGGCGAAGCTCATGCGGCACACCGCTGCGGCCGGACCGCGGCTGCACGCGGCGCTCGCGGCGGCTGCAGTCCCCGTCCTCCCCCTCGACGAGCACCGCATCGGACGGCACGGCGTCGTCCAGCACTCGCCGTACTGGGGCGACGGGTCCTCACCCGATGCTCGTGCCCTCGGGCTGCGGGACGGCTCGGCGGGGGCCCCGGCGACGCCGGGATCGGATGAGCTCCGTGCCGCGCTCGCCGACGCCCTCCACCGCGTGCACGCCGCCGGAGACACGCTGCCGGCGCTCAGCGGCCGCGATCCGGCCGCCATCGCGCGAACCGCGGTCGACGCGATCAGGGCGATCGCCCCCTCGGCCGCCGACGCCGCGCACCACATCGCCGCGCGGGCCCTCGACGCGATCGCCCGCGAGGACACGGACCGGCTCGTCCCGATCCACGGCGACCTCTCGCCCGACCAGCTGCTCAGGGAGGGAACGGAGCTGCGGCTCATCGACTGGGACCGCTGCCGGAGGGGCACGGTCGCAGAGGAGCTCGGCGGGCTGCAGTCGGCCGTTGTCAGCACGAGCCTCCTCGCACACCGCTCGCTCGTCCCGGGGGCCGTCGCCGGCCCCGAGGCGCTGCACGCGCTGAGCGGGCTGACGACGACGGCCCTCGCCCCCGCCGCCCTCGGGGGGTGGATCGCGCTGGGTCTGCTCGCCCGCGCGGTCGAGCCGTTCCGCGGCCAGCTGCCGGAGGCGGCACGGCTGCTCCACGACCACGTCCACGCCGCAGAGGAGGCCATGGAATGACCACGATCACAGCACCGGTGACGGTGCCGGACGAGCTCGAGCACGAGGGGTCCCGCTATCGGGTGACCCGGGCCTGGCCGCACCGTCGCGGCCTCGCGGTCGAGCTGAGACGGCACGGGCCCGACCGGGCGGGAAACGACCACGGCGCCCCGACCGGGCCGATCCACGCCGGACTCCTGCACCGGGGAGGCGACGTCGAGGTGTACCCGCACGGCGAGGACCCCGGCCTGCCCGCGCTCGCCGGCGTCACGGGCCGTCTGCTGTCGCACCGGGCCGGGCGGCGTGCCGTCCTCGACGACGGCGAGCGCTTCGTCAAGGTCGTCCGCCCCGGCACCGCGGGGAGGGTTCTCGACGGCGCCGGACGCGCCGCGCCGCTCGGCTCCGGCTACCTGCTGCCGCGGCACCGCATCCTGGGCGACGGCGTCGTGGCCATCGAGCGCGTGCCCGGTCGTCCCCTGATCAGTACCGCGCACGACGCGGAGTCCTGGGCTCGGGCCTGGCAGCTCTGGGAGTCGGCCGACGCCGCCGTGGCCGACGCACCGGGCGCGTCCCCGGCGGACGCGAGCGGCGCGGCACCGCGGGGAGGGCAGGGCGCGCGTCCCGCCGAGCCGCCGGCCACCACCGTTCACGACGTGGCCGCGGAGGTGGCCGTGCTCGACGGCTGGGCGGCGAGGATCCGCACGACGCTCGGCACCGATCTCGCCGCCGAGGCGGCCGTCACCGCGGTCACGGAGCGGCTCCGCGCGGGGGCCGACGACGACGGCCCCGCCGTTCCCGCGCACAGGGACCTCCACGACGGGCAGCTCCTCGTGTCCGCCCGGGCCGTGGCCCTCATCGACCTGGACACGGCGTGCCACGCCCCGGCCGGGCTGGACCTGGGGAACCTGCTCGCCCACATGACCATGCACCGGACGACCGGGCTGCTGAGCGACGACGGGCACGCCCGCGCGGCCGCCGCGATCCGACGCCGTGCCGAGGCCCGTGGCGTGGGCGCCCGACGACTGGCAGAGTGGGAGCGCGCCGCACTGGCCCGGCTGGGACTGGTCTTCGCCGTCAGGCCGGGGTCGCAGCGCCTGGCCGCCCGGCTTCGTCGGCTGTCACGGGAAGGAGCGACCGCATGACCCCCCGCACCCGCGGTGTCCTCGGCATTGTGCTCGTCGCCGTCCTCGGGCTGGCCGCCGTGACGTGGGGCGCGCTGAGCATCGCGCAGGCGTTCGATCCTCCCCGCCCCGAGCAGACCGTCCTCGAGGAGCCCGTCGTCATCGGCAGCGCGCCGCCGTCCGCTCCGGCGACGACGCCGGACGCCGATCCCTCGCCCTCGCAGGGAACGGCCGACGGCCAGGGCTCGCCCGGTGACGGGTCTGCCGGGTCCACGGGGACGCCAGCGCAGCCGGACACGGTGCAGCCCCCGCCGACGGAGGTCGACGACGACGGGGACGACGACACGGACGACGACGACCGGGATGACGACGGGGACGACGACACGGACGACTGACGGTGTCTGTCCCGCTCGGCAGCCGCGACGCACGGCCCGACAGGGACAGACGCGCCCCGGCCGGCCCTGGCCGGACCCGACTCACTCCCCCGCGCGGTACCCCAGTCCCCGCACCGTGGCGATAACCCCGGCGCCGAGCTTGTTGCGCACGTACCGCACGTACACGTCGACCACGTTCGAGCCGGGGTCGAAGTCGATGCCCCACACCCTGCTGAGCAGCTGCTCGCGCGACAGCGCCTGACCGCGGTGCCGGAACAGCTCCTCGGCGAGCGCGAACTCCCTGGCCGACAGTTCGACGTCCCTCCCTGCCACGCTCGCCCTCCGGGCGCGCAGGTCGAGACGGACGTCGCCGAGCTCCAGCACGGCCGCGTCGCCGTGGTGCTCGCGCAGCCGCACCCTGACCCTGGCCAGCAGCTCGTCAAAGCGGAACGGCTTGGCGATGTAGTCCGATGCGCCGAGCTCCAGACCGGTCACGGTGTCCTGCACCCCCGTCCTCGCGGTCACGATGATCGCCGGAGTGCTGATGCCCTCACGACGGACCTGGCCGAGGACGTCGAAGCCGTTCAGCTCGGGCAGGCCCACGTCGAGCAGCACCAGGTCGTGTGCGCCGCGCCTGAGCTCGGCCAGTGCGGCGGTGCCCGTCGACACCGTCGACACCTCGTACCCGTTCTGCCGCAGCCCCTTGGCGACGAAGGCGACGATGCGCTCCTCGTCCTCCGCGATCAGGATCCTCACCATCGTTCCGCACTCCCCTCCGGCCCCGGGTGTCCCGTGCCGTCTCCCTCCGCCTCGCCCGCGGTCCCGCCGGGCCCGGCGACGGGGATGACGATCAGGAAGGTCGAGCCGAGACCCTCCGCGCTGTCGAGCAGGACGGCACCGCCGTGCTGCACGGCGATGGCCTGCACGATCGCGAGGCCGAGGCCGGAGCCGTCGACGCCCCGGCCCGCGTGGGCACGGCCGAACCTCTCGAAGATGCGCTCCCTCGCCTCGCGCGGGACCCCCGGCCCCCTGTCGGAGACGGAGAGCTCGGCGCGGTCGCCGACGATCCGCGCGGACAGCGTGATCGTCGTGCCCTCCGGCGCGTACTTCGCCGCGTTGTCCGCCAGCTGGAGCCACGCTTGAAGGATCCGCTGGCCGTCGGCGACGACGACGCCCTCGTCGACCCGCGCGAGCTCCCAGCGGTGGCCGGCGTAGGCCTGCACCCGGCTGAGCAGCCGCTCCGTGAGCACGGGCAGGCTCACCTCGGTGAGCGTCAGCCCGGGGGACTCGACGTCGGCCAGCAGGGCGATGTCGTCGATGAGCAGCGCCATCCGGTCCAGCTCCTCGGTGGCCAGCTCCATGACCTCGGCCACCTCGGACGGGTCGGCCGGGTCGAGGACCTCGATGTTCCCCCTCACGATCGTGATCGGCGTCTTCAGTTCGTGTCTGACGTCGTCGAGCAGCCGTCTCCTGGCGTGGAAGGAGTCCTCGAGGCGCTCGATCATCCCGTTGACGGTCCGGGTGAGCTCGCCCAGGTCGTCCCTGGCGCCCACGGGGATGCGCTCGGACAGGTCGCTCGCCGTGATCCGTGACGCCGACTCCTGCAGCAGGCGCAACGGTCGGAGCACCCGACCCGCGACGATGAGCCCCACGACGAGCACGGCGACGACGACGAACAGGCTGACCCAGGTGTAGCTGCGCATCGTCTCGCCGAGGTCGGCGAGCTCGGCCTCGAGGTCGACCGCGGCGAGGTACGCCCCCGTCCCCTCCGCGCCGTCGATCGTGATGGGGACGACGAGGTACCTGAGCGTGCCGAAGGACGACTCGGTCGTGCCGATCGCCACCACGCCACGCTCGGCGACGCCGCCGGCGAGGGCGACGAGCGCGGGGTCGTCGGCGAGGGCGAGGGCCGCTCCGATGCCGGGGGCGTAGCGCGCCACGCCGTCGACGATGCCGAGGGCGCCCTCGAAGTTGTCCGGCTGCACCTGCTGGACCGCCTGCCGAACGGCCTCGTCGACGTCGGAGAAGCGCGGCTCCGTCTCGCTGGGTGTCACGGTCCCCGTTCCGGGCGACGACGGCGTCGGCTGGACGCCCTCGATGACGGCCCGGACGCTCTCCACCCTGATGTGCAGCTCGGCGTCCACCTGGGCGAGGATGCGTTCGCGCTGCAGCAGGTAGACCGTCGTCCCCGCGACGGCGAGGCCGAGCGCCGTGACGATGAGCATCGCCATGACGATGCGCATCCGCACGGAGACGGCCGGCGCGCGGCTGAGGAGTCGTCTGGCGGCGCTCATGGACTCGATTATCCCGGAAAGCCGGCGCCGCACCGCCGCCCGCGCGCCCGAGGGTCCGCGCCGGGCGTGACGGCGTGCACCGCTCTGCGCCGCGGGCCGGCGACCCGGGGCGCGCTCAGGCGCCGTGCAGGGCGGGGACGATGAGGTAGATGCCGAACAGCACGGCTCCGGCGCAGAGCCCGAAGCACGCGTAGGCGGTCAGACGGGCGAGGCGCTTCTGCCCCGCGGTCAGCGGGTTCTTGCGCGCGGCCTTCTCGGCCTTGCGCTCCGCCTTGCGCGCCTCGGCCGGCGACAGGACGGTGATCGCGTCGGTGAACTCGGCGGGGGCGACGACCGGCACCCTGCCGCCGCGGATCAGCATCCGCACGCCGAGCGCGTACAGGCCGACGACGACGATCGCCGCGGTCATCGCCCACACCAGGACGGACAGGAACGCGACCCAGTCGACGCCGACACCCGCCGCCGCGGCGGCCGCGAGCACGGCACCTGCCGTCACCGCACTGGTCACCGTGTTCACTTGTCGTCCCCCGTCGTCGTGGCGTCGGAGTCGGGCAGCGCCCCGCCCCCGCGCTGTCGTCCCGTCTCCGTCTCCGTGCCTGGCGAGCCCGCCGTCTGGCGCACGCGGTCGCGGCGCTTCACCTTCTTTTCCGGCTCGGTGATCCGGACGGCGTGGCCGGAGTCGGCCACATCGCTCATCGCGTTGTGGGCCCCCACCTCGTCGCGACGCGACCACAGGTAGATGAACAGGATCACGCCGACACCGACCACGGCGTCCGCGATCACGCCGACCGTGCCCAGCTGCGCGACGAGCGCGGCGAGTGCGCCGACCGCTCCGGCCGCGGGGAGCGTCATCAGCCAGCCCAGCCCGATCCTGCCCACGGTGCCCCAGCGGATCTCGGATCCGCGCCGGCCCAGGCCGGAGCCGATGACGGAGCCGGAGGCGACCTGGGTGGTCGACAGCGCGAATCCGACGTGGCTGGAGGCGAGGATGGTGGCGGCCGTGCTCGCCTCGGCGGCGAAGCCCTGCGCCGGCTTGACCTCGGTGAGACCGCGGCCGAGGGTCTTGATGATGCGCCAGCCGCCGATGTACGTGCCCAGGGCGATGGCGAGCGCGCAGACCGTGACGACCCAGAGCTGCGGACCCGTCCCCGCGTCCTGCATCCCGACCGCGACGAGGGTGAGCGTGATGACGCCCATCGTCTTCTGCGCGTCGTTCGTCCCGTGGGCGAGCGCCACGAGCGAGGAGGTGAAGATCTGTCCGTAGCGGAACCCGGAGCGGCCGTCGGGCTTCTTGTCGTACCTCCTGGTCAGCCCGTAGGCGAGCTTGGTGACGACGAAGGCGATCAGCCCGGCGGTGAAGGGGGCGATGAGCGCGGGCAGGATGATCTTGGACAGCAGCACTCCCCCGTCGATCGCGCCGACGCCGAAGCCGACGAGGGCGGCGCCGATGAGGCCGCCGAACAGGGCGTGCGAGGAGCTGGAGGGCAGGCCGAGCAGCCAGGTGAGCATGTTCCACACGATCGCGCCGATGAGCCCGGCGAAGATCATCTCCGGCGAGATGAGCACGCCGCCGGAGCCCTCCTTGATGAGGCCGCCGGAGATGGTCTTGGCGACCTCCGTCGACAGGAACGCCCCGACCAGGTTGAGGACGGCGGCGAGCGCCACCGCGACCTTCGGCTTGAGCGCGCCGGTCGCGATGGGCGTCGCCATCGCGTTGGCCGTGTCATGGAAGCCGTTGGTGAAGTCGAAGAACAGCGCGAGCGCGATGACGAGTACAACGAGGTAGGTGATGTCCACCGGGCGACGTCTCCAGGTTGGCCCGCGGCGAACGCCTCACGAGAACGCAATGTTCACGCGCTGTTCGACGTGGGGAGGTTGCCAGAGCCCCTGGCGTATTGATACTTCCACCAGCCGCATGGCTCGTCAACTCGGTCGCCGCGGCGCAGAGCAAAGGCCAGGGGACGACGTGCCCGCCCCCTGGCCTTCGCACCCGCGCCTAGGGTCGCGGGATGTTCCTGAGGTTGCTCCTGGCCATCGCCACGGCCTCGCCGACCCCGCCGTTGAGCACGACCTTCGACATCGCCAGGGCGAAGCCACCGATCTGGGCTCCGGTGATCTCCGGGGGAAGCGACAGCGCCCTCGGGTCAGTGACGACGTCGACCAGCGACGGCCCCCTGTGGGCGATCGCCTCGCTGAGCGCCGCCTCGACGTCGCCGGCCGCGGTGACCCGCCGCGCCTGGAAGCCGAGGCTCGCGGCGAGCGCGGCGTAGTCGACCTCCGGCACGTCGACCCCGAAGTCGGGCAGCCCGTCGACGAGCATCTCCGCCTTGACCATTCCGAGGGTGGAGTTGTTGAACACGAGCACCGTCAGCGGCAGCTCGAGCGCCTTCACGGTGAGCAGCTCGCCGAGCAGCATGCCCAGGCCGCCGTCGCCGGACATCGACACGACGGGCCGCTCCGGGTCGGCCAGCTGCGCGCCGATCGCCTGCGGGAGCGCGTTCGCCATGGAGCCGTGCAGGTAGGACCCGAGGGCGCGGCGGCGGGGCGAGGTGTGCAGGTAGCGCGCCGCCCACACGTTCGTCATGCCGGTGTCCGTCGTGAACACGGTGTCCTCCGGCGCCACCCGGTCGAGGACGCTGGCGACGTACTCGGGGTGGATCGGGACGAGCGAGGCGACGTTGGACGCGTAGGCTCCGACGGTCCCCGTCATGATCTTCTCGTGCTTCTTGAGCGTCCTGTCGAGGAAGCGGCGATCGGACTTGCGGCTCACCAGCGGGGCGAGCTGCCGGAGCGTCTCGGCGACGTCGCCGTGGACGGGCACGTCGACCGCCGCCCGTCGCGAGATCGCAGCCGCGTCGACGTCGACCTGGGCGATGCGGGTCTTGCCGTCGGAGGGCAGGAACTGCTGGTAGGGGAAGTCGGTGCCGAGCAGGATGAGCAGCTCGGCGTCGTGGATGCCCGCGTGGGCGGCCCCGTAGCCGAGCAGGCCGGTCATGCCGACGTCGTAGGGGTTGTCGTGCTGGATGAAGTCCTTGCCACGCAGGCTGTGACCGATCGGGGCGTTGACGGCCTCGGCGAGGGCGACGACCTCGTCGTGGGCCCCCTCGACGCCCGCGCCGGCGAAGATCGCGACCGTGTCGGCTGCGTTGATCGCGTCGGCGAGCGCGCGCACGTCCTGCGGCGAGGGGTGCAGCACGGAGGTGGCGGCGGGCCGGAACGGAACAGGCGTGCCGACCGACTCCTCACCCGCGAGGTCGCCGGGGAGGGTGACGACGGCGACGCCGGGGGCCGAGCTGGCCTGCCGGATCGCCTCCGCGAACACCCGGGGGGCCTGGGCGGGCGAGCTGACCAGCTCGCGGTACGAGGAGCACTCGACGAAGAGCCGGTCGGGGTGGGTCTCCTGGAAGTAGTGCGCGCCGATCTGCACCGTCGGGATGTGGCTGGCGATCGCGAGCACGCGGGCGCGCGACCGGTGCGCGTCGTAGAGCCCGTTGATCAGGTGCAGGTTGCCCGGCCCGCAGCTGCCCGCGCAGACGGCGAGCTTGCCCGTGAGCTGGGACTCCGCCCCGGCCGCCCAGGCCGCGGCCTCCTCGTTCCTGACGTGGATCCAGTCGATGCCGCCCTTCGCCGAGCCGCCGCTGCGCCTGACGGCGTCGACGATCGGGTTGAGGCTGTCGCCGACGATCCCGTAGATGCGGTGGACTCCGGCGTCGATCAGCTGCTCGACGATCTGCTCGGCCACGGTGTGTGCCATCTGTGTCCCTCCCTGGGTGGGTCGGCCGGGTCCCGGCCGACGCGATCGTGCCCCCGGCCGGTCGGCCGGGGGCACACGTTCTACTGCTCCTCGTGGACGTTCGGGTCACCGCCGAAGAGCCGCCCGTCGGGGCGCCCGAGGGCCGTGACCGCGCTCACCTCGTCCGGGGTGAGCGCGAGCGACTCGGCGGCGAGGTTCTCCGCCTGCCTCGACGGCGTCGCCGACTTCGGCAGCGGGAGCACGCCGCGCTCCAGGTGCCAGCGCAGGATCACCTGCGCCGGGGTGATCCCGTGCGCCTCGGCCGCGGCGACGATCGCCGGCTCGTGGTACGGGGCGCTGCCCTTGCCCAGCGGGCTCCATGCCTGCGTGAGGATGCCCTGCTCGGCGTGGTATTCGACGAGCGCCTCCTGCGGGAAGTACGGGTGCAGCTCGACCTGGTTGACGGCGGGGAGCACGCCCGTCTCGGCGACGAGGCGCTCGATGAAGGTGCGCGTGAAGTTGGAGACGCCGATCTCGCCGACCCTGCCGTCCTTCTGCAGCTCGACCATGGCCTTCCAGCTGCCGGTGTAGCGGTCGACGCTGGGGTTGGGCCAGTGGATGAGGTACGAGTCGATGCGCTCGACGCCGAGCCGGGACAGCGAGCCCTCGACCGAGCGCATGGTCTCGTCGTAGCCGTGGTCGCGGCCGGGCAGCTTGGTCTGGATGATCAGCTCCCCGCGGGGGACGTCGGCACGGCGGATCGCCTCGCCGACGGCGCCCTCGTTCTCGTAGTTCACCGCGGTGTCGATCAGTCGGTAGCCGGTGGCGATGGCGCTGAGGATCGCCTCCACCCCCTCCTCGCCGGTCAGCGGGTAGGTGCCGAAGCCGATGCGGGGGAACGAGGTGCCGTCTGCGAGCTGGTACTGGGGGAAGCCGGTCATGCCGCCGAGCCTACGCCCCGGCGCACCGGGGGAACCAGCCCTGTTCGCCCAGCTCGAACGCGGCCGCGGCGCGCAGGGGCCGCCGCCGGCGCTCCACTAGCGTGGACGCATGACTGCCAGCACGGGTCCACGGGCCGAGAAACGAGCCATCATCAGGGAGCACCACGGCGACAGGGTCGCCGACCCGTACGAGTGGCTGAGGGATACCGACTCCCCCGAGGTCGTCGCCCTCCTCCAGGCGGAGAACGCCCACACCGACGAGCGCACGGCCGGGCTGGAGGCACTGCGGCGACGCGTGTTCGACGAGATCAGGTCCCGGACCCTGGAGACCGACATCTCGGTCCCCCAGCGCATCGGGCAGTGGTGGTACTTCACCCGCACGAGGGAGGGCGCCCAGTACGGCATCAGCTGCCGGACCCCGGCGGCAGGCCCCGACGACTGGACTCCCCCCGCCGTCGACCCGGCGACGACGCTCCCCGGCGAGCAGATCGTGTTCGACTCGAACGAGGCGGCGCTCGGGAACGACTTCTTCGCCCTCGGCTCCTTCGACATCTCCGCGGACGGCCGCCGGCTGCTCTACGGCGTCGACACGGCCGGGGACGAGCGGTACACGCTGCGGGTGCGCGACCTGGCCAGCGGCGACGACCTGCCCGACGAGGTCGGCAACACCTTCTCCGGCGCGGTGTTCTCCCCCGACGGCGCGCACGTGTTCTACACGACCGTCGACGACGCCTGGCGTCCGGACACCGTGCACCGTCACCGGGTGGGCTCCGCGGAGCCGGACGTCGTCGTCCTCCATGAGCCGGACGAGCGGTTCTGGGTGGGCGTGGACACGACCAGGTCGCAGCGGTACATCCTGTTCAGCGTGTCCAGCTCCGTCACCAGCGAGTACCGCTTCCTGCCCGCGACGACGCCGACGGCCGAGCCGCGAACGCTGTGGCCTCGGCGGGAGGAGGTCGAGTACGACGTCGAGCACGCCGTCATCGGTGGCGAGGACGTGTTCCTCGTCACGCACAACGACGGGGCGGAGGACTTCGAGGTCGTCGCCGTCGACCCGGACGCGCCGGGGACGGGACCGGCCGACGCGCGCGTCGTCGTTCCCCACCGGCCCGGCGTCCGCATCGAGGACGTCGAGGCGTTCGCCGACCGGCTCGTCGTCTCCTCGCGCAGGGAGGGCCTGACCCGGATCGCCGTCGCCCGCCTCGCCGGCGTGTCGGACGTCGCGCTGATCGCGGTCGAGGAGGTGGTGTTCCCCGAGCCGCTGTACACGGTCGGCACCGCGGGGAACCCGGAGTGGACGGCCCCGCTCACCCGGCTGAGCTACACCTCCATGGTGACGCCGCGCAGCCTGTTCGAGCTGGACGCGGTCAGCGGCGAGCTCACTCTGCTCAAGCGCCAGCCCGTGCTCGGCGGCTACGACCCCGACGACTACGAGCAGCTACGGGAGTGGGCGCCAGCCCCTGACGGCACGCTCGTGCCCATCTCGATCGTCAAACGCCGCGACACCGCTCTGCCCGCCCCGCTCGAGCTGTACGGCTACGGCTCGTACGAGCTGAGCACCGACCCCGGCTTCTCCATCGCCCGGCTGTCGCTGCTGGACCGGGGGGCCGTCTTCGCCATCGCCCACGTGCGCGGGGGCGGCGAGCTCGGCCGGTCCTGGTACGAGGACGGCAAGCGGCTGCGCAAGCGCACCAGCTTCACCGACTTCGTCGCCGCGGCCGAGCACCTGATCGCCCGCGGCTACACCGTCCCCGAGCGGCTCGTCGCGGAGGGCGGCAGCGCAGGCGGACTGCTCATGGGGGCCGTGGCGAACCTCGCGCCGACGACGTTCGCCGGCATCCTCGCCTCCGTGCCGTTCGTCGACGCCCTGACCTCGATCCTCAAGCCCGAGCTGCCGCTGACCGTGATCGAGTGGGACGAGTGGGGCGACCCGCTGCACGATGCGGAGGTGTACGACTACATCAAGGGCTACACGCCGTACGAGAACGTCGTCGACGGCGCCGACTACCCGCGCATCCTCGTGACGACGAGCCTCAACGACACGAGGGTCCTCGTCGTGGAGCCGGTCAAGTGGGTGCAGCGCCTGCGCGACGCCGGCGCCGACCCGCTGCTGCGGATCGAGATGAGCGCGGGACACGGCGGGGTGACCGGGCGCTACGACGCGTGGAGGGAGCGCGCCGAGGAGCTGGCCTGGATCCTCGACGTGCTCGGCCTGGCCGACGCGGTGCCCGCAGCGCACGCCGCACCGGCCATCGGCGCGGATGAGCCCGCCAGGGTGGGGTCGCCCGCCGCCGAGCCGTCCCCTCCGGAACCGCGCTGAGCGGACACGACGACGCCGGGACCGCATCACGCGGTCCCGGCGTCCTGTGTTCCCCCACGGTGCCAGCGCGTGATCGCCCGGTCCGGGGACGCGAGGCTCAGCCGAAGAGGATCGCGGCCTCGTCGTAACGGGCCTGCGGCACCTGCTTGAGCCCGGAGAGGGCGTCAGCGAAGGGCACGTTGACCAGGTCGGTCCCGCGCAGGGCGACCATCGTCCCCCATTCCCCCGCCATGACGGAGTCGATCGCGGCCATGCCCAGGCGCGTCGCCAGCACGCGGTCGTACGCGCTCGGCACGCCGCCGCGCTGGATGTGCCCGAGGACGGTCGCCCGCGACTCGATGCCGGTCATCCGCTCGATCTCGGGTGCGATGATCTCGCTGATGCCGCCGAGTCGCGGCCGGTTGAAGGCGTCGAGGCCCTTCTCCGAGTGCGGGGTCTCCATGGTGTTGAGCGTGAACCCCTCCGACACGACGATGACGGGAGCCCTCCCGCGGTCGCGGACCGACACGGCCCACGCCGCGATCTGGTCGATCGACTGCGGCTGCTCGGGGATGAGGATGGCGTGAGCACCGGCGGCCATGCCGGCGTGCAGCGCGATCCAGCCGACGTGGCGGCCCATGACCTCGACGACCATGCAGCGCTGGTGCGAGTCCGCGGTGGTGCGCAGCCGGTCGATCGCCTCGGTGGCGATCTCGACGGCGGTGTCGAAGCCGAAGCTGTAGTCGGTGGCTTCGAGGTCGTTGTCGATCGTCTTCGGGACGCCGACGATCTTCAGGCCCGCGTCGGTGAGGCGCTTGGCCGCCGCGAGCGTGCCCTCGCCGCCGATCGCGATGAGCGCGTCGATGCCGAGCCGGCTCATGGTGCCCTTGATGTTCTCGGGTCCGCCGAGCGGGCCCTCGAAGGGGTTCGTGCGCGAGGTGCCGAGGATCGTGCCGCCCTGCTTGCCGAGACCGCGGACGCTGTGCCTGTCCAGTGGCATCGTCAGCCCCTCGACGACGCCGCGCCAGCCCTCGCGGATGCCGATGAACTCCTGGTCGTGGATCCGCGTTCCCTTCAGGACCGCGCCGCGGATCACCGCATTCAGGCCGGGGCAGTCTCCGCCGCTGGTGAGCACGCCGATTCTCATGGGACTCCTGTCCGTCGATGGGGGTGCGACCGCGACCACTCCGCGGCCGAACGGGGCAATAATGACAATAGTGCCCCGGCGTGCGGGGCCGCACCCGAACAGGAGGACCCATGAGCGCAGCGGACATCGATCAGGCGAAGACGAGGGCCCTGCCCTCGACCGGCGAGGTCACCGTGTTCTCGACGCCGTGGTGCGGGTACTGCCAGCGCCTGACGGCCCAAATGGATCGGGCCGGGGTGGCCTATCGCACGATCGACATCGAACAGCACCCGGACGCGGCGGCCCTGGTCGAGTCGGTCAACGGCGGCAACCAGACGGTGCCCACCCTGCTGTTCGCGGACGGGACGGCGCTGACGAACCCCTCCCTGCACGAGGTGCAGCAGCGCATCGCCGCGGGCTGAGCCCCGGCGGCGCCCCGCCGCGCCTCAGCGGCGCCGGCCGGAGGCGCCACTGCCCGACGGCGCGGCGTCCGGCCGCGGCACCCTGACCACGAAGCCCGCGACGAGAAGCAGCAGCGGCACGGCCACCCAGACCGCGATGAGCAGCCCCGCGGAGTCGATCCGCTCGGCCAGCGGCGCGATGGGGTTCCACAGCACGATCGCGGGGAGCACGAGGGCCACCGCCCAACGCGGAGTACCCGACACCGCGTACCAGCCGATGATTGCTGCGAGGATCGTGACGAGGTACTCCCCCACCGTGCGCCAGCCCCCCTCGGGGACCAGCGCGATACTCGCCGCCGCCGCCAGCAGCCCGACGGCGATGCCCGGCCGGAACGTCTGCCCCTCCGAGGCGGAGCTCATCGGGAGATCTCCTGCTCGAGCAGGTGGAGCAGCGCACTCAGCTGCACCGAGTCCTGCGGGCCGGCCTCGCGCTGCTCGCCGTCGAGCGCCCTCGCTGCGAGACCCTGCTTGGAGTCGATGAGCTCGGCGATCTTCGTGTCGATCGTGTGCGCCGCGATGATGCGCCACGCCGTCACCGGCTCCGCCTGACCGATGCGGTGGACGCGGTCGATGGCCTGCGTCTGCTCGGCGGCCGTCCAGCTCAGCTCGGCGAGCACCACGTTGGACGCCGCCTGCAGGTTGACGCCGACGCCGGCGGCGGTCAGGGAGCACACCGCGACGGACACGCCCTCGTCGGTGTTGAAGGCGTCGATGGCCTCCTGGCGCGCGGGCGTGCTCTGGTCGCCGCGGATGGAGACGGTCCGCAGCCCCCGCTCGGCGAAGACGCGCTCGGCCTGGTCCATCACGTCGATGTGCTTGGCGAAGAACACGACCTTTCCGACGGAGCGGGCCAGCTGCGCCGTGTAGTCGGCGGCAAGCGGTGCCTTGGCCTGGCCGATGCGCCTGACCATGCTGAACACGTTCTCGCCGGAGGCCGAGCCGGAGCCGTCGTCCAGCTCGCCCTGGGCGACGAGGCGCATGATGTCGTGGTCGACGAGACCGCGGGCGGTGCGCTCGGAGCCGCGGGCGAGGATGATGCGCTCGTAGCTGGCGTACATCCGCTGTGCCATCTCTGTCTCCGCGGCGCGGATCGAGCGGCCGAGGTCGTCGTCCAGCTCGACCGGCAGGTCCGCGACGAGCTTGTCCGGCAGGTCGGCGGCCACGTCGATCTTCTTCCGCCTGACCACGCCCAGGTCGATGACGGCCTGGCGTGCCTCCGGGTAGAAGCCGTGGTCGGCCGGGGTCAGGCCCGTCTCGTCGAGCCGCCGGGCGAGCTCGGCGTTGGGGCGTTCCCCGTTCGTCCAGCCGAGGAACTGCCAGATGGCGTTGAAGTCCTCGACGTCGTTGATGAGCGGCGTCCCGGTCAGGGCGAGCAGGAGCGGGTTGTGGTCGGGGGTGCGCTCGCGGATGCGACGGCTGAGCGCGAGCACGTTCTGCGAGCGCTGCGAGCCGAGGTTCTTGATGAAGTGCGCCTCGTCGACGACCATTCCCCTGAACCCGTGGTCCCCGAGCCAGGACAGGTGCCGGTCGAGCACCTCGTAGTTGACGATGAGGACGTCCGCGAAGGCGTCCACGGTGTCGCCGTCGCCGTTGATCACACTCGCGACGCGCCCGGGGAGCCAGCGCTCCGCCTCGCGCGCCCAGTTCATCTTGACCACGTTGGGCACGACAGCCAGCAGGGGGAAGGCGCCGGAGACGCTCGCGGCGAGCAGCGACTGCGCGGTCTTGCCCAGTCCCGGCTCGTCGGCGAGCAGGAAGGTGCGGTGCCCCCGCTTGGCGGCCTCGACGAAGCGAGCCTGGTGCTTCATGATCTCGCGCCCGGCCGGCGCGAGGCGGTCGATGCGCGGGGCGTCGGGCAGCGTCATGCTGGCGGCGGTGCCGCCCGCGCCCGTCTCGAATGCCTTGTACAGCGGGCCCATGAGCTCCCAGCCGTCCAGGCGGCGGCGCGGCGCGGTCGGTGCGGCGGGCCTGAGGTCGGGGGCGAGGAACGGGGACGACCGCCGGTGGGCCTTCGCCGAGGGCGGCAGGACCTGCTTGGCGGCGAGCGAGGCGGGGACGCTCGGGGTCGGTGCCACCGGCGCCGTGGTGATGATGAGCTCGTCGTCGCTGAGCTTCGCACCGGACTCGATCAGCCAGTCGCGCCGCAGTTTCTGGGCGACGGGGCTCGCGGCCTGCTCGACCTCGAGGAGCGCGATGAGCGAGGTGTCCCTCGCCGCGATCTTTGCCAGGATCGTCGCCACCCCGTCGAGACGCTTGAGCAGCTCGGCCCGGGTGCCGTCGCTGATCTCGGTGTCGGCCTTGACCCGGCGGCGCTCCTCGCGGACGAGGAAGGCGATGACCTGGAACTTCGTCCGGTTGGTCGGGCCGACCTTGCCCTTCTGCGCCTTGGACTCGACCTCGCGGACCTTGCGGGCGAGGATCGGGATCAGTGGTGCGTCGTCGTCGTGGCGCGCGCTCGCACCGCGCGAGCCGTGGTGGCCGGATGAACGACGGTGGCCGGTGGGCGGCATGCTCCTCCTGAGCAGTGTGGGACCGGACGAGCCGGGCGTGCGGGTGCGCCTGTGACGCGGCGAGGGGGCGACCGGCTCCCCTCGAGTCGGTCGACGACCGCTCGGACGACGGCCGGGTGGCCGGCGACGGGCCGGGTCGTGGCTGACGCCGGTGGGCCGATTCGACCGCGACCGCCGTGGGCGCCGACGCCGGGCGTGATGCGGGGCGGACGGAACGACACGAGCGACCGTGAGAGGATCGCCGGGCCGAGCCGAGCCGCCGATGCGGCGGAAGGGAACGGACCGGGTGATCGGAGATCACGTCCCGCCGACGACGGGGGTCTCGCAGCGCGTGAAGCGCGACTCCCATTATGGCACGGGCCGGCTCTGACGCGCGCTGCCCCTCCGCGCGGCCCGGTCGTTCCCGGCTCAGGCCCGGTCGGCCACCCCGCTGTACCGGCGAAGCCGCAGCGAGTTGAGCACGACGAAGACGCTCGAGAACGCCATCGCCGCACCGGCGAGCATCGGCGTCAGCAGCCCGAGCGCGGCGACAGGGATCGCGGCGACGTTGTAGGCGAAAGCCCAGAACAGGTTGCCGACGATGATGCCCCGCATGCGTCGTGAGAGCAGGATCGCGTCGACCGCAGGCCTCAGCCCCCCGCCGACGATGGTGATGTCGGCCGCGCGCGCCGCCGCCGCGGTGCCGGTGCCGACCGCGATGCCGAGAGTCGCGCTGGCCAGGGCAGCCGCGTCGTTCACGCCGTCGCCGAGCATGGCCACGCGCTCGCCCGCGGCGACCGCAGCGGAGACCCGGGCCGCCTTGTCGGTCGGGCTCAGTTGGGCGTGCCACTCGGCCACGCCGAGCCGGTCGGCGACCGCCGCGACGGGTGACGGTGCATCACCGCTGAGGATCACGACCCGCACGCCGGCGGCGCCGAGCCGCGCCAGCACGGACGGCGTCTCGGGCCGCACCCGGTCGGCGAGGGCGAGCACGGCGACGGCCGCACCGTCGACGAGGACGAGCACGCAGCTCTCCCCCGCGGCCGCGGAGGCGTCGACCGCCTCCGCGAGCCGGTCGTCGAGCGTCGCGCCGCGCGAGCCTGCCGCCGAGGGACTGAGGATCGCGACGGGGGTGGCCCCCGCACGACCGCGCTCCCGCACCGTGGCACGGACGCCCTCGCCCGGCAGCACCTCGCAGTCCTCGACCTCGACGTCAGGCGGGACCGTCTGCACCGGCCCGGCCGGCCCGGCCGACCCGGCCGCGCCCGCCTCCGCCCAGCGCACCAGCGCGGAGGCAACGGGGTGGACGGCGAGGGACTCGACGGCACCGACGAGCGCGCGCAGGCGCCCCTCCTCCGCACCGTCGGCCAGGGCGGCCGCCGTCACGGTGACGGCCCCCTCGGTGAGGGTGCCCGTCTTGTCGACGTACAGGGTGGTGACGGCGCCGGCGTTCTCCAGCGCCTCCGGCCCCGTGATGGCGATGCCGAGCTCCGCCCCCCTGGCCGTGCCGACGACGAGCGCCACGGGAATGGCCAGACCGAGCGCGCAGGGGCACGCGACGATGAGCACGGCGACGGCGACCTCGACCGCGGTCGCCGCCCCGGCACCGGAGGCGAGCCAGCCCACGAGGGTCGCGGCCGCGACCACGAGCACGACGGGCACGAACACCCCGGAGACGCGGTCGGCGATCCGGGCGATCCGGGACTTCTCGCTCTGCGCCCGCTCGACCATCGCGGCGACCCTGGCCATCTCGGAGTCGTCGCCCGTCCGCGTCGCCCTGAGCGTCAGCACGCCCGAGGCGACGAGACTGCCGGCCAGGACGGTGTCGCCGACGGACACCTCGATCGGCAGGGACTCCCCCGTGACCACACTCGCGTCGACCACGCCGCCACCGGAGACCGCCTCGGCGTCCGCGGCCACCCGCTCGCCCTGGCGCGCGAGGAAGAGGTCCCCGACGGCGAGCTCGCGCACCGCGATCGTGCGGATCGCACGCCCCGCCGACGGGTCGGAGGGGTCGGGGTCGACCGGGACGGCGACGTCGGACGGCTGCAGGGCGGCGAGCTCGCCGAGCGCGGCCCCCGCGCTCCGCTTCGCCCGTGTCTCGATGCTGCGGCCGAGCAGCAGGAAGAAGGTCACGGCTGCGGAGACCTCGAGGTAGATCTGCGCACCGTGGTGGCCGGTCGCGATCACGCTCATCTCGTGGTGCATCCCCGGCACACCCGCACCGCCGAGGGTCAGGGCGTAGACGGACCAGAGGAACGCCGCGAGGGTGCCGATGCTGATCAGGGTGTCCATCGTGACCGCCCCGTGCCGTAGGTTCCGCACGGCGGCGCGGTGGAAGGGCGCCCCGCCCCAGACGACGATCGGGACGGTGAGCGCCAGGCACAGCCACTGCCAGAAGTCGAACTGCAGGGCGGGCACCATGCTCAGCAGCACGACGGGGACGGCGAGCACGCCGGTCACGATCGCGCGCCGACGGTACGGATCCGTCGTGGTGTCCGCGCGCGATGCCGCTCCGGCTCGGCGGCCGACTCGCTCCGGCACGCACGGGGCGATGCCGGGCGCCGCGCCCGGACCGCCCTGCTGTCCGCCGGGCATGGCTGAGCCCGTCGATGCGGGCGGCACAGGCGGTTCGACCGCCGACGCCGGCGCGGCCAGTCCGGCTGGTCCGGCCGGTCCGGCTGAGGGCGCCAGGGGCGTGGCGTCGTAGCCAGCCCGCGCGACGGCGTCGACGAGCTCGTCGACGGCGACCGTGTCGGGATGCTCGACGACCGCGTTCTCGGTGACGAGGTTGACGCGCGCCGTGACCCCGGGGATCCGCTCGAGGCGCTTCTCGACCCGGGCGACACAGCTCGCGCAGGTCATGCCCGTGACCGCGAGCGCGGTCTCGGTCACTCCGGGTCCGTGCCGAGCAGCGTGTACCCGGCCTCGTCGACGGCGGAGCGGACGGCGTCGTCCGGGAGCGGCGCGGTGCTCGTGACCACGGCGATGCCGGCCGGCACGTCGACGTCGACCCCGGTGACGCCGCCGAGGGCGGCGATCTCCTCGCTCACGCTCCGCGCGCAGTGCGCGCAGGTCATGCCGTCGATGCGATAGTTCTGTGTGGTTGACATGGTGACCTCCGCGACCACGATACCCCCCAGGGGTATCGGTCGCAAGGGCCGCGGAGCGAGATGTCCTGCCCGGGAACGTTGATCGGGGCGGTGGGTGGTGCGGGGCCGGCGCTGCTTGCAGCGGTGAAGCCGGTCGGTGAGAGCGTCGCGGCGTTCCTGCTCGCTGATGTGGAGCCGGGCGTGCGCCCACCCGTCGGCCATGGTCCGGTGGAAGCGTTCCACTTCGCGGTTCGTCTACGGCCAGGACGGCCGCCTGTGCCTCGGAGCGATCGATCGCACGCCGCACGCCCCTCGCCACCGGTCGGACCGGTGGTCGCGCCGCTGTCGGACAAGACCCACGCGATAGCGACCCCGTGGTCGGCGCACCACGCGACTGCGCGATGCAGCTCCGCGACGGCAGTGGCAGCTCCGTTCCGTCGTCAACGACGAGCCGAGCGACCTTCACGGTGGCGGGGAGGAGGCGCTGCGTCGGCGTGAGACATGGCGACTCAGACGCGGGCTCCGGCGGGAACGTCGCGAGCAAGCAGGATGGCAACGACTCCGAGGAGGGCTCCTGTGATGCGTCGCTGCCACACGGTCCATCCGGGTCGCCCCGTCAGGAAGCTCGCGATCGCGCCGGCACCGATGACGATGAATGCGTTGACGGTCACGCTGACGCCGATCTGGAGCAGCCCGAGCGTGACGCCTTGGACGACGTGACTCCCGAGGGCCGGGTCGATGAACTGCGGAATGAGGGTGAGATACATGATCGCGACCTTGGGGTTGAGCAGGTTGGTGACAAGGCCCATCCGGAACAATCGGCTGTCGCTGTCCCCGACCGGGTCGCTCAGCTCGAAGACGCCGGCACCGCCCCGGCGCAGCGCCTGCCATGACATCCACGCCACGTACACGACCCCAGCGGCCTTGAACCCGATGAAGAGCCACGGGACAGCGACGAACACGATGGCGAGACCGAAGTTGGCCATCAGCATGTAGATCACGAAGCCCACTGCCGTCCCGGCCAGGGACACCAGGCCTGCACGCCGACCCTGCCCGACGCTGCGCGAGGCGAGGTACATCATGTTCGGCCCGGGAGTAAGCACCATCACCAGAGCTGCAGCAGTCATGCCGAGCGCGGCCTGCGCGGAAACGGGGAACTCCATCACGAGGTTCGTCATGGCATCACCCTGATGTAATAGCTTTATGCATCTCAACCCTTACGGCGAGTACGCGGTCCTCCTTGCTCAATCGCTGGCCAACGACTGGCCGGCCGACCGCTCAGGCGTGGTCGCCCGCACGCGCGAGAACGGCATGACCATGCCCTTCCCTGAGCAGTCGGGGGATCACTCCCGGTGCAGAGACGTCATAGACCAGTGGCTGGGAGTCGTCGACGCGCAGAGCGCCGATGGCCGGGCCGCCCTGCTGAATGAGCAGATGGCGGCCGCATCGGCCTATCCGCGCCTGACCGACCACGATGGAGAGGGCTGGCACCTGCACTACCGCGACATCGACGACGATCTCTCGGTGGTCCTCCAATCGGTGATCGCCGTAGGGACAGCGCTCCACCTGACCACGCGTGGCATGAACCGCCTCGGGCGCTGCGCAAGCACACCCTGCCTGAACGTGATCGTCGACATCTCGCGCAACGGGACCCAGCGCTACTGCTCACCACGATGCGCTACCCGAGAAGCCGTTCGACGTCACCGCGCACGAGCCGAGCGGGGAGGATCGAGCACCGTGTCCGGTCAGAACAGCTAGGGCGTGTCTCCCATATGGTTCGTGATTGACGCGCGATTCTGGATGGGTGACTTTGGTTCTGGACTCTCGTACTCGCCGGTTGACGGACGCGCAGTGGGCGTTGATCGCCCCGCTACTGCCGTCGAACACGGGGCGGCGCGGCCATCCGTTCGGTGATGATCGTCGCGTCGTTGACGGGATCATCTACCGGTTCCGGACCTCGACGCCGTGGCGTGATGTGCCGCGGGCGGAGTTCGGTCCCTGGCAGACGGTGTGGAAGCGGCATCGCCGCTATGCCGGCGATGGCACTTGGGACCGGGTGCTGCAGGCGCTGCTGTCGCAAGCGGATGCG
>NZ_FUKR01000072.1 GCF_900163835.1 Mycetocola reblochoni REB411 | reverse complement strand
CGCCGCGCGCACGTTCACGAGCTGCACCTCGACGCCGTCGGGGGCGTAGCCGACCGCGAGCGAGATCGTCCCCCTGCCGTGCTTCGCCGCGTTCGTCAGGCCCTCCTGGACGATCCGGTACAGCGCGGCCGCGCTCTCCGGAGCGAGGGGTGTGGCGTCCCCCTCCACCCGCCAGTCGATGTCCATCCCGGCCTCGCGCGAGGCGGCCACGAGGTCGTCGAGGGAGCGGGGCGCACGGCCGGGGGCGTGCTGCTCGTCGCCCACGCGGAGGATCGCCAGGATGTGCTGCGTCTCCGCGAGGACCGCCTGGAGCGAGGCTCGGGTGGCCCGCAGATGCTCGAGCGACCGCTCGGCGTCCCCGGGCAGGGCCACCTCGGCGGCACCCAGGTGCATGCTGGCGACGGCGACCTCGTGGCCGACCGAGTCGTGCAGCTCGCGCGCGATGCGCAGGCGCTCCTCGGCGACGCCCCGCTGGACGGCGGTCGTCCTGGACGCCTCGGCGTCACGCAGTCGCGCGTCCGCGACCTGGCGGTAGCGCAGGTTGCCCCTGATCGCGCTGGCCCCTGCCGTGGCGACGAGCGCGGCGAAGGCGGCGACGGAGGCGCTCGCGTTGACGTTCACGTCGACCGTGCCGACCCCCCACGCGGCGGAGGCGAAGTTGGACACGGTGACGATCACGCCACCGGCGAGCGGGGAGCAGCCGCGGAGCACGACGATGAAGACCGCGAAGCAGGCTATCGACCAGAACCCCGTCGACTCGGTTCCGGCGAGCACGGCCACGGGGGCGGCCGCGGCGACGAGGACGAGACCGGGGATCGGACGCGACAGGGAGAGCGCCGTCCCTGCGGCGGACAGCCCCGTCGCGAGGTAGGCCAGCGGCGGGCCCTGCGCGGCGGCCGTGGTGGCGACGCTGACGATGAGGGACACGGCGATGATGGCCAGCACCGTGCGGGTCAGCACCCGGGGCAGTCGCTCCCAGGCGGGCGGCCGCGCCGGCGCGGCGGTCATCGTCGCCCCCCGCGGCGGACGGCGGGCGCGCCGGTGGTGCCGCGCGCGCGGCTGTCCTGTTCCCTGGAGTTCGTCATCGTCACGATGGTGCGTGCCATCCTCCTCGGCCGGCGACCGGCGCGCCGGTCACGGCCCGGGGATACTCCCGATGCAGTACGCCGCCCGCGTCGGCGGGACCACGCGCACGGTCCGCGCCGTCACGAGGATGGATCGCATCAGCCCGCACGACCGGGCCGTCGCGGACGCGGCGGGCGGGGATGCGGAGCCCGGACGGACCGGGCGATCTCGAGGAGGACACCCCATGACCATCGACAACACCACTGCCGGAACGACCGCGGAGAGCGCCGCACAGCCGTTCGTCGCGTACGAGTACTCCGCGGTCACGGCCCCGCGCGGTGCCGAGCCGCTGTACCAGGACGTCTACCGGGGCCTGGGCTGGTCCGTCGAGCGGGTCGAGGTCCCTGACCCGGTCCGCGCGCTCCCGCTCACGCCCTCGATCCGTCCCGGCTCCGTGACGCTGCGGATCAAGCGCGACCGCGGCATCCGCAACCGGCTGCTGCTGACGGAGCTGCAGCGCAAGGCGGAGGCCAGGCTCGCGTCCATCGACCGGCTCAGCCGGTCCACCGGGGCTCGGGCGCTCGCCGTCGCCATCGGTTTCGGCATCGTCGGCTCGGCCCTGCTCGCGGGGTCGGTCTTCACCCTCGACGCCGGTCTGGTCGTCGTCTCGATCGCCCTGGGCGCGGCGGGCCTGCTGTGCTGGCTCGGCGGTTTCGTCGGACACCGCCTGGTGTCGGGCCGGCGCGCCGCGGCCGTCGCGCCGGAGCTGGACCGTGAGCACGACGCGCTCTCCGAGGTGATGGCCCAGGCGGCACGGCTGCTCGGCTGAGCGGGCGGGACGCCGGATCGCCCCCACCGGTTCGGGGAGCGCGGGCGATCCGGGCGCGGGCATCGGGGCCGCCCCGTTCTCAGCGACCGGGGAGCGGGACGCGACCGGTCTGGACGGCCGCCACGTTTCCGCCGTCGACGAGGAGGTCGATGCCGGTGATGTAGCTGGCCTGCGGGCCGACGAGGAACGTGACCGCGTCGGCGATGTCGCTCGGCGTGCCGATTCGGCCGGTCCCTGAGTTCTCCACCATCGCGCGCATGAACGCGCCGGAGGGGGTCCCGAGTTCCTGTCTGCCCATCGCCGTCGAGATGACACCGGGGCTGACCGAGTTGACCCGTGCGCCCTTCGCGCCCCAGAGTGCGCTGGCCTCCTGCACCTGGAGCCGGTTGGCACGCTTGGACTTCCCGTAGGCCATGCCGGGGCTGCCGAGCGCCTCGGGCGAGAACGCGTCGAGGGCGAGCAGCCCGTCCGCAGGCGTGGTGCGGATCTGCTGCTCCTGCTCAGGCGTGAAACCGGGGGAGATGTAGCCGGACGAGCTCGAGATGACCACCCCGGCCGCGCCGGGGGCGAGCACCTCGGCGAACTCCTCCAGCACGAGGGCGACGCCGACGAGGTCGACGCGCAGGATCGCCTCGATGGGGGCCTGCGCGGGGGAGAGCCCCGCCGTGTCGACGACGGTGGTGACGGGGCCGTGCGTCGCGGCCGTCTGCGCGAGCGCCCTGACGGACGCGCGGGAGGAGACGTCGACCTGCTGGGTGACGACGTCGAAGCCGTCGACGGTGAGGCTCTCGGCCAGCGTGGCCAGCAGCGTCTCGTTGAAGTCGGCGAGAACGGTGGTCCTGCCGGGCGCGAGTCGCCTCGCGATGGTCTCCCCCATCCCTCCGACGCCGATGACGACGAGTACGTCGCTCATGAGATCTCCTTTGTTCCCTGACGGCGGGTGCGAGCCCGCGCACTAATACGAGACGTTCGTCTCGTATTAGTGACGATACACGGTGACGGGGCGGGGTGCCGTCGATTGGTAGCGTTGCCCCGATGGCAGATCGCAGACCGGGACGCCCGCGGAGCATCGACGCGATGCGGTCCGCGCTCGAGGCGACCGAGCGCATCCTCGACGAGGTCGGCTACGACGCGCTCACGATGACGGCGGTCGCCGCACGCGCCGGCGTCGGCAAGCAGACGCTGTACCGCTGGTGGCCCTCCAAGCACGCCCTCGTCGCCGAGTGCGTGCTCGCGGGAGCCCTGCCGGTGGCGGCGATCCTCCCTGTGTCGACCGGCCACGCGGCCGACGACCTCCGTCAGTGGTGGCGGAGCACCCGTGCGGCGCTCGACGACGACCGGCACCGCGCCGTCTTCCGGGCGTTGTCCACCGCCGCCCTCTCCGAGCCGGACGCGGCCGAGCGCCTCGACCGCCAGCTCGGCGGGCCCATCGAGCAGGCGCTCGCCGCCGTGCTCGCCGACGGCGCCGCCAGCGGGGAGCTCCGCGCGGAGCTCGACATCGCGGCGACCGTTCGGCTGCTGATGGGGGCGCTCGTCCTCGCACTCGTGACGGGAAGGGACGGCGCGCTCGACGACGCGGTGCTGGACACCGTGCTCGACGGCGCCCGCGTCCGCTGAGCCGCCCCTGACGGCCTCCCGTGGTGACGGCGGCCGGGGTACTCCAGGCGCAGTATCGCGCGCGCTTCGGCTGGAGGACCCCCGTGGGCCGGACGAGGCGAGGATCGAGAGCGACCAGCCGATCCGAGCAGAAGGACCCCCCATGCCATCACCGCAGGCGACCGACGCCGCCCCCGGAATCCCCGCCGCCCCGGGAGGCCTCCCCGAGATCGGTCTTCCCCCGCGCGGCGCGACCCGCACACGCCCCCGCGACCGTCGCCGACCGCCGGCGGCCATCGTGGCGGTCCTCGCCCTGACCGGCATCATCGCCGCGGGCATGCAGACGCTCATCGTCCCCCTGATCGGGCAGCTGCCCGTGATCCTCGGCTCACCCGCGGACGAGACCGCGTGGGCGGTGACCGCGACGCTGCTCGCCTCGGCGGTGAGCGTCCCCGTCGCCGGGCGCCTCGGGGACATGTACGGCACGCGGCCCCTGATCGTGGCGAGCCTCGTCCCCCTCATCATCGGCTCCGTGCTCTGCGCTCTCGCCGGCGGGCTGCCGATGATGGTCGCGGGTCGCGCCGTCCAGGGGCTTCGCATGGGCGTCATCCCGCTCGGTATCAGCCTGCTCCGTCAGGTGCTGCCGCGGGAGAGGGTCGGCTCGGCCGTCGCCACGATGAGCGCCTCGATGGGCGTCGGCGGCGCCGTCGCGCTGCCGCTCGCCGCGGGCATCGCGGAGTTCGGCAGCTGGCGCGCCATGTTCCTGGTGTTCGCGGCGCTGGCGGCTGTCGCCCTCGTCGGCGTGCTCGTGCTCGTCCCCCCGGTCAGGCGTGCCCCGCGACCGGGTGAACGGTTCGACGCGCTCGGGGCCGCGCTGCTGGCGGGAACGCTGCTGTGCGGGCTCGTCCTCGTCTCGAAGGGAGCCGCATGGGGCTGGACAGGCGAGCGCGTCATCGGGCTGGGGGCGATGACCGCGCTGCTCGGCGTGCTCTGGGCCATCCAGCAGCTGCGCTCCGCGAGCCCCCTGGTGCGGCTCAGCACGCTCGGCACGCGTCAGGTGGCGGTCACCAACATCGCCTCGGTGCTGCTCGGCTTCGCGATGTACGCTCAGTCGCTCACCGTGCCGCAACTTCTCCAGCTTCCCGTCTCGACAGGACACGGGCTCGGCCAGTCGATGCTCCAGATGGCGCTGTGGCTGGTGCCGGGCGGGCTCGCCATGATGATCGTCTCGCCGCTCGGCGCCCGCCTGACGGCCGCGCGCGGGCCGAAGACGACGCTCGTCTCCGGAGCGCTCGTCGTCGCCGCCGGGTACGGGCTCGCACTGCCGCTGGCCGGATCGGCCGTGGGCCTCATGGCGGCCGTGATCGTGATCAGCTCCGGCGTCGGCCTGGCCTACGGTGCGATCCCCCTGCTGATCATGGGTGCGGTGCCCGAGCAGGAGACGGCGGCGGCGAACGCCTTCAACACGCTCGTGCGCTCCGTCGGGACGAGCATCGCCTCCGCCGTCATCGGTGCGGTGCTCGCCGGGCTGACCACCCAGCTCGGTGACCACGCGGTTCCGACCATGGCGGGGTTCTCCGTCACCCTCATCGTCGGCGGCGCCGCAGCGTTGCTGGCGGCGGCGGTGGCCGGACTGCTCCCCCGGCCCCGGCGCCGGCGCGCGACCGGAGCGCCTGCGGCGCCCGGCATTTCCCTCCGCTGAGGAGGCCGCCTGGCGCGGGCTCATGACGTCGCGTGGCACCGTGTGACGTCAACCGGCGTCATCCTGTCCCGAACCCCCTCGTGGTGGGTCAGAGTTGCCTCAGGCATCCGGAGCGGGTGAGGGCCGGAGCCGTGCGATCGACGCGGAACGCTCCGGCGTGTCGTCGGTCGCTCGCGGCCGACGACCGTCGAACCGCGATCGGGAGCGGACTCCGACGCGTGGCCGGGGAGGACATCGTGCAGGGACCCAGCGGACACATCATCGCGCAGCTGGCGACGAAGGCGGCCGAAGACGGCTTCGACGGCTTCGTCCTGCTCGTCGAGAACGAGCGAGGCGAGGTCGAGGCGCTGTACGACGAGATCCTCCCCGAGCTGAGGGGCATCTCCCAGGAGCCCCCTCCGCTGCCGCCGCCGACGCGGTGAGCGTGTAAGCTGACTCCGTTCAAGGGGAGTACTCCCACGTCGACGTCCCGTCAGTACGGATGCATCGCTGCATTCCCGGGTCGCCGGTCCCGTCAGCGGGGTGGAGGAGACCTTGGCGTCATCCGCACGCCTACCCCTTGGAGCACCCATGCAGGTCACCCCCCTCGTCTGGCTGATCACGATCGCCGTGACGATCGCGTTCTTCGTCTACGAGTTCTTCGTCCACGTCCGCAAGCCCCACGAGCCGACCATCGCCGAGTCCGCGCGCTGGTCCGTCTTCTACATCAGCCTCGCCCTGCTGTTCGGCGTCGGCATCGGCGTCGTCTCCGGCTGGGGCTACGGCGGGGAGTACTTCGCCGGCTACCTCACCGAGAAGGCCCTCTCCGTCGACAACCTCTTCGTCTTCCTCATCGTCATGACTGGCTTCGCCGTGCCGAAGGCCTACCAGCAGAAGGTGCTGATGATCGGCATCGTCATCGCGCTGATCCTGCGCGGGGGCTTCATCGCGATCGGTGCGACGCTCATCGAGAACCTGTCCTGGATCTTCTACGTCTTCGGCGCCCTGCTGCTCTTCCTCGCCTGGCGTCAGGCCTTCTCCAACCACGAGTCCGACCCGGCCGACTCGGCCCTCATGCGCTTCGTCAAGCGCCACCTCCCTGTCACCGACGACTACCACGGCGACCGGCTCACCGTGAAGCTCGACGGCAAGCGCTTCGTCACGCCGATGCTGCTGACCATCATCGCGATCGGCTTCATCGACCTGGCGTTCGCCGTCGACTCGATCCCCGCGATCTACGGCCTGACCAGCGAGGCGTACATCGTGTTCACCGCCAACGCCTTCGCACTGATGGGCCTGCGTCAGCTGTTCTTCCTCATCGGCGGTCTGCTCGAGCGCCTCGTCTACCTGGCGCAGGGCCTCGCCGTGATCCTCGCGTTCATCGGCGTGAAGCTGCTGTTCCACGCGCTGCACGTCAACGAACTGCCGTTCATCAACGGCGGCAGGGCGGTCGAGTGGGCGCCGGAGATCCCGATCTGGTTCTCGCTGCTGTTCATCGGGGCGACGATCGCGGTGGCGACGGTGGCGAGCCTGATGAAGACGCGCGGCGCCGGGCCGGTCGATGGCTGTGTCCAGGACGAGGACGAGGACGAGGGCGCGGAGGACGGCGCCCGGCGGCACTGACCGGCGGCACTGATCGGGCGGTGCGCCGGCCGTCCCGGCGGCGCACTCCGGCGGTACGGCCGGCCGGGGCCCGCGGCGTGCGCCCGGCCGCCGCGGGCGCGGTCATACGCTGGGACCATGACATCCCTGAGGGCACCGGAGCCCGAGGACCGCGCGGAACGCGCAGCGGTGCTGAAGGAGCGCATCTACCTCATCTTCACCACTCTGGCGGTGACGCTCTCGCTCGCCTCTCACGGCGACCACCTGGCCGCGACCGAGGCCGCCGCCACCCTCGCCATCACCGTGGCGGGGACATTGCTGGCGATCTTCGTGGCCGACATCGTGTCGCACACCAGCGCCCACGAGGCGCTGCCGACGCGTGCCGAGCTGAGGCTGATGATGCGCACCTCCTTCGGGGCGCTGCGGGCGATCACCGTTCCGATCATCTTCTTCGCCGGGTCCGTGCTGGTCGGCTGGGACCTCGATGTGGCGTTCAGGGTGAGCACGATCACGCTCATCGTCGCCCTCGCGGTCGTCGCGCGCTCGGCGCTCAGGCGGACGACCCTGTCACCCGGCAGGCGACTGCTCGTGCTCCTCGCCGAGAGCGCGGTGGGGATCGCGGTGGTTCTTCTCGAGGTGCTCGCGCACGGCTGAGGCCGTCGCGGGCCCGGGGTTCCGCGGAGAACCGGCTGCCGCACGGCGTCAGTCCGCGCGCACGGCCCCGTCCCGCACGACGTCCCTGATGGCGAGCATCGCCCGCTGCAGCCGGGGGTCGTCGGTGTCGCGGAAGGTGACGCTCTGCAGCACGATCCCGTCGATGGCCGCGGTCACCGCGTCGAGGACGGCGTCGTCCGGCCGGAGGTACCCCGCCTGCTCGTAGGCACGCGCGGCGAACTCGGCGTAGCCGCGGTACAGCCGCTCCGAGAGCGGCCGCAGCTCCTGCTCGCGCCGTGCGGCGAGGTGCACCTCGTACTCGAAGACCTGGATCTCCTGCACGTCGCGAATCCAGGAGGTCAGCTCCGCCCCGCTCGCGGGCGGCTCGCGCAGCAGGAGGGCCACCGGGTCGACGACGAGGCTCCGCTCCAGCACGGCGTCGAGGGTCGCCGCGAGCAGGGCCGTCGTCGAGCCGAAGTAGTGGCCGATGAGCCCGTGGGCGACACCGGCCTCGGCCGCGACCGAGCGGTGGGACAGCCCGCGCATGCCGCGGCGGGCGACGACGCGGACGGTCGCGCCGATGAGCTCGCCCCTCGCCTCGCCGTAGGCGGGTTTGGCCTGCGCCGTCCGAGTCGGCGGAGGGCTCGTCGTGGGGGTCATGCGGCAACGCTACCGTTCCGTGCGACGCCGATACGCGATGGAAACACGACCGTCGTCGCACCGAAATCGGACGACTGTACAAATTGAGGGACGGGGTGCGACCCCGCCCGGAGGCCACGCCGCCGGGACACGACGACGCGGATCGGAGCACGAATGAGCCAGACATCCCCCGGCACGGCGGAGGCCGCCACCGCCACCCCGTCGACGCGGATCGACTTCCGCTACCTCTCCGAACCCGACATGGTCGCCGCGGGGGTGACCGACATGGCCGCCTGCGTCGACACGATGGAGGACATGTTCCGGCTGCTGCACAGCGGCGACTACCGGATGGCGGGGAGCAACAACAACTCCCACGGCGCGATGGTCGTGTTCCCCGACGATTCCCCGTTCCCCGAGATGCCAGCCAACACCGACGACCGCCGCTTCATGGCCATGCCCGCGTACCTCGGCGGCTCCTTCCGCACCGCGGGCGTCAAGTGGTACGGCTCCAACATCGACAACAGGACGAAGGGGCTGCCGCGCTCCATCCTCATGTTCACGCTCACCGACACCGACACCGGGGCGCCGCTGGCGTTCATGTCGGCCAACCTGCTCTCCGCGTACCGCACCGGGGCGGTCCCCGGCGTCGGCGCTCGCCACCTGGCCAGGGCGGACGCCCGCACGGTCGGCATCGTCGGCCCCGGCGTCATGGCGCGCACCTCGCTGAGCGCCTTCGTCGTCGCGCGGCCGGGGATCGACACGGTCGTCGTCAAGGGACGGAGCGCGGCCGGCCTTACGGCCTTCACCGCGTGGATCGCCGAGGAGCACCCGCAGATCACCGCCGTGCGCGTCGTCGACACGATCGAGGAGGTCGTCAGGGCGGGCGACATCGTCACCTTCTGCACCTCCGGCGGGCAGGGCGACGCGGGGAGCTACCCGACCGTGCGCCGCGAGTGGCTGCGTCCCGGCGCCTTCCTCAGCATGCCCTCGGCGTGCAACATCGACGACGCCCTGTGCGCGCCCGAGGTGCGCAAGGTCGTCGACAACCGCGGGCTCTACGAGGCGTGGGCGGAGGAGCTGCCCGCCCCGGCCCACAGCGAGATCCCCATCATCGGCTGCAAGTTCTTCGACCTCGTGGGGGAGGGGGTGCTCGACCGCGACGACGTCGAGGACCTCGCCGACATCGTCGCGGGCGCCAGGCCCGGCAGGCGTGACGACGACGAGATCGTGATCCTGTCCGTCGGCGGCATGCCGGTGGAGGACGTGGCGTGGGGGACCGCGGTGTACCGCAGGGCGGTCGAGGCGGGCATCGGCACCGTGCTCAACCTCTGGGAGAGGCCGGTGCTGGCATGAGCGCGGTCATCGAGGAGGTCGACGTCGCCGTCGTTGGCGTCGGGACGATGGGCGCGATGGCGCTCTGGCGGCTGAGCCGCATGCGCCGCCCGGACGGCTCGCCCGTCAGGGCCCTCGGCATCGAGCAGTTCGGCGGCGTGCACAGCCACGGCGCCTTCAGCGGTGAGTCCCGGCTGTTTCGCGCCGCCGCGAAGGAGGGGCGGCTGTTCACCCCGGCGCTGCTGGAGTCGCGGGACGCCTGGACGGAGCTCGGCCGCCTCTCCGGCCGGCCGCTGCTGCTGCCCTCCGGCGTGCTCAGCGTCGCCCCCTCGGGCCACCCCGACGTGGCCGCGACCCGCGCGGCCATCGACGACCACGCTCTGCCGTTCCGGGAGCTCGACGCCGAGCAGCTGCGCCGCGAGTACCCGCAGTTCCACGTCGAGGACGACGACGCCGGCCTGCTCGACGTGCTCGGCGGCGCGCTCCGTCCGGAGGCCGCCGTCTACACCGCCGTGGAGCAGGCGCTCGCCGGCGGCGCCCGCGTCCGCCACAACACGACCGTCACGGCCATCGACCCCGCCGACGACACCGTCACGATCGTGACGACGGACGGGGTGGTCCGCGCGGGACGCGTCATCGTCACGGCGGGGGCGTGGACGGCCCAGCTGCTTCCGGAGCTGTCCGATCTCATGGTCGTCACCCTGTACGGCCTCAGCTGGTTCATCCCCCGCGACATCGCCGCGTTCATGCCCGACCGCTTCCCCGGCTTCATGCGTGACCTCGGCGGTGTCCACGCCTTCGGCGCGCCCAGCATCGACGGCTACAGCGTCAAGGTCTCGCCGCACCTGGACGCGGAGGGGCTGGAGCTCGGCCACCCGGCGACGGTCGACGAGGCGCCGCGCGAGCTCAGCCGGGCGCAGCTGCGCTGGATGGGGGAGCGGGCGAGAGAGATGTTCCCCTCGCTCGACGCCGAGCCGGTGCGCTGGTCGGTGCACCCGGACGCCGAGACGCGCGACCACCGGCCCGTCATCGACACGCTCGCCGACGGGAGGATCGTCGTCGCGAGCGGGATGTCGGGCAACGGCTTCAAGCTCGCCCCCGCCTACGGGCGGATGGCGGCGGAGCTGGCGGTCCAGGGGGCGAGCGCCGGGGTGCACGAGGAGTTCTCCCTGGCGCACCACCGCCGCTCGGCCGCCGGCTGAGCGGCGCCCTGCCGGCGGCCCGCATCCGCTACGCGCCCGCGAACCAGGTGGTCTTCAGCGCCGTGTAGTTGTCGAGCGCGTGCAGCGACAGGTCACGGCCGAAGCCGGACTGCTTCACCCCGCCGAACGGCGTCGTGACGTCGAGCGCGTCGACGGTGTTCACCGACACCGTGCCCGCGCGCAGGGCGGGGGCGACGCGCTGGGCGCGGCGGATGCTCGAGGTGAACACGCTCGCGGCCAGCCCGTACTCGCTCGCGTTCGCGCGCGCGACGGCCTCCTCCTCGGTGTCGAAGGCGGCGATCGCCAGCACAGGCCCGAAGATCTCCTCGCGCATGATGCGGGCGTCGTCGGGCACGGAGCCGAACACGGTGGGGGCCAGGAAGAAGCCGTCGCCCGGCAGTGCGTCGCCGCCGAGGAGCAGCTCGGCCTCGTCCCTGCCGGAGGCGATGTGGGCGGCGACCCGGTCGCGCTGCCTGGCGCTGACGAGGGGGCCCATCCGGGTGGCCTCGTCGAGCGGGTCGCCGACGGTGAGCGCCGCGGCGCGCTCCAGGACGCGCTCGGTGAGCCCGTCGAGGATGCCGCGCTGGACGAGCAGACGCGAGTTCGCCGAGCAGACCTGTCCCGCGCAGCCGAAGATGCCGCCGATGACGGCGTCGGCGACGGCGTCGAGGTCGTCCGCGTCGTCGAAGACGAGGTTGGCGCTCTTGCCGCCGCACTCCAGCCAGACGGGCCGGATACTGCCCCGCGAGGCGTACTCGAGGAACCGCGAGCCGACCGCGGTCGAGCCGGTGAAGGCGATCACGTCGACGTCGGGGTGCAGGCCGAGGGCGGCGCCGGCCTCGACGCCGAAGCCGGTGACGACGTTGAGCACGCCGTCGGGCAGCCCGGCGGCCGAGGCGATCTCTGCCAGGCGCAGCGCCGACAGCGGGCTCTCCTCCGCCGGCTTCAGCACGACGCTGTTGCCCGCGGCCAGCGCGGGGGCGATCTTCCAGATCGCCGTCTCCAGCGGGTAGTTCCAGGGCACGACGGCCCCGACCACGCCGAGCGGCTCCCGCGTGATGATGGCCAGGTCCGGCGAGGCGACGGGGGCGACCTGGCCGTACAGCTTGTCGGTCGCCTCCGCGTACCACTGCAGGATCGCGGCGCTGCCGGGGACGTCGACCTGACGTGTCGCGGTGATCAGCTTGCCGCCGTCGATGCTGTCCAGCAGCGCCAGCTCGTCGGCGTGGGATCGGATGCCGTCCGCGACGGCGAGCAGCACGCGCTTGCGCTCGGCCGGGGCCGCCAGGGACCAGTCGCCGCGCTCGAACGCGCGGCGCGCGGCGCGGACGGCCCGGTCGACGTCCTCGGCGTCCCCGCGCGCGACCGCGGCGATGACCCTGCCCGTGGCGGGGTCGACAGTGTCGAAGCGCTCTCCGCTCGCGGCCGGCTGGAACCCCCCGTCGATGAACAGCTCGGTCCGCGGCGTGATCGCGGCCGCGCGGGCGTGCCAGTCGGCTGCCGTCATGGGGTGCTCCTCGGTGTCGATGCGGGGTCTGGTGTTGGTGTCGTCGTCTGTGCCGGCGTCCTCGGCTCCAGTGTCGTCGATGTCGGTGCGGCCGGCACCGTTCCGCTCGCCGCGCGGACGGCGTCGTCGATGACGGTCTGGGCGAGCGCCACGGCGCCGTCGAGCGCGGCGCGCTCGGCCTCGGGCGTGCCCGCCGCCTCCGCGAAGGCGGCCTGGTGGTTGCTCGCCGTCGACGTGCCGATGCTCAGGTACGGGTGGATCGCGCGGACGCGCAGCGAGACGTTGCCCATGTCGGTCGAGGCGGTGTTCATGCCGCCCGCGTGCCGCTCCGCCAGGTCCATGTCGCGGCCGAGCGCAGCGGCGTGCGCGGCGAAGTCGGCCAGCAGCGCCTCGTCGTTGCGGAACTCGGAGTACCGTCCGCTGGTCTCGGTGATCCGCACCGTGCAGCCGGTGGCGAGCGCTCCGGCCTCGAAGCACGCGGTCACGCGGGGGAACAGCGCGTCCAGCTCGGCGAGCGTCGACGCGCGGACGTACCAGCTCGCCCGCGCGCGGCCGGGGATCGCGTTGGGGGCGGTCCCCGCCTCGCGCACGATGCCGTGCACGCGGACGCCGTCGGGCAGCTGCTGGCGGAGCAGCCCGATCGCGACCTGGGCGATGAGGGCGGCGTCCGCCGCGTTGACGCCGCGCTCGGGGTAGGCCGCCGCGTGCGCCTCCGCACCGGTGTACTCCACATCGACATGCGCGACCGCCCGGGGCCTGGCGTAGCCGGAGTCGTTCGGGCCGGGGTGCACCATGAGCGCGGCGTCGACGTCGTCGAACACGCCGGCGTCGAGCATCAGGATCTTGCCCCCTCCGCCCTCCTCCGCCGGGGTGCCGTAGACGCGCACCGTGAGGCCGAGCTCGTCGGCGAGCGGGGCGAGCGCGAGGGCGGCCCCCACCGCGCTCGCGGCGATGAGGTTGTGCCCGCAGGCGTGGCCGAGGCCAGGCAGCGCGTCGTACTCGGCCACCAGTGCGACGGTCCGTTCCCCGTGACCGGTGCTCGCGACGAACGCCGTCTCCAGCTCTGCGGTCCCGCGCTCGACGGAGAACCCGGCCGACGACAGCACCGCCGTGATCGCCTCGACGGCCCTGTGCTCCTGCCAGGCGGTCTCCGGCTCGGCGTGCAGGGCGCGGCTGAGCGCGACGACGCGGTCCTCGTTCGCCGCGACCGCGTCGCGGGCGGCCGCGAGCAGGCGGTCGCGCTGCGACCCGTCGGCCGGCGGGGCGGCGGCGTCACTCATCGCCGGGGACCCCGTAGGACGGCGCCGCCTCGGGGGAGAGGGCGCGGGTGAGGTAGGCGTCCTTCTGCGGGAGCCACAGTTCCAGCAGCCGGGCGAGCTCGGTGACGGGGGAGTCGTGGTCGTCGACGCGCAGGTCGGTGACGTTCCACGGGGCATCCGCGACGACGAGCAGCCCTGCGGAGCGCAGCTCGCCGGCCTCGCCGCCCGCAGCGAGCGCCGCGCGGAGGGCGGTTAGCAGTCGGGTCTCGAGCGTGCCGTCGGCGCTGAGGAAGGCGTCGCGCATGGCGGGCAGGACCCCGTCGTTCGCGAGCAGGTTGCCCGCGGCGACGCAACCGTTGCCGACGGCGTCACCGTTGACGCCGAGCGAGCGGGAGCCAGAGTGCACGGCCGCGTCGCCCGCGACGCCGACCGCGGTCAGCTGGCGGAACGCGGCGTGCTCGTCGTCGCCGATCGCCAGGGCGACGGCCCCGGCCGCGTCGGCACCCGCGGCGAGCGCGTCGAGCACGGCCGGTCCGAGGGAGGGGTTGGTGACGTTCTGCGTGGCGGAGGCGCCGACGCCCGCGCGCAGCCAGGCGCAGCGGGAGGCCACGGCGGGGCTCGACGAGGCGATGACGATGCCGAAGGAGCCGTCCTCGTCCCTGGCGGTGAGCGAGACGGTCATCGGGCGTCCTCCCCGTCGGCGCCGTCGCTGATGACGGCGGTCGCGTCGATCTCGACGAGCCACTCCGGCCGCGCCAGCGCCTGCACGACGAGTCCGGTGGAGACGGGGAACACGCCCTCCAGCCAGCGCCCCATCACGCGGTACACCGGTTCGCGGTAGCGGATGTCGGTCAGGTACACGACGACCTTGACGACGTCGGCGAGCCGGGAGCCGGACTCGCGCAGCAGCATGTCGATGTTGGCCATGGCCTTCTCCGCCTGGGCCTCCACGTCGCCGATGCCGACGCTCTCCCTCGTGTCCAGGTCCTGGCCGATCTGGCCGCGCAGGTACACGACCCCTCCCGCGACGACGGCCTGGCACAGGTCGTTGCTGAGGTTCTGCTCGGGGTACGTCTCCGCCGTGTTGAACGGCCGGATGCGGGTGTGCGTCGTCATGCTCGTGTCTCCAGTCCTGCGGTCGTGAGTCCCGCGGTCGAGGGGCGGTAGTCCAGGTAGGAGCGCTGCGTCGCGATGTGCTCGGCGATGTGCTTGGCGTCGTGCCACACGCCCCAGATGAAGCTGGACCCGCGGCGGGACTGCCACGGCAGGCCGAGGAAGTACACGCCCGGCTCGCGTGAGACGCCGCGCAGGTGGTCGGGCCTGCCGTCGGGTGTGAACGCGTCCGCCTCCAGCCAGCTGTAGTCGACCGTGTAGCCGGTCGCCCAGATCACGGTCGTGATGCCGGCGGCGGCGAGGTCGAGTTCGGACAGCGGCTCGGCGACGCAGGCCGGGTCGGCTCCGATGAGGTGGGCCTCGGGCTCCTCCGGCAGGTCGAGGCCGTTGCGCTCCACATAGGCGTCGGCCTCGCGCAGCAGTGACAGATAGTTCTCGTCGCCGCGCGCGATGGTGCGGCGCAGGTCGTCCGCGACGGTCACCACGCCGTCGCGGTAGCCGGTCGTGCGGCCGAGCAGGGTGATCCCCGCGTCGGCGAGCTCCCGGAAGTCGACGGTGCGGCCGCCGTCGGCACCGCTGACCGCGATGGTGACGTGGGAGGCCCCGACGGGCGGGGTGGCCGCGTCCCACTTGTTGAGCACGCCGAGCCACCAGACGAAGTCGCGGTCGCGGTAGCGGCGCGGCGGCCGGTCGTGCGGGCCGACGGAGAGGGCGACCTCGCGGCCGGCCGCGCGCAGCTCCGCCGCGATCTGCACCCCGGACGACCCGGCGCCGACGACGAGGATGCCCCCGGGGGCGAGCTGGCCGGGGTTGCGGTAGTCGTGCGAGTGCAGCTGTGCGACCGGGCCGTCGGCGGGGATCAGCGCGGGGATCACCGGCACCTGGAACGGCCCGGTCGCGGCGACGACGTAGCGCGCCTCGACGGTGCCGGCGCTGGTGGCCACGGTGAAGCCGGGACCCTCGGCGTTGCGCGTGACGCGGAGCACCTCGACGCCGGTGACGACGGGCAGGCCGAACTCTTCGACGTAGGCGGTGAAGTACGCGGCGACGTCGTCCTTCGCGACGAAGTCGTCGGGGCCCGCGCCGGGGATCGGCATGCCGGGGAAGCGGTCGTGCCAGGCAGGTCCGTTCGCCACGAGGCTGTCCCAGCGGCGGGTGCGCCACGCCTCGGCGATGCGGTCGCGCTCGAGCACGACGTGCGCGATGCCACGGGAGGCGAGGTGCTCGCTCATCGCCACGCCGGCCTGGCCTCCGCCGACGACGACGACCTCGGTGCGCTCGGGCAGGCGCTCGACGGCGTCCGCCGCGGGACGGTCGGGGGCGGTGGGGGAGGACGGAGCTGTCATGGTCGGGCCTGCTGCTTTCCGTGGGGTGCCTGGGGGGAACCCTTCGAGTGTCGGGAGCGCGCCGGGGGCAAAGCAAATAGTCGGAGGCGACATTCGGTATCGGATAATCTGATGTAAAGCGCGATAAATATCGCCGAAACACATTCGAAATACGGAGATCCGATGCGCACCCCCGGCCGGAACGACATTTCCCTCACCCAGCTGCGGTACTTCGTCGCCGCGGCGGAGAACGCGAGCATGACCTGGGCCGCCGACGAGCTGTTCGTCGCCCAGTCGGCCGTGTCGACCGCGATCTCCAACCTCGAGGCGAGCGTCGGCGTCCAGCTGCTCATCCGGCGCAGGGCGAAGGGCCTCCAGCTGACCGCCGCCGGTGCCGACTTCCTGGCCAGGGCGCGCGGCATCCTCAGCTCCGTCGACGACGCCGTCAGCGTGCTGCGCCCGGAGAACACCGCCGGACGGATCAGCATCGGCTGCTTCCGCACCCTCGCCCCGTTCTACCTGCCGCCGATCATCAGCGCGCTCGCCGACGAGCACCCCGAGCTGCAGGTGGACGTCGCCGAGATGAGCGCCGACATGGTGGGGCCCGCGCTGGCGGAGCAGTCGATCGAGCTGGCGCTGAGCTACGACCTGGGCCTGGGGCCGGAGGTCGAGCAGGAGGTGCTCGCGGAGGTTCCGCTGTACGCCGCCGTCAGCGTCGACCACCCGCTCGCCGCGCGCGAGGAGGTGAGCCTGGCCGAGCTCGCCGAGGAGCCGATGGTGCTCCTGGACATGCCGGTCAGCCGGGACTACTTCCTGCAGTGGTTCAGCCGTGCGGGCGTGCGCCCGCTCGTGCGCTACCGCTTCGCGAGCTTCGAGGCCGTGCGCGCCATGGTCGCCAGCGGCCACGGCTTCACCCTGCTCAACCAGCAGCCCAAGGTCGCCTCGACCTACTCCGGGGCGCAGCTGCACCGGCTCCGGCTGCGCGATGCGATCCCGCCGCTGCGCCTGGTGCTGGCGTCGCAGCGGCGGACGGAGGAGCCGACGTCGAAGGCGAAGCTGTTTGCCGAGCAGTGCCGGCGCACCGCTGCGGCGCTCGCCGTCGACGGCGTCGCCACTGCGCACACCGCGCTCTGAGCCGCGGCCGCGGGTCGTCGGGGTCCTCAGGGACCCGTGTCGCCGGTCCGGTCGTGTCTTCTTCGCCCGCACCCCGGCCGGTTCAGCCCTCGTGGACGACGCGGCCGCCGACCATCGTCAACCGCACGCCCGCGTCCGCGACGGCGTCGACGCTGCTCACGTCCGCGTCGAGGAGCACGAGGTCGGCGACGGCCCCCTCCTCGAGACGACCGCTGACGTGTTCCCGCCCGTTGATGCGCGCGGCCTCCGACAGGTAGGCGTCGAGGGCCACGCCGAGCGGCAGCGCCTCCTCGGCCAGAAGTGGGGTGCGGAACACCTCCTCCCCGATGGCGTGCGGGTCAGCGGCGACGCCCGTCCGGGTCACCGCGGTCGCGACCGACCACAGCGGGTTCGGGTCCGTCACAGGCCAGTCGCTCCCCCCGACGATCCGGGCTCCGGCGCGGTGAAGGGAGCCGAACGGGAAGTGCTGGCGCTCGCGCTCGGGGCCGAGCAGAGGCAGCTTGCGGGTGACGATCTCCTCGTCGGTGCGCGCCCAGAGTCCCGTCACGTTGGCGGTGACGTCGAGCGCGGCGAAACGGGGGACGTCCTCGGGTGCGACGACGTCGAGGTGGGCGATGTGGTGTCGGTTGCCGAGGGGGCCGTTCGCGGCGACGGCGGCCTGGACGGCGTCGAGGCAGCTGCGCACGGCTGCGTCGCCGCAGGCGTGGAAGTGCACCTGGAACCCGGCGGCGTCCAGCGCGGTGGTCAGGCGTGCGAGGTCGTCGGGGGCGATGAAGGTGATGCCCCTGTCGTCGTCGGTTCCGCCGAGCGGGGCGAGCATCCCCGCCGTGTGGTTCTCCACCATGCCGTCCACCATGACCTTGACGGCCCCCGCGTCCAGGCGCTCGCTGCCGGCGAGTCGGTCCCGGGTGGCGAGGAAGTCGTCGATCTGCTCGAGCCCCCTGCCCCTGTCCCACCACAGCGCGAGGCGGACGGAGGCGGTCAGCTCACCCGAGGCGTCGAGCGCCTCGTAGGCGGGCAGCACGTCGGGCCCGAGGTCGGACTCGCCGACCGCGGCGTCCTGCCAGGCGGTGACGCCGACCGCGTGCAGGCGGCGCTGGGCGGCGGCGAGGGCGCGGGGGAGCAGCTCGGGGGTCGGCGGCGGGATCAGGCCGGCGACGAGCCCGACGGCCGCCTCCAGCAGCGTCCCGCTCGGCGTCCCGTCGGCGTCCCGCAGGATCCGGCCGCCGTCGGGGTCCGGCGTCGAGGCGTCGATGCCTGCCGCCCGCAGCGCGGCACTGTTCACCCAGACCCCGTGCGCGTCGTGGCTGCTGAGGATGACCGGCCGGTCGGTGACGGCCTCGTCCAGCTCGGTCGCGCGGGGGAAGCCGCCGTCGAAGACGTCGCCGAACCAGCCCCCTCCGGTGAGGGTGGTCGCGTCGGGGTCGGCGGCGGCGGCGGCGGCGACGAGGTCGAGGTAGGCACTCCGGTCGTGCACGGGGGTGAGGTCGATCGCGAGCAGGTGCGTCCCCGCCAGGACCGGGTGCGCGTGCGCGTCCTGGAAGCCGGGCAGCAGGGTGCCCGCGCCGATGTCGATCACGCGGGCGCCGGGCGGAGGAGCCGTCCCGGGGCCGGCGCTCGCGGCGGCGCCGGTGTCCTCCGGGTCGAGGGTCACCTCCGCGATGCGGTCGTCGACGACGAGCAGTGAGCCGCGCGCGACGCGCCCCGCGCCGAGGTACAGCAGTCCGTTGCGGAAGAGGGTGGCGGGCACGGGGGCTCCGTTCTGACCGGCGCGGTCGGCCGGTTCCGATTCCACGATCCAGCGCCCGTGTTTCAAATAGATTTCGGCGATATTGCGCTGCAATTGCATCTCCAAAATCGATCGTAGAATTCGAGTCTCGTTATTTGCTTCGCCCCGCGGCGGTGCAGATTCTGGGACAACCACGTTCCACCCAGCACCCGTCCTGGAAGGACCCCCGCCATGACCCGAACGACCCCGACCACGATCGCCCGCACCGCAGGGCTCATCGCCGCCAGCGCCGTCCTCATCGCCACGAGCGCCTGCTCCTCCTCCACCCCGAGCGCGGGCGGCAACGCCGATGCCTCCAGCATCGGCATGGGCATCCAGCCCTGGCTCGGCTACGGCCCCTGGTACGTCGCCGAGGAGAAGGGCTACTTCGAGGACGCCGGCGTCGACGTCACCATCACCAACTTCATGAACGACGCCGACATGACGGCCGCCTTCGCCGCCGACCGCATCCAGGTCGCCAACGTCGCCAGCCACACGGCGCTGCAGTTCATCGAGCAGGGCCTCGACGTCAGCATCGTCCTGCTGCTGGACGCCTCGCTCCAGGCCGACGCCATCCTCAGCGACGGCAGCGTCACCGACGTCGCCGACCTCGCGGGAACCAAGATCGCCTTCGAGGAGGGGTCGGTCAGCAACCTGCTGCTCGGCTACGCGCTCAAGGAGAACGGCCTCAGCCTGGACGACATCACCCCGGTACCGATGGACCCGTCCGAGGCGGCCACCGCGCTGCTCGGCGGATCGGTCCCCGTCGCCGTGACCTACGAGCCGTACATCTCCGAGGCCCGTGCGGCGGACGGCAACTTCGAGCCGATCTACACCGCCGCCGAGAACGAGGGCCTCATCAGCGACGTCCTCGTCGTCGACAACGACTACCTCAAGGACAACGGCGACACCGTGCAGAAGGTCGTCGACGCCTGGGGCCCGTCCATCGACTACTACAACTCCGACACCGACGAGGCCAGGGGCATCATCGCCGAGGCCATCGGCAGCGACAAGGCCTCGCTGGACACCGCGTTCGACGGCGTCACCTACTTCGGCCTGGAGGACAACGCCGAGGAGCTCAGCGGCCACTACCTGACGACCGTGCTGCCGAGCGTCCAGGACATCGGCTCCGAGATCGGCATCCTCGAGGGTGGCACCGACCTGGACAGCATCGTCGACCCGAGCTTCGTCGGCGGAAGCAAGTAACCCCACCCATCCCGAAGGCCAAGGAACCCCATGACGACTCAGACCAGCGCCCCGGCCGCCCCCGCACGGCGGACGGCCGGGGCCAGGCGCAAGCCGGTGCTCACCGTGCTGACCCGGCGCCAGTACATCACGACGGCGGTGATCGCCTTCGTCACGTTCCTCGTGCTGTGGACCGCCGTCACGGCGACGGGACTCGTCCAGCCGCTGTTCCTCCCCTCGCCGGCGAGCGTGGTCGAGAAGCTCGTCGAGCAGGCCGGGAACGGGCAGCTGTGGTCGGACGCGGCCGTGAGCACGTACCGCGTCATGGTCGGCTACCTGCTGGCCAGCGCGCTGGCGATCCCGATCGGCGTCCTCTGCGGAGCCGTCCCCCGGATCGAGGCCGCGATCGAGCCGATCATGGACTTCATCCGATACATGCCCGTGGTGGCATTCGTCCCGCTGACGGTGCTCTGGGTCGGGATCGACGACCCGCAGAAGTTCCTCATCATCTTCCTGGGCACCTTCTTCCAGCAGGTGCTGATGTTCGCCGACGCGGTCAGGCGGGTGCCGCTGGCGTACCGCAACCTCGGCGCGACGCTCGGCCTCAACCGGGTGCAGATCCTGGTGCGGATCGTGTTCCCCTCTGCGCTCCCGCAGATCTGGGACTCGCTGCGCATCACGCTCGGCTGGGCGTGGACCTGGCTCGTCGTCGCCGAGCTCGTCGCGGCGACCGAGGGCATGGGCTACCGCATCACGCAGGCGCAGCGCTTCCTCGAGACCGACCTCATCATCGGCTACGTCATCGTCCTCGGCCTGCTCGGCCTCGTCTTCGACCAGATCATGCGGGCCCTCGGCCGGCAGTTCTTCCGCTACCTGAAGGGGCGCTCATGAGCTCGACAGAAACCCTCACCCGTCAGCCCCGCGTCACCGTGGCCGGCGTGTCCAAGCAGTTCGGCGAGGTCACCGCGCTGACCGACGTCGACCTCGTCCTCGGGGACAGGGAGTTCGTCTCGGTGGTCGGGGCGTCCGGCTGCGGCAAGAGCACGCTGCTCTCGATCATCGCCGGGCTCGAGGCCCCGACCACGGGGTCGGCGAGCATCGCGGGAGCGGAGATCCTCGGCCCGGGCAGGGACAGGGGCGTCGTGTTCCAGCAGGCGACGCTGCTGCCCTGGCTGTCCGCGCTCGACAACGTCGTCTTCGCCCTCGACGGCGAGCAGGGACTGAGCAAACGCGACCGGGTGGAGCGGGCGAGGGAGGCCCTGGCGCAGGTCGGGCTGACCGGCTTCGAGCAGGCCTACCCCGCCCAGCTCTCCGGCGGCATGCAGCAGCGCGTGGCGCTGGCCCGCTCGCTCGCGTACGGCCCGAGCGTGCTGCTCATGGACGAGCCGTTCGGGGCCCTCGACGCCCTCACCCGGCGCACGATGCAGGAACTGCTCACCCAGGTCTGGGAGCGCAACCGCATGACCGTGATGCTCATCACGCACGACATCGAGGAGGCCGTGTTCCTCTCCGACCGCGTGGTGGCGATGACGCCGCGACCGGGCAAGGTGGCCGCGGAGTACGCGATCGAGCTGCCCCGCCCGCGCACCCCCGACGTGATCGGCAACGACGCGTTCAGGGAGTACTACCGCGACATCCTCGACCTCATCCACCGGGGCTGACATGGGCGAGACGACGACGGCCGAGGCTGACTGCGACTACCTCGTCCTCGGCGGCGGCACGGCCGGCTGCATCGTGGCGGCCCGGCTGAGCGAGACGGCCGGGGCCCGCGTTCTGCTGGTCGAGGCCGGGCCGAGCGACGCCGACGAGCCCAGGGCGAACACCATCCGGCGCTGGTCGGAGATGCTCGAGGGCGAGTACGACCTGGACTACCGCAGCGAGCCCAACCCGAGGGGCAACTCGCACATCCGCCAGGCGCGTCTGCGCATCCTCGGCGGCTGCTCCACCGCGAACACGATGATCACCTGGCGTCCGCTGCGGGGCGACCTCGAGGAGTGGGCCGAGCTCGGCGTCGAGGGCTGGGACCTCGACACGGTCGGCGCCTGCTTCGACCGGCTGCTCGCCCGCAGCGGGCCCGTGGCGCCGGCCGACAGGAACCCGTACGTCGCCGACGCGGTGAGCGCGGCGTCGACGGCCCTCGGCCTGCCGCTGCGCGAGAGCTGGAACGACGGGGAGTTCGCCGACGGCGCGGGCTTCTTCGAGATCGGCTACGAGCCAGAGAGCAACCAGCGCTCCTCGGCGTCGTGGAGCTACCTGCGCTCGCAGCCGGACCGTGACGGGCTGACGCTGGCCCTGCGTGCCGTGGTGCAGAGGCTCCTGATCGAGGACGGCGCAGCCGTCGGCGCGGTCGTGCGCGACGGCGACGGCGTGGAGCGCGAGCTCCGTGCGGCGCGCGAGGTCATCGTGTGCTGCGGGGCGATCGACTCGCCCGCGCTGCTGATGCGGTCGGGAGTCGGACCGGCCGGGGTCCTCGCGGCCGCGGGCGTGACGACCGTCGTCGACCTGCCCGGCGTGGGGGAGAACCTGCAGGACCACGCGGAGGGGCTCATCGTCTGGGAGGCGGCCGGGGAGCGCTCGGAGGTGTGCGCCACCGGCTGGGACGCCGGCTACGTCGTCCAGCTGGACGAGTCGACGAGCACGCCCGACGTATCCACCCACATCCCGCTGCACTCCTGGACCGTGCACGCCGAGAACGACGGGGCGACGATCCCGGCGAACAACGTGTCCTTCGCCCCGAACGTGGCGAAACCGCGCAGCAGGGGGCGGGTCTGGATCACCTCGCCCGACGCCGACGTCGCGCCGCGCATCGACTACCGCTCCTTCACCGATCCGGAGGGCAGGGACGAGCGCATGCTCGTCGAGGGCGTCCGGCTGGCCCGCCGCGTCGCCGGGCAGGAGCCGTTCGCGTCCCACTTGGTGCGCGAGGTCTTCCCCGGGCCGGAGGTGACCGGGGACGAGGAGCTCTCGGAGGTGCTGCGCCGCACGCATCAGACCGTCTACCACGTCTCGTGCACCGCGCGGATGGGGGCCGACGACGACCCCCTCGCGGTGCTCGACTCGCGCCTGCGGGTGCGGGGCGTGGCCGGCCTTCGGGTCGCCGACGCCTCGGCGTTCCCGACTCTGACGGCGCTCAACCCCGTCGGCACGATCATGGCGCTCGCCGAGAGGGCGGCGGAGCTCGTCGTCGAGGACGCCGCGGGCTGAGCGTCGCCTCCGGCCGGTCCCCGACCCCGGCGGTCGGGGCCGGTCCTCCGCGGTCGGCCCGTCGGCCCCCTCGCGCCCGACGGGCGCCGGCATGGTGTTCTCCGAGCCGCTTCCCTCTAATCTGGAGACCGGAACCGAACGCCGGAGGAATGCGGGATGAACGTAGACGACAGGCTGCTGGCGGCCATCCCCCGACGTTCCTCCCTGGCGGACGAGGTCTACACGATCCTGGAACGGCGGCTCATCGAGGGCACCATCGCCGCGGGTTCGTCGATCATCATCGACGGCCTCGCGAAGGAATTCGCCGTCTCGCACACGCCGATCCGTGAGGCGCTGGCACGGCTGGAGTCGACGGGGCTGGTGAGCCGGACGGCGCATCGCGGCTACCGCGCGGCGCCGCTGTCGACCGTCGAGGAGCTCGCGAACCTCATGGAGGCGCGCGTGACCATCGAGCCGCGCTGTGCTGCTCTGGCGAGCCAGGCCCTCTCCGACGCCTTCCTCGCCGAGCTGACCGCCGCGGTCGAGGCGCTCGACGCCTACGACGGGTCGCGCGACTTCCACCTGTTCTGGGAGGCCGACGCCCGCTTCCACCAGCTGATCGCGACGAACACGGGCAATCGTTTCCTCGCCGCGGCGTTCGAGGCGCTCGGCGGGCACGTCCAGCGCTTCCGGCTGTTCGGGGCGCTCGGCGGCTCGGACATCCAGTTCGCCGCGCTCGAGCACGGCCGCATCCTCGATGCGATCCGCGCCGGCGACGCGGAGGCGGCCGAGCGCGAGATGGCCGCGCACCTGACGAACGCGCGGGACAGGGCCACGGCGGATCGCAGCGTCATCGCCGAGCTCTAGTCGTGGGGCCGCTCCCGCGTGTGGCCCGAGGGGGCAGCCTGTTCTGACGGCGGCTCGGGCGGACCCTTCTCGCTGGCTGCTGGCTGCTGGCTGCTGGCTGCTGGCTGCGGGCCGCTGGCTGCGGGCCGCTGGCTGCTGGCTGCTGGCCGCTGGCGTCGAGTGTTGATCGCGAACGGCACCGGGCCGGTGCACTGTTGACAGCGATGCTTACGTCGTCCATCCTATAGGATCTAGGCACTGGAGAGAGCCGGTCCGACCCACGATGGAGTGACAATGACCCCCGCGCGCCCCCGAACAGCCCGCGTCCGACCCGAGGGACGCTGACCCCGCGTCCCGACGGAGCGCCCGCACGCCCCGAGCTCTGACCACTGCCGTACCGCACCACCGACAAAGGAGTCAGCGAACCATGACCGGATCGCCCACGGCCGCCACCGGCGGCAAGCGCACACGCGTCCGCCTGCAGATCTTCGGGATCCTCTGGATCCTCGTGCTGCTGAACTTCATCGACAGGGCGACCCTGTCGATCGCCATGCCCTTCATCAGCGAGGAGTTCGACCTCGGCCCGGAGATGCAGGGCTGGCTGCTCGGCTCCTTCTTCTGGACCTACATGCTGTTCCAGATCCCCGGCGGCTGGCTGCTCGACCGCTTCGGCCCGCGGCGGATCGTCGGCTGGGCCGGAGCGGTGTGGGGCGGGTTCCAGCTGCTCGGCGGTCTCGCCATGAACGGGATCTTCCTCACGGGGACCCGGCTCGGGCTCGGCGCGACCGAGGCGCCCGTGTTCCCGGCCGCGGCCAAGCTGAACTCCCGGTGGCTGCCCTCCCGTGAGCGGGCGCGCGGAGCCACCTTCGTCGACGCCGCCGGGCCGTTCGGCTCCGCCGTCGGAGGCATCATCGTCACGGCGCTGATCGGCTGGACGGGCGGGTGGCGCTGGGCGTTCATCATCACCGGCGCGCTGACCATCGTCACCGCCGTCGTGTACGCGATGTACCTCAGGGACACCCCCGAGGAGCACCCCCGCGTGAACGAGGCGGAGCTCGCGCACATCCGCAGCGACGCCGACGTCGCCGACGAGGCCGCGTCGGGCCCGCTTCCCCGTGTCGCCTCCTACCTGAGGTCCACGAGCTTCTGGTCGCTCATGCTCGGACGCCTGGGCTGGGCGACCGTGTGGTGGGGCATCATCTCGTGGACGCCGTCGTACCTGTCCAGCGCGATGGGGTTCGACCTCGCCGGGCTCGGCTGGGGGACGTTCGCCGTCTACGGGATGGGCGTTCTCGGCCAGCTCGTGGCCGGCACCGCGACCGACACCTTCCGGGCGCGGACGACGAACTACAACTCGGTGATGAAGACGATCCTCGCCATCTCCGGCATCGGGACGGTGGCCTCGATCCTCGCGCTTCCTGCGATCAGCAACGGCTACGTTGCGATCGTCGCACTCGGGCTCGCCGTGTTCTTCGTCCAGTTCGGCGGGATCTACTGGGCGTTCCCGGCCTGGCTCGCGCCGAAGAAGCAGGTCGGCGTCGTCGGTGGCGTCATGAACGTCGCTTCGAGCGTCGGCGGCGGCATCGCGCCCGTCGTCATGGGCTACGCGATCGCCGCCTCGGGCGGGTCCTACGCGGGCTCCTTCCTGTTCCTCGCCGTCGCCGGTGCCGTGTACCTGGTCGGGTCGATGCTGATCAACTTCAACCGTCCGCTCGCGATGGAGGCCCCCTCCGCGACCGGGGTGCGGGCATGACCCGCTACGCCGGGCCGATCGTCGACGCCCACCACCACTTCTGGACGCCGGAGGAGGGTCGCCAGCCGTGGCTGCGCCCCGATGCGCGCATCCCGTTCCGCTACGGCGACTACGAGTCGATCAAGCGCAGCTACCTCCCTCCGGACCTGCTGCGCGATGCGGAGGGACTCAACCTGGTCGGCACGGTGACGATGGAGACCGAGTGGGAGCTCGACGACCCGGTCGGCGAGATGGACTGGACGGCCGGGGTCGCCGAGCGCTACGGACTGCCCAGCGCCGCCGTCGCGCACGCCGTACTCAGGGACGAGCGCGTCGAGGGCGTGCTCGAACAGCTCGCCGAGCGCCCTCTCGTCCGGGCTGTGCGCAACAAGCCGGGGCAGGCGGCCTCCGCGGCGGAGGCCGCCGCGAACCCGAACCTGCTCGACGACCCGTCCTGGCGTCGGGGGTACGCGCTGCTGACGAGGTACGGGCTCGACTTCGAGCTGCAGACCGCCTGGTGGCACGTCGACCAGGCCGTGCGCCTCGCCGCCGACTTTCCCGACACGGCGATCGCCATCAACCACACCTTTCTGCCCTCGGACCGCAGTAGTGAAGGCATCGCGGGCTGGCGCCGAGCCCTCGTGCGGGTGGCCGCGTTCGACAACGTGACGATCAAGATCTCGGGGATCGGCCTGCCCGGTGTTCCCTGGTCGGTCGAGAACAACCGGGAGATCGTGGAGACGACGGCCGAGGTGTTCGGCCCCGACCGGATCATGTTCGCCAGCAACTTCCCCGTCGACGGCCTGACCGGGAGCTACCGCCAGATCATGGGCGGGTTCCTGGAGATCGCCGAGGGCTGGTCGGAGTCGGAGCAGCGCAGGGCGTTCGCAGGGAACGCGGTGCGGGTGTACCGTCTGCCGTCGGCGCTCGCAGGCGCGGACTGAGCCGTGACCCCGCCGGGTGCACAATGGGGCTGAGGCGGCCGAGGTCCGGCCCCGGTCGGGAGAACAGTGGGCAGCGTGGACGCCAGAGGGAGCATCGATCGCCTCATCGCGGATCACCCGGACTGGAGGGGCGCCGTTCTCGCCGAGGCGCGTGCGGTGATCCCCGCGGCCGACGACCGGATCACCGAGGACTGGAAGTGGAGGGGCGCCCCCACCTGGGAGCTCGACGGCATCCTCGTCGTCGGCGGGCTGTTCTCGCGCAAGGTGAAGCTCGGCTTCCTGTACGGTGCCTCGCTCCCCGACCCCGAGGGCGTGTTCAACGGCGAGCTGGGCGGCTCGCAGCGGCGCTCCTACGAACTGTTCGAGGGCGATGCGCTGAACGCCGCCGCGCTGCGCGGTCTCGTGCGGGCGGCCGTCGCACGCAACGAGGCGGCGCGATCCGCGCGGTCATCCCGTCCCTGAGCCGGAACCGCAGCCCGGAACCATACGCCCGCAGCCCGGAATCGTACGCCCGGAGCTCCTGAGCTCCGGAGCCCCGGGGTGTGAAAGGCGCGGCGTCACGGGCGGGGCGGACCGGCCCGTCGAGCCATCCGCCATCCGCCTCGACCCCCCGCGGTCAGGAGACCGCGTCGTCCTCCCTCGCGCGCGTGCGCGTGCTCCCCAGCTCGGGCACGAGACCGAAGTCGGTCAGCAGCTGGCCGATCTGGGTGTGGTCGAGGTGTCGGATGAGCCGGTTGCCGACGAAGCCCGGCCCCGGAAGCGCCACGGCCTCTCCGTCGCGCAACCGTGACGTCGCTGCGAGCAGGAAGCGCAGGTCGTAGGTGGAGTTGAACACCTCGGGAACGCCGCGGTCGATCCCGAGCAGCTGGTATGCGGCCTCCATCCCTGTGCGGACCGAGTACTCGGTGGTGAAGATCGTGTCGCGCGTGGTCTCGGCGAACTGCCCGATGAACGCGTAGTTGACCGCTCCCTCCGGGACGACCGCCGGACGGTCGCCGGCCTGGCGCGGCATGAAGAACGAGGTGACGTAGGGCATCATCACCGGCACGGTGCGCGCGCCCTCCGCGGCCAGTCGGGGGATGTCCTCCACGGGGACGCCGAGGTGGTACAGCCACTCCTGGGTGATCTCCTCGCCCGTGGACTCCTGGATCGTCTTGCCGGTGTAGTCGCCGGGGACGTCGCTGAACAGCGCGTACACCCAGACGACGATCTCGTCGGGCGACTGAGCCTTGAAGTGCGGCTGGCGGTTGACCGTCCAGCTGAGCAGCCAGGACGAGTCCTTGGCCGTGACGATCCCGCCGGTGACCACCTTCCCCGCGAACGGGTCGCGCTTGGCGATCTTCTCGATGTAGGCGGGGATCTCCGGGCCGATGGTCGTCACCGTCGCCGACTCCCACTTGGTCTTGGGGATGTCGGAGGCGAAGACGTCCGGGCGCCCGAACGCGGGGCTCTTCGCCGCGATGCGGCGCCAGAGGTCCCAGGCCGGCGCCGGGCCCTCGTCGAGCCGCGCCGGGTGGTGGTGGTCCCCGTCGACCGAGTTCTCGGTGAGGGAGCCGATCGTGGTCAGGACGAGGTCGTCCTCCCCCAGGTCGACGCCGCCCTCGACGCCGTCCCTGACCCAGTGGATGCGGGTGGCCTGCGACCGCTCGCCGTCGAAGCGGAAGTCGATGTCGGTGACCTCGGTCGAGAACTCGAACGTCACTCCCTGGTCGAGCAGCCAGCGGTACATGGGCAGGACGAGGGACTCGTACTGGTTGTACTTCGTGAACTTGAGGGCCGACAGGTCGGGCAGTCCGCCGATGTGGTGGACGAAACGGTGCAGGTACAGCTTCATCTCCAGCGCGGAGTGCCAGGTCTCGAACGCGAACATCGTCCGCCAGTACAGCCAGAAGTTGCTGGCGAGGAACTCCTCGCCGAACACCTCGTCGATCCGCTTGTTCTCCATCTCCTCGCGCGAGGCGAGGAAGACGCGGACCATCTCCTTCTGCGCCTTCTCGCTCAGGCCGAACTCGTTGTTCGTCTCGGCGTCGATGCCCTGCCGGTGGGTCACGCGCGTGAGCGAGTAGTTGGGGTCGTCCTTGTTGAGCCAGGAGAACTCGTCGAGCACGGAGCCGTCGACCTCGAGGGAGGGGATGGTGCGGAACAGGTCCCACAGGCACTCCATGTGGTCCTCCATCTCGCGGCCCCCGCGGATCACGAAGCCCTTCTTCGGCTTCTTGATGCCGTCGAGCGCCCCTCCGGGCAGCTCGAGTCGCTCGAGGATGGTGATGCGGTCGCCGGGGAGCTGCCCGTCCCTGATCATGAACACGGCCGATGCCATCGAGGTCAGGCCGGCGCCGACGAACCACGCCGTCTTCGTGTCGACGCCCTCTGGTTTGCGCGGACGTGCAAATGCCTCGTAGTTGCCGCTGCTGTAGTACACGAGCTTCCCTCTTCCCTGTCGTCCGGGGCACGGGCGGCGTCGGGGACCGGTTGCTGGTCGTGGTGGACCGCGGCGTCATCCGTGCGAGTCCCTGTTCATGAGCTTACTCAGGAGAGTGGGCGGAGCAAGGCCGGGCGGCTCACGCTCCCGCGGCGTCCGCGGCGGAGCGGCCGAGGGCGAAGGTCTGGATGGCGAGGACGGCCGCGCCGCGCGCCCACTCGACGTTCGTTCCCGTCGAGAAGCTGATCGGCGGTGTCGAGGCGCGCTCGTCCCTCAGTGACCGGATGCTCTCGAGCAGGGTGTCGTGGCCGATCTCGGCGACGCGGACCCCCTCCCCGGCGATGATGATGCGCTCGGGGAGGACGAGGTTGCAGATGCCGGCGAGGAGGACGCCGAGGCCGCGGGCGGCATCGCGCACGATGCGTTCGGCCACCGGCTCGCCGGCCTCGGCCATGTCCAGCACCTCGTCGAAGCCGATCGGGCGGCCGAGCGCCTCCGTCGCGTAGCGGCTGATGGCGTCGGAGTTGAGCAGCGCGGCGGCGCAGCCGCGGTGGCCGCGGGGGCAGAGCGGCCCGGACGGGTCCATCGGCCAGTGGCCGACCAGGCCGAGGCCGTAGTCGTCGTTGACGATCGGCTCGCCGCCGAGGACGAGCCCGAAGCCGGTGCCGATTCCGAGCGTGACCACGGCGAAGCGGTCGTCGTGGTTGGCCGTCCCGAACCAGCCCTCGTACTCGCACAGGGCGACGACGTCGTTCTCGACGAGGGTGGGGATCCCCGTCTCCCGCTCGATGAGGTCGGCGAGCGGAACCTCGGCCCAGCCGAGGAATCCGGCGCTGACCACGGTGCGCCTGTCGCGGACGGCGGCGCCGACGCCGATGCCGATGCCGGTGATGGGGTGGTCGGCCGACAGCGTCGCGTAGACGCCGGCGATGTGCGTGGCGATGGCCTCCGGCGTGCGCTCGCCGGTGGGGACGGTGAGGCTGTCGACGACGTCGCCGCGCAGGTCGGTGACGGCGGCGACGATCTCGCTCTCGCGGACCTTGACGCCGAGGAAGTGGTGCGAGGACGCGTCAACGTCGAGGAGGCGGGAGGGGCGCCCGACCCGTCCGCTGCTCTGCTCGCCGACGTCGACGAGCACCCCCCTCTCGATGAGCGGCGTGCTCAGCCTGCTGAGCGAGGCGTGCGAGAGGCCGAGCCTGCGGCCGATCTCGGCGCGGGAGATGGGGCCCCGCCGGAGCACCTCGATCGCGACGGGGAGAGCTGCCCCGGCGTCCGAGTCCCAGGCCCGGTCGCGCGTGCTCGCCATGGCACCCCCGCATTTTGCTCGTTATGTATGAAATGAACTGGGGTGAGCCTAGCAAAGCGTCGTCTTGACCGTCTAATACGTTTGCGGTAAACATAATTGCGTGTCCAACGAGGGGCACGCGCCAAGGACCATAGGAGGTCAACGTGTTCAGCAACCGGAGGACGAAGGTGGGGGTCGCTGTCGCAGCCACAGCTCTCGTCGCACTCGGGATGAGCAGCTGCTCGTCCGCAGGCCAGGGGGAGGCCGAGAGCGGCGACACGCTGAAGGTCTGGTGGTGGGAGAACGACGAGTCGGCACTGTCGACCGGCTGGAACCGCGCCATCGAGATCTTCGAGGAGAAGCACCCCGACGTCACCGTCGAGTTCGAGCTCAAGACCTACGAGCAGATGCAGCAGTCGGGTCAGCTCCTGCTCGACTCGGACGACGCCCCCGACGTGCTCGAGTACCTCAAGGGCAACGCCACCGCCGGCCTCGTCTCGCAGGCGGGCCTGCTCACCGACCTCACCGACGTCGCCGCCGAGCGCGGCTGGGACGTCGACGGCTCCGTCCAGGACGTCGGCCTCTACGAGAACGGCCTCATGGGCTCCGGCCAGCGCTACGGCGTGACCAACTACGGCGAGTACGTGCCGATGTGGTTCAACAAGGACAGCTTCGAGAAGTACGACCTCAGCGTCCCGACGAACCTCGACGAGCTCGAGGACGTCATGCAGACCTTCGTCGACAACGGCGTGACCCCCCTCGCCCTCGGCTCCGCCGACTACCCCGGCCCCCACCTGCTGTACGCCCTCGCGCTGCAGAAGATGGACGAGGACTCCGTCGCCGCCTACCAGCAGTTCAACGGCGAGGTCGACTGGGACGCCTGGGAGTTCGCCGCCGACAAGGTCGCCGAGTGGACCGAGAAGGGCTACATCAGCTCCGACTCGACCGGCATCCCCGCGCAGGACGCCGGAAACGCGTTCACCGCGGGCACCTACCCGCTGTTCTTCTCCGGTACCTGGTGGGCCGGGCCCTTCGTCGACGGCATCGACGACTTCGAGTTCGACCAGTTCCTGTTCCCCGGAAGCGACCTCACGCCCGGCTCGGGCGGAAACCTCTGGGTCGTCCCCGAGAAGGCCTCCAACAAGGAGCTCGCCTACGACTTCATCGACATCACGATGAGCGAAGAGGTGCAGAACCTGCTCGGTGAGGAAGGCCAGGTGCCCGTCGCCGCCGACCTCGACGCGATCACCTCGCCCGTCGGCCAGCTCGTCCTCGGCGAGTTCCAGAAGCTGCAGGACAGCGCTGACGGCGGCCTCGCCGGATACCCGGACTGGCCCGTCCCCGGACTGAACGACGTCCTCATCCAGAACAACACCGAGCTCGTCCAGGGCACGAAGACGCCGGAGCAGGCCGTCGAGGCGATCAAGAACGCCTACGACCAGGGCCGCACCGACACCGGAAAGTAGCGATCCGACGGCGGGCGGCGGCGAATGCGCCGCCGCCCGCCCCTGGCAGGAGAAAGCAGCAGCATCATGACCTCAGCAGCCACCGCACCGCCGCGGCGTCGCTCGCGACTCGAACCGGCCGGGGGGTACTGGGCGTACCTGATCCCCGGGGCCATCGGATTCGCGGCCGTCGTCCTCATCCCGTTCGGGATGAACATCTACCTCAGCCTCACGCAGTACCGCGGCGTCGGCACACCGGTGTTCATCGGGCTGGACAACTACGCCAGGCTCGCGGCCGACCCCACCTTCTGGGCGTCGTTCGTGAACAGCATCGTCTTCATCTTCGCGATGGCGATCATCCCCACGGCCCTCGGCGTCTTCGTCGCGGCCGTGCTGTTCGACTTCATCGCCCCGCGCTTCGGCACCCGTGTGTCCAGCATCATGCGGGCCATGTTCTACCTGCCCCAGATCCTGCCCATCGCGGTGGCCGGCGTGCTGTGGAAGTGGATCTACCAGCCCGAGTACGGCGTCGGGAACAGCATCCTCGACAGCATCGGCCTCGGAGCCCTGAGGCAGAACTGGCTCGGCGACTCCGACACCGCGATCTGGGCGGTCGTCAACGTCCTCATCTGGCTGCAGATCGGCTACACGGTCGTGCTGTTCATGGCCGGCCTGTCCCGCGTCGACCCGGCGCTGTACGAGGCCGCCGAGCTGGACGGCGCCGGCTGGATGACGCGGTTCCGCATGATCACCCTCAACCAGCTGCGGCCGGAGATCGCCGTCGTCATCATCACGACCTCCGTCGCGGCGCTCAAGGTCTTCGCCCCTATCTTCGTGCTGACCAAGGGAGGGCCGGGAACGAGCACCATGGTTCCGTCGTACTTCTCCTTCTCCAGCTTCTTCACCACCTCCCAGGTCGGGTACGGAGCGGCCGTCGCCACCGTGCTGGCCCTGGTCATCACCGTCATCGCGGTCGGATTGCTGCTGTTCCAGACCCGGAACACGGAAGGGTTCGAGAAATGACCGTCATCAAGCCGGGCCGCGCGCCGGAGAGCGCGCTGCTGCCTCCGGCGACCGGCGCACCCGTGCCGCGCCCGAAGAAGCGCAGGGGCAGCCGCAGCCGCCGGGGCGTCAGCGGCTGGGTCGTGCTCGTCGTCATGGCGGTGTGCGCGCTGCTCATGCTGTTCCCGTTCTGGCTCGCGCTCATCAACGCCTTCAAGCCGGCGGAGGAGTACCTGCAGACCGGCCCGACCTCGCTGCCGACGACACTCGACTTCAGTGCGCTCGTCGCGTTCTGGCAGAGCGTCGACTTCAACCAGAAGCTCGTCAACAGCGTCGTCATCAGCGGAAGTGTCGCGCTCATCGCCGCGGCGATCAGCCTCGTCAGCGCCTTCGCCATCGGCATCGGCCGGGTCAAGGGCCGCGTGTGGATCCTCGCGATCTTCATGCTCGCCTTCACGATCCCCCAGGAGGCGCTGGTCTACCCGCTGTTCATCCTCACCAGGGAGCTGGGCCTGTACGACACTCAGCTCGGGGTGATCATCATCCTGTCCGTCCTGCAGAGCGCCTTCGGCACCTACATGCTCGCCTCGATCCTCGGGGCGTTCCCTCCGGAGGTCCTCGAGGCCGCCCGCATCGACGGGGCATCGCGGTTCCAGATCCTCACCCGGATCGTGTTCCCCCTGACCCGGCCCACGCTCGCCGTGCTCATCACGTTCTTCTTCATCTGGACGTGGAACGACTTCTTCCTCCCGCTCGTGCTGCTGCCGAGCGCGGACAACCAGACCGTCTCCGTCGCCCTCGGCGCGCTGAGCGGCCAGTACACCAGCGACCCGACCTCGCTCGCGGCCGCATCCCTGGCAGGCATCCTGCCCGCCCTGATCTTCTTCCTTCTCTTCCAGCGCACCCTCATGCGCGGAGTCAACCTCGGAGCCGTCAAATGACCGACACCGCCCTCGCCCCCCTCGCCGCCCCGACCGACGACGACTGGTGGACCTCCGCCGTCGTCTACCAGGTGTACCCGCGCAGCTTCGCCGACTCCGACGGCGACGGCGTCGGCGACATCAGGGGCATCATCGGCAAGGTCGACCACCTGCAGCGCCTCGGCGTGGACGTGGTCTGGCTCTCGCCGGTGTACACCTCCCCGCAGGCCGACGCGGGCTACGACATCAGCGACTACCAGGACGTCGACCCGGTGTTCGGCACGCTCGCCGACATCGACGAGCTCATCGCCGAGCTGCACTCGCGCGGCATGCGCCTGGTCATGGACCTCGTCGTCAACCACACCTCGGACGAGCACCCCTGGTTCAGGGAGTCCCGCTCCTCCATCGACAACCCCAAGCGCGACTGGTACTGGTGGCGCGACGCCCGGCCGGGCAGCACGCCGGGTGAGCCCGGCGCGGAGCCGACCAACTGGGAGTCGTTCTTCTCCGGACCCACCTGGACGCTCGACGAGGAGACGGGGCAGTACTACCTGCACCTGTTCGACCCGAAGCAGCCCGACCTCAACTGGGAGAACCCGGAGGTGCGCCGCGCGGTCTACTCCATGATGCGCTGGTGGCTCGACCGCGGCGTCGACGGCTTCCGGATGGACGTGATCAACCTCATCTCCAAGGACACCGCGCTGCCCGACGCCGAGCCGGACCCCCGGACCGGCAGGGGCGACGGCTTCCCCCACTACGCCCACGGCCCCCGGCTGCACGAGTACCTGCAGGAGATGCGCCGAGAGGTCTTCGACGGCCGCCGCCCGCTCATCACCGTCGGCGAGATGCCCGGCGTCGACGTGGACGAGGCCCTGCTGACGACGGACCCGGCCAGGCGCGAGCTCAACATGGTGTTCCAGTTCGAGCACGTCGGCCTCGACCACGACGGCAACAAGTTCCAGCCCGTTCCGCTGGAGCCCGGTGCGCTCGCCGACTCGCTCTCCGGCTGGCAGGAGGCCCTCGGCGAGACCGGCTGGAACAGCCTGTACCTGTCGAACCACGACCAGCCGCGCGCGGTGTCGCGCTTCGGCGACGATGGTGAGTTCTGGCGCGAGTCGGCCACGGCGCTGGCGACCATGCTTCACCTGCAGCGGGGAACGCCCTATATCTACCAGGGCGAGGAGATCGGCATGACCAACGGCTCCTTCGACGACCTGGACGCCATCCGCGACGTGGAGAGCCTCAACTTCCGTGCCCGCTCCGCCGAGCTGGGCCTGACCGCTGAGCAGACCCTCGAGCGCATCCGGCGCGGCGGACGGGACAACGCCCGCACGCCCGTGCAGTGGGACGCGGGCGAGCAGGCCGGGTTCAGCACCGGAGCCCCGTGGATCGGCGTCAACCCCAACCACTCGTGGCTGAACGCGGCCGCGCAGTACGACGACGAGGGCTCGGTGTTCAACCACTACCGTCGCCTCGTCGCGCTCCGGCACGAGAACCCCGTCGTCGCGCGCGGCGACTTCACCCGGGTCGACGCCGGCGATCCGGCCGTGTTCGCCTTCGAGCGGCGGCTCGGCGACGAGCGGCTGCTCGTCGTCGCCAACCTGTCCGGGGCGGGCGTCGACGCGGAGCTGCCCGCGGACTGGGCCGGCGCGAGCCAGGTCCTGGCCAACTACCCGGACGACGGCGCGGCGCGCCTGCGCCCGTGGGAGGCACGCGTCCTCGCGGTCTGACCGCACCGGCGCGGCCGGGGACGGTGATCCCCCGGCCGCGCCGTCCACCCACGACGATCACCACTCCCGTCTCACGACAACGACGTTCTGAAGGGACACGACAATGACCGCACTCTCCGCCCGCCCGGCTCAGCGCCGCCGACGAGGAGGGGTCGCGCTCGCCGCGCTGGCCGCCCTCGTCTTCGGCTCGCTCGGCACCGCGGCAGCATCCGCACCCGCGGCCGCCGCCGACGAGGCGCCCACCACCTGGGGCCACGACAACGCGATCGCCACGACCGGCCCGATCGCCGACGACCAGGTCAGGCAGTCGCCGTTCTACTCCGCCTCCGTCGCCAGCGCGGCCGACCCCGCCGCGGGGAACGACTCCTTCGTCTACCTCAGCGTTCCGCGCTCGGGCAACGGCAAGATCGGCTACACGGAGCAGGACGGCGCCGAGTTCGCCGCCGACGCCGGGCTCTCGATGAGCTGGTCGAGCTTCGAGTACAGCGCCGACGCGACCGTCGACGTCTCGCTCACGACCGGCCAGACGATCGACTCTGTCGACCAGGTGACGATCAGGCCGACCGACCTCGGCCTGCACACGGAGCTCGTCGACGACACCACGGTGCGCGTCACCGTTCCCTACAGCGAGGGCGGCTACCGCTTCTCCGTCGAGTTCGACCCGCAGCTGTTCACGGCCTACAACGACATGAGCGACGCCAGCGGTTTGCTCACGACCGAGGCCGAGGGCAACAGGGCCGTGCACACCGAGCCGCGCAACTCCCTCATGGTGTTCGCCAACGCCGCCCCCGACCAGGCCGAGACGGAGCGCACCATCCCCACGGAGGCCGACGGCAGCATCCACCGGCCCGCCGAGGGGCGCGTGAACGACCTCAACGACATCAGCGAGGAGATCATCTACTTCGAGCCAGGCGTGTACGACATGGGGTCCGACTACCACGCGGTCCTCCCGGCGAACGTGCGCTGGGTGTACCTGGCTCCCGGCGCCTACGTGAAGGGCGCATTCCGCTTCGCCGACAACACCCAGCCGCACTACAAGGTCACCGGCCTCGGCGTGCTCTCCGGCGAGCAGTACGTCTACGAGCCCGACACCACGAACGGCTACGAGCACAACGTCAACGAGAACTGCCACTCCGACTGCGTGAAGATGCTGCAGTTCGAGTCCTCCGACGACGCCCAGCAGCTGGAACTGCAGGGCGTGACCATCGCGAACCCTCCGTACCACTCCTTCGTCGTCTACCAGCACGACGACATCGGCGAGGTCCTTGTCACTGACTTCACCATGACCGTCGACGACTACAAGCAGGTCGGCAGCTGGTACTGGCAGACGGACGGCATCGAGCTGTACCCCGGCGGCCGGATGTCCGACACCTTCTTCCACGCCAACGACGACGTCCTGAAGATGTACCACGACGACGTGCAGATCCAGAACACCGTGATCTGGAAGAACGAGAACGGTCCCGTCGTGCAGTGGGGCTGGGGCCCGCGCGAGATCGACGGCGTCTCCGTGACGAACACCGACGTCATCCACAACCGGATGTACTGGAAGGACGTCAAGTACAACACCTGCGTCTTCAACTCCTCCACGCACTGGGAGGACATGTCGGCCACGGACCGCGCCGACCCGACCCAGACCGTGCGGAACATGACGTTCACCGACACCAGGGTCGAGGGCAAGGTCAACTGCGCCGTGCGGCTGTTCGCGATGGCGAACACCGAGAACATCACCATCGACGGACTCGACATCGACGAGTGGAACGACCTGGACCCCTCCTCGCAGGCGAGCAAGTTCTCGACGTTCACCAACAGCGCCGGGGAGCGGGTGACGCTCGGCGACGAGATGACCGAGGGCAACGGCCTGCTGCTGAACAACTACCGCGTCGGCGGCGAGACCATCCTTAAGGCCGGTGACAACTGGGCGAGCACCGAGCTCGGCCGGCTCGACTTCGACGCGGACACCTGGGACAGCTGGAACGCCACGGGCGACGATGCGCCCACCGGACAGGCCCCGAGCCTCACGCTCGACGGCCCGGCCGACGGGTCCATCGCCGACTCGCGCTCGCTCACGCTGCGCGGCACCAGCGACGCGGCACGGGTCACGGTGTCGGTGAACGGGCAGGCGACGGAGGCCGAGCTCGTCGACGGCTCCTTCACCGCGGCGGTGACCCTGCCGGAGATCACCAACCGTCTCGTCGTGACGGCGCGCTCGGCCGATGACGGCATCGCCGTGGAGCGGCGCACCGTGACGGCGCTCGGCTCGCGCCTCGGCCACCTGACCGACCCGAGCGGAGACGACGTGGGCCAGGGCGACTACACCTACCCGACGAACAGCGCCTTCAACCCCGGCAGCCTCGACCTGACGGGCTTCGACGTCTACGACGACGAGGGCACCGCGCGCTTCGTCGTGACGACGGAGGGGACGATCGCGAACCCCTGGGGCGGCGACGGGATGAGCACCCAGAGGGTGAACGTCTACCTGCGCGACGCCGCGGGGGAGGAGCCCGCTCCCGCTCCCGCCGCGCGCTCGGGTCTGCTCCGTGCGGCCGATGAGTCGGCCGCGTCGACACCGCTGCTGCCGGGGACGAACATGTCCGGCGACGGCGAGTGGTCCCACGCGATCGTCGCCGACGGGCGCTACGCCGACGCCCGCTTCGGCACCGGCGTGTACGACGCCGAGCAGGAGCGCGTCGGGGACGCCGCACTCACCGTCCTCCCCGCGGGGACGATCATCGCCTCGGTCGACGACGAGGTGTTCGAGGGGGTCGACCTGGCCACCGCCGAGTACCAGGTGTCCATGCTCAGCGGTGCGGAGGAGGGCGAGGGCGTCGGCGGCGTCCGCCCGGTCTACAGCACCTCCTGCGCCGCGGGCGAGGGCTGCCCCGACTTCGTCGGGCCGTTCCGCTTCGGCGGGGGCGCCGGTGACTGGACGGACGCCAACGAGGCCAGGGACACGGTCACCGACGACGCGAACGCGATCGACATCATCTCCGGTGACCGCGAGCAGTCAGAGGTCATGGACTACACGGCCGGCCCGGTCGTCGTTCCGTTCCTCGCGCTCGCCGCGGTGACGCCCGAGGAGCCGGAGCCGGGCGAGACGGAGCCGCCGACGGGCGGCAGCGACACGGACGGCTCGGGCTCGGGCGCGGACGGCTCGGGCTCGGCGGGCTCCGGTGCGGACGGCTCGGGCTCCGGCGCGGACGCCTCGGCCGGTTCCGACTCCGACGGCTCCGATTCCGCCACCGGTTCCGACGGATCCGAGGCGACGGCCGGCTCCGGTGACGCCGACGGAACCGCCTCTCCCGCCGCAGCCTCCGCCGACGATCTGGCCCGCACCGGAACGGATGCGGCCGTGGCGGCACTGCTCGCCGCGCTGCTGCTCGGCGTCGCCGGGTTCGCGCTGATCGCGCGGCGCCGCCGGAACGGCGCGGTGCCCGCGGACGGCACCGAGTGAGAGCCGCGGACGACCGCGTGGCGAACAGCTGACCGCCCGCCCGCAGCGGCGTGACCGACGCCCGGCCCGTGACGACCACGGGCCGGGCGCTCGGCGTTGGCTCCCCGCCGCAGGATTCGCTGTGCGGCGGCCGCTGAGCCTTGTCGGCCGGCCGGCGCGGCCGGGACAATGAGGCGCATGGAAACGACACGTCTGCGCCCCGCCCTCGTCCTCGCCCTCGGCTCCGCCCTTGCCCTGAGCGCCTGCTCGGGCGACCCGGCGGCCGAGTCCCCGGCCGGGGCAGGCGCGACGGGGACCGCGGCGCCGAGCGCGAGCGCCTCCCCCGCCGGGACCGCGGCCGCCCAGCCGGCGACGGACGACATCGCGGCCGTGGTCGCCGCGGCCGAGGGGGCGGTCGACGGCTCGCGTGCCTGGGAGCTCGACTGGGAGGAGGGCTCCTCCGAGTGGCAGGTCCTCGTCGTCTCCGGGGACCGCAGCACCGAGGTCCGGGTGTCCTCCGACGGCACCGAGGTCCTCGGCCAGGGCGACGAGGACACCCTCGACGCGGACGACAGGGCCGAGATCGACGCCGCGGGGATCGGCCTGGTCGAGGCGGTCGACGCCGCCAGGGCCGAGGTCGAGGGCACCGTCGACGGCGCGGCCCTCGACGAGGAGAACGGCACCGTCCGGTGGGAGGTCGACATCCGCGAGGGCGAGGCCCTGCGTACGAGCGACGTTCTCGTCGATGCGGCGTCGGGGGAGGTCCTCAGCGTCGAGCGCTGATCGCCGTCCACCCGCTGCCGCCCGTCGTCGGGCGGCGGCGAAACGATGACGGCCGGGCGCCGCTCGCGCCCCGCCGCCCGCTCGCGCCCCGCCGCCCGCTCGCGCCCCGCCGCCCGCTCGCGTCCCGCCGGATCAGGCGCCGGCGAACCGCAGCACGCCGGTGAGGATGAGGGTGAACAGCGTCGTCCACATGACGATCGCCACACCCTGCCAGAGCAGCACGCGCCGTGTGCTCACGCCGGCGCCGCTGAGCATGACGGCCGTGAACTGCGTGGGCAGCAGGAGCGGCCCGAGCAGGCTCACGCCGGGGACCCCGTAACGGGTGAAGGCGCGCTGGAACTTCTCACGACGGGGCGAGGTCTCCGCCGTGCCGCCGCCCCTCCGTGTGGTCACGGCGCTGCGCACCCTCGAACCGATCAGCACGACGACCGCCACGCAGAGGAAGTTCCCGACGATCCCGGCGACGGCGGCGACGACGGGGTGGATCCCCCCGATGATGCCGATCGAGGCGGAGCCCTCGCCCTCGATGAACGGCACGGCGCCGGCGAGCGCGACGATGAGCGGCTGGACGGGGTCGGGGACCTGGGCGACGAGCTCCTGGAAGTTGACGATCAGATCGGTGAGGGCGTTCGACATGGCGTGGGCCTTTCGCTGCGGACGGTCGGAGGGGCGGATCGCTGTCCGAGGGGATCGCGCCCGTCGCCGGGGCCGGGATGCCCGGAGGGGCGGTGGCCCCATCGGCGGCGACGGTGTCCAGTCCACCGCGGACCGCGCTCCGGCGGCAGTGCCCCGGTGTCACCGCTCGGCGGGAGCATCGGCGGGCGAGGCCATGACATCTGTCATGGCCGTAGGGTGGGCGTCGTGAGCGTCACGACCCCCCTGACTGAGACCGTCCCGCCGACAGGAAGGGGCGTGGTCGCGACGTGGTGGTACACCTTCGGCTCGGCCATGGTCGTCTCCGTCATGGTGCTCCTCGCCTGGGGCCTGACGCTGTTCCGGCCGCAGGCGGACCCGGCCAGGGTCGTGCTGTACGCCGTGGGGGCCGTCGTCTGGCTGGTGGCGCTCAGCGTGCTCGGCACCCACTACTGGCGGATGCCTCCCGGAGAGCGGGTCGCCCTGCGCTGGTCGCGGACCACGGCGTGGACGCTCATCGGCGCGCTTGCCGCCGTCGCGGCCGGCTGGGGGGCGCTCAGCGTGACCCTCGCCTGCTCCCTCGTCGCCGTCCCCGTCTGCATCCTGCCCTGGCCGCGCGGCGTCCGTGGCCGGGTGACGGCGCTGTGGACCGTCGTGATCGTGCTCGTCGCCTGGGTCGAGTTCGACCGCCTGCTCGAGGGCGTTCCCGTTCTGGCGCTGCCCGGGTGGCTGGCGATGATCGCGTTCGCCATGCTGCTCCCCGCCACGGTCGTGAGCATGTTCTGGTGGTGGGACATCGTCAGGGCGCTCGACTCGGCCAGGCACGCCGAGTCCCGGCTCGCGGCCACCCAGGAGCGTCTGCGCATGGCCAGTGACGTGCACGATCTTCAGGGGCACCACCTGCAGGTCATCGCGCTCCAGCTGGAGCTCGCGGAGCGGCTCATCGGTCAGGACGCCGCGGCCGCCCGTGATCAGCTCCGCGCGGCGCAGCGCTCCGTCGACGAGGCGCGCGCGGGGACAAGGGACCTGGCGACGCGGTTCAGGGGGGTGCCTCTGCCCGACGAGCTGGCCAACGCCGCCGACCTGCTGACCGCGGCGGGCATCGCCGTCACGGTCCGCGTCGACGGGGAGGCGCGCGGCGCCCCGGGGGAGGTGCTCGGCCCGGTCGTCCGCGAGAGCACGACGAACATCCTCAAGCACGGCGGCGGCCGGACCGCGGCCCTGGAGCTGCGCCGGGACGGCGACGACTGGCTGTTCCGCGCGGTCAACGACGCGGAGACTGCCGAGGACGACGGGGACGGGGACGTGCGTGTGGGCGGTCACGACGGCGCCCCGGCCCGGGACGGCGCCGCTCGTCGCGAGGGAAGCGGCATCCCCGGCATGGCGAGCAGGGTGGGGGAAGCCCGCGGCCACCTCTCGACAGGCGGGGGCGACGGGACGTTCGTCCTCGAGGCCCGGGTCCCCCGCGGTGCGGAGGGGGCAGCGTGATCCGGGTGCTCATCGCCGACGACGAGGACATGATCCGCACGGCGCTCGCCGCGCTGCTGCGGCTCGAGCCGGACATCGACGTGATCGCCGAGTGCCGTGACGGCGCCGAGGCGGTCGAGGTGGCCACGCGCCTGACCCCCGACGTCTGCCTCTTCGACGTGGAGATGCCGGGGATGGACGGCGTCGACGCCGCCGCCGTGCTGCGGCGGACCGTGGCGACGCGGATCGTCGCCGTCACGCGGCACGCCAGGCCGGGGGTGCTCCGCCGCGCGCTGGCCGCGGGGGTGCACGGCTTCATGCCCAAGTCGCGGAGGGCGCAGGACGTCGCCGAGGTGATCCGTCAGGTCGCCGGGGGCCGCCGCTACATCGACCCGGAGGTGGCCGCGGACGCCCTCGCCGACGAGCGCAGCCCCCTGACCGACAGGGAGCTCGACGTGCTCCGCGCCGGCGCAGGGGGCGAGACGATCGCCCAGATCGCCTCCACCCTGCACCTGTCGCCGGGGACGGTCCGCAACCACGTGTCGTCGATCCTCGGCAAGCTGCACCTGCGCACCCGCCAGCAGGCGGCCATCGAGGCGCGCGAGCGCGGCTGGATCTGAGCAGCGGACGGGCGGACGCGGGGTCGCGGTCCGCCCCGTCTCGGCGTAGCGTGGCGCACACGAACGGACGGCCCGTCGCGCCGGTCGTCCCCGACCGTCAGAGGAGGGCGAGACATGCCGAGACGACAGAGCCCGTCCGTGAAGGACCCGGAGCTGTACGACGCGCTCCGCCGTGAGGGCGCCTCCGAGGAGAAGGCCGCCCGCATCGCCAACGCGGCCGCGAGGGACGGCCGATCCCGCGTCGCCGAGCGCGGAGGGGAGGCGGGGTCCTATGAGCAGTGGACCGTGCCGGAGCTGCGCCGCAGGGCGAAGGAGCTCGGGCTGACCGGCTACTCCGGCAAGCGCAAGGACGAGCTCATCGAGGAGCTGCGCTCCCACTGACGACGGGGTGCCGCTCCGTGTGGAGCGGCACCCCGTCGCGGGCGGACGGCCGGGTCAGTTCAGCTCGGGGGTGTCCTCGGGGATGACGCCGGAGCCGTAGAGGTCCGTGGCGAGGTCGCGAAGCGCGCGCAGCGCCACGCGCTGGGTCAGCGGGCCGTAGGACACGCGGGCGACGCCCAGCTGCTGGAACTCCGCGGCGGTCAGCGCGCCCGGAAGCCCGATCACGGAGAGCTTCCCCTCGCCGAGTCCGGCGACGAGCGGCTCCACGGTGGAGCGGTCGATGGCGCCGGGCACGAACACGAGCGAGGCGCCCGCGTCCAGGAACGCCCTGCCCCGCGCGATCGCGTCGTCGATGCTCTCGCCGATCGGCCGGTCGCCGCCGCGCACGATGGCGTCGGTCCTGGCGTTGAGCTGGAACGCGACGCCTTCGGCCTCGGCCGCGGCGACGATGGCGCGCACCCGCTCGACTGACTCGTCGAACGGGCGGAGCCTGTCCTCGACGTTCGCGCCGACGACGCCGAGTCCGATCGCCCGGCGCACGGTCTCACCCGGGCTGTCGTAGCCGTCGTCGAGGTCGGCCGTGACCGGCAGCTCCACGGCGTCGACGATCGTCTTGATGCCGGCGAGGGCGACGTCGAGCGGCATCCCTCCGTCGGGGTAGCCGTGGCTCGCGGCGATGGAGTGGCCGGCCGTGGCGATGGCCTCGGTGCCGGGCGTCGCGGCGACCGTCGCGGCGCTGATCGCGTCCCAGACGTTGACGACGCGGAGGATCTCTGGTGCCTCGTGCAGCTCCTTGAGCCGGAGGGCGCGGGCGATGGTGGTGTCAGTAGCAGCCATGCCCCCAGGCTGGCAGATCGCACCCTGACGGACAAGGACGGCGACCCGGCGTGACGGGACCCGCGGGACGCTCGCGTGCGCGGTCCCCGATGCGGTTGACTGGGACCGACCGCCCGATCGAAGGAGACCCCGTGCGATCCCTGCCCTCCGACCCCCGCTTCGAGACCGATGCCGGCGAGCCCGCGCTGCGCTGGGGAATCCTCGCGCCCGGCGGGATCGCCGCCGCCTTCGTCCGCTCCCTTCGGCACACGGTGCAGCGCCCCGTCGCCGTCGGCTCCCGATCGCTCGACCGGGCGCAGCGCTTCGCCGCCGAGCACGGGATCGAGTCGGCCTACGGCTCCTACCGCGAGCTCGTCGAGGACCCCGAGGTCGACGTCGTGTACGTCGCCGCGCCGCACAGCGAGCACAGGGAGCTGGGGCTGCTCGCCATCGCCGCGGGCAAGCACGTCCTCATCGAGAAGCCGATGGCGACGACCGCGGAGGACGTCCGGCTGCTCGCCGCCGCGGCCGCCGAGGCCGGGGTGTTCCTCATGGAGGCGATGTGGTCGCGCTACCTGCCGCAGGCCGCGGTGCTGCGCGCCGTCCTGCGGGAGGGGCTGCTCGGCGACCCGGTCACGGTCGTCGCCGACCACGGGCAGCTCATCCCCTTCGACCCGAACGGGAGGCTCTATCGGCCGGAGCTGGCCGGCGGTGCCGTGCTCGACCTCGGGGTGTACGCGGTGCAGTTCGACTCGATGGTGTTCGGCGCGCCCCGCGCCCTCACGGCCGTCGGCACGGGAACGGGCACGGGGGTGGACGCGACGGCGACGCTCGTGCTCGACCACGGTGAGGGGCGCCAGTCGACCCTGACGACCAGCCTGGCGGCGGCGTCGCCCTCGCGCGCGTTCATCGCGGGGTCGCAGGCGCGCATCGAGACGGGCGAGCTGTTCTACACGCCGACCACGCTGACGCTCAGCGGGCCGGAGCTCGACGAGCCGGTGCGCTGGGTCGACGACAGCGGCAGGGACGGCCACCTCGGTCTGTCCTGGCAGGCCACCGCGCTCGCGTCCTTCGTCGCCAGCGGCCTGCGCGAGTCGCCGCTGCACACCCTCGCCGAGACCGCCGAGATCGCCGGGACGATGGCCGAGGCGATCCGGCAGATCGCCCCGGCCTGAGCCCCGTGGCCGCGTCGGTCCGCCGGACGCCCGACGCCCGAGCCCGTCCGTGGCCGGTCAGGTCCGGTTGGCGATCAGCGGCGCAGGTTGCGCATCACCAGCAGCAGGGACAGGGCGCAGACCCCGGTCACGATGGTCAGCGACACCGGGTAGGCAAGGACGGGCACGAGTGCGCTCAGCACCGTCGGCAGCAGGAACCCGGTGTAGCTGAGTGAGTAGTACACACCCGTCAGCCCGGCCAGGTCCTGGGGCGTGGCGATCCGCTGGACGATGATCAGCCCGGCGACGATGAGCACGCCGTACGCCATCCCGAGCAGCACGGCCACCGCGAGGGAGAGAGCGGGAACGGTGACGACGGCGCTGTACTCGGACAACGCCATCCCCGCCGTCATGAGGACGAGCCCGACCACGACGGCGCGGTTCCCCGTGACCCGGTTGATCCAGGGCACGAGGTTCTGCACGGCGGCGCCCACACCGAGCGTGAGCACGGTCAGCCCCGTCGCGTACACGGTCGTGCCGTCGCCGAGCTGGTCCTCGACGAGCGCGGGCATGACGGCGTAGGCCACGCCGGCGGCCGCGAACACCCAGGGGGCGGCGGGGAGCACGACGCCGAGGAACTTCCGGTGCGCGGTGGAGGGCACCCGGAGGTCGCGCCACCAGTCGCCGGTCGCCCTGCGCTCCGTCGGCAGCGACTCGGGGGCGCGGATCAGCAGGGCCAGACCGACGATGCTGAAGCCGATGTGGACGAGGTAGGGCATGACCGTCGGCACCGGACCCCACTGGGCGAGGCTGCCGCTGACGGCCGCGCCGAGCCCGAAGCCGAAGGTCAGCGTCATCGAGGGGCGCCTGGCGCCGGCGCTGGCCGGGGCGTCCGGGTCGAAGGGGGCGGAGGAGAGCTCCTTGATCCAGCTGGTGCCGACCGACATGGCCACGCCGACGCCGATCCCCGCGAGGACGCGGCCGACGCAGAGCAGCACGAAGGTGTGCAGACCCGCCGCGAGCATGGTGCTGCCGACCAGCGCGATGACGGTCCCCGCGACGAGGACGGGCTTGCGCCCGTGCTTGTCGGAGATCGCCGCGGCCAGGAGCAGTCCGGGGATGAGCCCGCCGACGTACATGCCGAGGAGCAGGTTGGCCTGCCACGGGGTGTAGCCGCCGGCCTGCTCGTACAGGTGGAGCAGCGGGGTGAAGTGGTTGCCGCCGTAGGCCAGGTTGAACATGGCAGGGACGGGCAGCAGCCAGGCCCTGCTGCGGGCGCGTGCGCTCATCGCTGCGGCGTCGCGGGCGCTCACGGGGCGACCGTCACGGCGTCGGCGTGGCCGGCGCTGATGTGAGCGCGGACGAGCTCGGCGTAGTGCTCGCGGTCCGCGTCGGCGAGGTGCCGCGCGAGGACGCGGTGCTCGCTGAGGAACACCGCGATGCGCTCGGGGTGCTCGGCGATCACCTGGTAGGTGAGCCGGGCCAGGCGCGGACCGAGCCGGTCGAGGATCTCCATGGTCACGCTGTTGCCGCTGGACTGGATGAGCAGCGAGTGGAACCCGTGGTCGGCGCCGGCGAAGTCGAGCAGGTCGGAGCGGGTGAGGGCGCTCTCCTGGCGCTCGAGGTTGGCGGCGAGGGCCTCGGCGAGGGCGTCGGCCGTGGCCGCGTCGGGCCGGACGTTCGCCTCGAACAGCGTGCGCACGGCGAGCAGATCGCGCCGCTCCTCCGGGGTGACGGCCGTCACGATGGCGCCCTTCTTGGGCGCGAGGCGGACGAGGCCCCAGGTCTCGAGCTGGACCATCGCCTCCCGCGCGGGGGTGCGGCTGGCGCCGTTGGCGTCGGCGAGCTCGGACTCGGTGATGAGCTCGCCCTCTCGGTGTCGTCGTTCGATGATGGCCTGTGCGGTGTGCGCCGCGATGCGGGCGGCGAGGGGGCTGCGCTCGGTGAGGCGCTCCCAGGGGAGGGTGCTGTTTGGTGGTGTCACTCCGTCAGTGTAGCTGATGCATGCATCAATGCGTGCATGAAGGCGGGCCGGGTGATCCGAGCGGTCCAGCGGCACGGAGCGCGCGGTCCTGGACGCGGAGCAGATGGGCGCGCACGGCAGCCGATGCCGCGTCCGGGTCGCCGGACGCGATCGCCTCGGCCATCGCTGCGTGCTCGGCGATCGCCTCGGCGACGTCGGTGACGCCGTGCGACACGGTCTGGCGCATGCGGTGCAGCTGCGCGCCGAGCGCATCGGTCATCTCGACGATGAACGGGTTCCCGCATGACTCGATGAAGACCCGGTGGAACGCGGTGTCGCAGGCGAAGTAGTGCCCGGTCAGCTCCGCGTCGCCGATCGCCGCCTCCCCGCGCTCGATGATTCCGGCCCCCGCCTCGGCGTGCCGACGCTGCGCCGCACGGAGGCGCTCCACGCCCTCGGCGCCGAGAGGCGTCGCCAGCCGGACCGCCTCCGTCTCGAGCATGAGCCGGGCGGCGGAGAGCTGGCTCATCTGCGTGGCGTCCAACGGAGGCGCGACGCGGTAGCCCTTCAGCGCCTCCCTGGTGATCAGCTTCGTCCGTTCCAGCTGGACGAGCGCCTCCCTGACCGGGGTGGGGGAGACGTTGATCCGCCTCGCCAGGTTCTCGATGCCCAGGCGCTCGCCGGGGGCGAACTCGCCGCGGAGCAGCAGCTCGAGGATCAGCTCGGAGACGTGATCCCTCAGCGCCTTCCTGTCGATCTCGACGACGGCGGGCTCCCGGCGCGGGACGGGCGGGACGGATGCGGGGGTCGTGGTCATGGTGGTCCTCGATCTCGGCGGAAAACGGGCGCGGCGCCCCCGGAGGGTCCGGGGGCGCCGCGCGAGGGACGGAGGCGGCTCAGTCTCCGTCGGGGGGAGGGGTCCCTCCTCCCCGGCCGCTCGGGCCGTCGCCGCGGCGGTCCGGACGGGAGTCCCTGGCCGCGGCGGCCGCGGCCCGCTCGTCGGCCCGGATCTCGTCGGCCAGCTCGCCGACGGCCTCGACCGAGCTGGTCTCCGTGACGAAGGCGGAACCGTTGCGCGTTCCGCCCTTGCCGCCCTTGCGGCCGCCCATCACCGACTGCGTCAGCTTCTTCTGGAAGCGACCGCCGAAGACCATCAGCACGGCCAGGCCGAGGATGACCAGCGCGATCGGGCTCTCGAAGACGATGCCGATGTTGCCGTCGCCGAGCGCCGAGGTCTGCACGAGCGACTTCTCCAGCAGCGGTCCGATGACCAGGCCGAGCACGAGCGGGGCCATCGGCAGGTTGAGCCGCTTCATCGCGTAGCCGATGACGCCGAAGATGAGCACGATCCACACCGAGAAGGAGTTGTTGGCCACCGTGTAGGCACCGACGATGCTCGTGAAGATGATGAGCGGGTACAGGTAGCTGTACGGCACGCGCAGCACCTGGGCGAACACCGGGGCCATCGGCAGGTTGAGCACGAGCAGGATCACGTTGCCGATGAAGAACGACACCAGCAGGCCCCAGACCAGCCCCGGCTGGTTCTCGAACAGCAGCGGCCCCGGCTGGATCCCGTACATCAGGAACGCGCCGAGCAGCACCGCCGTCGTCGCGCCGCCGGGGACGCCGAGCGTCAGGGTGGGGACGAAGTTCATGTTCGCCGAGGAGTTCGTCGCCGCATCGGGGGCGACGACGCCCTCGATCGCGCCGGTGCCCAGCTGGTCGCGGTTCTTGGAGAACTTCTTCTCCGCCCCGTAGGCCATGAACGAGGCCAGCGTCGACCCGGCGCCGGGGAGGATGCCCACGACGAAGCCGATGAGCGTGCCCCTCAGCGTGGACGGGACGGAGCGGCGCAGGTCCTCCTTTGTCAGGATCAGGTCGCGGAAGCGCGCCCTGATCGGCTTGACGGCCCCCTGGTGCAACTGGTTGAGCAGCTCGCCGAGGGCAAAGAGCCCGATCATGACCTCGACGAAGGGGATGCCGGAGTACAGCTCGACCTGGCCGAAGGCGAAGCGGGCGGTGCCCGAGCCGACGTCGACGCCGACCGTGGCCAGCAGCAGTCCGCCGAGGCCCATCGCGACGCCGATGAGGACGTTGCGGCTGGCGAACACGACGATCGTCGACAGGCCGAGGATCATCACCGCGAGCATCTCCGGCGGGCCGAAGGTGAGCGCGACGCTGGCGAACACGGGCGCGACGGCCATGAGGGCGACGAGCGAGATCATCGCCGCGGTGAACGAGCCGAGCGCGGAGATCGCCAGCGCGGGCCCCGCTCGGCCCTTCCTCGCCATCTGGTAGCCGTCCAGGGTCGACACCACGGATGACGCCTCCCCGGGGGTCGCGATGAGGATCGCCGTGATCGTGGCCCCGAACTGGGAGCCGTGGTAGATGCCGGCGAGCATGATGAGCGCGGTCAGCGGGTCGAAGGCGAGGGTGACGGGGATGAGGATGGCGACACCCGTCGACGAGCCGAGGCCGGGGAGGATGCCGATGATGGTGCCGAGCAGCACACCGATGAAGCACCAGAGCAGGTTCTCCGGCGTGAAGGCGTTCTGGAAGCCGAGGACGAGGTTGTCGATCACAGTCGGCTCCAGACGTCGGGGTTGAAGATGCCGAAGGGCAGCGGGGTCATCAGGACCGCCACGAAGATGACGTACGCCACGACGAAGGCGGCGATCGCCACGAGGAGCGCCTGCCACCAGGGGCGGCGCTCGACGAACACGGAGAGCACGAACACGAGCATGCTCATCACCGGAAGCAGGCCGAGCACGGGGATGAGTGCCGCGGCGACGACGGTGAGGCCCATGACGCTGAGCAGCTTGCGGTGGGTCCTGCGTCGCTTGGCAATGTCCTCGCCCGAGGTGTCGACGGCGGCGCCGTCGCCCTCGAGCACGGAGCCGGTCGTGAGCTCCTGACGGACGAGAAGCAGGCCGACGAGCACGAGCGCGCTGCCGGCGACCAGCGGCATCAGCCCGGGGCCGACCTGGCTGTTCTCCAGGAGCAGCGGGTAGGACACGGCGGCACCGACGGCGAAGGCCGCGCCGATCGCGATGAGCACGCCGTAGGCGATGAGGACGGTGCGGCGCGGGGCCCTGGCCGTCGTGGTGGGGGGCGTGGCGGTCATGAGAAGATCGCCTCCATCTCCTTCTGGTACTCGGCGAGGTAGTCGGCGAAGTCGTCGCCGTAGAGCTCCGTGGGAACGAGCATGTCCTGCTCGATGTACTGGTCGAAGCTGCCGCTGTCGATGGCGCGCTTGGCGGCGTCGATCCAGTACTGGCGCTGCACCTCGTCGATGCCGCCCGCCGCGAAGAAGCCGCGCCAGAGCGACACGGTCGCGTCGATGCCCTGCTCCCTGGCGGTCTCCACGTCGGCGAGCACCGGGTCGTCGTAGCGCTCAGCGGTCATGCTGCACAGGGCAGTGAACTCGCCTGCCTCGATCTGGGGCGCGGCGACGGAGGCGGCGACGGGGGCGTAGTCGACGTTGCCGGACAGCAGCGCCGTGACGACCTCGCCGGAGGAGGAGAACGGCACGGCGTCGAACTCGACGCCGCCCGCCTGCTCCAGCGCGGTGCGCACGATCGCGTCGGCGCCGGTGAGCCCGCTGACCCCGGCGAGCACGCGGTCGGTCCTCGCGGCGTCGATGAGGTCGTTGCAGTCCTCGAACGGCGAGTCGGCCGGGGCGACGACGACGCGGGAGTCCTCGGCGAACAGGGCGATGGGGGTGAAGTCGGTGTACTCGAATTCGACGTCGTAGAGGATCGGCAGGATGTTGATGGCACCCTCGGCGACCAGGAGCGAGTTGCCGTTGCCCTCCTCGCCGAGGAACGACGACCAGCCGACGGCCCCGGAGCCGCCGTCCTTGTTCTCGACGTTGGCGTTGAAGCCGAGGTCCTCCTCGTTGAGTGCCTGCGCGAGCGCCCTGGCGGAGCGGTCGGAGCCGCCGCCCGGCGCGAAGGCGACGGTGATCTTGACGGCGCCGCGCGGCGTCCAGTCTTCTGGGACGGTGGCCTGGGCGTCGAGCACCGAGCACGAGCTGAGGGCGAGCAGGCCCGTCAGCGATGCGGCGGTGACGCCCATCTTCTTTCTTAAGGACAACATCGTCCTTCCTTTCCTCACGGGGTCGCGCCGGAGTCCGTTCTCCGGTGCGAGCGGCAGTGCGCGTCCGCGGATGCGGGCGTGCGCGGTGTGTGGTGCGGAGTCTGCGGTGGTGCGTTGTCGTGCGTGGCGGTGTGTGGCGCCGGATCGGGGCGCGCGGGTCGCGCGCGGGTGCGCCCGGCGGCACGGCGCAGGGGTGGCGAGGTGCCGCGTGCGGGGCCGGACGGACGACGGTGTCCTGCCGGCCCCTCGGCTCAGGCCCCTGTGCCGGCTGCGGGCGCGGCGACCCGGCTGGCGGCGACGCTGGCCGCGATGTCGAAGGCGTTCTGTGTGGAGGTCAGTGCCGCGCGGCCGGTCCCGACCAGGTCGAAGGCCGTGCCGTGCGCGGGGGTGGCGATGAGCACGGGGAGGCCGCCCTGGACGGTCACGCCGCCGTCGAAGCCGAGCAGCTTCATGGCGATCTGGCCCTGGTCGTGGTACATCGTCAGGATGCCGTCGAACTCGTCGCGCCGCAGGAAGATCGTGTCGGCGGGGAACGGTCCGCGCACGTTCCAGCCTCGGGCGGCGGCGGCCTCGACGGCGGGGGCGATCTCGTCGATCTCCTGGCGGCCGAACAGCCCGTTCTCGCCGTTGTGCGGGTTGAGGGCGGCGACGCCGATGCGCGGCTGCGAGATCCCGGTGTCGCGCAGCACCTCGTGCAGCAGGCCGAGCGAGCGGGTGACCGCGTCGGTGGTGATGTGCGGGGCGACCTCGCCGTGCGGGATGTGCGAGGTGACGCGGGCGGTCCACAGCTGGCCGAGGATGTTGAGCTCGCTCGTGACGCCGTCGTGGCCGAGCTCGCGGGCGAACCAGCGCAGCTCGTCCTCCTCGTGCATGCCGGCCAGGTGGAGGCTGGTCTTGTTGAGCGGGGCGAACACGATCGCCTCGACCTCGCCGGCGCGCGCCAGGTCGAGGGCGCGCTCGAGCCGGCTGAGCGTGACACGGCCGGCGGCCTCGCTCACCTCGCGCAGTGGCACGTCGTCGCCGGGCTCGTCGAGTCCGTCGACGAGGCGCACGGTCCCTGGCGCGCCGTCGTCGCTCACGGGGACGGTGACGCCGGCCTCGGCCTGCGCGCGGTCCAGCTCGGCGCGGGTGGCGACGACGATGATGTCGGCGGCGGCCCGGTTGGAGTCGACGGCGAGGAGGCGGACGGCCAGCTCGGGGCCGACTCCGGCCGGGTCGCCGAGCGTGACGGCGACGCGGGGGCGTGCGACGGCGGTCGCGGGGTCTGCAGTGGTGCTCTGGGGCATCTCATACTCCTTCGTACGGGCTCGCTTGTCGGCAATCGTATAGGATCGATGATGGATAAAAAAGTCGTTCTTCTCGCCGGGCGCGGCAACGCCGCACCGGTCGGCCCCCCCAGGGATCAGCCGTCCAGATGCCGCAGGTAGCGGCGGGGATCGTCGAGGAACCCGCGCCAGCCGCGCACCAGGTCGAGCGAGTCGTAGTCGCTGCGCCGCGTCCCCCACTCGCCGAGCTCGAGCAGATCGGCGCCGGGAAGGGCCGCGAGCACGGGTGAGTGCGTCGCCATGATCACCTGCGAGCCGCCGGCGACGAGGTCGCGCAGCAGGCCGATCAGGGCGAGGCAGCCGGGCAAGGACAGTGCCGACTCCGGCTCGTCGAAAACCCAGAGGCCGCGGATGCGCGAGCGCTCGACGACCAGGTCGAGGAAGGACTCGCCGTGGCTGCGCTCGTGCAGGGCACTGCCGATTCGCGCCTCCTCCAGGTAGCTGTAGAAGCCGTGCATGGTCTCGGCCCTGAGGAAGAAGCCCGCGCGCGAGGCGCCGGGGCCCCGGCGGAGCAGCAGGTGGTCGGCCAGGGGCGACTCGCTCTCGCGCGAACGGTGCATCGCCCCGGTCGAGCCGCCCTCCGCGTTCAGGCCGTACGCCATGGCGATGCCCTCCACGATCGTCGACTTGCCCGCGCCGTTGTCGCCCACGAGCACCGTGGCCGCCCCGAGCGGCAGCCCGTCGTCGAGCAGGGCGCGGACCGGGGCGACGGTGGCGGGCCAGGCCCCGCGGGGCATCGGGTTCTCCGGCGACTCCTCCACAGCGAGGAGGGGAAGGCGGGAGAACATGGGCTCGTCGTCGCGGGAGGGCGGCACCCCTTCAGGCTAGCGCCGACCCCCTGACGTCGGCTCTCGACTCGTCGACCCGCCCCCGTCGGCCCCGCCCCTGCCCGACCGCCGCGGGCGCGCGGTCGCCATGACGCCGACGCTCGCGACGACGACGAGGGCGATCGCCGCCAGCTGCACGGCGTCGAGCCGCTGGCCGAGGACGACGAGCCCGGCCACCGCGGCCATCGCCGGGCCCAGGCTGGAGAGGACCCCGAACACTCGCGGGCTCATCCGGCGCAGCGCGGCGAACTCGAGGGCGTACGGCACCGCGGAGGTCGCGAGGGCGATCGCCGCGAACACCAGCAGCAGCCACGGTCGCGCCACCACCGCCGGCAGGGCCTGCGGCCAGCCGAGGGGCGCGCTCAGAACCGCCGCGACGACCATCGCCACGGCGATGCCGTCGAAGCCGGCCGCCCGCGGCCCGAGGCGGGACGCCGCGACGATGTACAGCGCCCAGAACGCCGCCGCACCGCAGGCGAACAGCAGCCCGAGCGACGAGGCTCCGCCCCCGGCGGTGGCACCGAGCAGCACGACGCCGCACAGCGCGACGAGCACCCAGAGGCCGTCGACCGTGCGCCGGATTCCCGCGGCGGCGACCGCGAGAGGGCCGAGCAGCTCGACCGTGACCGCGACGCCGATCGGGATGCGATCGATGGCCAGGTAGATGGAGGTGTTCATCCCCGCCAGGCCGGCCCCCAGCGCGATCGCGCCCAGCCAGGTCCCGCGATCCCACGACGCGATGCGCGGCCGGACCAGCACGACGAGGATCGTCGCGCCGAGCGTGAGCCGGAGCGCCGCCGCGCCCAGCGGGCCCGCGAGATCGAAGAACGACCCCGATGCCGCGTTGCCGAACTGGACGCTCACGACCGCGAGGACGACGAGCAGCGAGGAGGGGGCCGTCCGAGCGCTCACTCGGGCGGGAGCGACCAGAACCACACCGCCGTCCGGGGCCAGGAGGGCGAGACGTAGTCGAGGTCGCGGTAGCGGTTGTCGACGTTGTGGCCGACGAAGTAGACCTTCCGCTTGCCGTTGACGGTCGTGACCTTGGAGACGGTCATGGTGTGGTCGGGGACGCCGTTGCCGTTCCAGTCGAACATGCCGATGTCGCCGACCTTGAGCTTGTTCCGCTGCGAGGAGCTGAGCCTGACGGCCCCGGTCTTTTTGGCGTTCTTCGCCAGCCACGCGTCCATGGCCGGGACGTAGCCCCACGACGAGCTGCGCGTCGCCGACCGGTTGCGGCTGTACCACTCGGGCGTCATCTCCCAGCCGCGGGCGATGAGGCCCTGGCTGACGAAGTTGGCGCAGTCGCCCCCGATGCTGTTCAGGTTGCCCCAGGTGCCGGTGTTGTAGTTGTTCCAGTGCTTGGTCAGGTAAGCCATCTGCGACTGCACGCCGGAGGGGACGGCCACCCCGGCGGAGGCCCTGCTCGCGGTGGTGTAGCCGGGCTTCGTCGCGGTCACCCGGACGGTGATCGTCGCGGCGCGGTCGGCCCTGGTCAGGGTGTAGGACGCCGAGGTCGCTCCGCGGATGGCGGAGCCGCCGCGCAGCCACTGGTACCCGAGGCTCGGGGAGGACGGCCAGGACCCCGCCTTCGCGGTCAGCTTCGACCTGACGGCGGCGCTGCCAGACACGGTCGGAGTTGGTGGGGAGGCGAAGGTCAGCGCGGCGACCGGCGAGCCGGCGGCGCTCGTGCTCGATGTCGTCTCGTGGCCGCTCCGGCTCGCGGTCACGCGGACGCTGAGCCGGGCGGAGACGTCGGCGGCCGACGCGGTGTAGCTCGCCGTCGTCGCCTTCGGGATGGCGGCCCCGTTCCGCAGCCACTGGTACCCGAGCGTCGGCGACGGGGTCCACGTGCCCGCCTTCGCCGTCAGCGTCGAGCCGACCCGGGCCGTCCCGCTGACCGTCGGCACGGGCGCGGCCGTGAACCGTGTGGGCGTGATCGCCGGGGTCGCGGCGCTCCGGGTCGTCGTGGTGCGGAAGTGCTGACGCGTCGCCGTCGTCTCGACGGTGATGCGGCGGCCGATGTCGGCCGCCGTCAGGCGATAGCTCGTTCCCGTCGCCTTGGGGATGGCGGTTCCGTCGCGCAGCCACCGGTAGGCCACGCCGCCAGGGGCGGGGGACCAGCCCCCCGGCCTGGCCGTGAGGACCGAGCCCGAGCGCGTCGTCCCGCTGATCGTCGGCGCCCCCGCCGTGCCGAAGTGCTGGGCGCCGGCCGCGACCGTCGCGGCGCTCGTCCGCGTCGTCGTCGTCCGACCCGATGCCGAGCCGGTGACGCTCGCCGTGATCCTCGCGCCGATGTCCGCGGCGGTGAGCGTGTAGCTCCTGCCCGTCGCGCCGCTGATCGTCTTCCCGTTCCGCTGCCAGCGGTAGGAGAGCGTCGCCGCGGGGGACCAGGTGCCGGCCGTGAGCGTGATCGTCGCGCCCGCACGGACGTGGCCCTTGAGCGTCGGGACGGGGGCCGTGCGGAACGGCTGCGTCTTCGCGGTGGCGACGCGGACGCCAGCCGCCGCGGCCTGGACCACCGTCGCGGACTGCACGGAGGAGCCGGAGCCGATGCCGACGGCGGCCGCCGCCGGAGACGGGGCGGGCGGCCCGGCGGTGAGCGGGACCGCGACGAGCGCGGCGACGACGACGGACAGGGTGGTGCGCAAACGGGGGACGGGCATGGGTCCGGTCTTTCGCGACGGCCGTGAAGCGGGGGAGGAGGGGACGGTCAGCTCACTCTAAGCGTCGACGCCCGCGCAGCGGTAGCTCCGCGTCAGGCCCCGGCGCCGGGGACCCGCACGGGCGTGAGCGAGCGGACCGCGTCCAGCACGGCCTGCGCCGCCTCCGCGTCCAGGAGGATCGACATGTGGCCGGTCGAGGTGACCGGCACGTTGGTCGCGTCGCTCAGCGTGCTGCCGTCGGGGATGTCGGGGTCGAAGACGCCGTACACCGAGACGATGCTCTCGTTCAGCCTGGCGTCCATGCCGAGCTCGACGATGGTCGGGTCGAGCGGGCTGAACACGCGCAGGTGCGGGTCGATCGCCTGCCGGGCCAGCCGCGAACCGCCGAAGGGCGTGGCCACGGCGACGACACCGTGCAGCCGTAGCTCCGGATCGCGGCGGCGCAGCAGCTGCTTGCCGATGAGCCCGCCCTTGGAGTGCCCGACGAGGAGGATCCCCGCGTCGGCGACCGTCCGTCGGCGCAGGGCGGCGGCGAGCAGTTCCGCCGTCTCGACGATGCCGCGCAGGTTGTAGCCGAGGCCGTGCACCACCCGGACGCGGTAGCCCGCCGCGTTGAGCAGCTCGGCGTAGTCGCGGAGGAACCACCACTGCTCGTACACGCCGGGCACGAGCACGACCTCCGGCAGGCGTTCGTCGCCGCGCGACCAGTGCGGCGGCACGACGGGCAGCCGCAGAGCGCGCAGGTGCAGCCGCGCCGTCGCCACGAGGTCGACGACCGTCCACCACGCCGTGCGGATCACCTCACACGGCCGCTCTGATGAGCGCGCGGATCTGGGCGGCGACCTCGCGGTGCCCGGTGATCATCGTTTCGTGGCCGCGCCCGGGGACCTCCGCGGCGACTGCGCCGGGGATCGCCGCCGCCACCCGCTCCACCCAGTCGCGCGGTGCGACCGGGTCGTGCTGCCCGCGGATCACCAGGGTGGGCGTGCGCACGAACGGGTAGCGCTCCTCGACGCGGTGCGCCATCATCGTGCGCAGCTTCTTCAGGTACCAGCGCGGTCCGGCCTTGACGTAGTACACCAGGCCGTACCAGAGCACCATCGGGTGCGGGCTCCACAGGTCCTGCAGCATGCGCAGCGTCTGCATCCCGATGCTGCGCTCGGCGTCGTTGACGGTCGGGGCGATCAGCACGAGGGCGTCGAGCAGATCCGGTCGGGCGACGGCGGCCTCGGTGGCGACCTCCGTCCCCATCGAGTGGCCGATGAGGACGACGTCGCGGAGCCCGGTGACGTCGATGAACTCGGCGAGCAGCTCGCCGCTGCCGGCCATGTCGAGCGGCTCGTCCGGCTCGGGGGCGTCGCCGAAGCCGGGCAGGTCGATGCTGTGCACGGGCCCGAGCGTGCCGAGCTCGTCCGCCAGCGGCGACCAGTAGCCGTGGCCCATGCCGATGCCGTGCACGAGGACGAAGGCGGGGCCGTCGTCCCTCCCCGATCGGTGGGAGGCGAGGACGCGGCCGTGAGAGTGGAATTCGCGGGTGCTCACCCGGTCAGCGTATCGACGGAAGCGGGGCGCTCGCAGGGAGCCGGGTCGAGCCGGGCAGGGGCCGCGACCGCGAGGAGGGGACGGTCTTGACCGTCCGCCCCTCCCCGCCGTCGCCCGGTGTCAGCGGCGCGCCCGCCGTCCGACGAGGATCGCGCCCGCCGCGAGCAGCGCGACCGCGAAGGCGCCGCCGATGACGCCCGTGGTTCCGGTGCTGGCGAGATTTTCGGGAGCGGGCGTCGGGGGTGCGTCGGCCTCGGACGCTTCCGTCGGGGCGACGGTCGGCGTCGTGGCGGCCGGCGCGGCGGTCTCCGACGCTGTGCGAGTCGGCTCGGGTGTCGGCCCGGCCGTCTGGGCGGGTTCCGGCGCGGGCCCGGCGGTCTCGGTGGGCTCGGACGTCGGTTCCGGCGCCTGCGTCGGCTCGGGGGTGGGGGTCACCGGTGCGGTCACGCGGACCGTGGTGGTCGCCGTCGCGGTCTTTCCCTCGCGCGTCGTGATCGTCACGCGGACCGCGTAGTCGCCCGGCGTCGCGTAGTTCGCCGTCGCGGTCTCCGTCGTCACGCCGCTGACCTCGGGGTCGCCGTCGAGGAACTCCCACGCCCAGCTCGCTCCCTCGAGTGGGAGGCACTCGTCACCGCTGACGGTGGGGAGCTCCCCGGCCGTGCCCGCCTCGAAGGCGTAGGACGGCTGCGTGAAGGTGACGTAGGGGCGCGAGACCACGTCGTCGACGAGGGAGGCCAGCAGCTCCTCGATCGTCGAGCCCGCGGCGCCAAGGGTCGTGACGGAGCCGCCCGTCGCGGAGGCGAGCGCGGAGTACTGGCCGCTCGTGTCCGCTGAGCGGTCAGTCAGAAGCGCGTGCACGGCGGTCCCGCTCCCGGCCAGCGCTGCGGCGACGCCCGACGAGGTCAGCGAGGGGTCCGCCCGATCCGGGTCGTGGAAGGGTGCGTCCGTGATGACGATCACCGCTCGGGCGGCATCGTCGTCCCAGCTCAGCTCGGTCAGAGCGGTGTTGAGGGCAAACAGGGTCGCCTCGGGGATATCGCCGCCTTCGCCTGCCCACATCTCCCCGACGGCCGCCGCGTAGGTGGCGGCGTCGGCGGTGAAGTCGGTGCGGATCCGTGAGGTCCAGGAGTCGCCCGCGTCGCGGTAGTCGACGAGCGCGACGCGCCCGCCCGAGGAGGACACCGTTGTCGCGAGATCGACGGCGGTGGTGCCGGCGGCGGAGATCGCGCTGCTCATCGAGCCGGTGGTGTCGAGCACGACGGCAAGGTCGAGCGCTCCGGCCGCGGTGCAGTCCTCGTCGACGGCCGTGTCGCGCGGCTGTGCGGCCGCGAGGGGGGTCGCCGCGCCGGCGAGGAGGCAGGCGGCGAGGATTCCTGTGAGTGCTGTGGTTCGGGTTGTTCTGCGGGTGGTGGGCATGGGTGGGGGTCCTTGCGATGCGGGAGACGGGGGTGTCAGCGATCCAAAATGGACACCATCCAACATTGGACGGTGTCCATATCGGTATCATAGGGTCATGGGCACGGAACGCGCACCCCGACGTGAGCGCAAGCGTCACGAGCTCAGTCAGCGCATCCAGCTGGCGGCGGTCGCGATCGCCAGGGAGCGCGGCTACCGCAATGTGACCGTGGCCGAGATCTGTGATGTCGTCGACATCGCGCGGAGCACCTTCTTCCTCCACATGCCCTCGCGGGACGCGGCCATCTTCGGAATCCCCGTCGAGATGATCCCTGCGGATCAGGCAGAGGCGATACTCGCCTCTGGGGTCGGAGACGGGGATCATGCGGCCGCCCTGCTCGCAATCGTCGTGGCCTCGCTCGGGGATCTCGCGCCGCACGGCGAGGTCGTCGGCGCCCGGATGGAGCTGCTTCGCGAGCAACCCGAGACCCGTCCGCAGATCAGCCTGCCGTTGCTGGCGATCATGGCGCAGCTCGAGGCCCTCCTCACCGGATGGCTCGAGGCCGACCCGCGACGGCGTCGGCTGGACCACGGGTCTGCCGCCCGGGAGGCCGCACTGACGACGAACCTCGTGGCCGGCGCGATGCAGGCGATCCTCACGGACGACGCCAGCGGAGAAGCCCTCGGGCCCGACGGCTACGCGCAGGTCATGGCCGACGTGGCCGCCCTCGTCGGCCGCCCCGGGCCGCTCAATCGATGAGGTCGAGCGCGTGCAGCCTCGCGAGGACCGCGGCTCCGGCCGGAGGGCAGCGAACCGCATCGGCCGTCGAGCACCAGTGCACGGCGCTGACCTCGGCCGAGGGCACCGGATCCCCGGGGGTGCCGGCGAGCGGGGCCGCGCTGTAGAGCGTCATCGCGACCTGGCGTCCGTCCGGCTCGCCGTGGGCCTGGGTGCGGACGGTGAACAGCTCGGCGACGCTCGCGGGGTCGAGAATGAGCCCGACCTCCTCCCTGCTCTCCCTGAGCAGGGCGTCCGCACCACTCTCACCGGGGTCCACCTTGCCGCCGGGCATGAACAGCACGTCGCGGCCGCGGGCGGTGACCAGCAGGACGCGGCGCCCTCTGACCAGGGCCAGGGCGGACACGACGATGTCGGGAAGGGTGGTCACCGCCTCATCGTGCCACGGCATCGCCGTCGCGGCCGTCGCGGCCGGCGCGGTTCCGTCCCTCCGCCTGGCGGTGTCGCCCGCCCCGTCGCGCGGCACCCGGGGCGGGGCGCATCGACAGGGTTCAGAGCGCGACGATCATCTTGCCCGTGTTGGCCCCCCTCAGCATCGCCAGGAACGCGTCGAAGGTGTTCTCGAGGCCCGTCACCACGGTCTCGTCGACGGCGATCAGGCCCGAGCCGAACCACTCGGTCATCCGAGCGGTGAACTCGGGGTAGTGCTCCAGGTGCGCGCCGACGGTGAAGCCGGTCAGCGTGAGCGCCCTCGTGATGATGGCGGACATGTTGTCGGGGCCCGGCGTGCGCTCCGTGCTGTTGTAGCCGACGATCGCCCCGCAGAGCGCCGCGCGGCCGCCGTCGTTGAACACGTCGAGCGCGGCCTCCAGGTGGTCGCCGCCGACGTTGTCGAAGTACACGTCGATGCCGGTCTCGCCCACGGCGGCGTTCAGCTGCTCCCGGATGGGCGCGTCCCGGTAGTTGAGCGCGATGTCGTAGCCGTACTTGTCGCGCAGCAGGGCGGTCTTCTCGTCGCTTCCGGCGGAGCCGATCACCTGGGAGGCGCCGAGAAGTCGGGCGATCTGGCCCGCCGCCGTCCCCACGGCTCCGGCCGCCCCGGAGATGAAGACACGGTCGCCCTCGGCCAGGCGGGCGATGCGGGTGAGGCCCAGGTAGGCGGTGAAGCCCGTCATGCCGAGGACGCTGAGGTACAGGCTGGGCGACGTGCCCTCGATCGCGGGGAGCACGCGGAACGCCGCGGCGTCGGCCTGCGCGACGTCCCGCCAGCCGAGCTGGTGCAGGACGAGGTCCCCGACCGCGTGGTCGGCGGAGCGGGACTCCACGACGCGCCCGACCGCGCCGCCGGTCATGGTCTCGCCGAGGGCGAAGGGGGCGACGTACGACCGCACGTCGTTCATGCGGCCGCGCATGTAGGGGTCGACGGAGAGGAACTCGTTGCGCACGCGGACCTCGCCGTCCGCGAGCTCGTCGAGCGGGACGCTGACGGTCCGGACGTCGTCGTGGGTCGGCCAGCCGACGGGCCGACGGACGAGCTGGATCTGGGTGCTGGTTGTGGTCATGGTCGGGTTCCTCCGGGAGTCTCTGGCTGGGCGGGTGGGTGGTGGTTCGGCGCGCGGGTCAGCTGATCGCGAGCGTGGCGCTCAGGACGATCACGGTGAGCAGCGGGAGCAGCCCCTGCGTCACGGCCGCCCTGCGCTTGTCGGGCGAGGTCGCGGCGAGGACGACGGCTGCGAGCAGCATCGAACCGGTGCCGGCGTAGACGAGCGCCGTCCCGACGGACGCCGCTCCGGTGAGGAGCGCGATCGCCCCGGCTGCGGCGATGACGCCGAGGAACAGGTTGTAGTAGCCCTGGTTGAGCGCCATCTCCCTGGTCGCCTCGGCCTGCTCGGGCGTGGTGCCGAAGCGTGCGCGGACGCCGGGGCTCGTCCACAGCACGGACTCCATGACGAAGATGGCGACGTGCAGGGCCGCGGCGAGCAGGGCGAGGACGGCGGTGAGGGTGACCATGGTGCAGCCTTTCTGAACTGGTTGGTTCAGTATAGGCTGGGGGAAACGCAACCGTCCAGGAGGAACCGTGGCCCGCACCGCTGCATTCGACCGCACCGTCGTCGCCCGTGCCGCCCGCGAGCTGTTCTGGGACCGCGGGTTCGACGCCGTCTCCCTGCCCGAGCTCGAACGCGCCTGCGGCCTGAACCGGTCGAGCATCTACAACAGCTTCGGCAGCAAGCGGGGGCTCTACGACGCCGCGGTGCGCGACTACAGGGAGAACGTGGTCGGCCCGCTGCTGGCGAGGTTGAGCGGGAGCTCCGCCGATCCGTCGGCGCTCGCCGAGTACCTCAACGCGATCGCGCGGGCTGTCGGCGGGGCGCCCGGTGCCGACAGGGGGTGCCTGCTGCTCAACAGCGCGGCGGGCCTCGCCGCCCACGACGAGGTGCAGCGCCACGTCGTCGACGACTACCGGCGCGAGCTCCACGACGCCGTGTACGCCGCGCTCGGCTCCGCACTGCCCGCGCTGTCCGACGGCGACCGCTCGGTGCGGGCCCGGCTGCTCGTGGCCGCCGTCCTCGCGGCCATGCTGCTCGCGCGCATCAACTCGGAGGAGGCGGAGCGCACCGTCGCCGACGCGCGCGCCCTGCTGCTGCGCTGAGGTCGCCCCGGGCCCGGCTCGGCGCGCCCGCTACGCCGGGTCAGTACCCGGCGAAGGCGTCCGTGGTCACGTGACTCGCGCCCGCCCGCCGGACGACGTGGCGGAGCTGGCCGACGGCCGAGGGGCTGCCGGAGATGAAGCAGTGCCGGTGCGCGACGTCCGGCACGAGCGCCGGAAGGGTGTCGGCCGTCAGGCGTGACGCCCCGGCGTAGCTCCACCCCTCCGGCAGCGCGTCGGGCACGGTCGGTGCCACGACGATCACCCGGATCCCCGCAGCCATGAGCCGGTCCTGGAACGGGATGGGCCCGCCATCCCTCAGCAGGTACACGAGCACCCTGTCCCTGTCGACGCCCGCGGACTGCTCCGCGGCCAGGTGCGACAGGAACGGCGTCACGCCGATCCCCGCCGCGATGTACAGGACCGCCTGGCGCGGATCGGCCGGGGGGACGAAGTCGCCCCCGATCCGCGTCGCGCTCAGCTGGTCTCCCGGCTGCAGGGCCCTCAGCTCCCGTTTGAAGGTGCTCGCCGGCTCGTCGACGCGCACGCCGAGCCCCACCTCGACGGCGCCGGGCGCGGTCGTCATGCTGAACACGCGCCGGGTGCCGCCGCTGTCGCTGCGGCGGTGCGGCAGGCTGAGCTCCAGGTACTGCCCCGGCTCGAACCGCGTGGGCTGCTCCGGCAGCAGCGACACCGACCACACCGCCGGCGCCTCCTCCGCCACCTCCGCCACGGTGAACCGCAGCGCCCGCCGCGGTCCGAAGGCGAAGGAGATCAGGTTGCCGACCAGCAGTGCGAACGCCGGGGACAGTGTCAGCGGGCCGAGCGAGGTGGGCAGATGCAGCACGCTGGCCAGCAGCAGCGGAGCGCTGAACAGCACGCCGGTGACCACGGCCACGATGACCCGCTGGGCCGTCCGGGGCGCCAGGGTGATCGGCTCCGTCAGCATGAAGCCGGCCAGGAACAGGATGGGCGTCGAGACGAGGGCGCCGAGGAGGGCGTCGGGCAGGGCTGCCCCGCCGGAGACGCTGCCGAGCACGGTGCCGGCCAGGGCGACGACGATGAAGACCAGCCCCGGGAGCATCATCCTCGTCCGGCGCAGGATCAGCAGGCTGAACACGAGCACCGCGGGGAACAGGGGCTCCGACGCCACCCACCAGATCTCGCTCGAGACCCCCGCGAGGCCCAGTGCGACGGCGGCCACGACGACGGGGTTGGCCAGTTGGCGGCCCCGCCAGACGAGCAGGTACTTGGATGCCACGCCGAGGGCGCTGAGCCCGGCGACGACGCTGAGGTCGAGCGGCGACAGCGACGGCCAGGCGAGGAAGAACGCGATCAGGCCGGTGATGACCGCCGACTCGTGGTGCGGGCTCCGGCGCGCCAGGGCGGCGGCGCCCGCGTTGACGGCGACGGCGACCCCGACTCCGACGGTCGCCGACACGGCGAGTGCGAGCGGCGAGTAGCTGAGCGAGCCGACGGCCGCGGACACGACGGCGATCACGCCGATCACGGCCAGGGACACCGAGACGAGACGGTGCATCGGCACGGCGTCGATGAGCGCGAGCGGGCCGAGTCGGCGGGGGGGCGGCAGCGGGGGCTGTCATGCGAGGACCTTTCCGGGGAAGCCGGCGGACGTCTCCGCCTGCCCGTTGACGAACAGTCGGACGTACTCGAACTCTGCCAGCTCTCGGAGCGGCGCGGCAGGGCTGAGGAACAGGGCGGTCGCCATCGCGTCGGCGATCATCGCGCTCTCGGCGACGACCCAGCTCGCCTGGACCTCGGTGACGGGGGTACCCGTCCGCCCGTCGAGCACATGGTGCAGCCCTTCCGACCAGCGGCGCCGGTCCGTCGCACTCGCGCACAGGGCGCCGTAGGCGAGCTCGGCGACACCGACGGCGAGTCCGGCGTCGCCGGGCTTGGCCAGGGCGATGCGGAGCGGTTGCTCCCGATGGCCGACCACGCGCAGGTCGCCGCTGCCGTCCACGCAGAAGCGGCGGTGCCCCGCCGAGAGGAGGACGTCGGTCACCTGGTCGACGAGCTCCCCCTTGCCGGCGGCGCCGATGTCCAGGATCTCACCGCGGGCGAGCCGCAGCGCCCGGCCCTGCCAGTGCAGGGCGTCGTCCCAGCGGGCCGCGGCGACGGGCGGACCGTCCGGGTGCAGCCGGTAGCCGGCGTCGTAGCCGAGCCTGCTCAGCGGGACGCCGACCAGCGGTGTCATCGCACCCTGGGTGACCCGTTCGAGGTCGCGGTAGAGCGCGGCCAGCCGGGAGGACTCGGCCGGCATCGTGGCCTCGCCGCCGTCCCGGCCGAGTCCGCTGACGACGGAGTCGGCCCTGAACCGCGACCAGGCGGCGTCGAACCGCTCGCAGACGTCGAGGACATCGGTGCGGACGTCGTCGGAGAACGCGGTGTCGCTCTCCAACGTCCAGTGCGTACCGATGGCCTCGAACGTCCAGCGGTGCTCAGGCCGCGGCATCGGCCTTGATCGTCTCGAGCGCCTCGTTGAAACCGCCGCTGGTGAGTGAGGACCCGGCGACCTTGTCGACCTGGAGCTCGTCGACGGGCACCCCGACGACGACGTCGCTGATCCCGCCGATGAACTCGGACTGGTACCGCGTGGAGTTGGCGTTGTCGGTGTCGCCGACGACCTCGACGGCCGTGACCGTGTCGTCGGCGATGGTGAGCGTCACCTCGACGCTCTCCTGCCCTCCCGGCGACTGGTAGCTTCCCGTCGCCGTGTAGCTGCCGTCGGTGTAGGCGCCGTCGGCGGAGCCCGTGTCCGTGCTCTCCGTGCTCGCCGACGACTCGCTCGAGGGCGAGGTGGTCGCCGCTGCGCTTCCGCCGGCCGCGGCCCCGCTGCTCTGGCTGTCCGTGTCGGCGGCTGTCGTGCTGCACCCGGCGAGCGCCCCCATCAGGGCGAGTCCGGCGAGTGCTCCGGCGGTGCGGATGGCGGGTCGGTTCTGCATGGGGGCTCCTCGGTATCGGGGGATTCGCTTGATGCTTCAACCGTAGGGAGCTTTTCTGTGCCGTTCCTATCGATGCTGTGAGGAGAAGGTGTGGGACGGAGAGCGGGGGGACTGGCCCGCCCACGGCTACTCGCTAGACTTGCCGGGAGCCTGGCAGCCGGCCTGCTCGTCGTTGTATTCCTTGGAGAACCGTGGCCCCGCAGTCCCGTCTTGATTCCGTCATCGCCCTCGCCCGCCATCGCGGCTTCGTGTTCCAGGCGGGCGAGATCTACGGCGGCTCCCGCTCCGCGTGGGACTACGGTCCCCTCGGCGTCGAGCTGAAGGAGAACATCAAGAAACAGTGGTGGCGCTACATGGTCACCCGCCGCGACGACGTCGTCGGCATCGACTCCTCCGTGATCCTCCCCAAGCGCGTGTGGGAGGCCTCCGGGCACGTCGGCGTCTTCACCGACCCTCTCGTCGAGTGCCTCAGCTGTCACAAGCGCTTCCGCGAGGACCACCTGATCGAGGCCTACGAGGAGAAGAAGGGCCGCGAGCCGGAGAACGGCATGCTCGACATCAACTGCCCCAACTGCGGCACGAAGGGCGAGTGGACGCCCCCGCGCGACTTCAACATGATGCTGAAGACGTACCTCGGCCCGGTCGAGGACGAGTCCGGGATGCACTACCTGCGGCCGGAGACGGCGCAGGGCATCTTCGTGAACTTCGCCAACGTGCTCCAGGCGGCTCGGATCAAGCCGCCGTTCGGCATCGGCCAGATCGGCAAGAGCTTCCGCAACGAGATCACGCCGGGCAACTTCATCTTCCGCACGCGCGAGTTCGAGCAGATGGAGCTGGAGTTCTTCGTCGAGCCGGGCACCGACGAGGACTGGCACCAGAAGTGGATCGACTACCGCTGGAACTGGTACACCGACCTCGGCATCGACCCCGAGAACCTGCGCCTGTTCGAGCACCCGGCCGAGAAGCTCTCGCACTACTCCAAGCGAACCGTCGACATCGAGTACAGGTTCGGGTTCTCCGGCGAGTGGGGCGAGCTCGAGGGCATCGCCAACCGCACCGACTTCGACCTGTCGACGCACTCGGAGCACTCCGGCAAGGACCTGTCGTTCTTCGACCAGACCAAGAACGAGCGTTGGACGCCGTACGTCATCGAGCCGGCGGCGGGTCTGACCCGGTCGCTGATGGCCTTCCTCGTGGACGCCTACCACGAGGAGGAGGTCCCCAACGCCAAGGGAGGCGTCGACAAGCGGACCGTGCTCCGGCTCGACCCGCGCCTCGCCCCGGTCAAGGCCGCGGTCCTGCCGCTCAGCCGCAACGAGGCGCTGTCGCCGCTGGCCCGCAGGGTCGCCGACGAGCTGCGCCAGAGCTGGAACGTCGACTTCGACGACGCCGGTGCGATCGGCCGCCGCTACCGTCGGCAGGACGAGGTCGGCACGCCCTACTGCATCACCGTCGACTTCGACTCGCTCGACGACGACGCCGTGACCGTCCGGGACCGCGACACCATGCAGCAGGAGCGCGTCCCGCTCGACGGCCTCTACGCCTACCTCGCCACGCGACTGCGCGGCGCCTGACCCCACCGATCGACACCGAGAGGAGTGCCAGATGAGCACACCGGAGAACACCCCCAGCACGCCGAACGAGCCCACCCCCGCCTACGGTCAGACCGCTCCGTCCGCCCCCGCCCCCTACGGTGAGCCCGTGTACACGGCGCCTCCGGTCGGTGGCTCCACGCCGGACGGCTTCGTCCCCGAGAGCCGGCAGGGCAAGACCAGCCTGCTCGCGATCTTCTCGCTGATCGCCCCCTTCGTCGGCGCGAGCCTGCTCGGCATCATCATGGGCGCCGTCGCGCTCGGGCAGATCCGCAAGACGGGGGAGACGGGCCGCGGCCTGGCGATCGCCGGGATCGTCGTCGGCGGTGTCTTCATCCTGGTCGGCCTGATCTTCGCCCTCGTGTTCTTCGCCGCGATCGGCACCGCGATGGACCAGGTCATGAACGACCCGAACTTCATGTACGAGTACGGCAGCTACGAGTCCTGATCCGCTGACCGGTTCGCATCGTCGGCGCCCCTCCGTTCGCGGAGGGGCGCCGACGTCTCGTCCCGGCTGCCGTCGGGTGTCCGGTCAGTCCGTGCCGCGGCGGTGGCTGCCGACGAGGCGGGTGTCGACGACGCCCGTCGCCTCCATGAGCGCGAACATCGTCGTGGGGCCGACGAAGCGGAACCCCCGCGCGCGGAGCGCGGCGGCGAGGGCGACCGACTCGGGGGTCGAGGTCGGCACCTCGTCCACGGTGCGCGGACGCAGCGGGACCTCGGGGCGGTGCGACCAGATGAGCGCGGGAAGGCCACCCTCGGGGCGCAGGGCGGCCGTCGCGCGGGCGTTCCCGATCGTCGCGACGATCTTCGCCCTGTTGCGGACGATGCCGGCGTCCTGCAGCAGCCGCTCGACGTCGGCGTCGCCGAAGGCTGCGACGGCGTCCACGTCGAACCCGTGGAACGCGGCGCGGAACGCCTCGCGCTTGCGCAGGATCGTCGCCCAGGACAGTCCGGACTGGAACGCCTCCAGGCTCAGCCGCTCGAACAGGCCCTGCTCGGTGCGGACGGGGGAGCCCCACTCTGTGTCGTAGTACTCGCGCATCAGCGGGTCGGTTCCGGCCCACGGTGTCCGGAGCAGCCCGTCGTCTCCGCGGACCGGTCCACCGCTCTCGGCCGGGACGGCCGTGGCGGGGTCGATGCCGGAGGGTTTGCCGGCCGCGGGGGAGGGTTCGGGGT
>NZ_FUKR01000074.1 GCF_900163835.1 Mycetocola reblochoni REB411 | reverse complement strand
CCCGTGCCCGTGCCCGTGCCCGTGCCCGTGCCCGTGCCCGTGCCCGTGCCCGTGCTCCTGCTCCTGCTCGTGTTCGTCGTCGGGCCGGTGCCGGAGCGCGTCGGCCCGATCGGGGACCGCCGCCGCCGCGAAGCCCGCGATCGCCGGAGCCACGTCCTCGACGACCCCGAGGACGGTCAGCGTCGGAAGCTCACGGTCGCGGATGCCGCGCAGTTCGTCGTCGCCGACCTCGGCCGCGAGGCGAAGCAGCCGGGTGAAGCCGGCCGTCGTCGTCTCGTCGGGGCGGAGGCGGCGGATCACGCCCTCCATCCTGCCGCGGGAGGGCGCGCCATGCGAGCCGCGCAGATCGCGCTTGACGCGGTCGGACTCATTTGACAAACTGCTTTTGTTATATCGCTTTACAGAATTAGAGCGACCGCAGATGACATCGCAACGACGCGAGGTGGAGGAACACATGGGAGTGGACCCATTCGATCTGACCGGCAAGGTCTCCGTGGTGACGGGTGGCCGCCAGGGCATCGGCAAGGTGGTCGCGGGCGGACTCGCCGCACGCGGCTCTGACGTCGTCATCGTCGACGTCGCCGACGCGAGCGAGGTGGCCTCGGCCATCGCCGCCGAGCACGGCGTCCGCACGCTCGCGCTCAGCTGCGACGTGACGGACCCCGAACAGGTCGCGGCGACCATCGCGGCGGCAGCGGAGCACATGGGCACCCTCGACCTGCTCTTCAACAACGTCGGGATCTGCCTGCACAAGCCCGCGCTGGAGTGCACGCCGGAGGACTTCACCACCGTCGTCAACGTCAACCTCAACGGCATCTTCTTCGTCGCGCAGGCCTTCGCCCGCTACCTCGTCGAGCAGGGCAAGCCGGGGAACATCGTCAACACGGCGTCCATGTCCGGCACGATCGTCAACATCCCGCAGGGCCAGGCGTCCTACAACGCCTCCAAGGCCGGCGTCGCCCACCTGTCCAAGTCGCTCGCCGTCGAGTGGGTGCCCTACGACATCAGGGTGAACTCGATCTCCCCCGGCTACATCAACACCGAGATGACCGGGAACGTCCGCGAGGACTGGCGCCGCACCTGGACGGACATGATCCCCGTCAAGCGGATGGGGTCGCCGGAGGAGCTCGTCGGAGCGGTCGTGTACCTGCTGTCGGACGCCGCCACCTACACCACCGGCACCGACCTCATCGTCGACGGGGCGTTCACCGTCGTCTAAATCGTGATCGCGCGCTACAGCGGCGCGCGCGCACCACACGGTCGCCATCGTGGTCGACCGGATCTCAATGAAGAGAATCAGAAGGAGAAGCACCCAGATGCGTTTCACAAAGGCAGTCACAGCCGTCGCTGCGGGGGCGGTCGTCGCCCTCGCGCTCACGTCCTGCTCCGGCGGGACCGACACCGCGGACGGGGGGAGCAAGGGCGAGATCTGGTACTCGACCAAGAACTCCACCGAGCTCGTCCACGTCGCCATGGCGGAGGGGGTCACGGGCGCCGCCGACATGCTCGGCTACTCGGGCCAGGTCACCGTCGCCGAGGCGGACGCCTCCAAGCAGAACGACCAGATGAACAACCTCGTCCAGAACATCGCCCCCGCGGCGATCGTGCTCAACCCCTACGACTCGGAGAGCGTCTCCGACGTCATCGAGCGGGCCAACACGGCCGACATCCCCATCGCCGTCATCGACAACAAGGCCAACAACGCCACCGTCGACGTGTCGGTCCTGTTCGACTCCGTCGAGTCGGGAAAGAAGGCCGGCGAGGAGGCCATCCGCCTGCTCGAGGAGAAGAACGGCGAGCCGAAGGGCGTCGTCGTCAACCTCTACGGCGAGCTCGTCTCGCAGGTGTTCAAGGAGCGCTCGGAGGGCTTCGAGTCGGTCATCAAGGAGTACCCCGACGTCGAGCTCATCTCGGTGCTCGGCGCCCCCGAGGCCGACGTCGCCACGAGCGCGCTGAACAACGTCATCGCCGACGCGAAGTCCTCCGGCAAGACCATCGACCTGATCAACACCCCGACCGACACGGCCACGCTCGGCGCCATCGAGTCGCTGAAGACCAACAACATGTGGGCCAAGGCCGGCGAGGACGACCACGTGGCGTTCATCTCGCACGACGGCCTCGGCGAGGTCCTCGACCTGGTCGAGGAGGGCTACATCGACGTGGAGGTCGTCATCGACGTGTTCGGTGTCGGCGGCATCGCCACCGAGGTCCTCAACGCCTACCCGATCGCCGGTGAGGAGGTGCCGACGTCCGGCACCTTCACCCCCGAGGGCAAGTACCTCAACACCGAGGTGACCTTCACCGAGGGCGACAGCGGCCCGACGATCATGCTCGACCCCGTCGTGGTGACCGCGGACGACGCCGACAACCCGCTCATCTGGGGCAACTCGGAGGGCTGATCCCGGTTCGCCCGTGCCGCCGCATCGGTGACGATGCGGCGGCACGGGCCCCGTCTGGAGGTTTCACACATGAGTACAGAACAGCCCCTGCTGCAGGTCCGCAGCGTGTCCAAGACGTTCGGCGTGACCCGTGCGCTGACCGACGTCAGCCTCGAGGTCGGCGCGGGCGAGATCCACTCGCTTCTCGGCCGGAACGGTGCGGGGAAGTCGACGGTGGTCAACATCATCGCCGGCATCTACGCGCCCACAACCGGCGAGGTGCTCTTCGACGGTGTCGACATCCGCCAGCTGAGCATCTTCCAGCGCCAGAGCCTGGGCATCCGACTGGTGCCCCAGCACGAGAACTCCTTCCAGGACCTCAGCGTCGCCGAGAACATCTTCACCGGCGTGCTGCCCACCCGCGGAGCCTTCGTCGACTGGAAGACCATCCACAGGGAGGCGGCCGCCGAGCTCGCCTCCTACGGGCTCCACGTCGACCCGAAGACCCCGGTGCGCGAGCTCAGCTCCATCGACGCACGCAAGCTCAACATCATCCGGGCCATGCACTCCGGCGCGAAGCTCATCATCCTCGACGAGCCGACCACCGCCCTCACCAGCAGGGAGAGGGCGGAGCTGTTCCAGTTCGTCCGCGCCCTGCAGGAGCGCGGCACGGCGTTCATCTTCATCTCGCACTACCTCGGCGAGGTGAGGGAGCTGTCGAAGTCCATCACCGTTCTCCGCGACGGGCGCGCCTACAGCGTCGACAACGTCGCGGAGGCCTCGGAGGCGTACCTCGGCAACCTCGTCGCCGGCGAGGACGTCGAGCTGACGATGCGCGACGCGAGCACGGCCCCGGGGGCCGCGGCGACGTTCGTCGAGGCCAGCGGGCTCACCGGCGAGCACCTCGACGACGTGAGCCTGTCGATCCGCAAGGGCGAGATCCTCGGCGTCGTCGGCTTCCCCGGCTCCGGGGCGCGCGAGTTCTGCCGGACCCTCGCCGGGGTGAACCGCCGCGAGGCGGGGACCGTGACGATCGACGGCAGGCCGGTCAGCCTGGCCAACCCGCAGAACGCCATCCGCAACGGGATCGCCTACATCTCCTACGACCGGCACCGCGAGGGCATCCTGCCGAGCTTCGACATCAACGAGAACATCGGCGTCGCCGGCCACGGCGGCAAGCTGCGCACGCTCGGCGGGTTCGTCAACCTGGCCCTGCAGAAGCAGCTGTCCCGCGACTACCGCGACGAGCTGAAGATCAAGTCCAACTCGATCTTCGAACCGATGGAGAGCCTGTCCGGCGGAAACCAGCAGAAGGTCATCGTCGGGCGCGCGCTGAACATCGACCCGCGACTGCTCATCCTCGACGAGCCGACCGTCGGCATCGACATCAAGAGCCGCGAGGAGATCATCTCCACCGTGCTGCGGCTCACCCGGGAGGGCATGTCGACGATCTACCTGACGAACGACTACGAGGAGCTGCTGCGCGTCGCCGACCGCCTGGTCTTCTTCGACGACGGCGAGATCGTGGCCGTCCTCGACAACAACGACATCACCATCGACGAACTCATCGCGATCCGCGATCGAGCAAAGGAAACGGCATGACCTTCAACGAGACCTCCGCGATCGCGCTCAAGGAGTCGTTCGCCCCCAAGAAGTTCCTCGACTTCGCGATGAACCAGGCGGTGTGGATCCTCCTGGTGCTGGCGATCGTCGTCATGGGCATCTTCCGCCCGTCGTTCTACTCCTTCGGGATCCTCAGCAACATCCTCGTGCAGGCCACCGTGCTCGGCCTGCTCGCGATCGCCATCTCGATGGTGATCATCCTCGGCGACATCAACCTGTCCACGGTCGGGACGGCGGGCTTCTCGGCGTTGTCGGGGGTGCTGGCGATGAAATCCGGACTCCCCGTGATCCTGTCGATCCTGCTCATCCTCGTGGTCGGCTCCCTCATCGGCCTGGTCAACGGCCTCATCGTGACCAAGCTGAAGGCGAACGCGCTCATCACGACGCTCGCGATGAACATGGTGCTCATGGGGGCGCTGCTGGCGATCACCGGCGGCACCTCGATCTCGCAGCTGCCCGACTCCTACAAGTTCGTCAGCCAGAGCAACATCGGCGGCTTCCCGATCCTCCCGATCGTCATGTTCGCGGTGTTCGCGCTGTTCTACGTGATCTGGCAGCGCACCCGCTTCGGCCGCGCGCTGTTCGCGGTGGGCGGCAACCCGCGCGGTGCGTACATCGCCGGCATCAACGTCGACCGCGTGAAGATCGGCGCGTACGTCGTCTCCGGCCTGCTCTGCGGTCTCGCCGGCTGGCTGCTGTCCGGCTACATGGGAGCCGTGACCTCCAGCTTCGGCAGCAGCTACGAGATGCAGGTCATCGCCGCGGCGGTCATCGGCGGCGTCTCGCTGACCGGTGGAAAGGGCAGCATGCAGGGCGTCCTCGCCGGCACGCTCCTGCTCACCGTGATCCAGGTCGGGCTCGCCATCCTCGGCATCCCCCAGACGCTGATCACGCTGGCCGGCGGCCTGATGATCTTCGCCGCGGTGCTGATCGATGCGCTCCGAAACCTCTACAACTCCAGAGTATGAGCCGGGTCCCGGCGCCCCGCGGTCGAGCGGGGCGCCGGGCCCGAGTAGGGTGACTCTGACGGAGACCGGCGGCGCGAGAGGCCGGGGCGGTCCCGGTGCGACCGGAGGGTATTCTGCGATGCCAGCATCCGTGACGGCCACACGAACGCGCCGCGCGATCTACGAGTTCGTGCGCGAGCGCGGCCTCGCCACGAAGAACGACATCTCCAGGGAGCTGGGGCTCAGCCTGCCGACGGTGTCCAAGTACCTCAACGAGTTCCGGCAGCAGAACCTCATCGAGAAGAAGGCGAAGCTGTCCTCCGGCGCGCAGGGCGGCCGCAGCCCCATCGGCTATGCCTGCGTCGCCGGCGGGCGGCTCTCCGTCGGTGTGGACGTCACCAGGGACGGCGTGACCTGCCTCATCGTCGACCTCGCCCGCGACGTCGTCGTCGAGCGGACCGTCCCGCGCGCCTACGAGCGCTCCGACGCGTACTGCCGCTTCGTCGCCGAGGCGGTCGGGGCCACGATCGAGGAGTCGGGCGTCGACGCCAGGCGCATCCTCGGCGTCGGCATCGCGATGCCCGGCCTCATCAGCGAGGCGACCGGACGCGTCACCTACGGGCGGGTGCTCGACAACCTGGGCATGTCCGCCGAGGACTTCGGCCGGCACCTGCCCTACCCGACCCGCCTCGTCCACGACTCGGACGCGGCGGGGCGCGCGGAGTTCTGGTCTGAGACGGTGCTGGAGAACGCCTTCTACATCAGCCTGTCCCGCAGTGTCGGCGGCTCGGTGCTCGTCCGCGGGCGGATCCACCGCGGCGACGGCGAGTTCGCCGGCGAGATCGGGCACCTGCACCTGCACGACGACGGGGAGCGGTGCTACTGCGGTCAGTACGGCTGCCTGGACCCGTACTGCAACGCGACGGTGCTGACGGCCGCCGCCGGCGGCTCGCTCGAGCGGTTCTTCCGCGGGCTCGACGCGGGCGACCCCGAGCTGCTCGCGGTGTGGGACCGCTACACCTCCGACCTGGCCAGGGCCCTGCACAGCATCCGCGCGCTCTTCGGCTGCACCATCATCCTCGGCGGCGACGTCGGCCCGCTCATCCGCGGTCACATCGACGGCATCCGCGACAAGGTCGACCGGATCAGCTTCCTCAACTCCAACGCGGAGTCGTTCCTCGTCGCCAGCCGCTACAGCGACCAGCCCGTCGCGACGGGGGCCGCGCTGAGCTTCGTCGACGAGTTCCGGCGGAGCCTCGGGCCGCTCGGCGAGGACCACCACCCCTCCGCATCGTCGTCGCCCGCCGCGCCGGACGACCGCCGCCGTTCCGCCCCGGCGTCCTGACGGCGGCGAACGACACCCGCCAGGCCCGGCGCCACGAGCACCACGCGCGACACCAATGAAAGGACCCACCATGCAGTCAGTCGTCTTCGGCATCGACGTCGGCACCTCCAGCACCAAGGCGGTGCTCGCGACGCTCGACGGCACGGTCGTCGGATCGGCGACGCGCGAGCACGAGGTGTCCCGGCCCCGGCAGGGCCACGTCGAGATGGACCCGGCGGTGTGGTGGGATGAGCTGCGCGCGCTCGCGGCCGAGCTGCTCCAGGCCCACCCCGACGTCGCGGTCCAGGCGGTCGGCGTCAGCGGCATGGGCCCGTGCGTGGCCCTCGCCGACGCCGCCGGTCACCCCGTCCGCCCCGCGATCCTGTACGGCGTCGACACGAGGGCGACGGCCGAGATCGAGGAGTGGACGACCCGGCTGGGTGGCGACGACGCGGTGCTCCAGCGTGGCGGATCGGTCCTGACCACGCAGGCCGCCGGGCCGAAGATCGCCTGGGTCGCCCGCCACGAGCCGGAGGCGTACGCGCGGGCGAGCCGCCTGTTCATGCCCGCGAGCTTCCTCGCCTGGAACCTCACCGGCGCGTACGTCCTCGACCACCAGTCGGCCTCCCAGTGCACGCCGATGTACGACATCGAGGCGGGCGACTGGTATGAGCCGTGGGCCGCGCAGATCGCCGAGGGCATCGAGCTGCCCCGCCTGGGCTGGGCCGGCGACACCGCCGGAACGGTGACGGCGGAGGCCGCAGCCGCGACCGGGCTGCCCGAGGGCGTGCCCGTCACGATCGGCACCATCGACGCCTGGTCGGAGGCGCTGTCCGTCGACGCCCACAACCCCGGCGACCTGATGCTCATGTACGGGACGACGATGTTCTTCGTCAACACCGTCGAGACGCCCGTGCGCAGCCCCTCCCTGTGGGGAACGGCCGGCGCGCTTCCCGGCACCCGCAGCATCGCCGGGGGAATGGCGACCTCGGGCGCGGTGACGAACTGGCTGCGCTCGCTGTACGGGTCGCCGGACTTCTCGGAGCTGCTGAGCGAGGCGGTCGACTCCGGGGCCGGTGCTCGCGGCCTGCTGATGCTGCCGTACTTCGCCGGGGAGCGCACGCCGATCATGGACCCGTCCGCCCGCGGCGTCATCGCCGGGCTCACGGTGAGTCACACCCGCGGCGACCTGTACCGGGCGGCGCTGGAGGCCACCGGGCTGGCCGTCAGGCACAACATCGAGTCGATCGAGGCGGCGGGCGGCGACATCCGCCGGGTCGTCGCGGTCGGCGGCGGCACCCGCGGCGACGTCTGGACGCAGATCGTCTGCGACATCAGCGGCCGCGAGCAGGTGATCCCGCGCGAGACGATCGGTGCGAGCTACGGCGTGGCCTGGCTGGCCGCGAACCTGGTCACCACGATCAGCGCGGCCGAGTGGAACCCGCCCGCCCGCGTGCTCACGCCGCGGCCGGAGAACGTCGAGGGCTACCAGGAGCTGTTCGGGCTGTACCGCGAGCTGTACGAGGCGACGGCTCCGATCGCGCACGCGCTAGCTGCGAGGCAGCTGGCGGCCGATGACGGTCCGCGCTAGCACGCTCGTGCCCGCGCGACCCCTCGCCGCCTGGCGGCCGGTAGCGTTGGCCGGCGGACCGCCTAGAGGTACCCCGTCGTCGGATCGATGGCCGCGAGGAAGTTGCGAATCTCCGCATCGTGCTGCGCTCGACCGAGTGGTTCGGGCCTGCGGGACACGGAGAAGCCGTACCCGTCGTTGGGTCCGCTGACCCAGTCGTAGTGGTGGCTTCCGTCGTGAACGCGCCTGCGCACACGGAAGGTCTCGCCGTCGACCTCGATGCGCTCCACAAAGACGTCGGAGAAGCCGTCCGCTGCCAGGGGGGCGTAAGCCCCTTCCTCGGAGTTGTCCGGTCGACTCATCGGCCCAAGCTAGCAGCGGACTGGGGGCGCCGCGACCGCGTCAACGACAGTCGGGCGTGGTGTGACTCGTTGGTGACCGTCGACCGCCGTGGTTGGTGGTCGACGACGCGGCCGAGCAGGTAGGCGTCGTGCTCGACGTCGAGCCGATCCGGACGCGGTGACCCACCGGACGTGTGCCTGGGTCCGGTGGTGCTCTCTCCATCGGGCTGGACACCGCACTGCCCGCACACCATCTGGTGGAGCTGGACGGCTCATGGGGCTTCGCCACAGTGGATGAGGTTCAGTGGCCGGGGAAGAGCTACTCGAGCGTGATCATGACTCGCGCGCTTTGGTGAGGCCATGCGGTGTAGGCACGCCCACCTGTTTGGGCATGATCACCAGGAGCGGCTCGCCTCGATGCGGTCCAGCCAGTCGCCGAGCAGCGCGCCGACCAGCTGCGGGTGCTCCAGGTGCAGGTTGTGCCCGGCGCCATCGAGTGCGACGACGGTGCCGTGCGGGTAGTGCTCGACGGTGGCGAGGCCGTCGGCGTAGCCGACCACCTGGTCCTGCCGGCCGAAGACGTGCAACGCCGGTGCGGTGAACACGGGCGCATCCGCCTCGGGCGAGGGGCCGTCGGCGTAGTTCTCGCCGAGCCGGTCGAGCACGGCGGCGTCGGCGCCGTGCAGGCCCGGGAGGACGTAGCGTTCGAAGGCTCGCAGGGTGTGCGGCGTCTGGACGACGGACAGCTCCTCGAAGTCGGCCCGCGCCGCCCCCGCACTCTCGAGCACGCCGGGATCGCGCCGGGCGACCTGATGCGCGGGCAGCGTCCTGTCGCCGTGCGCCAGCCGGAACACCCCGGCGAGCGTGGCCAGGCCGAGGCAGCGTTCGGCGAGCCGGTGGGCCGCGTGGCGGGCGAGCACGGCGCCGAAGGAGTTGCCGATGATGGCGAAGTCGCCGTCGCCGATGATCCCGCGCACCTCGTCGACGAGCGCCTCGGCGAGCTGGGACGGCGTCGACTCCCCGGTGTCCTCCGCCCCCTCGGCCCAGGGGAGGTCGAGGTAGATCCGCCGCCAGCCGTCGCGGTCGAGCGCGCCGTCCAGGGGAAGCATGATCCGGTGGTCGACCTCGAAGCCGTGGATCAGGATGATCGGTGTTCCGGTGCCGCGGGCTTCTGCAATCACCCGACGATCGTATGCCGCGCCACCGACGTCGTGGTGCGCGGCGCCCCGCACGCCGCCTGCGCGGGCCGGTCCCGCCGTGGAGCGGACGACGGGACCGGCGCGCGGCTAGGGCGTGTCTCCTAATAGGGTCGCCCAGGTGAGGCAGGCGTGGAGGACGGCT
>NZ_FUKR01000079.1 GCF_900163835.1 Mycetocola reblochoni REB411 | reverse complement strand
GTCACCCATCCAGAATCGCGCGTCAATCACGAACCATATGGGAGACACGCCCTAGTTGCGTACGCCGCTCGGCGTGGCCTCTCTATCCACGGCGCCCACCTCCCAGATCCATATCTCGGCTACTACGAGCACGCTCAGGCGCGAATTTGGTACAGCCTCGACCTGACGCGCGCTGAGCGACGCGTCGTTGTTGCTCACGAGCTAGGGCATGCCCGCTACGGCCACACCTGTGACTCGCCCAGAGAGGAGCGACAAGCCGATCGCTTCGCCGCGCAGCTCCTGATCCGCCCTCGTGACTACGAGCAAGCCGAAAGGGTGAGCGCAGATGCACACGCCATTGCAGAGGAGCTGAACGTGACTCCAAGGCTCGTCGAGGTATATCGAGTTCACTGTCTCCACCAAATCAAACCGCTTCTATCCCACGCGTAGGAATCACATCATGGCAAAGGTTTGGATAGTTGATCTCTGGGTGAAGGACGCGAAGGTGCGCCTCGAAACTGGGGAGACTATAAAGGTAAGCCCCCCGCCGGCACAGCTCCGGCACTTATCGAAGCTGGAAGATCGTTTCAAGACTTCACGCTTTCAGACCGGCAGTCGCTGGCGCCTTAGTTGGTACGAGGATACCGTTCAGGGGCGCAAGCTTCGAGCGCAGCTGTTCCGCGACAAGCGGGACGCTGAAGCTGCAGCTGCCGAGATGGAAGATGACATCCGGTCGGGGCGCTACATTTCCCCGCAGTCAAGAAGGACGCTCTTCATGGATGCTGCGGCCGAGTGGTTGGCCTCAAAGAAGCAGCCGAAGCACGCGACTCTTCACCATTACAAGCGCGATCTGCGAATCTACGTCAACCCGCGGTGGGGTCGCATGCCGCTTGCGCAGATAACGCGACGAGACATTGATGCGTGGGTTGGGGACTTGATAAGTGGCGTGGCGCCGCGCGAGTACCGAAGTCAGAATGACGAAGCGGTGCCGCTGGGGGTCTCCAGCGTCCACCGAATCGCGGGGGTTGTCTTTGCTGGAGTCTTGAAGCATGCGGTAGCTAGCGGATACATCCACCAATCGCCTTACAAAGGCGTGGAGTTGCCGCGGCCCCAAGAAACCGGAGAAGAGCTCGTCATTCTCGACCATGCATCGATCGCTGCATTGGCGGAATCCGTCGTAGCACCTTCTGGCCGAAAGACAGACTCAGTGCTGATCTACTTTCTCGCGTACACAGGCCTGCGTATCAATGAGGCTCTCGCTTTGCGGTGCGATGACGTCGACCTCAGGCGGCGGCGCGTGCGCGTATTGAGGACATGGACGCTCGGCCAAAGCGGAGAGCGAGTTGTCGGCCCTCCGAAGACGTGGGAGAGGCGTTCCGTCCCCCTAAGTAAGTTCCTCTCGCAGATGGTCGAAGACCTTGTTGAAGGTCGGCCCGGTGACGCGTGGGTGTTTACTGCGGCTCGAGGCGGAAGCATCCACGACCACAACTGGCGAAACCGTGTTTGGAACAAGGCGGTGGCCGACGTCGGTCTGGAAAGGCCAGGGCTAACGATTCACAAGCTCCGACACTCCGCCGCGAGCTCTGCCATCGCGGCCGGCGCCGACGTCAAGTTGGTCCAACGGATGCTCGGACACAAGGATGCCACTGAGACACTGAATACGTACGGGCACCTGTGGCCGGATCGTATGGACGCGGTGGTGGAAGCCGTCGACCGCGCGCGCTTGAAGGCGATTGGCAAGTCCGCATAGGAGCAGTTCCATGCTGCCAAGCCGATGGCCATCGTGTCGGAATCGTGTCTTTGTCAGATTCGCGAGCGACAAGATTTCGACCACAGGCGCCGAGTGCCGCTATTCCACGCGGTTTTCAGATGTCGATTGAGCCGGCTACGGGACTTGAACCCGTAACCTTCCGATTACAAGTCGGATGCGCTACCAATTGCGCCAAGCCGGCGGGTGCCTCGGCACAATCATAGGCGGTGGCTCCGTCGCCCGACAAAGCGCCGCGTTCGAGGTCGGTCGGAGGTATCGTTGACGGGTTGCCCAGGAGGGCGACGGGTGGACCGCGCCCCCGCGCGGCTGGAGGACGCGACGTGACCCGGACCAGGATCCTCGCCCTCATCGCCGCCGTGCTCTGCGGCGTGCTGATGGCGGTGCAGGCGCGCATCAACGGTGAGCTCGCGTCGCGAATGGACGACGGCCTCCTCGCGGCGACGATCTCGTTCGGCAGCGGTCTGGTGATCATCGGCGTCGTCACGCTGTCGGCCCGCGCCGGGCGGCGCGGACTGGTGAGCATCGCGCGCAGCGTCGCCGGGGGCGAGTTCCCCGCGTGGGGTCTGCTCGGCGGTGCGGCGGGCGCCGCGCTCGTCTTCTCCCAGAGTGCCACGGTCGGACTCATCGGCGTCGCCCTGTTCAGCATCGCCCTCGTCGCCGGCCAGACGGTGAGCGGCGTCCTGATGGACCTGTGGGGGGTGGGGCCCGCGGGGCGGGTGCCGATCACGGTCACGCGCGGTGCGGGCGCCGCGCTCACGCTCGTCGCCGTCGGCTGGTCGGTGCTGGCCCACCTGGACGGGGCGATCCCGCTCTGGGCGATCCTCGCTCCGCTGCTGGCCGGCATCGGTGTCGGCTGGCAGCAGGCGATGAACGGCCGAGTGCGGCGGGTGGCCTCCAGCGCCGCGTCCGCCACGCTGGTGAACTTCACGGTCGGGACGGCGGTGCTGCTGCTCGGCATCCTCGTCAGGGCGCTCGTCGTGCCCGGGCGGCTGCCGACGCTGCCGCCGGAGCCCGGCCTCTACGTCGGCGGCGCGCTCGGCTGCGTGTTCATCGGTGCGACCGCGCTGCTGGTGTACCGCCTCGGTTCCCTGCTGCTCAGCCTGGGAACGGTCGCCGGGCAGATGATCGCCTCGCTCGTCATCGACGGCGTTCTCGCGCCCACCGACATCGGCGTCCCCGTGAGCACGGTCGTGTCGGTCGTGCTCGCGCTGGCGGCGATCGTCGTGGCGTCGATCCCCGTGCGCCCCCGCCCTCGCCCCTGAGAGGTTCTGAGGGTAGCCTAAGTGTTTGGGGCCGCTCGGCCCCGACCACTGTGACGAAGGGACAGCCCATGCCCGGACAGCGGGTCGCGTGGAACGCGGCCGTACAGCCGGAAGCGATCGAGATCCTCAGCGGGGAGGGCGGCCTCGTCGTCAGCCCGACCAAGGTCGGCTACATCATCCTCGCCACCGACAGGGCCGGCCTGGAGCGCAAGTTCGCGGTCAAGAACCGCAAGCGCACCAAGCCGGGCGTCGTGCTCTGCGGCTCCATGGAGCAGCTCCGCGAGCTCGCCGAGCTCACCCCCGAGATCGACGCGTTCTACCAGCGGCACATCGAGCGCGACGTGCTGCTCGGCTGCATCCTTCCCTGGCGCGAGGACGCGCTCGCGCACATCCCCGACGACGGCTCGGTCGAGCTCGTCCAGGACGTGCGGAGGACGAGCTGCTTCGTCGTTCGCTTCGGGACCCCCGGCGAGCGGATCGCCGACGAGCTGTGGAGCAGGGACCGCCGGCTGCTGTTCGCCAGCTCGGCGAACCCGTCGGGGCAGGGCAACCGCGGCGTCGTCGCCGGCATCGGCGAGGCCATCGACGCCGAGGCCGACCTCGTCATCGAGGCCGACGACTACGTCGCCTCCATCCAGCCGGACGCGACCCCGGAGACGCGCGCCGAGCAGGGCGTCATGGTGTCCTTCGTCGACGAGCTGGGCCGCCTGGTCCCCGAACAGCACGGGCAGCGCGGGATCCTCCCCGCTCCGACGCTGATCCGTGCGGGCCTGGACGTCGACGTGATCATGTCGGAGCTCGCCGCCGCGTTCCCCAGCTGGGACTACCGGCACGGCCAGTACTACTGAGCCCGCGCGGTCGCAGACAGGCGTTTCGGCGCCCATCGCACGGCTGTCGCGCGTGACCTGGCCTGCCGGGTGTGACGTGGCCTGTCGCGCGTGTTGCGGGCGCCGAACGAGAACGGCCCCCGACGGTGTGTCCGTCGGGGGCCGTTCGGTGCGAGGCGTGTCAGTAGACGTCGCGCACGTAGCGCTTCTCCCGCTTGAGGGCCGCGACGTAGTCGGCGGCGGCGTCGGCACCGAGACCGCTGTGCTCGGCGATGACCTCGTGCAGCGCGTCGTCGACGTCGCGCGCCATCCGGGACGCGTCGCCGCAGACGTAGAAGTGGCCGCCCTCCTCGAGCCACGCGTACAGCTCCGCGCCGTGCTCCCTCATCCGGGACTGGACGTAGATCTTCTCCGCCTGGTCGCGCGAGAACGCCAGGTCGAGTCGCGTCAGCAGCCCGGAGCGGCCGAACTCGTCGAGCTCGTCCTCGTAGATGTAGTCGTTGGCGCGGTGCTGGTCACCGAAGAACAGCCAGTTGCGGCCGTCGGCGCCCCGGCCCTGGCGCTCCTGGAGGAAGGCGCGGAACGGTGCGATGCCCGTCCCCGGCCCGACCATGATGACCGGAGCCGAGTCGTCCTCCGGCACGCGGAACGCCGCGTTCGGCTGTAGATAGATGCCGATGGCGGAGTCGCCGACCCTGTCGGCCATGTGCGTCGACGCGACACCGCCGTAGCGGCGGTCCGCTGAGCCGTAGCGCACCGACGCCACCGTCAGGTGGATCCGGTCGGGGCTGTGCAGCGGCGACGACGAGATCGAGTAGGCGCGCGGCTGCAACGGCCGCAGCAGCCCGGCGAACTCGAGCGGGTCGAAGCGGGCCGAGGGGCTCAGTCGCAGCAGGTCGAGGCTGTCCTTGCCCCAGAGCCAGCTCTCCAGGTCGCGCTTGTCGCCGAGGCGGACGACGCGGCCGAGTTCGCTGTCGGGGTCGGCCTCGACGATGGCCTGGATGAGGTCCTTCGAGGGGGCAGAGATCTCCAACGCGGTGCCGAGCTGCTCGCGCAGGCTCGTCCCCGCGTGCTCCTCGTCGCCGGAGGCATCGAGCTGGTCGAGAAGCAGGTCGACGAGCGCGGGGTCGTTGCTCGGCACCACGTTGAGGGCGTCGCCGGCGTGGTACTCGATGCCGCTGTCGCCGAGGTCGAACTCGTAGTGCCGGATCTCCTTCGCGCTGCCCGGCCCGGAGAGCACCCGGTTGGCGACGAGGCGGGAGGGGTAGGGCGTCTTCTTCGACCACGGGGACCGGGTGCGCGTGGGGGCGGCGTCCGCGGGAACGGGCGCGGCCGCCGCCGACGCGGGCTGCAGGGCGGCGAACGCCTCGACGACGTCGCCGATCCAGGCGGCCGCGTCGTCGTCCCCGTCGACGTCGACGTCGACGCGCGGGACGATGCGGCTCGCGCCGAGCTGCTCGAAGCGCGTGTCGATGAGCTTGCCGGCCTGGCAGTAGCCGTCGTAGCTGCTGTCGCCGAGCGCGAGTACGGAGAACCGGGCCGACTCCAGCCGCGGGGCGCCCTCGGCGTGGAACGACTCCCAGAACAGCTCCGCGTTGTCCGGCATCTCGCCCTCGCCGTAGGTCGAGGTGACGACGAGGATGTTCTCCAGCGTGGCCAGCGTGTCCGCGGTGACGCCGTCGAGCGAGGTCACCGCCGCGGCGAGCCCCTGCGCGCGGGCGGCGGCGGCGAGGTCCTCGGCGTACTCCTCGCTGTTGCCGGTCTGCGTGCCGACCAGGACGTTGAGGGTCAGCGTCGTGGCGGAGGGCGCGGCGGTGTCGCCGGAGGCGGCATGCCCTGCGGCGAGCCCGGCCAGGTAGCCGGCGATCCAGGCGCGCTGCTCGGTGCTGAACGGGGCGGACTCCAGGACGGAGGCGGAGATCATGCGCTCACCGCCTCGGCGCCGCCGGCGGCGGCGAGCAGGTCGGACATCGCGGCCGAGGCGATCATCTCGTCCGCGCCGAGACCGGACAGCAGCGCCTCGTTCTTCTGGTTCTGGTACATGATCCATCCGGTCGTGCCGGGGGCGTCGATGCTGCGCACGTTGCGCATCTCAAGCGCGGCCTTGTAGTCGCCGAGGCGCTTGGCCGCGATCATCGCCGCCAGCTCCGTGTCGTCGAAGCGGTCCAGCTGGTCCCTGAGGTAGCGGGTGATGCGCTGGGTCACGAAGAAGTCCTCGGTGAGGATCAGCGACCGCACCGCCTCCGCCACGCGCGGGTCGTCGGCGTCGGTGGCGCCGGGGACCCGGGTGAGGGCGATCTCCTGCGCGATGCTCAGCACGGTGTACGAGGACAGCAGCGAGAACATGTCACCCGTGTCCGCACCGCTACCGGGGGTGCGGCCGTCGTCGACGAAGCTGCGGTCGCGGTAGGACCGCTTGAAGGAGTGCAGCTTGTCCTTCGACACGGAGGTCGCGAGCTCGTCGAGCAGCTCCTTGCGGCTCTTCGTCGCGAGGATCGCGTCGGCGTCCTGGTACTGCAGCAGGGCGCGGGGCATGCCGCAGACGATGTGGTGCCTCGCCTCGTCCCAGTCGTCGAGCAGGCGCGCGGCCAGCGGTGAGCCGGTCGCCTCCAGGTGCCAGTTCAGCAGCAGCCGCACGGCGTCCTCGTGGAAGCCGCCGTGACCGGGGTCGCTGATCGGGAAGGTCAGCAGCGAGTCGGCGCTCACCCGGTCGTGGATGTCGCCGTCCGGGTCGTACTGGTACAGGAACCCGCCGCTCATGCCGTTGCCGAGCCCGCGGCCGAAGCCGCCGAGGTTGAGCACGGAGCCGTTGGTCATGTACTCGCAGCCGAAGTCGCCGACGCCCTCGACGACCGCGGTCGCCCCGGAGTTGCGGACGGCGAAGCGGTCGCCGGCCTCACCCTGGACGAAGGTCCTGCCGCCGGTGGCGCCGAACAGCGCGAAGTTGCCGATGAGGACGTTGCCTCCCGGCTCGGCGCTGCCGCCGCCCGGGCTGACGACGGCGATCTGCCCGCCGCTCTGGCTCTTGCCGAGACCGTCGTTGGCCGTGCCCACGTGGCGCAGGCTGATGCCGTCGTTGGTGAAGGCGCCGTAGGACTGCCCCGCGGAGCCGTGGGTGGAGATGCTCACCGCGTCGGCGTTGAGGATCCGCCTGCCACGGTCGTCGACCCGCACCGCGGGCAGCTGGGCGATCTCCTCGTCGCTGAGCTCGTAGTTGAGCGTGCGCTCCAGGTCGATGGACAGCTGGCCGCCGACCGACTTGAACCGGTTGCCCATCTGGACGTCCTCGATGGCGACGCGGGCGGCCTTCTCGACGAGCAGGCGCTGGCGGATCGTCTCGAAGAGGGAGTCGTCGATGCTGAAGTCCTTCTCCAGGTAGATGGGGTCGGTGACGACCTTCTCCGCGACCGGGGCGAGCATGTTCCGCACGTCGAGCGTGCCCACGCTGGAGGGGTGGTCGAGCAGCTGCAGCAGGTCCGTCCTGCCGCGGGCCTCGCCGAGCGAGCGCACGCCGAGGGAGGCGAGGATCTCGCGCACCTCGTGCGAGATGTTGAGCAGGTACTGCGCCAGCGCTCGCGGATCGCCGTCGAAGACCTCCGGGTTGGTGGTCAGGCCCGCCGGGCACTTGATGTTGCAGTTCTTCGCCATGACGCACTTGAGCATCATCAGCGCGGTGGTGCCGAACTCGAAGCTGTCGGCGCCGAGCAGGGCGCTCGTGACGACGTCGCTCGCCGTCTGGTGCGCGCCCGAGCAGCGCAGCACGACCTTCTGGCGCAGGCCGTTGGCCAGCAGCGCCTGGTGGACCTCGGCCACGCCGATCTCGGCCGAGCGTCCGGCGTACTTCAGGCTGGTGACCGCTGCCGCGCCGGTGCCGCCGGTGTTCCCTGCGACGTTGATGACGTCCGCGCCGGCCTTGGCCACGCCGACCGCGATGGTGCCGATCCCCTCGGAGGACACGAGCTTGACGATGACGCGCACGCGCGCCGCCTTGCAGTCGTGGATGAGCTGCGCCAGGTCCTCGATGGAGTAGGTGTCGTGGTGCGGCGGCGGCGAGATGAGCTCGACACCGGGCGTGCCGCCGCGGGCGGCGGCGATGTCGACGGTCACCTTCGGCGCGGGCAGCTGCCCGCCCTCGCCCGGCTTGGCGCCCTGGCCGATCTTGATCTCCAGCTCCTGGAGCATCGGGTCGGCGAGGTAGCCGGCCCAGATTCCGAAGCGGCCCGAGGCGAACTGCTTGATGCGTGAGCCGCGGATGGTCCCCGCCCTGGTGTAGTGCTCGCCGCCCTCACCGCAGTTGGACAGGCCTCCGACCATGTTGGTTCCGTGCGCGACGGACTCGTGGGCCGTGGCGACGAGGGCTCCGTGGCTCATCGCGCCCGAGGCGAGAGTGGCGGAGATCTCATGGGCGGGCTGGATGCCGTCCAGCTCCAGCTGCTCCGGCGCGGGAACGTACAGCGACAGCGTCTTGTCCGCCCCCGCGGTCGCGTGCACCCGCACCGACTCCGCGGTCGAGCGACCCCGGGTGATCCGCGTCCCGAAGCGATCGTTGAGCGAGTCGAGCAGCGCGGCGTGGCGGACGGAGGGGTCCTCCGTCGACGCCCCGAGCGTCAGCTCGTACTCGCCGTCCCCGAGCGCGGTGACGCTGAGGCCCCTGACCGCGATGCTCGCGTTGCCATTGGTGGCGAAGCGGCGCAGTTCGGCAGAGAACTCGTCCGCCGTGGACAGGAACGTCACGTCGGCGGGCAGGGAGAGCACGTCGCGCAGCGCCGAGGGGCGGCGGGCGCGCTCCACCCGGGTGTTCTCGGAGAAGTCCCTGTACCCCGGCGTGATCTTGAACGCGTCGATCTGCTCGGGCGTCAGCTCCTGGAACCCGGCGTTCTGGTACGCCTCGTCGTCCAGGCCGAAGGCGTCGCCGAGCTGGCCGAGGGTGAGCATCCGCAGGGCATCGTGGCCCTCGTGGGGCTCCGGCTGCGCGGTCGGACCGGCCGGCTCGGCACCCGGGACGACGACCTGGGGTGACAGCGGCTCCTCCGTCATGTCGACGAAGCCGCGCACGGCTGTCGTGCCGTACGAGTGCCCCGCGCCCTCCGCGCGCTCCTTGAAGAGGCCGAGCAGGGGGATCTGGTTCTCGCCGCCGACGTCGCGGGCGCGGGCGTGCCACTCGGACGCGGCCTGGGCGATCGGCACGAAGCCGACCCCGGCCACGGGCGCGTCGAGGTGGGGGAAGTGCTTGGCCAGGGCCGGGTCGGAGGTGTCGAGGTAGTTGGGCTCGAAGAACTCGCCGCCGATGTAGCTCTCCACGGTGCACAGGCCGACGCGCCCCATGGTCTTCATGAGCGACTTCTCCGCCGCCTTGGCGAAGCGCGCGAAGGCGTGGTCCGTCTCGGTGACGGCGCCGGCGGGTCCCGCGGGACTGGGGTACTTCTCCTCGGCGCGCAGCCGGGCGGACAGCGGGTACACGGCGGCGGCGCCGAAGCCGAGCGCGGAGGCGATGTGGTGCGAGGAGGGCAGCTGGCCGCTCTCGGCGATCACGGAGACGCGCAGGCGCAGGCCGGCCTGGATGAGCCGCTGGTTGACCGCGGCGATGGCGAGCACGAGCGGGATGGGCGCGTGCGTGCTCGAGACGTTGCGGTCGCTGACGATCGCGATGCCGCCCTCGACGGCGGCGAAGGACTCGACCCGGTCGCAGAGCTGCTCCACCGCGGCGCTCAGCGATGCGGCGTTCGCCTCGGGGTCGTCCATGTCGGGGACGTAGAGCATCTCGAAGCGCTGCACCGGCGCGTACTGCTGCTCGCGCAGCGCGATCATGTCGAGGTGGTTGAGGATCGGCGAGTTGACGACGATCTGACGGGTCTTGCGTCCGCCGTCCGGCTTGGCGCCGAGCGCCACGCGCATCGTCATGCTGTCGGACTCGCGGATGCTGTCCAGCGGCGGGTTGGTGACCTGGGCGAAACGCTGCGAGAAGTACTTGGCGATGCCGCCCTCCTGGTCGGAGAGGGCGTTGATGGCGTTGCCGTAGCCCATCGCGGAGATCCGCTCCGCGCCGGAGGCGAGCATGGGGTCCATCATGAACCGGAAGCTCTCCTGGTTCAGCGAGTACGCCACGTACCGGCCGGCAGGGCTGAGGTCCCCCTCGTAGCCGAGGGTGTCGGTGCCGCGCGTGATGCGGGGCGGCGGGAGCTCGGCCAGGTTGACCCTGGACTCGCCCAGCAGCGAGCCGTAGTCCTCCCGCTCGGCGAGCAGCTCGAGCGCTTCCTCGGTGCGGTAGCTGCGCCCGGTGCGGTGGTCGAAGTACAGCATCCCCCCGGCCTCGATGCGGCCGCGGTGCAGCACCTCGTCGGCGGGGAAGGTGATCTGGCCCGCCTCGGAGGAGACGATGAGGTAGTCGGCGGTCTCGACGGTGCGAAGCGGCCGCAGCCCGAGCCGGTCCAGGCGCGCGCCGATGATGTCGCCGTCGCTGAAGATGAGGGCGGCGGGGCCGTCGTTCTTCTCTTCGTACAGCGAGAAGAACTCGAGCATGTCGCGCACCTCGCGCGAGATGGAGCGGTCGTTCTCCCACGCCGGCGGCATCAGGGAGACGACGGCCTCGACGAGCTCGAGCCCGTCGTCGAAGACGCGGCTCTGCAGGGTCTGGTCGAGGCGGCAGCTGTCGGACTGCCCCGGCGGGCGGGCGATGACGCGGTGGCGCGCGGCGGCGAGCGCGTTCTCGGAGAGCCGGTTCTTCCGGTCGGTGTTCAGCTCGCCGTTGTGCGCCATCAGGCGGAACGGCTGAGCCATCGAGGGGTGCGGCTCCGTGTTGGTGGAGAAACGGGTGTGGAAGTACAGGCTGCGGATGCTGTGGCGATCGTCGCGGAGGTCGACGAAGTAGGGGATGACCTCGTTCGAGTTCAGCCGTCCCTTGAGCACCTGCGTGCGCGCGCTGAGCGACAGCGGGTACAGGCCGTGCAGCTCGGCGGTCGAGTAGGCCGTCTCCTCGATGGCCAGCAGCGCGCGGTTCGCCGCGGCGTCCGTCTGGGCGCGGTCCCAGCCCTCGGGTGCGCGGAACACCCACTGCGCGATGGGCAGCTGGTAGGCGGCGGCGGCCGGCCGCGTGGCGCTGTCGTCGACGGGAACGTCGCGGGCGACGAGGATCTCGAGCCCTGCGGCGAGCAGCTCGCGCTCGATGAGGGCGTGCGCCTCCGGGATACGTGTGGGGTCGTCCGGCATGAAGAAGTTGCCGACGCCGAACAGGCCCGCGGTCAGCGGACGACCGGTGATCGCCTCGAAGAACTCCACCGACAGGTCGATGTTGACGCCGGCGCCGTCACCGACGCCCTCCGACGACATCCCGCCGCGGTGCGGGATGGAGCACAGCGCCTCGTGACCCTTGCGGATCACGTCGTAGCTCTGGATGCCGTCCTTGCGCGTGATGAAGCCAACGCCGCAGTCGCTCTTCTCGATGCGGGGGTTGTACAAACCGGTAGTGGTGTGGAGCACGGCGCGTTCACAATCTCTCGGGCCGACGGTGCGGGTATGGCGCTGACGACGTAAGCGCGGCGTCGTCGGCGTGCCTTGTCGGTGGGGCGTGCGGCTTGATGCGGCCGCTGCCCCGGAGAAGGGGTTTCTGTATCGTAAATCGCCGCTGCCACTGAGTGCAATCTGGCTGGAGGGACCGATGTTTCGGCACGTTTCGTGCATGTTTCGGTCAGATTTCTCCACCGTTTCCATCGGTGGTCGGCGGCCGGGTCGTCTCGGGGGTTCCCTGGCCGATGTGCGCCCCTCGGGAGCAGCCGGGCGTCGTCGCCGTCACGGCCTGCGGCGGTGCCGGACGCGGGTGACCGGGATCAGGGCTCATCCTCCGGCAGTGAGCTGAGCACCTCCGCGGCGTCGACGGGGCGTTTCGGTGAGCGCGTGGCGTGCGATGCTCCCGGCCGGCCGACGTAGAGCCAGCCGAGCAGCCGCTCGTTCTCGCCCAGGTCGTGGACCCGGGCGACCGGGGTGCTTCGCGTGTGCGGGCCCGTGCGCCACAGCACGCTCCAGCCGGCCTCGTCGAGCAGCAGGCTGAGTGCGTGTGCGACACCGGCGGCCGTGGCCTCCTGCTCCCACTCCGGGACCTTCTTCGAGGGGCGGAGGCAGACCACGACGGCCAGCAGCAGGGGGGAGCGCAGCGGCTTGCGGCTGGGGGAGTCGTCGCCAGCCGCCTCGGCCAGCGCGGCACCCAGCCGGTCCCGCGCCCGTCCGCGCACCTCGATCACGCGCCATGGGCGGAGCGAGCTGTGGTCGGCGACGCGCGAGGCGGCGCGCACGAGCTCGGCCAGCTCCGTGCTGTCGGGCGCCTCGTCGCCGACCGACGACGAGGACCGGCGGGCAAGCAGCGCGTCCCGCACGGGGCGGGCGGGTGTTGTCACGGGGTCTCTGCGGTGAACTCGAGCGACAGCGAGTTCATGCAGTACCGGTCGCCCGTGGGCGTGCCGAAGCCGTCGGGGAACACGTGTCCCAGGTGGGAATCGCACCTGGCGCACCTGACCTCGGTGCGCACCATGCCGAGGGAGCGGTCCTCGATGAGGGTCACGGCGTCGGGGCGGACCGACTCGTAGAAGCTCGGCCAGCCGCATCCCGAGTCGAACTTCGTCCCGCTGCGGAAGAGCTCGGCTCCGCAGGCGGCACAGGTGTAGAGGCCCGCGCGGCTCTCGTCCAGCAGCTGGCCCGTCCACGCGCGTTCGGTGCCGGCCTCGCGCAGCACGTGGTAGCGATCGGGGCCGAGCTCGGCCCGCCACTCCTGCTCGCTCTTGGTGACCCTGTCGGCGTTGTCGGCCATGGTGCCTCCTCATCCTGGGGCTCTCTGTCCCACTTAACGTTAACGCCGCCACCGCCTCGGTGTTCCGCCGTGCGGGCGGTCTCTGCTGTCGGACGCCCCGGCTAGCATGGCGGCGGAGGACGGTGATGGCGACGGGGTTCGACGAGGCGGCTCGGGCCGCGAACGATGCGGTGCTCAGCGACCGCTCGAGGGCGGTGCTGGAGTTCGAGCGGCACTGGTCGGAACGCTCCGGTGGCAAGAGCGAGGCGATTCGTGAGGCGTTCGGCGTCTCGCCGGCGCGGTACTACCAGTTGCTGTCTGCTGTGCTGGCATCGCCGCAGGCGCTGCGCCACGACCCCCTGCTGGTGAGGCGGCTGCTCGAGGCCAGGGCCCGGCGCAGGGGCGACCGCGATGCCCGGCGCGACCCGCGGCGCTAGGGCGCGACGGCCGCAGTGTTTCGCCGATGTTTCGGCTGTGTTGAGTTGCTGTAATTCTCGGTTCCCGCGGCGGTTTTTCGGCCGTCCGACGCCGATCTCGCGGCTAGCATCGCCAGGGTAGCCCCCGCAGGACCGTCCCGGTCGTGGCGCGAGGGGCGTGCGCCGGGAGACGAGCCCGGTGCGGCGAGCATCAGCAGGAGAAGAGCGATCATGGCCAACGGCAGCGTCAAGTGGTTCAACGCGGAGAAGGGGTTCGGCTTCATCACGGTCGACGACGGCTCGGACGTCTTCGTCCACTACTCCGGCATCGTGATGGACGGCTACCGCGTGCTCGAGGACGGTCAGCGCGTGACCTTCGAGATCGGTCAGGGCACGAAGGGCCCGCAGGCCGAGGAGGTCAAGCCGGCCTGAGTGCCGTGGGCCGGAGCGCCGGCCGTCTGGCGGGTGGCCTCTCGGCCGCCTTATGCCTGGGCGCCGCCGGTCTGGCCGGTCGCCTGCCGACCGCCGTCGGCCTGAGCATCGCCCGCCTCACTGACATCGGCCGACCCGCCGACATCGGTCGACGGACATCGGCGCGACCGCCGCCAGAACCCTCCGGTTGCCGCGTGACCGCGACCGCCGCTGAGCGTGCGCCCGCCCGTTTCGGTGCGGTGCGGTGCGTGGCCAGGGCCCGCACGATCGTCGCCGTTCGGCCCGCCTGTCGGTGCCTCGCCGTGAGCTCGCTTCACACTCGGTGACGCAGCTTGCACTCCTCCTGGGCGAGTGCCAGAATTGCTGTTAGCACTCAGGTAGACCGAGTGCTAAATCGTTCGAGACGTCCAGGAGGGACGAAGTACACAATGGCTAAGATCATTGCTTTTGACGAGGAAGCCCGTCGCGGCCTGGAGCGTGGCCTCAACACGCTGGCCGACGCCGTCAAGGTGACCCTCGGCCCGCGCGGCCGCAACGTTGTTCTCGAGAAGAAGTGGGGCGCCCCCACGATCACCAACGATGGTGTGTCCATCGCCAAGGAGATCGAGCTCGAGGACCCCTACGAGAAGATCGGTGCCGAGCTCGTCAAGGAGGTCGCCAAGAAGACCGACGACGTCGCCGGTGACGGAACCACCACCGCGACCGTTCTCGCCCAGGCCCTCGTCCGCGAGGGGCTGCGCAACGTCGCCGCCGGCGCCGACCCGATCAGCCTGAAGCGCGGCATCGAGAAGGCCGTCGCCGGTGTCATCACCGAGCTGACCGGTCACGCCAAGGAGATCGAGACCAAGGACCAGATCGCCGCGACCGCGTCGATCTCCGCGGCCGACCCCGAGATCGGCGCCATCATCGCCGAGGCCATCGACAAGGTGGGCAAGGAGGGCGTCGTCACCGTCGAGGAGTCGAACACCTTCGGCACCGAGCTCGAGCTGACCGAGGGCATGCGCTTCGACAAGGGCTACCTGTCGGCGTACTTCGTCACCGACCCCGACCGCCAGGAGACCGTGTTCGACGACGCCTACGTGCTGATCGTCAACTCGAAGGTCTCCAACATGCAGGAGCTGCTGCCCATCGTGGAGCAGGTCCGTCAGGCCAACGGCCAGCTGGTCATCATCGCCGAGGACGTTGACGGCGAGGCCCTCACGATGCTCGTGCTGAACAAGATCCGCGGCCTGTTCAAGTCGGTGGCCGTCAAGGCTCCCGGCTTCGGCGACCGTCGCAAGGCGCAGCTGCAGGACATCGCCATCCTCACCGGTGGTCAGGTCGTCAGCGAAGAGGTCGGGCTCAAGCTCGAGAACGTCACCATCGACCTGCTCGGCCGTGCCCGCAAGGTCGTCATCACCAAGGACGAGACCACGATCGTCGAGGGCGCGGGCGAGGCCGACGCCATCGCCGGTCGCGTCGCTCAGATCCGCAAGGAGATCGACGCGACCGACAGCGACTACGACCGCGAGAAGCTGCAGGAGCGCCTGGCCAAGCTGGCCGGCGGTGTCGCGGTCATCAAGGCCGGTGCCGCGACCGAGGTGGAGCTCAAGGAGCGCAAGCACCGCATCGAGGACGCCGTCCGCAACGCGAAGGCCGCCGTCGAGGAGGGCATCGTCGCCGGTGGTGGCGTGGCCCTCATCCAGGCCGGCGAGGCCGCGTTCGCCAAGCTCGAGGTCTCGGGCGACGAGGCGACCGGTGCGAACATCGTCAAGGTCGCCATCGAGGCCCCGCTGAAGCAGATCGCTCTCAACGCGGGTCTTGAGCCGGGCGTCGTGGCCGCGAAGGTCCGCGAGCTTCCCGCAGGGCACGGTCTGAACGCCGCCACCGGTGAGTACGTGAACCTCGTCGAGGCCGGCGTGCTCGACCCGGCCAAGGTGACGCGTTCGGCACTGCAGAACGCCGCGTCGATCGCAGCGCTGTTCCTGACGACCGAGGTCGTCGTGGCCGACAAGCCGGAGAAGAACGCGGCGGCTCCGGCCGACCCCACCGGCGGTATGGACTTCTAAGTCTCCGCCCTCCGCACGACGAACGCCCCCGTCCTTCTGGACGGGGGCGTTTTCGGTCGCCACAGGCAGGTGGCCGGCCGGTTCGCCGGCGTACCGGCGTACCGATACGCCGAGACACCGGCACGCCGACGGATCCCGGCCGCTACACGCGGAACATCGCCGCGTTGGCCTGCTCGATGTCCGCGTAACGCTCGCCCGCCCTGCCGAGGGCCATCGAGATCGACTCGAGGCTCTGCTCGACGGCCCCCTGCGTGGTGCGCCACTCCGCCAGCAACGCGTGGAACGCGGAGGAGGCCTGGCCGGTCCACTGGCCTTCGAGCGCGGACAGCTGACCGCAGAGCCGGCTGACCTCCGAGCGGATCGTGGCGATCGTGCCGTTCATGGTCGCGGTGCTGCTCATCACGGCATCGGCGTCGACCTGGAAGTGTGCCATCTGTCATTCCCCTTTCCTCCCGGTGTCCCGGGATCCGCGACGCTAACGCCGGCGGGAGAAGACGGGGCCACCCCCGTGGCGGCAGGGGAGCGGCCCGCGCGGTGCCTGTGCTGTGCAGGGCGGCTCCGCCGGTTGTCCGCCCGGCCCGTCGGCCCGGGCCGGTCCGGCCGGTGACCCGTTCGTCGCGAAACTGTCGGTGAACGGACCGACGCCCCTGACCGTGCGGGTGCACGATCAGGGGCGTCGATCTCGGGTGCGCGGTCCTCGCGGGCGACCGTCAGCGCCCGTCCGGCGCCGGTGACCCGTCGGTGCCGTGGTCGTCGGCGCCGCTGGACGACCCGGCGCCCTGAGCCTGCACAGCGGTGTCGATCTGCGGGATCTCGGTCGTCGCGGGATCGACATCGGTGCCGAGCAGAGCCGGATCGGAGTGGTTCAGCAGAACGTCGTCCGGGTGCTCCTGCGGTGCTCGACGCTGCGCGGGACGTTTACCGCCCCAGCGGAACACGCCCGCGAAGGACGCCAGGCCGGGCAGGGCGCCGTCCCGCTGCTCGACCTCGAGCCCGTAGTAGTCGCCGATGTGGTCGACGAACTGCGCCCGCCGAGCCCGCTCGTACGCCCGCTTCTCGCGTGAGAACGCCAGCACGGTCGACCAGCAGATCAGCAGCAGGACGATGCTGAACGGGAGCGCGATGATGATCGCCGCGGTCTGCAGGGCGTTGAGGCCGCCGGAGAGCAGCAGCGCGATCGCGAGGAGCGAGGTGATGGCCGTGAAGAACACCCGTACCCACGGCTTGGGCTCGGGATTGCCGCCCGTGGCGATCATCCCCATGACCAGCGACCCGGAGTCGGCGGAGGTGACGAAGAAGATCGCGATCAGGATGATCGCTCCGATCACCAGGACCGAGCCGCCCGGCAGCTTGTCCAGCATGGTGAACAGCGTCGTCTCGACGTTCACCGGCCCGTCGACGGGGGCGAGCGAGCCCGGCGAGCTCAGCTGCATGAACAGGGCGGTCCCGCCGATCACCGAGAACCACAGGAAGGTGATCAGCGTCGGCACCAGGATCACACCGCTGATGAACTGCCGCACGGTCCTGCCGCGCGAGATCCGGGCGATGAAGATGCCGACGAACGGCGCCCAGGAGATCCACCAGCCCCAGTAGAACGTCGTCCAGGCCGCCTGCCATTCCTCGCCGGCCGTTCCGGAGAACGCGCTGACGTTGAAGGACAGGGAAACGAAGTTCTGGATGTAGGTGCCGAGCGACTGAACGAAGTCCCTCAGGAGGAACTGCGTCGGGCCCACGATGAGGACGAACACGAGCAGCAGCCCGGCGAGGATGAGGTTCGTGTTGGAGAGCCACTTCATCCCCTTCGCCACCCCGGAGAGCACCGAGAACAGCACCCCTCCGGTGATGACGATGATGATGATGACGTTGAGCGTGTCCGAGGACTCGACGATGCCGGCCGACTCCAGTCCTGCGCTGATCTGCAGGACGCCGAGCCCGAGCGACGTCGCGACGCCGAAGAGGGTCCCCACCAGGGCGATGACGTCGATGAGGTTGCCCCAGCCGCCGCGGACCTTGGAGCCGAGGAGCGGTTCCAGTGTCCAGCGGATCGAGATGGGGCGCTGCCGTCGGTGGATCGCGTAGGCCAGGGCGAGGCCGACGACGACGTAGATCGACCAGGCGTGCACGCCCCAGTGCAGGTAGGTCTGCGACAGCGCCTGCTGAGCGAGCTCCGTCTCCGTCCCTGTCACCCCTGGCCGCGGCGAGATGAAGTGGCTGAGCGGCTCGCTCGCACCGTAGAACACGAGGCCGATGCCCATGCCGGCCGCGAAGAGCAGCGCGTACCAGGACATCAACGAGAACTCCGGCTCGTCGTCGTCCTTGCCGAGCTTGATGTCGCCGTAGCGGCTGAAGCCGATCCAGAGGCAGAAGATCACGAAGAACGCGGCGATCAGCACGTAGTACCAGTTGAAGTTCGCCACGATGGTGGACTGCACCGAGCCGAAGACGACCTCGGCCGTTCCGGGGGCGAACATCGCGAACGCGACGAAGGCGATGGTGATTGCTGCTGCGGGCCAGAAGACCCAGCGTGCGACGGGCGGTGTGCGGGTGGGCGTTTCGTCCACCCCTCCAGCATAGGGGCGGCTCACGGCGCCCCGAATTCCTGTCAGGGGTGGGCCGGTCGCCGGGGCGGGGGATGCCCGTCCGTCCGTTTCAGCGGTCGGTCGGCTCCCGTTCCGCCGAGTCGTCTCGGACGTCGCCCATTGCGCCCATTGCGCCGGGTGCGCCGGGTGCGCCGGGTGCGCCGGGTGCGGCGGCCGTGCCGGGTGTGGCGGCCGTGTCGCCTGCGGGCGCGTTGGCCGTCAGCGCGGCGCGGGCGGCCGTCCGAAGGGGAAGATCGACGCGGAAGGTCGCCCCGCCCCCGGGCGTCTCGACGGCTGCCACCGTGCCGCCGTGCGCCGCCACGATCGATGCGACGATCGCGAGGCCGAGGCCTGATCCGCCCGTGTCGCGCGCGCGGGAGGTGTCGGCGCGCCAGAACCGCTGGAACACCTTCTCGCGGATCTGGGGAGGGATGCCGTCGCCGTGGTCGATCACGGCGATGGTTGCGCGTCCGGTGCCCTGGTCGGCGGACACCCCGATCTCGATCGGGCTGTCGGCCGGGCTGAACCGGAGTGCGTTGCCCATCAGGTTGGTGACGACCTGACGGAGCTTGTTCTCCTCGCCGAGCACGATCGCCGGCGTCGCGGGACGGACGTCGGGCTCAGGTCTGATCGGTGACACCGCCTCGCTCTGGCCGGCGCCGCCCCTGCGCGGGCGGAGGTTGCGAAGCCGCGCCAGGGTCGCCCCGGCGAAGGCGATCGCGCCGGTCGTCTGAGTGGGGGTCTCGTTGGTGGCGGGGGTGGCGACGGGAGGCG
>NZ_FUKR01000080.1 GCF_900163835.1 Mycetocola reblochoni REB411 | reverse complement strand
GGCGGCGGGTGGGGGGCGTTCCGCCTGTGGTGGTTACGGTGTTCACTTCGTCGTCTGCGTTCGCCGCGGCGACGGCGCTGCTGCTCAGCGCCTGCTCGACGGGCTCCGGCGCCGGCACGGACACCGCGACCGAGGGGGCGGCCGGCTCGCTCGGCACCGCCGCCATCCAGCTGTCCTGGCTGAAGAACCAGCAGTTCGCCGGCGCGTACGTCGCCGACGACAAGGGCTACTTCACCGACGCGGGCTTCGAGTCCGTCGAGCTGATCGCGGGCGGCTCCTCCGCGACGAGCGCCGAGGCGGCGGTCACCTCGGGCCAGGCGCTGCTGGGCATCTCCGCCCCGCTGATCACCGCCCCCGCCATCGAGTCGGGCGCCGAGGTCAAGATCGTCGGCGCGCTCTACCAGAAGAACCCCTTCGCCATCGTGTCCTCGGCCGAGGCGCCCCTCACCGGGGCGGACGACCTCGCCGGCACGACCATCGCCGTCAGCGACAGCAACACCCTGGTCTGGAACGCGTTCCTCGCCGCCAACGACCTGAGCGCGGACGACGTGACCACGGTCCCCCTCTCCGACACCTCGATGCTGACCACCGGCCAGGTCGACGGCTACCTCGGCTACAGCACGACCGGTGCGGCCGCGCTCACGGCCTCCGGCTTCGACGCCGACGAGTTCCTGCTCGCCGACGCGGGGCTGCCGCTCATCGGCGAGTCGATCGTCGCCAGCCAGGACGCCATCGACAACAACCGCGCCGGGGTGGAGGGGCTGCTCGAGGGCCTCGTCCGCGGCTGGAACGACGCCATCGCCGACCCCGAGCTCGCGGTCGACCTGACCGTCGACGTGTACGGCAAGGACCAGCAGTACGACCGCGACTCGATCGCGCTGAGCGTCGACCGTCAGGCCGAGCTGATCAGCACCGACGAGACGGAGAAGAACGGCCTGCTCACCGTCAGCCCCGAGCTGGCGCAGTCCACCGTCGACTCCCTGGCGCTCGCCGGCATCGACATCAGCACCGACGAGCTGTTCGACTTCACCCTCCTCGACGACGTGTTCGAGGCCAACCCGGAGCTCCGATGAGCCCCAGCGCATCCCGCGACGCCGCCACCCCCGAGGGTGGCGGCGTCGCCGCTGGCATCGCCATCAGCGGGCTGAGCAAGACCTTCCGCAGCGGTCGCAGCACCGTCGCCGCCCTCGACGAGGTGGAGCTGCGCACCGAGAGGGGCTCGTTCATCTCGCTGCTCGGCCCCTCCGGCTGCGGCAAGTCGACGGTGCTGCGCATCCTCGCCGGGCTGGAGACGCCGAGCACCGGGAGCGTGAGCGTCAACGGAAGGCCCGTCGCCGCGGGCACCCCCGCCGAGGGCATGGGCATCGCCTTCCAGGACTCCGCGCTGCTTCCGTGGCGCTCCGTCCGCAGCAACATCCGGCTTCCCCTGGAGATCCAGGGGATCAGGGACGACGGCATCATCGACGAGCTCATCGCGCTGGTGGGGCTCAGCGGCTTCGAGAAGGCCAGGCCGAGCCAGCTGTCCGGCGGCATGCGCCAGCGGGTGTCCATCGCGCGCGCCCTTGCCGTCCGCCCCGACTTCCTGCTGCTGGACGAGCCGTTCGGCGCGCTGGACGACATGACCAGGCAGCGGCTCAACCTGGAGCTGCAGCGCATCTGGAGCGAGCGCAGCGCGACCACCCTGATGGTCACGCACGGGATCTCCGAGGCGGTGCTGCTCAGTGACACGGTCGCCGTGATGTCGGCCAGGCCCGGCCGCATCATCGAGATGGTCGATATCCCCTTCGAGCGGCCCCGCACGATGGAGATGATGCGCACGCCGGAGTTCCACGAGATCGTCGACCACCTGAGCTCGCTGCTGTTCAGCCCCGGCGAGGCGACCGAGCGATGACGGCGACGGCGTTCCGGCGTGCCCTCGGCCGGCCGTGGATCGGGGGCGCGGTCGGCATCGCCCTGCTCCTGCTGGTGTGGTGGCTCGGCACGGCCGGCCTCGGCTCCACCTCGTCCTTCCCGACGCCGGCCGCGGTCGTGCAGTCCGTCTTCTCCGACGGCTGGGCGTTCTACGGCCCCAACCTGTCGGCGACGATCTCGCGTGCCGCGCAGGGCTACCTCTGGGGCAACCTGGCCGGTCTGGCCGTCGCCTCGCTCGTCCTCGTCGTGCCGCGGCTGGAGGAGCTGGTCACCCAGTTCGGCGTGATCAGCAACTGCCTCCCCGTGACGGCCGTCGGGCCGATCATCATGGTCATCTTCGGCGGCACCGCCTCGGCGATCTTCCTCGGGGCGCTCCTGGTGTTCTTCACGACGCTGGTCGGTGCGATCCTCGGCATGAAGTCGGCGGGGAGGGGCGCGGTCGAACTCGTCGCGGCGTACGGCGGAGGGCGCTGGACGCAGATCCGCAAGGTCAAGCTGATCGCCGCGCTGCCCGCCATCGTCACGGCCCTCCAGGTCGCGGTCCCCGGAGCGCTGCTCGGCGCCATCGTCGGCGAGTACCTCGGCGGCATCGACAGCGGGATCGGCGTCGCGCTCAACGCCGCGCAGCGCCAGATCCTGCCCGAGCGCGTCTGGGCGCTGAGCATCATCGCCGGTCTGATCTCGCTCGCCGGCTACGCCCTGATCGGCCTGCTCGGTCGTGCGCTGACGCCGTGGGCGCCACGGAAGGCCGCCCGATGACCGCCGCCTCGACCGCCGCCACCGTCCTGCGCCGCCTCGGCGTGACCGCCGCCGCGCTCGTTCTCGCCGTCGTCCTCTGGGCCGTGTTCCTCGAGGTGGCGGGCATCTCGCCGCTGATCGGCAAGCGCCCGTGGGACGTGTTCGCCTTCTTCGTCACCGACGACACCGCCGCGGAGAACCGGCGGCTCATCGCCGACGGCCTCGCCGTCACGGTGAGGGACGCGGGCATCGGCTACCTCGTCGGGCTCGTCTTCGCGTTCCTGCTGGCCGTGCTGTTCAGCATGTCGCCGGCTCTGGAGCGGATCGTCATGCCGACAGCCATGGTGCTCCGCTCCATCCCCCTCATCGTCCTCACCCCGCTCATCTCGCTGATCTTCGGCATCGGGCTGGGCGGGGTCACCGCGATCGTCATCATCGTCGTCTTCCTTCCCGCACTGGCCAACATCCTCTACGGGCTGAGGTCGGTCCCGGCGGAGCAGCACGACCTGGTCACGGCGTACGGCGGGAACGCGTTCACGCTGCTGCGGACCGTGTCCATCCCGACCGCCGTGCCGTCGCTGCTCGCCTCGGCGCGCGTGTCGATCCCGTCGGCCGTGACCGGAGCGATGATCGGGGAGTGGCTGTCCACCGGTGAGGGGCTCGGTGGGATCATCTCCCGCGCCTCCGGCAGCTTCAGCTACGACCAGATGTGGGCGGCGGCCGTCACGGTCGCCGGCGTCACGGTGCTCGCCTACGCTGTCGTCAGCGTGGTCGACACCCTCGTCACCGACCGCCTCGGCGAGACGCGATGACCGTCACGACAGCGGGCGCCCGGCGCCCCACCAGGAGAGGACTCCCCCGATGAACAGCACCCCCGCCGGCCCGGCAGCGACAACGCGCGACGAGGGCGAACGCGTCCTCGACGGCATCGCGCTCTGGGACGGCGAGGCGTCCAGGGGCCGCAGCACGCTGCGCTGGCGCGGCGACCGGATCGAGGCCGTCGAGGCCTCGACGACCGTCGACCCCGCGCTCGTGGGTCTCAGCGTCATCCCCGGGCTCGTCGACACGCACGTGCACCTCGGCTACCCGGCCGTGCCGTTCCGCGGCGAGGCCTCCGCCTGGCTCATCGTCACGCCCCCGGAGGAGCGGTCGCTGCACGTCGCGGCGAACGCCCTCAGCTGCGCCCGCAACGGCGTGACCACCGTGCGCGACCTCGCGGCGGACTCCATCCAGATGTCGGTGGCGCGCGCCTTCGACGCGGGCGTCCTCGACGGTCCCCGCCTGCTCGCCCACGGCCAGGTCGCGATGACCGCCGGGCACGGTGACCTGTTCATCCCCCGGCACTACCGCGACCGCGACCCGGTCGCCGACAGCCCGGACGAGTGCCGCAAGCTCGTGCGGCAGTGGGCGAGGGAGGGCGCGGACGGCGTCAAGATCTACACCTCGGGCGGCGTGCTCTCCGTCGGCGACCGGGTCGGCTGGCGCAACCAGACGATCGAGGAGATCCGCACGACGATCGACGAGGCGCACGCCCTCAACCTGCTCGTCGCCGCGCACACGCACACCGCGGAGGGGGTCGACATCGCGCTCGCCGAGGGCGTCGACTCGATCGAGCACGGCACGGGGATCGAGGAGCGGCACTGGCAGCAGCTGGTCGAGCGCGATGTGCCCGTGGCGCCGACGCTGCTCATCAACGACATGATCGCCGACGGGCACGCCGGCGTGGGCGCGGAGGCGCAGCAGAAGGCCGTCGAGGTGGTGGAGAGACGTGACCGGGGCTTCGGTCCCGCCGGGCGGGCCGGGGTCCGGTTCGTGCTCGGCACCGACGCGAACGGCCAGTTCGTCCGCTTCGGCGACCAGATGACGGAGGCCAGAGCGATGGCGGCGATGTTCGGCTGGGACGCGGAGCGGACGCTCAGGGCGGCGACCTCCGACGCCGCGGACGCGGTCCGTATCGGCGGAACGGTCGGGCGGCTGCGGGAGGGCCACGGCAGCGACTTCGTCGTCATGCGGGGTGAGCCGTGGACCCGGATCGGCGACCTCGACGTCGACAACATCGTCGCCGTCGTCAGCCGGGGCCGGGTGATCGCGGGCGAGCTGCCGCGCTGAGCGGAACGGACCGGCGAGGGGTGGACGAGAGCCCGCCGCCGCCGGTTGCCGCGTGTCGCGAGGGCCGAGTGCTACCGCTCGCCGTCGAACTGGCGCGTGGCCTCATCGACGATGCCGCGGTCACGGAAGGCTGCGATCGCGGTCGCTGCCAGGATCACGCTGCCGTCCTGGATGGCGCTCGTCGCGTACTCGCCCGCCGCCGCCGCCGCGAACGCCCGCGTGTGCGGCGCGACGCCCGCCTCGAGTTCGATGATCGGGTGGATCGCCGGGACCAGCTGGCTGACGTTGCCCATGTCCGTGGAGCCGGCCACGTCAGGGTCGGGGTTGATCTCGCGGCCGACGGCCAGATACGCCTCCTCTGCGAGTGACACGAGCACGGGGTTCGAGCGGAGCGCGTCGTAGCGGGGCGTGTTCTCGATGGCAGTCACGCTGGTGCCGGTCGCGATGGCCGCGCCCTCGAAGCACGCGTGCACGCGCGGAAGTACGTCGTTCAGCAGGTGTTCTCTGTCGGCGGCGCGGACGAACGCGCGCATCGCGGTGTGTTCGGGGATGATGTTCGGTGCGTCCCCGCCGTTGGTGATGATGGTGTGGATGCGTACGTCGTCGGTGAGCTGCTGGCGGAGCAGGCCGATAGCCGTCAGTGACAGGGTCGCGGCGTCGAGTGCGTTGCGGCCGAGTGCCGGGGCGGCCGCAGCGTGGCTGGACTTGCCGTGGAAGTCGATGTCGAGTGCGACGCGGGACAGCGTGGTCCCGTCGACCGAGTTGGAGGGTCCGGGGTGGATCATGATGGCCAGGTCGACGCCGTCGAGCACGCCGGCCTCGATCATCGGCACCTTCCCCGCCGCACCCTCCTCGCCGGGGCTGCCGATGACGATCAGGTTCGCCGGGACGGGTGAGACCGTCAGGAAGTCCATGATGAGAAGCCCGGCGCCCAACCCCGCCGCTGCGATGATGTTGTGCCCGCAGGCATGACCGATCTCTTCGAGTGCGTCGTACTCGCAGAAGACGGCGATGGTTGTGTCGCCTGGCTGGGCGTCCGGAGTCGACCATCGAGCGACGAAAGCGGTGTCAAGCCCGGCGAACCCTCGCGTGACCGCAAAACCGGCATCGTCCAGCGCCGAGCTGAGCAGCGCAGCAGCTCGCACCTCCGTGAACCGGATCTCCGGGTGTGCGTGCAGATCGGCTGCCACCTCGGTGAGCTGCGGCATCCGCGCCGGCACGAGGGCGGTGAGCTGCTCGATGATCGACGGGATCGTGTTCGGGGTGTGCTGATGCATTGTTTCTTCCTTGCTGGTGGAACGGCGGGTGACGGAATCAGGATGACGGGAGCATGAGGCTGTGGCCGGGCCCGACGGGCAGACCGAAGAGGCCCCAGACGACGAACTGCGTCAGCCAGACGCCCCAGATCACGAGCGTGAACGGGATGACCAGGCTGAAGAGCGTTCCGAGGCCAGCCTTGGGCTCGTACCGCTGCATGAGGCCAAGGACGACGGGGAGCATCGGGTTCATCGGGACGAGCGGGTTCGTCGCCGAGTCGGTGATCCGGAATGCGGCCTGGACGTAGGCGGGGTCGACGCCCGCCAGCATGAACATCGGCACGAAGATGGGGGCGAGCAGCGTCCACAGTGCTGAACCGCTCGAGAGCAGGAGCGCCGGCAGCGTGACGAACAGGCTGAACAGCAGCAGACCCCCGATGCCCCCAAGCCCCATCTCGTTCATCACCTCGGCGCCTGAGGTCGCCAGCAGCAGGCCGATGCCTGACCAGTTGAACCACGCGATGGCCTGCGCGGCGGTGAAGATCACGACGATGAACGGCACGATCTCGCGGATGGACGCGGTCATTTGTTCCGGGACGTCTCGCGCAGACGTGAGCGTTCCTGCGCTGCGGCCGTAGGTGATCCCGGCGATCAGGAACAGGAAGAGGATGAACACCGGCAGCCCGGTCATGAACGGCGACCGGAGGATCCCGCCGTCTTCCCCCCGGAGTGGGGAGCCGGGGATGAGCACGGCCGTCGCCAGAAGAGCGAGGTACACCCCGGTCGCGATCGCCGCGTTGCGAAGGCCGCGCTTTTGCTCGGCGGTGAGCGGCTCGGCACTGTCGTCCGCGGCACTCCCGGTGTACGGGGTCAGTCGCGGTTCTACGTAGCGCTGGCAGACGACCGTGATAACCACCGCGAGCAGCAGGGTGGATGTCGCCATGAAGTAGTAGTTCGCGATGGGGGAGATGCTCGCCTCGGGGTCGACGATCTGCGCTGCGCTCGTGGTGATACCCGACAGCAGGACGTCGGTGCCCGCGGGGATGATGTTCGCGCTGAAGCCTGCGACGACGGCCGCGTACGATGCGGCGAAGCCGGCCAGGGGGTGCCGTCCGGCGGCGAGGAAGGCGGCCGCGGCCAGTGGCGGAAGGATCACCATTGCGGAGTCGGAGGCCAGGTTGCCCATCAGGCTCACGAGCACGACGACGAAGGTGACCGACCAGGCCGGGGCGGCCAGAACCGCGCCGCGCATTGCCGCCTGGAGCAGTCCGAGTCGTTCGGCGACGCCGATGCCGAGCATGACGGTGACGATGAGCCCGAGTGGGGGGAAGGTCACGAAGTTCTCGATCGCGCTGGTGATGACGTAGGCGACGCCCTCGCCGGAGAGAATGCTCGTGACGGCGACGCGTTCGCCGGTGGCAGGGTCGGTGGTGGATGCGCCGAGGAGCGCTGCGATGGCCGACGCGACCGCCACGAGTCCGGCGATGATGAGGAAGAGGTAGAACGGGTGCGGCAGCCGGTTGCCCGCGCGCTCGATCCCGCGCAGGACGCGTGCGCCGACCCCGCGTGCCTCGGCGAGCGTCTGGACTGGTTGCTCAACTGACATGTGAACTCCGACGGTGTGCTCGTGGGCCTGAGCCCTCCTGCGTGGTTGCAGCGAGCTTTCCGCTTTTGTGTTTCGTTCAGGTCACATCCGTCGATTGAGTGCTCCAACACTTGTATATCTGTTCGATATGAACCAAGTGACCCCCGACCATCCGCACTGGCTGTCCGATTCGGACCTCCGCTTGGTGAACATCCTCCAGGACTCACCGCGGGCCCCCTGGGCATCCGTCGCGCGGGTGCTCGGGGCGAGCGCGCCCACCGCCCGTCGCCGCTGGCGCTCCATCACAGATGAGGGTGCGGCGTGGATCGCGAGCTATCCAGGCTTCACCTGGGGGCTGCTCTGCGCCATCGTCGAGGTGCGCTGCCGGCCGGGGAGCGTGGATGAGGTCGCGGCCAGTCTGCGCCGAAGCCCACGGATCGTGACGGTGACCGGCCTGACCGGCGACCGCGACCTGGTCCTGACTGTTCTCACCCGCAACATGACCGAATTCCGCCGTCTGCTGCAGAACGAGTTGGGCAGGGGAACCGACATCATCGGTGTCCGCTCGTCGATCGTCAGCCGGATGTTCAGTGAGGGGTCACGGTGGCGGGCGCTCGGAGCGCCGGGCGGAGCGCGGGGCCTCGACACCACCGAGGCGCAGCTGGGCAATGAGGAGCCGATCTCACTGGCCCAGTGGCGCGCCGTTCTCCCGGTGCTTGAGCGCAACGGCCGGGCCTCAGCAGCCGAACTGGCGACGGCACTCGGCAGCTCTGACGGCCATGCGCGAAGGGTCGTCAACAGGCTCCTGCGCAACGGGTGGATACAGCAGCGCGTCGACCTGTCGCTCGAGCAGAATCACTGGCCGCATGCCTTGGCGCTCTGGATGGTTGTGCCCGCCGCACGACTGGAGGACACCGCGGCCAGTATCGCGAAGCTGTCGATGACCAGGCTGTGCGCTGGACTGGCTGGCGGCACGAGCAATCTGTATGTCATTGTGTGGCTGCGTGACCTGCCCGAGGCCGCGAGCATCGAGGCACAGTTGGTTCGCAGCTTAGATGTCCGGGTGACCGATCGCGCGATTCTGCTGCACTACTACAAGCGCGTCGGTCACCTCTTCGACGACAACCGCGCGCACGAGGGTTTCGTGTCCTGGCTTCTCCCGGAGGAGCTGGAGCCCGCGGCGCCCGGCTCGCTCAGTTGACCGCGAGGATGCGCCCGGTGTCGATGCCCTCAACGGAGCGCAGGTAGGCCTGAGCGACCCGTGCCGCGGGCACGGGCTCGAAGCCGGGGAAACTGTCGTGGAACTGCGGCGACTCGACGAGCACGCCGGGGCTGATCGCGTTGATCCGGATCCCGCGGCCGATCGCGCCCGCGCTGGTTCGCACGAAGGCCTCGATCCCCGCGTTGGCCACGCTCGCGGCCGTGCCCGTGGGGATGGGGTCCGCGGTGAGCACGCCGCTGGTGAGCGTGATCGAGCCGCCCTCGCGCAGGGCGGTCGCGGCGTGCCGGGCCAGGGTGATCTGGCCGATCAGCTTGGAGTCGATGCCGGATCGGTAGTCGGCCTCGTCCAGCTCGGCCCAGGGCTTGAACGGCACGGAGCCCGTGCAGGCGACCACCCCGTCGACCGGGCCGACGGAGCGGAACAGCTCGGCGACGCTGCCGGGGTCGCCGAGATCGACGGCGGGGGTCGTGCTCCGGCCGACGCCGATCACCTCGTGGCGTTCGGCGAGCAGCCCCGTGACGGCCGTTCCGATGGTGCCCGACGCTCCGACGATGATGATGCGCATGCCGTTCCCTCTCCCGCTGCGGTTGGTGCCACGGCGTTCCCGCGGCACCAACCGACTCTACGCCGGGCGCGGCGACGGGGGAGGGACGGCGGTGGCGCTCAGACCGCGGACCAGCCGCCGTCGTTCGGCAGCACCACTCCGTTGACGTTGCTCGAGTCGTCGCTGAGCAGCCAGACGATGGACGCGGCCAGCTGCTCGGGCGCGGCGGGCCGGGGGATCGTCGTCTGCAGGATCGGGCCGACCCGTCCGGCGGCGTACTCGGACAGCATCGGGGCCTCGATGTTCGTGGCGACGGGGCCGGGCGCGACGGCATTCGCGCGGATGCCCTGTGGGCCGTGGAAGAAGGCGACGCTCTTGGTGTAGCCGGCGATGGCGTGCTTCGACGCCGTGTACGCGGCGCCGGCAGCCGAGCCGCGCAGGGCGGCCTCGGAGGCGACGTTGACGATCGCGCCCGATCCGCTGGCGATCATGAGGGGCAGAACGGCCCGGGTCAGCTTCATCGGCCCGGTCACGTTGACGTTGAACAGCCGCTCCCAGGTGGCGTCGTCGACCTCGCTCGGCGGCAGGAAGCCGTCCATGATCCCTGCGACGTTGGCCAGGCCGCTGACGCGTCCGTCGGCGGCCGTGAGGATCTCGTCGATGGTGGCCGTGGCGGTTACGTCGCCGAGCACGGTTCGCAGTGCGTCGCTGTCGGCCTCGTCGCGCAGGCTGGTGAGCCGGTCGGCGATGACGTCGGTGGCGACGACGGTGGCTCCCTCGGCGAGCAGGCGCAGAGCGGTGGCCCTGCCGATGCCGGAGCCGGCGCCGGTTACGATGACGGTCGAGCCGTCGAAGCGGGTGGTGGGTGTCTGTGCGGACATGTCTGCCGTCCTTGATCGGGGTGTGCGGAGGGTCGGCTGTGACCCTCGATCCATTTATAACACTCAGTGCCAGAAGGAGGGCTGCCGGTGCAGCAGAACAGCGCGACCGAACGTCGGCCCCGTGGGCGTCCGGCGACGGCCAACCCTGACCGCGTGGCGCGCACCGCGCTCGAGCTGTTCGCCAGGGTGGGCTTCGACGAGGCGACCATGGACGACGTCGCCGCGGCGGCCGGGATCAGCCGTCGGACCCTGTTCCGGCTCTTCCCCTCGAAGGGTGAGCTCGTGTGGGGCGGCTTCGACGACGTCGACAGCGCGATCGCGGCCCGCCTCGACGGTGCTGTCAGGGACGGCCTCGCCGCCACGGCTCCAAGGGACGGCCTGCGTGCGCTTCGGCACGATCTCGTCGCGGCCCTGGACGTGGCCTTCGACGAGCGGACCGCGCCCCTGAGCGCGGCCAGGTTGCGGCTGATCGCGAAGCACCCCGCGCTGCGCGCGCACGGCGCTCCCCGCCTCGACGCGGTGGCCCGGCTGCTGCGCGCCCCCATCGCGAGGGCGCTGGGGCGGCCGGAGGACGATCTCTCCGTCGTCGTCGGGGCGGCCGTGACCTTCTCCGCCCTGTTCGCGGCGATCCTCGCCTGGGCGCAGGTCGACGAGTCCGAGCGGGGAGAGGTGTCGGGGACCGTGGACGCGGCTCTTCGTCTGGTCAGTGACGGACTCGGGGCGAGCCGGGCATGACCCGGTCCCGTGCGGGCGGGCCATCGCGACGGCGCGGACCGCGCCGGGCACGCGGCGTGCTCTGAGCACTCGGAGCATTCGGAGCACTCGGAGTGCGTCCAGGGTCGAGGAGGAGGCTGAGCCGGGGGACCACCCGTCCCCGCCCCGCCCCCGATACCCTCGCCGCGCGGGGACGAGCACGGACGCCCGGAGCACCCGGGCGAGGAGAGGACCGCTCATGGACACCCTGTACACGGCCGAGGCACTGGCCACCGGCGACGGGCGCAACGGCCACGTCGCCACCACCGACGGACTGATCGACACCGACGTCCGCGTCCCGAAGGAGATGGGCGGCGCCGGAGGGGCGACCAACCCCGAGCAGCTGTTCGCCTCCGGCTACGCGGCCTGCTTCCACTCCGCGCTGCTCGCCGTCGCCAGGGACAAGAAGGTCGACGTCACCGACTCCACGGTCGGCGCCCGGGTTTCCATCGGGCCGAACGGCTCCGGGGGCTTCCAGCTCGCGGTGCTGCTCGAGGTCACCATCCCCGAGCTCGACCACGCGACGGCCGTCGAGCTCGCCGACGCCGCGCACCAGGTCTGCCCCTACTCGAACGCGACCAGGGGAAACATCGACGTCGAGGTCCAGGTCACGGACGACTGAGGGCTCGCTGCCGGGGGCGGAGGGGGTCGACGGCCGACGACCGGCACACGCCCCCGCCCCCGGCAAAGGTCACTCGTCGCCGAGGGCGATGGCCTGGGCCTCTCCGACCGCGGACTCGGACGGGCGGTGACCGACGGCGGCCAGGTGGCGTCCGCCCGCCGAGAGCACGAGCATCGACACGAGCAGGGCCCCCACCGCGACCCCGTAGGGCGCACCGGCGCCCAGGGTGTCGGCGATGCCCCCGGCGACCGCGGGCGCGACCGCTCCGCCGATGAAGCGGACCCCGCTGTACGTCGACGAGGCCACGGAGCGCGGCAGCTCGGTCGCCTCCATCACGGTCTCCGTCAGCGCGGTGTTGAGAACGCCGAGGAACAGTCCGCACACGATGATCGTCGTGGTCAGCACCGCGACGGACCCTGTTCCGACCGCGAGGACCGCCATCCCCGCCGTCAGCAGGGCGAGCATGCCGAACAGCACGGGCCGCAGGCCGAGGCGCCGGGTCAGGACCGGTGCGACGAGCACGCTCGTCACCGCCAGCGCCAGGCCCCAGCCAAAGAAGACCAGCCCGAGCTCGTGGGCCCCGAACTCCGTGCCCGCCCGCGCGGCCGCCGCCTCGAGCGGGTACGGGCTGTAGGCCAGCAGGGTGAAGAAGGCGAAGTTGTAGAAGAGCGCGGTCAGCGCCAGCGTCCGCAGGGCGGGGTCGCGCAGGGCGCGGAAGCCCGCGAGCAGCGACACGTGGTCGACCGGGGCGCCGGTGGCGCGATCGGCCGGTGCCGCGCCGCGACGATCCCGCAGCAGGACGAGGATCGCGACGAAGCCGACGAGCATGAGCGCGGCCGTGCCGAAGAACGGGCCGCGCCACGAGAGGGAACCGAGCACGCCTCCGAGCAGTGGTCCGACCGCCATGCCGACGCCGAGCGCCGCCTCGTAGAGGATCACCGCCTGGCCGCTGCCGCCCGACGCGGCGCCGACGATGGCCGCGAGTGCCGTCGAGATGAACAGGGCGTTGCCCAGGCCCCAGCCCGCGCGGTAGCCGATGATCTCGCCCACGCTGCCGGAGAGCCCCGCGAGGCAGGCGAACAGCACGATCAGCGCGAGGCCGACGAGCAGGGTTCGACGGGTCCCGATCCGGGAGGACACCCAGCCGGTGAAGAACATCGCCAGGCCGGTGATGAACAGGTAGCTCGTGAAGAGCAGCATCGTCTGTCCGGGCGTCGCATCGAGCTCGTGGCTGATGGCGGGCAGGATCGGGTCGACGAGGCCGATTCCCATGAACGACACCGCACAGGCGAAGGCGATCGCCCAGACCGCGACGGGCTGGTGCAGGATCGAGCCCGTCGGCCCGGGGGCGGGGGTGTTGGCGGGGG